>JAJYKR010000001.1 GCA_021788415.1 archaeon
GTGAAGCAGGAGAGCTGCGTAAACGTACTCCATCTTAATTCGCGGACAGGCGACCTCGGTTCCGTATTTAAGAGTTTGAAGTTGAAACCGGCCCCTGCTCGTTCCGACTCATCACCACATACTCGGGGTAGAAACCCAGCTTCTCGTACAGGGAGTAGGCGACCCTGTTGTTCGCCCTCACCATAAGCCCCGCGAGCCTGAACCCCTTCCTCCTGCTCACGTCCAGGGCGTGCTTCAGCAGCGCCTCTCCGACCCCCTTCCCCCTCTCTGCCGGGACGACCTGGATGTCGTAGATCCAGCCGACCTTCATCTGACTGAACGGCCTGTCTGACACCCCGAACCAGACGTACCCAGCGACCTCCGGCCCGCCCCCGACCAGAGCCACGTAGACCTCGCTCCCCTCCTTCCTGAGGAGGGCTTCCATGGTCCTCGCGAACGCCTTCTTGGCCTCCTCCGCCTGGGGGCGCTCCAACTCGTTGAGCTCGTCGGGGAGCTCGTCCACGGAGAGGCGCTTTACGAGCGCAATCTCGTCCCCCCTCGCCTCCCTGATGATTATCTCAGCAGGCATGGATGAGAGGCCCCGCCGCACCCGTTAAGCCTTCCCTCGGCCGGCATCCCAAGTTTATCTACTTCAGGGCAAGGACTCGTGAAAAGACAGTGGAGCAGCCCAGTTGAACGAAAAGAAGCAGGCCCTGAAGGCCAAGTTCTCCTCCGGCTACAAAAAGTACTACGTCGTGGACCTGTTCAAGAGGGAGGGGTACGTCAGGAAGAAGTGCGAGAGCTGCGGCAAGCACTTCTGGACGCTGCGGCCGGAAAGGACCAGGTGCGACGACCAGCCCTGCTCTCCTTACACGTTCATCGGCGACCCGCCCGCCTCCAGGAGGCTCAGCTACGTCGAGACCTGGAAGGCCGTCGAGTCCTTCTTCAAGAGGAACGGGCATGCCGTAGTCAAGCGCTACCCTGTGGTAAGCAGGTGGCGCCCCGACCTCTACTTCACCGTCGCGTCGATAATCGACTTCCAGAGGGTGGAAGGCGGGAAGGTGGTCTTCACTCTTCCGGCCAACCCCCTCGTGGTCCCGCAGATGTGCCTGAGGTTCAACGACGTCCCCACGGTCGGGGTCAACGGGAAGCACGGCACCTCCTTCTGCATGGTCGGCCAGACCGCCCTGGCGAACAGGGAGGGGTACTGGAAGGACAGGACCATCGACCTCGACTTCGAGCTCCTCACGAAGGTCTTCGGCATACCCAAGGAGGAGGTGTCCTTCGACGAGGACGTCTGGATGGGGTATGGGGCCTTCGGCTACTCGCTCCAGTACAACGTCAGGGGGCTTGAAACCGGGAACGCTGTCTTCACGGCCTTCGAAGGCAGCCCAGAGAAGTACGTCCAGCTCAAGGAAGGGGTCGTAGACATGGGGGCGGGGCTCGAGCGCCTTACCTGGCTCACCCAGGGCACCCCTACGGCCTACGACTCGTACTTCGCCCCAGTCCTGAGGAAGATGCGGGAGGAGAATGCCGTCGAGTACGACGAACGCCTCTTCAGGAGATACTCCGCCCTCGCAGGCGAGATCAACCTGGACGAGTACCGGAACCTCGACGAGGCGAGGCTGAAGATCGCCGGAGCCCTGGGCGACGACGTTTCGCACCTGGCAAAGCAGTTCGGCGCCCTGGAGGCCATGTACGCCATCGCCGACCACACACGGTCGCTCCTCTTCGCCATCGCCGACGGCATGCTCCCGAGCAACTCGGGTGGAGGCTACAACCTGAGGATGATCTACAGGCGGGCGCGGAACTTCATCAACTACTACAAGTTCAGGCTGACTGTCCCTGACCTCGTCGACTGGCACATCGACCAGCTCAGGGGGATGTACCCGGAGCTTGCAGGACACCACTCTGATGTGAAGAAGGTGCTGGAAGTCGAGGAGTCCAGGTACCTGTCTTCCGCCGAGAGGGCGGCCAAGATAGTGGCTTCCATCTCGTCCGGCGGGAGGGAGCTGGGGACCGACGACCTGGTGAGGCTCTACGACTCGGACGGGGTCACCCCGGAGCAGCTCATCGAGGCCGGCGCGAGGGTAAGCCCGCCCGAGGGATTCTACGAGAAGGTCCAGGCAAGGCACCTTACCCGCGAGATCGAGCAGCCGACGCTCCAGTTCGACACACGGGGGGTCCCGCCGACGAGGCTATGGTACTACGAGGAGGGGGCCCCCATGGACTTTACCGCCAAGGTCCTGAAGGTCTTCCAGGGGAACCACGTCGTCCTAGACAGGACGGTCTTCTACCCGCGCGGCGGAGGCCAGGAGCCCGACCGGGGGCTTCTCGGCGGAGCGAAGGTGGTGGACATCGAGAAATATGGCGAAGTGGTGATCCACAAAGTGGAGGGGAAGGCTCCCAGAGCCGGGACGAGGGTGGAGTGCCACGTCGACCAGAGGCGGCGGCGGAGGGTCACCCAGGTCCACACTGCGACCCACATACTCAACGGCTCTTCCAGGGAAGTGCTCGGGCCCTGGGTCTGGCAGCATTCAGCCTTCAAGGAGGAGGACTATGGGAGGATAGACATCACCCACTTCTCACACCTGACCGAGGCCGAGGTGCAAAAGATCGAAGACCTGGCCAACGACGTCGTCAGGCGAGACCTGGCGGTGAAGAACACCTTCATGCCGCGGAAGGAGGCGGAGGAGAAGTACGGCTTCAGGCTCTACCAGGGAGGGGTTGTCCCAGGCAAGCTCGTCAGGGTGGTCGACATAGGGGGGTGGGACATAGAGGCGTGCGGGGGGACCCACGCCAGGTCCACCGGCGAGGTGGGGCTCATCAAGGTCACGAAGGCCGAAAGGGTCCAGGACGGTGTCGAGAGGCTCGAGTTCGTAGCCGGAGAGGCGGCCATAGAGTACATGCACAGGATGGACTCCGAGCTCGGCGAGCTCTCGGCCGTGCTTAACACCCAGAGGGAGAACCTCCCCAAGGTGGCGAGGGGTCTCCTCAAGGACCTCGAAGAGTCCAGGGCCCGCGAGAAGCGCCTCGGGCAGACCATGGTCGAGATGTCCACAACCGGCGTAGCCGCCGAAGCCAAGACGGTGGGCAACGCAAAGCTATACGTCTCGACGAATCCTCCCCTGGGGGAGGAACAGATTATAGTCCAGGGGCAGAAGAGCGTATCGTCCGAGCCGTCGCTGATCTACATCGCAGTATTCTCAGCGGGCAAGTCCGCCCGCATCGTCTGCTTCGTCGGCCAAGCCGCCGTCAAGGCAGGCTTCTCCGCCACCGAGATCGTTAGGAAGCTGGCCCCCGCCCTCGGGGGTTCCGGTGGGGGTTCCCAGTCATTCGCCCAGGGCGGCGGTCCGCTCGTGGCCAAGATAGACGAAACATCTTCGCTCGCCCAGAGCCTCCTCCCGCCCGCCACGAGTTGACTGGCATGTCGGCGCGAGAGAAGTACTGGCTGAAGGTCTGGAACGACAGGCGCGTCTTCGAGCCTGACCCTGTGCAGGGAAAGAAGAAGGCGTTCGTGACCTTCCCCTTCCCCTACATGAACGCCGCGGTCCACGTGGGGACTGCGTTCACCGCCTCCAGGGTCGAGTTCTATGCCCGGTTCAGGCGCCTGCAGGGATACAACGTCCTCTTCCCCTGGGCCTGGCACTGGACCGGCAAGACTATCGTGGGGATGAGCCAGAGGCTCAAGCAGGGGGACGCCGCGGCCCGCCGCGCCTTCGTCGAGGCGGACGGCATCCCCGCGAAGGAGGTGGAGAAGTTCACCGACCCGGAGTACCTGGCATCCTACTACACCAAGGCAAGCCGCCAGGTAGTGAAAGACACCGGCTTCTCGATAGACTGGCGGCGGGAGTTCAGGACCATCGACCCGGCGTTCAGGAAGTTCGTGGAGTGGCAGTACCTCCGCCTCCGCGAGCTCGGCTATGTCGTCCAGGGGACCCACCCAGTGGTGTGGTGCCCCAACGACAAGAGCCCGACGGGGGACCACGACAGGATGGAGGGGGAGGGGGTCTCTCCCCAGGAGTTCACCTTGATCAAGTTCCACCTCGGGGAGTGGGCGCTGGTCGCCGCCACCCTCCGTCCCGAGACGATCTACGGAGCGACCAACCTCTGGGTGAACCCCGAAGCCGAGTACAGCGAAGCCAGGGTAGACGGCGAGCTGTGGGTGGTGAGCTCGAGCGCACTGGGGAGGCTTGTGGAGCAGAAGCACGATGTCGTCCCCATCCGCTCCTTCAAGGGCGCGGACCTCGTCGCGCGGTACGCCATGGCCCCGCTGACCGGGAAGTCCCTCCCCGTGCTCCCGGCCAAGTTCGTTGACGACACGCTGGGGACCGGCGTGGTGTTCAGCGTCCCTGCCCATGCCCCCTATGACTTCGCAGCCCTCAGGGACATCCAGGAGGGGAGGATCGAGACTGGGAGGCAGGTGAAGGAGATCGCAGACGCGCTGGCTCCCATCCCGATACTCACTGTCAAGGGGTACTCGCAGATCCCCGCAAAGGACGCGGTCGAGAGGCTCGGCATCAAGGACTCCACCGACAGCCGCCTCGAGGAGGCCACGGCCGAGGTGTACAGCGCGGAGTTCCACGGCGGCGTGCTGTCCCACGCATCGGGCCCGATGGCGGGGCTTGCCGTGAGCGAAGCAAAGGCGAAGGCAGCCGACCTCCTGGCCAAGACCGAGAGGCTGGGGAATATGTACGAGCTCTCCGAGAAGGTGGTCTGCAGGTGCGGGACCAGGTGCTACGTGAAGATACTCGAGAACCAGTGGTTCCTGAACTACTCCAATCCTGAGTGGAAGGCGAAGGCCAGGCGGGTTGTCGAGCAGGCAGCCGTCTATCCCGAGGACGCGAGGCAGTGGTTCTACTCCACCATCGAATGGCTCAACGACTGGCCTTGCGCCAGGCGCTCGGGGATGGGGACCAAGATACCCTGGGACAAGGACTGGATAGTCGAGACGCTCAGCGACTCCACGATATACATGGCCTACTACTGCGTCAGCAAGTTCGTCAACGCAGAGAAGCTCGCCCCGGAGAGCCTTACCCCCGATGTCCTAGACTACGTCTTCTTCGGAAAAGGCAACCCCCCCAGCCTGGCGAAGGCCGCCGGGACCACGGAGAAGAGACTCAGGGAGGTCAGAGAGGAGTTCTCTTACTGGTACCCCGTCGACCTGCGCAACTCCGCCAAGGAGCTCATCCCCAACCACCTCACTTTCTACGCCTTCCACCACGCCGCGCTCTTCCCAGAGCGCCAGTGGCCGAAGGGCCTCGGGATCAACGGCATGATACTCATCGAAGGAAAGAAGATGAGCAAGACCAAGGGTAACTTCGTCACCTGGAAGGGCGCCCTCGAGAAGTACGGCGCTGACGGCTTCAGGCTCGCCCTCGCGCTCACCGCAGACGGAATGGACGACGCCGACTGGAGGGACAGGGCGGCCGAAGATTCCAAGGGGAAGGTGGAGGCGGTCCTCCCATTCGTCAAGAAGACGCTGAAGTCAGCCAAGGACAGGAAGGCGGACGGGCTCGACTCATGGCTCATCTCCACCGTTCACAGGAGGATAGAGACGGCCACGGTGGCGATGGAGGAGCTCAGAGTGAGGCGCGCGGCTGCGACAATATTCCTCGACACCTGGAACGATATCAGGTACTACCTCCGGCGGGCAGGCTCGCCCAGGAAACAGACCCTGGTCGACGTGTTCAGCGCCTGGGTCAGGATGATGAGCCCCTTCACCCCCTTCATGGCCGAAGACATGAACCACGAGCTGGGCGGGAGGGGGCTGGTCTGCCAGGCCGACTGGCCCTCCCTGAAGGACTTCCCCCTGGATGAGGGGGCGGAGCTGGCTGAGGCGGTCGTCGACAGGGTGCTGGACGACGCTCGGAACGTGCTGAAGGTGGTCAAGGGGACCAGATCAAGGCTCAACGTCTATGTGTGCTCGGACGAAGCGAAGGCCTACTTCCTGGAGCTCACCGCGGCGAAGCAGAGCAAGGGAAACGTCAGCCAGGTGTTGAAGAAATACGCGGCCCTGAAGATCCAGCCAGACAGGGTCTTCAAGCTCCTCTATGAACTGGGGGACGAACTCTTCGGCAAAATCGCCTCCTCCAAGGGCTTCGACGAGTTCAGCTCCCTTTCGGGAGCCTCCGAGTTCATGTCGAAGGAACTGGGGCTAGAGGTGGTAATCCAGAAGGCTGGCAAGCAGACCCACGACCCTGCCAACAAGGCGAGGGAAGCGTTGCCTGCGAAGCCGGCGTTTTTCCTAGAGTGAAGGTGCTGATGCCAGGGGCTGTGGCCGAGCCTAGCCGCCTATCTTGAACATCTTGGTCCCGCAGATCGGGCAGGTCCCTGATGTCGCGTGCCTACCGTTCTTCATGGTCACGCTCCGAGGGTTCTTCACCTCTCGTGATGCCTTGCATTTCACGCAGTACGCTGAAACCATATGCCCCCTTCCGCTGCGTTCCGCTATAAACTACTCCATTGGAACGCTTCGGACCCTGAGCGCGCTCAGGGTTCAAATACGCCTGTCAAGGTCGTAGGTCTGGATGCTCCCCGACGAGGAGAAGGCGCTCAAGGAGGTGGCTCGGACCCGGATGTCCGACGAGTGGTCCGACTACACGCTCTATGAGCGACTCTCGAAGACAGTAGACCACGAAAGTCCCTTCGCGGAGATCCTCAGGACCCTATCGACCACGGAGCACAGGCACTACGAGTTCTGGAGGAAGTACGTCCCCGGGGAGGAGCCGAGGCTCGCCAAGCTGAAACTCTACTGGGTGCTCTTCCTGAGGAAGTTCCTCGGTCTCACGTTCGCCACGCGGTACCTGGACAGGCACGAGGAGAGCGTGGTGAAGACGTACCAGGGCTTCGCGCCCCTCATCCCGGAGAAGGACAGAGCCGACTTCGACGAGATGGTGGCAGACGAGAAGGACCATGAGAAGGCCCTGGAGATGAAGGTCGAGAGCTCCGCGGTCCGCTACATCTCGTTCGTCGTGCTCGGCCTGGCCGATTCACTCGTGGAGATATCGGGCATCCACGCCGGATCTCTGGGGTTCTACGACCTGACCGAGGTCGCCGGGCTCGCCGGGGTGATCGCCGGGGCCGCCGCATCGCTGGCCATGGCTTCAGCCGCCTACGCCCAGGCGAAGCAGGGGAATTTCGAAGGCTCCGCAAGGCTGAGCGCATTCTACACGGGAGTGTCCTACTTCCTGACCGCCATAGCCCTCGCGACCCCTTATTTCCTGACGAGGAACATGATACTAGCCTTGTCTTCATCCCTTTCGCTCGCCGTGGTGATACTCGCGGTCACCACCTGGTACAGCGTGGTAGTCCAGCAGAAGACCTTCTTCAGGGACTTCGTCGAGATACTGCTGATCCTTTTCGGTGCGACCGTGGCCCTGTACTTCTTCGGTTATGTGGTCCACGGCGTGCTCCCCAACATCCGAGTCAGCTAGGGCGCTCCTCACAGGGAATTCAGCAAGAACCAGACAAAACGTCTTATTACCGAACCTGCCGCCGTGACCCAGTGAGCAATTGCAGAGGGAAGTAGCAGGGTCGAAGGCGCCATCGAAGGCCGAACTTGTGAAGCGGGTCTGCGACTTCCTGAAGGAGAACTCCACTTCACGTGTCACCCTCGCGACCCTCGGTGAGAGGTTCTGTCTCAGTCCGTTCCACCTGCAGAGGACCTTCGCCGAGGTGATGGGTATGTCCCCCCGCGAGTATCTAGAGGAGTGCAGGCTCAGCCTCCTCAGGTCAAGGCTGGCCAGCGGCGAGCCCGTGGTCAACGCCCTGAGGGGGACGGGCTACTCCGCGCAGAGCTGGCTCTACGAAGACTCCCGGAGGAGGCTCGGGATGACCCCCGCGACCTACAGGAAGGGAGGGGCCGGGGCATGCGTCGGCTACGCGATCGGCGATTCGCCTATCGGCCGCATCCTCCTGGCCAGCACGGACCACGGCGTGTGCTCGGTCAAGGCAGGTCGGAGCGACGCTGAGCTTCTGAAGGCGCTTGTCGCCGAATTCCCCAGGGCCGAGATAGCAAAGTCGGACGGCGCGAAGAACTACCTCGACACTCTGCAGAATCATCTTCGCGGCCAGGAGGCGAAGTTTCCCTTGGACATAAGAGGCACCGACTTCCAGATGCGGGTCTGGACCGCATTGCGGCTCATCCCTCTTGGGGAGACGAGGTCCTATCAGGAGGTGGCAGAGATGGTAGGCAAGCCGCGCGCGGTCAGGGCAGTGGCGAACGCCTGCGGCTCCAACCCCGTCCCCCTGATAATACCATGCCACAGGGTGATCCGGAAGGACGGGAGCCTGGGTGGCTACGGCATGGGGATCGGAAGGAAGAGGGCCCTCCTCGCGAAGGAACGGGGCCTGGCCGCATAAGGCCGCCGCGTCCCAGGAACCCAAGGCAGGGCTCCCACTCTGGATACCGGCGCCAGCGGCGAACGCCCGCCCGGGACCATCGCTCGCCTTGCAGGTTGCTGCATAACTTCATCTATGAGGCAGCCTCCGGCAGAGGTTCATGATGCCACCGACGCCGAGGAGCCTGCTTTCGGTCGCCGACCTTTCACCTGAAGAAATGGAGTCGCTCGTCGCGCGATCCGGGGCGCTGAAGAGGCAGATCAGGTCGAGGCGGCCGTCGGGGGCCCTCTCGGGTTCGGCCGTAGGACTTCTGTTCGAGAAGCCTTCCACGCGGACAAGGACGAGCTTTGAGGTTGCCACGCTGAGGCTCGGGGGCGCGCCCGTCTACCTCGCGGCCAACGAACTCCAGCTCAGCCGCGGAGAGCCCGTCAAAGACACCGCCAGGATACTGGGAGGGTACCTCGACGTCATAGTGGGGCGGGTCTTCTCCCAGGACACCCTGGTCCAGCTGGCTGCCTACTCGGGGAGGCCCGTAATCAACGCGCTCAGCGACTCGGAGCACCCGACTCAGGCGATAAGCGACCTGCTGACCATCAAGGAGGCCAAGGGTAAGCTGCGGGGTACAACGCTAGCCTACGTCGGGGACGGCAACAACGTCTGCAACTCGCTGCTCCTGGCAGGGGCCCTCGCCGGGATGAACGTGTTGGCGGCCTCTCCCGAAGGATACGAGCCCGAAAGCTCGCTCGTCCGCAAGGCGAGGTCTCTGGCCAAGAAGACGGGCGGGAGCATCGAAGTGGTCAGGGACCCGAAGGACGCTGTCGCCGGAGCGGACGCGGTCTATACCGATGTCTGGGTGAGCATGGGGGAAGAGAAGGAGCAGGCGGAGAGGCACCGGGCGTTCAAGGGGTACCAGGTCAACTCAGCCCTGATGAAGTCAGCCCCCAAGGGGGCTGTCGTCATGCACTGCCTCCCCGCCCACCGCGGCCTGGAGATCACCGACGAAGTCCTGGAAGGGAAGCAGTCGGTCGCCTGGCAGCAGGGCGAGAACAAACTCTACGGCGCGGCCGCTTCCCTCGAATTCGTGGTGCGGTAGGCCGCTCAGCGGCGCCGGAAAACGATTCGAGCATGGCGTCGGCGGCCGAGCCACGAACCCACCAATGCGGGACCCTATCTCGCAAGACCGCCCCGGCTCCTGATACTCTCCACGAGTCCCTTGCACCGTGAGCCCTCACTCGCACCCTCCGGCAGCGGGGAGTAGGGCACGAGCGAAGCGAAGATCGGGCGGGTCCGTTGCCCTGTTCATGAAAGCGAGGTTGGATGCCAGTTCTCCGGGAGGTGGAAGACGTACGCGATCTAGTCGCGGACCGCCGGAACCGCGTTGGCCTCTTCGAGCTTCTTGATGGCAAGTGGTGCGCCTTCCCCGTCTCCGACTCGCGCCACCCTCATTGCTCTCCTGGTACTAGTTTCAGGTCCAGAGTACAATGGAAGATGGTTAACGGGCCCGGTGGGATTTGAACCCACGACCTCTGCGAGCCTAGGCTCCCTACAGCTTAGAAGGCTGCCACGCTATCCGTACTCCGCTCCCTCATGGATCTGCGCTACGGGCCCACAGGGAGCCGCTCCATGTTTCGACATAAGCTTTACCGCCTTGCCAGCGAGAGGCGGGAATAGGAAGGTTTTACCATGTCCAGCGTCCCTCTGCGGCCGTTGGCCGCATCCCAGCCGCGGCTATTTGGAACCAACGGGGTCAGGTTCGTGCCTGGCGTATCTCACGACCTCGATTTCGCCATCAGCCTAGCGGAAGCCATCGGGACCTACTTCGGGACTGGCGAAGTGCTGCTTGGCAGGGATGGCCGCCTCTCCGGGCCGGCCTTGGCGAACGCGGCCGCGTCCGGCCTGCTCAGCTCGGGGCGGGACGTTGCCGAGGCGGGGCTCGTGCCCACCCCCGCGCTCCAGTATGCGGTGAAGGCCCTGGGGTACAGGGGCGGCGTGATGGTCACAGCCTCCCACAACCCGCCTCAGTACAACGGCCTGAAGGTGTCCGGGCCCGACGGCGTCGAGGTCCCGAGGCTCGACGAGCAGCGGATAGAGAAGATCTACTTCGAAAAGTCCCAGACGAAGGCCGATTGGAAGACCATCGGCGTGGCGAGACAGGAGGCGTCGGTGGTGAGGACCTACCAGAAGGGGGTCCTCTCCAGGGTTGACGCCAAGGCGATCGCGGCCAGGAAGTTCACGGTGGTCATGGACCTGGGCAACGGGGCGCAGTCGGTCGCCGCCCCCTACATCGTCGAATCCCTCGGGTGCAAGGTGATCACCCTGAACTCGACGGTCGACGGGAACTTCCCGGGGAGGGGGCCCGAGCCCACCCCCGACACCCTGAAGGACCTCTCGGCGGCCGTGAAGGCGGTGGGGGCAGACCTGGGGGTCGCCTACGACGGGGACGGTGACAGGTCCATCTTCTGCGACGAAGACGGAAGGATCCTATGGGGGGACCAGAGCGGCTGCCTGGTGGCCGACTTCGTCCTCGACAGGCACCAGGGCGGGACCCTCGTAACTTCGGTCGCCTCCAGCCAAGCGGTGGAGGCTGTGGCAAAGAAGCATGGGGCGAAGGTTCTGCGCACAAAGGTCGGGGCCGTGGAGATCGCTCGGACGATCATCGAACGGAACGCCGTCTTCGGCTTCGAGGAGAACGGCGGGTGCCTCTATCAGCCCCACATCGCGGTCCGCGACGGCGGGATGACCACGGCGCTGATGCTCGAATGCCTCGCTAGGAAGGGCATGTCGCTGTCCAAGGTGCTGTCGTTCGTCGTCCCGAAGTACTTCCAGGCAAAGACCAAGGTCGAGGTCGGCCCCAAGAGGGTGGATGCTGTGATGAGGGCCGTCGAGAAGCAGGCGGAGGGGGAGGTAGAGAAGGTAGACGGCCTCAAGGCATGGACCGACGCCCACTCCTGGGTCCTGGTCAGGCCCAGCGGGACGGAACCGATCGTGAGAATCTTCGCTGAGTCGGACTCCCAGGAGGGGGCAGACCAGCTGGTCAAGAGGTTCGCGAAGGTAGCAAAGTCAGCTTCTGTGTAGGTGCGTCCAGCCTCCGTCTCTGATTGCTCTTACGCCCCCGCCCTCCCTCCTCACCACCTCCCCCTTCCGGGCCGTCGCCTTCCCCACGGCGATCAGCCTTCCCCCGGCCTTCTTGGCTGCCCTCCTTGCCGCCTGGAGCTCCGACGGCTTCACCGTCCCCACTATGACGTACTCTTCCCCGCCTTCGAGTACCATCTTGGCCCCGTCAAACCCGTTCGCGGCCGCGAACTCCATCACCCCTCCGGCTGCGGGGAGCTCCTCGACCACGAAGCCCACGCCGCTCGCCTTGGCCAGGGTGTGGAGGCTCCGGGCGAGCCCGTCGCTCGAATCCATGGACGCGGTCAGGTAGGGCGCCAGGGCGGCTCCAACTTCAAGGTCAGGATCAGGTTCGAGCACGCTCTTCCTCGCCCTCTGAGCGAAGCGCGCCTGCGACCTGGCGCCTGCCATCAGGATCTTCAGCCCCGCAGGGGGGAGGCCGAACGGGCCCGTGACCACGGCCACGTCCCCGGGCGAGGCCCCCGCCCTGTCTACCACCTTCCGCGCGAAACCGACCATGGCGCAGCCGACGACAAGCTCCTCGGCCTCGTTTGTATCCCCTCCGACCAGGTGGACCCCCCACCTTTCTTCGGCGTCCCTCAGGCCCTGGGCGAGCCCATCCACGTCCCCCCGGCCAATCCCGCTCCTGAGGCCGAGGGACACCATGAACGCCTCCGGCCTCACGCCCTTGGCGGCGAAGTCGCTGACGCACATTGCGACGGCCTTCCTCGCCGCCTGTCTGTATGTCATCCCAGGGGGGACGTCGGTATGCTCCACCAGCATGTCTGTCTTCAGCACCACTCGGCCAGGCCGAGATGGGACCATCGCGACGTCGTCCCCTATGACGCTGTATCCCCTCGGGGGCTTGCCAGCGGCCTTCGCCATCGCCGCTATGACCCCCAGCTCGTCTGGCATACTACGCGCTCAGCCTCTTCAGCTTCCTGGCGAACTCCTTCGCAATCCTCTCCGCCCTGGCAGCCGACGGCGCTTCAGCGGAGACCCTGACTACATCCTCGGTCCCCGACGGGCGCATCAGGACCCAGGCCCGCTGGGGGAGGACTATCTTCAGGCCGTCCGTAAGCTCAGAGAGCTCGTACTCCCGCGCCAGGACCCTGAGCGCCTTCTCCGCCTTCCGCTTCGGTAGCCGGAGCGCGACCCTCTCTTGGTGGTAAGCCGGGACCGACGCATACATGGCGTCGCCTTCCTCCCTCAGGGCCCTGATGATCGTCAGCGCCGCCAGCAACGAGTCCCTGCAATAGTTGAAGTCCCCGTCTATCAGCCCCCCGCTGCTCCCTTCTCCTCCGAAGCGGGCGCCCTTCTCCTTCATCGCCCGCACCACGTTGGCTTCCCCAACCTTGGACCTGAACACGCCGCAGCCCAACTCCCTGGCAACTTCGTCCACCGCCTGGGTGGTGTCCACCGAGACGACGACCTTCTTCTCGCCCGTCTCCCGGACCAGACGCCGGAGAGCGAGGGTGAGCATGTAGTCTCCGGACCTCTTCCTCCCGGCGGAGTCCACTATCACGAGCCTGTCCCCGTCGCAGTCGAAGCCCAGGCCTATGGCGCACCCCTTCTCCTTCACAGTCCGGCGCAGGAGCCCGAGGCCGTCGGCGACGGGGTCAACGATGCGAGTGAAGACCGAGTAGCAGTCGTTCATCGAGGCGACCTCGCAACCCAGGCGTCGCAGGAGGGGGACGGCGTGCGATATGGCTGCCCCCCCTCCGAGGTCGACCGCCACCTTGACGCCTTCACAGGAGCCCTCCCCGTACCTCTCGGCCAGGCTGTCGACGTAGCCCGGTCTCCCCGCCTCCCTCAGCCAGCCATGAGGGGGCAGCTTTCCCGGGGCCGACCTCCTGCCGACCACCTTGTCGAAGGTCTCTTTCCCGATCCCGGCTCCCCCCACGATGAACTTCAGGCCGTTGAACTCGGGTTCGTTGTGCGACGCGGTGACCATCACGGCTGGGGCGTTCTTCACCCGGCTCTCTCTGAACAGGGCGGGAGTGGAGATGATACCATAGTCGAGCACGGTCCCCCCAAGGGACATGATGCCCGCGGCCACGGCCCTACACATCGCCGGCCCGGTCTTCCTCGTGTCCCTGGCGAGGAGGAACTCGCTCCCGCCGGCGGCCTCGGCGAAGTTGGCAGCGAACCTCGCGACGTCCGGCAGTGCGATGTCCTGGTTGAGAATACCTCTGATGCCGCTCAGAGAGGCGATCAATCCAGTCCCCGCTCATCTGTCGTCAGCCGCACAACGTAAGCATATCCCCAGGGGGGGCCTGCTAGCCGTCGTGTGAACCAATCTTCACCGTGACAATACGACTTTTTGAGTTCGGAACTTTTGATTGCTCGGTCGCCTTTCACATCTCAGCGTGAGATTGAGGGCATTCAGAGTACGAAGGAGCGCGGGGGTGGGGGAGTACAAGCTCTCGGAGGTCTTCTCGGGCCTCGAGACTTCCCCTGCCCTTTCAAAGGTCTTCGGTTCCAAGGCTCAGATGACCAAGATCCTGAGGCACCTGAAGATGAGGGTGGAGCGGGGAGACTCGGGGCTCTGGCTGGACAGGGACACCGGGACCATATGTATAGGCTCCAAGCACCTCGTCTCAGCAAAGACCGACTTCCTCTATCTCGACGTCATCCATGTGCTCGTGCACGTCAGGCAGTTCCTCGAAGGGAAGGAACTATACGACCAGGCCTTCGAGTATGTGGAGAGGCCCACCGAGCTGGAAGCATACAGGACGACGGTCGCAGAGGCGAGGCGTGTTGGGATGGAGGAAGACGAGCTCTTGCGGTATCTGAGGATGGACGCCGCGGACGACTCCGAGCTGGGGAAACTCATGGAGAAGATCGGCGTCAGAGTCCGTCGCTGATGACTCTCGTTTTCAGCTGAAAACCCGCTAGATCTCCTTCGCCGGAATACCTGGTTTCACCAGTTTCTTCATGTCGAGGACCGAGTCTATCTCCTTGGCGCTGAATCCGAGCTGCTTGAGCGCGGTCCTGATCGGCGTCCCCTTCGCGACCTCCTTCCCGAGCGCCGACGCCTTGTCGTAGCCTATCTTCGGGGAGACAAGCGTGACGAGCGCCTGGCTCGTCTCAGCATACCCCTGCGCCCTGGACTTGACGGGCACCACGTGGTCGATCACGAGGGACGCGACCTTACGCAGTGCCTCAGAGAGCAGCTTCGCCTGGAGCACTAGGTTGTAGCCCATGAGGGGGACTCCCATGGCGAGCTCGAACTCCCCGAGGGACGCTGCGAAGGCGTTGGCGCCATCCAGTCCCACGACCTCCGCCGAAGCCAGCAGCGCGCTCTCCACCGTGACAGGGTTGGTCTTTCCGGGCATGATGCTGCTCCCCGCGACCTCTTCCTGGGTCGGGATGTCTATCTCCCCAAGGCCGGTCAATGGCCCGGAGAACATCAGCCTGAGGTCCTGACAGAGCCTGTAGAGGCCGATGCTCACCGTCCTCATTGTCCCGCTGAGCGACGACATGTCGGTCAGCAGGCGGGTCGGCCTGAACTTGTTCCTCGCGCTCTTGAACGGGAGCCCTGAAAGTCTGGCTATCTCAGCGGCCACCATCCCGCCGAATTTGGGGTCTGTGTTGATCCCAGTGCCTACCGCGGTCCCGCCGATGGGGAGCTCCATGAGGTATCGCATCGACTCGGAGACAAGCCGGGCATCCCTGGAGAACTCGTCGGCGTAGGCGCCGAACTCCTGCCCCATGGTGACCGGGAGAGCGTCTCGGAGGTGGGTCCTCCCTGCCTTGTACACCCCCGACGTCCTCCTGGACAGCGTCTCCAGGCTCTTGGTCATCCCCCTGAGCGCAGGGACGAGTTCGTTGTTCGCGGCCACCGCCGCGGCGATCCTCACTGCTGTCGGCCCGACGTCGTTGGACGACTGGCCCATGTTGACATGGTCGTTAGGATGGACCTTCCTCCCGAGCTCCGCCGCCGCCAGCTCGGCAAGGACCTCATTGGCGTTCATGTTCAGCCCAGTCCCAGAGCCCGTCTGAAACACGTCCACCGTGATTTCCTCGTCGTGTTTCCCTTCCATCAGGTCCTTGGCCTTCGACTGGATGGCCTTCCCGATGTCAGCGCTCAGGAGCCCCAACTCTATGTTTGACTTCGCCGCGGAGAGCTTGACCGCGCCCACCGCCCAGATGACCTCCCTCGGGAACCTCGTCCCAGTGTTGAGAAAGACCTTCTTCGAGCCCTCGACGTACTTCAATGCGGGCTTACGAGGAGCCTTCCGCTCTTAAGCTCTTGGCCTAATCAGTGTCCGCCGCAGCCGCAGGAGTCCACATGGACGTTCGGGTTCTCGATCTTGAACCCTGCCCTCTGGAGCCCGTCGATGAAGTCGATCTTGGATCCCCTGAGCAGTTCCGCGTCCCCCTTGGCGGCCATGACCTTGAGCCCTTCGACCTCTTCGACAACGTCGGTCGTCCCGGCCTGCTTCTCCAAGCTCAGGGCGTATCTGTATCCGCCGCTGCAGGCGCACCCGCCCCCCTGATAGACTTCGATCTTCAGATAGGCGTCGGTGGCCTTCTCCTTCTCCAGCACTTCGCCAAGCTTCTGTCTGGCGGTGGGTGTCATGACTACGAGCGGTTGCATCTGCTGCATGTTAACGGACATTCGATGGCGGGTTTCTATTTAACACTTTTCTCGCGGTCAACCGCTCCTTCCCCTCTGAAGGCGATATACCAAGAGCAGCGTCAGCCCCACCGTCACCGCTCCGACCAGCAAAGAAGCCAGCGCCAGCGGCCATCCGGCGCTACCAGACCCGAACACGACCGGGAAGGGTCCGATGAACACAACCCCTCCCACGGACCCGCCCCCCTGCGCCAGGGAGCTGACGAACACCAGGCCGAACCCCGCGACTACCATCAGCAGGCCCACTGCGAGCAGTTTCTCTCTCACCGCAGTATCCCCAGGATATAGACAAGCATCAGGGCCGCCGCCAGGGCGATTGCCACGCTGGCCCACTTCGCGTCAGACCCAAAGACGATGGGCACCGGCCCTATCATGACAACCCCTCCTCCCCTTACCTCCTGTCTCCCTCCCTCGTCCCCCAAGAGGGCCGAAGCGAAGATCGCCGCGAGCCCCATTGCAATGAGCAAGAGCCCCACCGCGGCAAGGTCTGTCACGATGGCTCTTTTGCGCCCCCGCCGCTAAAGGTTTTTGCGGAGGCGCGTCCAGAGAGCAAAGCCCTTGGCTGAGTATCGCTGGTGCGAAAAGTGCGGGACTAGGACTGAGCACGAAGCCGTCGTCGACACCAGGGACTACAACCCGAGGGGGAGGGGCATCTACAGGTGCAAGAGATGCGGCAGGGCGAAGTCGATGCGTCACCTCCGGCCCAGCTCTGAGATCGGGTACTGATCTTCACACGCCACGGCAAGATTCACACGTGTGTGCTAAGACTCAGTTATATACGCAGGACTTTTTATCAAGTTCCAATGGGCGACAGCCAGCCCGACGAGAAGAAGCCGACGGTATTCGTCAGGGAGAGCACCGGCCTGGTGAGGAACGTCTCTTTCCTCGACTCCATCGCCCTGAACTTCAGCAACATGTCGGTCGGTCCTTTGCTCACCACCATCGCGGGCTCCTCGGCAGCGACGCTCCTCTTTGTCAACGTGGCCGGCCTGAACCTGGTGGTCGCCTCAATGATCGCGTTCGGGCTCTCCATCCCTCAGATAGTCGTCTATACCATGATGTCCCGCCGCTACCCGAGGGCCGGAGGGGACTACGTCTGGCTCTCAAGGAACTTCGGAGGGTTCGCCGGGAGCACCCTCTCCTTCTGGGGGTATACTATGGAGACCCTGGCCTTCATCGCCCTCGTGGTGATACTCCTGGACTACGCGATTGGAGGGGTTGGCGCGGAGATGGGCTTCGCATACGGCTTCCCCACAACGTCTTGGACGACGCTCTTCAATTTCCCAGTCACAGCGGGAGGTTCGTTCTGGCAGTTCGCCGTTGGCGCTCTCGCCTTCACTTTGGTCATAGCCCTCAACATCCTGAAGCCCAAGGCGGGCTACAAGTTCGTCACTGTCTTGGCCGTCTTCGGAGCGGTCACGCTGGTAATCGCCATGGCCGTCCTGCTGGCGGGGGGTCATTCGGCGCTCGTCAACTATGCCAACGGTACCGGCCCTTATGCCGGCTCCAACAACATCGCCATGAACGGCACGAACTCCTACAACGCGGTCGCTTCGACGTACCAGCCCTCAGGCTCGCCCTTTGACCTAAACTTCGGCAACATGCTCTACATAATGCCTGTGCTGTTCGCCTTCGTATATCCGTGGCTCAACGCGGGCCCGGCCGTCGCCTCTGAGATGAAGGGGTCCCGCGCCCTGAAGTGGAACGTCCCTGCCTCAGCGATAATCACCTTCATCTTCGCGACTTCAACCTTCGCGGTCCTCTATTACGTAGGGGGGCTGCCGTACATCAACGGCCTCTTCCACGACTACGCCTATCAGTCTACCATAGGCCCTAGCTTCTTCTCCATAGCGATGGGGGTCGCGAACAACCCGTGGGTCGCCTGGGTAATCGGGCTCGGATGGGTCGCCCTCCAGTTCGCGGTGATAGCGTACGCGGTGATCATCTTCTCGAGGTACCTGCTCGCCCAGTCCCTGGACAGGTTCCTCCCGTCCAGGCTCTCATACGTCAGCCCCAGGTTCGGTTCGCCGGTGGTAGCCATGCTGATTGACTGGGTCATCACGATCGCCCTGATAGGGGTCACAGCCTACTACTACGGGACCATATTCGGGATATTCGGAGCCATAATCTCCTCGATGATCTACTTCATGTTCGTGGGCCTGGCCGCGATAGTCCACGCCATAAGGAAGGAGTCGGGCTCGTCCAAGGGCCTCCTCTCTCTGGCAGGGTTCCTCAACATCCTGGTGTTCGGGTACGTAGCATACCTGTTCTTGGCCAACCCTGGCTTCACCGGCCTGAACAACGTCACCTACGCCTACTCGATAGGCACCCTGGTGGCCGGCGCCCTGATCTACCTGGCCTCGAGCTGGTACCACAAGAAGAGAGGGATGGACATCTCCATCAACTACAAGGAACTGCCACCCGAGTAAGCCGACCGCCATGATAGAGGATCCCATCCTCGTTAACGACTGGCACCCCATCGCCAGGTCCTCGGACCTCAACGAGGCTTCGATCCTGCCACTCAGGCTCCTCGGGGGAAGACCTCGTAGCCTGGCGGATCCACGGCGAGGTGAACGTGTGGCAGGACCTCTGCATTCACAGGGGGACGAAACTCTCCTTGGGCCACCTCAACGGCGGCCTGCTCGAGTGCGCCTACCACGGCTGGACCTACAACCAGGCAGGCGAGTGCGTCAAGATGCCTGCCCACCCGGGGCAGAAGCCTCCGCCGAAGGCGAAGGTGAAGACATACTTCTGCACGGAGCGCTACGGCCTGGTCTGGGCTTGCCTCGGGGAGCCTGCCCGCGACGTACCTGGGTTCGAGGAATGGGGCTCCTCGTCGTTCAGAAAGGTCCCCTGCGGGCCCTATCGCTACCGGGCGAGCGGCCCGAGGGCGGTTGAGAACTTCCTCGACGTTGCCCACCTCCCATTCGTTCACGAGGGGATTCTGGGGGAGAGGGCCCACGCGGAGATACAGGACTACGAAGTTCAGGCTTCTGATGACGGGATCGTCGCACGCAACGTCAGGATCTGGCAGCCGGACCCGGACGGGACGGGCGTCGGGAAGGAAGTCAACTACACCTACAAGGTCCTGCGCCCCCTTACCATGTACCTCTCGAAAGAGACAACAGACGGGACCTTCTCGATCTTCGCCACGGTCTGCCCAATCGACGAGTTCGAGTCTAGGGCATGGTTCTGGATCGCCATGGACTACGGGCACGACATCCCGGAGGGGGACGTAGTCGCGCGCCAGGACGAGATAACCAGCCAGGATATCCCCGTGGTGGAGTCGCAGAGGCCGGAGAGGCTCCCCCTCGACCTGCAGGCCGAGCTTCACCTGAAGTCAGACAGGATCGCCGTGGCATACAGGAAGTGGCTGGGTCAGCTGGGGCTTTCCTTCGGCACTGCATAGAGGGGGCTTCGAATCCCCTCCCTCCGGGCCATTCTTTCAAGAAGGGACTTCGGCTCAAGATGCGCCTGACGACCCCGGGATTCGCAGACCGGATGCCTTCCGAGCAGTGCGGGGCGGTGTAGCTACGAAGTCGGTCGGTCCCTCGGCAACCAAGACTGGGACGAGCCAGCGGCGAGCATCGATCTCGCGACCTTTCGCTTACGAGGCGAACGCTCTACCAGGCTGAGCTACGCTGGCTCAAGTTCGGCCCTGCTTGTCATACAATAAAGCCTTGACGCGAGTTCGGCGTTCTCCGAACCAGGTCGAGGTACTTGAGGCCGGTCCCAGTGTTGTAGAGCAGGACCTTCTCTGACCTGGCTATGCTTCCAGCGTCGAGGAGCCTTTGATATCCAGCTAGGGTCGCCGCGCCCTCCGGGCAGGCGAACACCCCTTCCCCTGCGAGGGCCTTCATGGCCCCGAGTATCTCAGAGTCGGAGACGCTGATTGCCCCTCCCTTGCTTGCGCGCAGCACAGAAACCATCTGCCTGCCGGCGAAGGGCCTCGGCACCCTAAGGCCCACCGCGACGGTGGTGCCGTCAGGGTAGTCGGGATCGGGGACATCCTTCCCAGCGGCGAAGGAGGCTACGATGGGCGCGCACGCCTCCGACTGGACCGAGAACATCCTTGGCCGCTCGTTCCCTATCAGGCCGAGCTTCTCCAGCTCGTCGAAGGCCTTCCACATGCCCAGGAGGCCCGTCCCTCCTCCCGTCGGGTAGACTATAGCCCCAGGGAGCTCGAAGCCAGTCTGCTCGGCAATCTCGTAGCCCATCGTCTTCTTCCCCTCGAGCCGGTAGGGCTCCTTGAGTGTGGACATGTCGAAATAGCCGTCAATCTGCGTCCTCATCCTCGCCCCCGCATCACCAATGTTCCCATCCACCTGGACGACCTCTGCACCGAACTGGACGCACTCCTTCACTATCGATTGCGGGGTCTCAGTGGGCATGAAGACCCGGGCTGCCAGGCCTCCCCGGGCCGCATAGCATGCCAGGGCAGCACCGGCGTTTCCAGCGGACGGCACAACCAGTTTCGTCAGGCCGAGGTCCTTCGCCTTGGACACCGCGACCGCCATGCCCCTGGCCTTGAACGTGCCGGTGGGGATGAGGCCGTCGTCCTTGAGAAGCAGCCCGGACATCAGGGTCACGATAGGGGTCATCCCCTCCCCCAGCGTCACAACGTTCGGAGGTGCGATATCGGGGAGGACTTCGCGGTACCTCCAGAGGCTTTTCTGTCTACCCCTGAGACCTTCCCGCGTAAGCGTCTCCTTGGCCTTCTCGTAATCATACCTGCAGCTCAGGATCGACCCGCAGTCGGGGCAGGTGCCGAGCGGCTTGCCTGACGAGAAGCCCTTTCCGCACGAGACGCATCTGACCTCCAGGATGGTAGTGGTAGCCTCCGTTGCCCGCTCCATCTGTTCTCACTCGCTCGAGCTGAGATTCCCGTCCTTAACCCTTCGCAGGCTTTTTAGAACGTCGGCCGGGGGTGGGCCTTGTGCGGGGGTCGCCCAGCATGGTCAACGGCGTGGGAC
This sequence comes from archaeon, assembly GCA_021788415.1. The sequence continues at coordinate 21,049 of JAJYKR010000001.1, forward strand.
TGAGGCTCCCATCCCTTAGGGGTTCGAGGGTTCGAATCCCTCCCCCCGCATTCTGCTAAATCGGTCAGAATACCCCGGTCTCTCAGATGGAGATGACGGATATCGTGAAGAGAGTGGGATTCAGGAGACAGAGGATAGTGAAATCACCGCCTCCCAACTTCGCGGTCGTCGTGGGCGAGAAGTGAAAAGCTGGATGTGAACCAGCGATAATGGCGGTATTGGACATGTCCGCGTTACGTCGAGACGAAGTGGTCACAACCACATCCCTTCATGCCACACCCGTCTTTCGACAAACGACCCCCTCCAGCATGTGAGGACCGGGGATGCCCGCAACGAGAGCAGATGTCTTCGCTGTATGCCACGAATCTGGTGTGGGAATGGTCCCCGCTTTCAGCCTTTCTCTATTTTACGAGGATGTGAACGAGTGGATGGCGCTAAAACGGAATGCCAAACACAAACGCCGTTGAGCCGTGCGGAGTGAATCCGACTTCCAATGCCTTGGTCTTTGGTTCCTGGACGTGGAAAAGTGCTACACGCCTATGTTCAGTCGAAGGAGAGTAATCTGCGACCAATCAGAGGGATAGAGAATCTTGGGAAGAGAAGGGAAGAAGAGAGGCAAACGCGAAGAGGGACGCAGCGCTCTTGAACGTCAAACCAAACGAAAAACAGGAAAGCGATTCGTCATAACTGCCCATGGAATTACTACGGCCGACTGCAGCTGCCCGCATCGGCTGTGACCTGCCATGGGCATCCTTAATTCACCAATCACACCGTTCATCCGGCGTTGGGCGCTCCGTTCTATCCGTCGTCTCCACTTACAATCGAGAAAATGCTCACGTTGGCGGGCGTAACTTCCGAGTCGATCGTCTACGACCTAGGATGCGGAAATGGAGACATCGTTGTCTCGGCCGCCCGCGATTACAACGCCAGAAAGGCAGTGGGCATTGAGCAGAACAAGAGGCTCTGTTCCATCGCACTCAGAAGGACACGGCATCTCAAAAATGCTATCATAACGAATGCGAACTATGATGACGTGAACCTATCTGAGGCCAACATTGTAACACTCTACCAGAGCGCGAGCGAGAATGCGAGACTGAAGCGGAAGCTCCTCGAAGAACTGTCGGAAGGGTCCAAGGTAGTCTCGCACGACTTCGGGATTCCCGGGTGGCGCCCCATGGAGTTCCAGACCTTCAAAGAGGGCCACCACAGTGCAAGAGTCATCGTCTATGTCATAGGTTCCCACACACCATTGTAGCCCTGCTGATTGCCGGGTCACTCAATCGGTCTGCGTTGCAACCCAACTCTCAAAGGGGTTATCGTCGACCGGTCAACTGACTTGGTCTGCTCTAGTTTTGGGCTGACATCCGGGTGATAAATGTCTCCCAAACCGAGGCCAGCCGCTTGAGGATTAGTACCGCCGCAACGCGAAGAGCCGTGGACAGGTGGAAGGAAAGAGCAAGCTCTGAAGCGTCCCGATTTTACGACTCGACTGCAGCCATCTTCGCGCCCTTCTTTTCAGCTCCTGTGCGAGGGAGGTTCTTCTTTGCCCAGCCCCCCCGTCTCGGCAATGATGGTCAATTTCGCGTTCTCTGAACTCGCTTTGCTCACCTTTCTCTGTGTCCTCACTGCAAATTTGTACCGCCATAGTCTCGTCAACTCATTCCTGAAGTCCGTGCCCTCCCTACGGTGACGCCGAGATCCCCTTGAATGGGTGCTCGCCGTCGTCTGGCCTTCTCTGAAAGACATAACTACGTCGGTGCGATTTTACGTCGAAGTTGTCTGACTACGCTGCAGAAGAAGAGAAACTGAGGAAGTTGTACGATCAGGCACGCACACAAGGAAACAAGAAGAAGAAAAAGGAGTACAGAGACAAGATCGCAGAACTGAATCGAATCCGCAAGTCCGCTGAGCGGGAGAGCAACAAGTCGAAGAGCTGAGTTCTTCGCATCGAATCTTTGTACATTGATGTCCCGGACAGGTGGTCTCGACGCATCCAATCCTCATTTCAGGGTAATCTCAGCAGTCGCGTGGACAAAATCGCTGCGAAAGAATGCCCGTAAGAGGAGAAGTAAAGGAAAGACACCCTAAGGAACTCGAGCCTCAATAGAGGCCGTGATACTCATCGCCGGAATTCTTGTAGAGCCTCTCGTGGACTAGGTCTGTGTCCTAAGAACGGCTATCTCGGCCTCCTACCTCCTGCAGGCGCCCTCTTCGAATGAGAACGCGCCAATCAACTCCTGGATCGCCCAAACACGATGCGGACCTCTGTGACATCGACAGCAGTTGAACAATGCCGGGGGAACGGCAGGGTCTCGAGACCGACTCCATATATACTCGCCAGGGAACAAAAGTAACAATGACATTCGCACGCAGGAAAAAGTGGGAAGCAATTCGCAAGCGCAGGCACGCCTCTCACCAACACGCTCTAGAACAGCGCGCGTCCCGTCCATCGAAAGCCGCCTAAGGTACCCAGACCATAGGCGCCTGGGCGTGACTGCAAGGCATATTGTGCACAGATTGTCTATGGAAGGTTCGAATCCTGGCCGCCCCTAGGGTCTCGTACAGCTGGTTCTGGAACATAACATAGGCCTCCCAATACCTCTGATAGGACTGGCTGAATGAATCGAATATCTCCTCCAGTTTACTCAGGTCGGCGTTCCCCATGTTGTTCAAAGTAAGGTGGTGCCCCTCTGGCGTACTATGGCCTTTGCCACCCTTAATAGTGAGCAACTACGAAGAAGAATGTGAACCAAACCCAAAATGAGCAATGCGTGATTCACAGAATAAGACCCACGCAGGACGAAACAAACCGCCGTCTCATCTGCCCGGTTTGTATGCAGGTGAGTACTCAAGAGCAGCTCAGAAGGCGTTCAAGGCGACGTTGAGCTCTTGGAACAACTTACCGTGCATCCGGCACAACAGCCGTCCCCAGTAAAGCCCTGCCCAGGTTGTGGGGCACTCCGTCGACTCTACCGGAACCCTGCCGGGCTTGGATGCGAGGAATGTGTGAAGAAGATGGACTCGAGCGGCCTGAGCTTCAGGTAGGTGACGTGAAATATCCTACGAGACAAACTATTCGAGGCTACTGAAGCAGGAAAGGACAATTGAAAGATGCCCCAAGTGTGGGAAGAACCTCATCTTAACAGACGGACCCGCAGGTGAGCTCTGTTGCGGGAACTGTGGGATGGTGCTGAAGGATAAGATTGTCGAGACTGGACCTGAGTGGAGACAATTCTCTGAGGATGGGAAGGAGAGCCGTAGCAGGACCGGGATTCCCACCTCCATCGCGCAGCACGACATGGGGCTTGCCACGGTAATAGGGGTCTCCGACAGGGACGCGTCAGGACGGTCTCTGTCAGGACCAATGAAATCCACAGTGGGGAGACTAAGAACGTGGGACAGGAGGAGCCAGGTCCACGAGTCCACGGACAGGAACCTAAGACAGGCATTTTCCGAATTGCGGAGGCTCTCGGACAAACTCGTCGTCTCAGAGGCAGTTGCCGAAAGGGCGGCCTACTTCTACCGGAAAGCCCTCGAAAGGGGCCTGGTCAGAGGCAGGTCAATCAGCTCGATCATCGGGGCGTCACTGTATGCTGCCTGCCGTGACGGGCAGATACCCAGGTCTCTAAAGGATGTAGCTGCGGTCAGCAATGTCAAGAAGAAGGACCTCGCGCGGTCCTATAGGATGCTCTATAGGGAAATGGAGCTTACAATGCCGGTTGCCGACCCTGTACGGTGCGTATCTGGCATCGCTTCTCGGGCAGGGATGAAAGAGAAGACGCAAAGGAGGGCGTGCGAGATACTGAGGATGGCACAGGCAGCCAGGATATCCGCAGGCAAAGACCCGATGGGTCTAGCGGCTTCGGCTCTCTATGTGGCGTGCTCTCTGGAGGGAGAGCAGAAGACACAGAAGGATGTCGCGGAGGCTGCGAGGGTGACTGAGGTCACCATCAGGAACAGATACAAGAGTCTCAGGCAAGCTCTCGGCATTTGAGTGCTGTCACGTGCTAATGCTGTGAACATGAAAAAGGAATGGTTGACCCTTCTTGGATCAACTTGCATCATCACTGCAACGCATCTGACCGACTAATTACCGGTCTTACCGGAAGACTCTGAGGTAGGTGCTGTCGACGTGTCCGAAGTCTGCGCGACCTGCCCGGTAGCAAACCTATCTGAGACTTGAGTGACCTTTATCCTTACATTCTGGCCTTGCTTTGTTCCAGGTACAAAGACGACAAATCCTTCTATCCTGGTAAGACCATCACCACGTCCGCTGACTTCGGAGATGCTGACGTTGTACTCCTTTGCCCACTTCAACTGGTTTGTTGAAGGAATCGGAGCGACTTCTGTACCCCCCACGACTGCCGTATCCTCCTCGCTGTCCGAAACTCGTTTTTCCTCACATCCTACCGTTGTTCCATCGAGATAGCAAACGCGCTCGCAATGACCTGGTTAAGGGTCACAATCGCCGCAGTGAGAGTAGTTGCACAGGACACAGGCCGGGGTTGGTCAGGTTGACTTTTTCTTACTGGGCTCACCGCCATCGACAATCTGGGATGTTAGCCACTCCTCATAGGAATCCGTTGGCAGGTCCGCCTTCTCGCCTTTAGGTGACTATCTCATCAGGTCCCGGTTAATGGGGCGATTTAAGGCCTGGAGCAAGATTGCTGCTCACATTCAACAAGCTCTGAGACGAAAGGTTTGGAGAAGGCCCCCACCATATCTGAGAGCCCGCACCCCCCATGAAGGTCGTGTGAGATCCCTGCGAGTGAACCACATCCATCCGGTTTGTTGTTCACGGTGTTAGATGTCGAGTCGAAGCAAACCCATCGGAAGGAGTACAATTCGGAACTCGCCGTCGCTCTCGTCGATGTCGTCACCCTCGAGGCTACCGGTCCCTAGGGCCCGCGGCGGGACAAGGGTATCTGGCCCTGACGGTCAAGGTTTAAGCCGTTCAGAGGGCAATCCTTGGAGGTTGGAGCGCAGAGAAGGGTACGCCTCAGTCCTCGGGTTCGACCTCTTCTATCGCCAGTTCGGCGACCCCACGAAGGGGGATGTCCTCGGCCTTCACGGAGGCCCAGGCGCCACCCACGACTACCTGCTTCCCCTGGCCGACCTGGCGAGCCACGGCTACCGGGTGACGCTCTACGACCAGCTAGGATGCGGCAGGTCGCAGGTCCCGAAAGATCCGGCCCTCTTCGTGCCGGAGCATTACGTGGAGGAGGTGGAAGAGTTCCGGAGGGAGATGAACCTGGGGCGGCCGCACCTCATAGGCTCAAGCTGGGGCGGGCTGCTCGCGATAGCCTATGCTCTGAAGTACCAGCGTAACATGTCGACGCTGACCACAGTCGGGGGCCTCCACAGCGTCCCCCTGACGGTAAGGGAGATGCAGCGGATGAAGAAGAAGCTCCCTGCGGGCGTCCAGAAGGCATTGGTGAAGTATGAAACCCTGGGGGAGTACGAGAACCCCGAGTACGCCGACGCGGTGATGGTATACTACAAGAAGCACCTGTGCAGGCTGGACCCCTGGCCCGCCGAAGTAAGCTATTCCTTGGAACACATCAGCAAGCCTGTGTACGGGACAATGAACGGGCCAAACGAATTCACCATAATAGGCAACATCCGCTACTGGGACGTCACCAGCCGGCTTCGCACGATAAGGGTCCCTGCCCTGATCCTGGGCGGGCGGTACGACGAGGTCTCGCCCGTAGTCGCCAGGGAGCTCCACCGGCACATCAGGGGCTCAGAGTTGACCATCTTTCCGAAGAGTTCCCACCTCGCCTTCTGGGAGGAGAGGAGCGCCTTTATGAAGCGCGTCGTCCGCTTCCTTGGTGAGCACAGCTAGGCACGGCGACCTCCTCAGGGAGCCGGTCGCCATAGGACAGACCTGCTCCCAGGGTGTGATCCCGGGAGCCGCTCCCCTTGAAGGGGCAGGTCGTCAGGCCCGTGGGCGTTCGGGGGCCGCACCAACCGCCAGGCCTTCTCCCGAGGCGAATCCACGGACCGCCCCCTCCTGGCCGTGCTCGATGAACTCCTGCTTCAGTGAGCGCAGGGTCGCCATGGCTCCATCGGCTCCCATGCGGCGCGTCCGGATGAGATAGGCCGCGAGCACACATCCGGTCCTCCCCTCCCCCGCGAGGCAGTGCACTAGGACCGCCTTTCCCTCCTTCCTGCGGCTCAAGATGTACTCCACCGCCTTCTCCATGGAGTCGGCGTCGGGGGACTGATGGTCATGCATGGGCACGTGGCCCAGGCCCAATGCGAACCCAGACGTCCACGCTCCCGGGAGCGGCTCTTCCGTGAGCGTTAAGATGCTCCCTATCCCTCTCTTGACCAGCCATCCCACCTGCCCCCTGGAAGCCGGGTAGCCAGACCCTGCGAGGGATCCGGTTTCCACCCAGACGAAACCCGTCGGGCTGTCAGACACCAAAGCCCTGAGCCTTCTGAGGAGTACGCCACCGGTGCCCAATTCGGAGCTTTCCGGCCTCCTGCCGTTTTAGAACCTTTTCAGGCCTCGAGGACTTCGAGCTTGCCGTAGCGGCCGACGTTCAGCCGCAGTTCCCCGCGGAAGCTGTTCGTGTAGCCGTTGGTGATCCTCACCTTGGAGCCCTGTTTCACCATGTCTATCTGATCGTCCCAGAGCGAGAGCTTAATCTGACCAGTTTCGTCCTTTAGCATGCAGTCCGCCACCCTCGCTTCCCCCCCGGTCCTCAGGTTGACGCTCCTCGGTTCGGCCATCTCGACGATCTCACCCTCTGCGTCGACTCTCCTCATGCCGTCGCGCAGATCGTGTATGTTCATGTGAGTCGTTGGGCGCGGGAAAGCATTATTTAACATTGAAGCGCTTGAAGGGGCTTCGGAAACCGTTTAATGAGAAAGAGTTCGGCTGGCCCAGCCGTTGATTACATGGCTTGAGGGCGCCGCCTTCATCCTGGCGCTCGCCGCCCCCTTCTTCCTCCTCCTGGGGCTCTTCCCTTCGTACCTCAGAGCCCTCACCAGGCTGGGGCGCGTAGCTGAGGACGCCCACAAGAGCCCGCCGACCAAGGTCCCCATGCCCGCCGGGCCTCTCCTCTTCGCAGGCCTGGTCGTCGGAGAGTTCGCAGTAGCTTTAGGATTCAGGACCCTGGTCCCCGTTGCCGTGGCGGCGGGGGCTGGCGTGGCCTTCGCCATCGGGCTCGTCGATGACCTCTACGTCCTGGGGGGGAAGACCAAACCACTCCTGCTGCTCCTCGCCGGCCTCGCCTTCGTCTCAATGGCTGTCCTGCAGCCCACGCTCTATCGGGCCGACATCTACTTCCCAATCCTCGGGGATACGGCCCCTCACTTCATCATCTACACAATCCTGGCGGTGGCAGCATTCCCGGTGGTGGCCAACGCGTTCAATATGATGGACGCGTTCAACGGCGAGATATCCTGGTTCACTCTTCTCACCTCGCTGGCGCTTCTGGCCGGCGTGACCCTCCGCGCCCTCTTCCAGAGTGGGTTCTCAGTCTCCAGGGTCGCCTCCACCCTCCCCCTGGTCGGGGTCGCTGGCGCCTTCCTGGCCTACAACCGCTTCCCTTCGAAGGCCTTCGACGGGGACAGCGGCAGCCTCATGTTCGGCGCCGCCTTCGCTGGGCTCGCAGTCACAGGAGGGGTCGAGATCGCCGCCATCATAGCCATCGTCCCGGCGATACTGAACTCGTTCTACACCCTCTCCAGCGTCAGGGGGTTCGTCGAGAGAAGAAAGATGGCTTCAAGGCCTACATACATAGGCGAAGACGGGCTTCTCCACGCTTCCGTGGAGAAGGACGCGCCTAACACCCTTGTGCGGCTTGTCCTCCTGACTTCGTCGATGACCGAGTTGGAGCTAGTGGCGAGCATCGTCGCCCTGACCGCTGTGGCCTGCGTGTTCTCTGTGGCCACTTCCGTGCTGACCTGGGTGTTCTAGCTTGAAGCTCTTCCCTCTCTTAATGATAGAGTTCGTGGCTTTCCTGCTCATAATCCTAGAAACCTATGTCTTCTTCACCCTCGTCGTCCCCCTCGGGCCCATACCGCACACCCTCACAGACTACACGACCCTCGCCCTGCTCAAGATGTTCCTGATCCTCGTCTTGGGGGCCCTCTGGTTCATCGTCCTAGACGGCCTGACCAGACTCTACGTGCGGTCCAGGGTCAGGAGCGCTCCCAGGCCTTCATCTTAGCGTCGAACTCCTTCCTGCTGTACACGACCCTGGCCGGGACCCCCATCACCACTTTCTCGGGAGGCACGTCCTTGGTGACCACGGCCCCCATGGCGACCACGGCCCTCCGCCCCACAGTCACCCCCGCCTTGATGACCGCCCTAGCGCCGATGACCGCCCCGTCCTCGATGGTCACTCCGATCATCTTCTTGCTAGGGGGGTACGGGTCATTGGTCAGGACGGCGGCGGGGCCTATGAACACCCCCTTCCCTATCCTGGACATGGGGGGGATGTACACGCTCCCCTCGATCATCGTCCCGCTCCCCACCTTCACGTCGTAGTCTACGTGGGCCAGGGAGCCGATCTTCACATCGTCCCCTATCTCCGAACCCTTCCCGACGTACGAGAAATGCCACACGCGCACGTTCTTCCCGAGCTTCGCCTCCGGCGAGATGAAGTTGACTATCTTCGTCTTCTCACCCAAGGTAGATCGGCGCCCCCGACGCGCTAGACGCCAGCACAGCTTCTGCCACCCTGAGGACGTTCAGACCGTCCTGGCCGGTGACTAGGGGCTGCCTCTTCTCTTCAATAGCAGAGATGAACTCCTTCAGCTCGAGGGTCAGCGGCTCCTGGACCGGCCTGGTGGGGACGGTGGTAAGGTCGCCCTCGTGGATGCTGGTCTGCTGCGTCACGAAGTCGACGTCAACTACCCCTCCAGAGAAGACGGCGCTCATGGTCCTCACCCGGTTGGGGGTGATCCAGTTGGTAACCAGGAATGCCGTCCTCTGACCCGAGAAGCCCAGCAGGATGGTCGCGAAGTCTTCGTGCTCCGGAGGGACGCGCATGGACCCTACCCTCGAGTAGACGACCTTCGGCACCTCCCCGAAGAGCCAGCAGGCGGTGTCGATATCGTGGACCGACGCGTCCTGCACGATGCCCACGTCGCTGATGCCGGCCCCCCTCCTGTTCTCCCTGTGGAACTCCAAGAGGATCGGGTCTCCAAGCTTCTTCTCGGATATCATCCGCTTGAGAGCGGCGATGGGCGGGTTGAAGCGTTCGATGAACCCCACCGTAACGGCCCTGTTTGCCCTCCGCGCCGCTTCGATTAGCGCTCCGCCGTCCTTCACCGTGGTCGACAGCGGTTTCTCGACGAATGTGTTGAGCCCCGCGGCCAGCGTCCTGCTTGCTATCTGAAAGTGGGTCGTCGCCGGGGTGCATATCGTGACGCCGTCCAGCTGCTCCTTGCCGAGCATCGCCTCCAGCGAGCCGTAGGCAGGGACGCGGTACTTCTTCGAGAACGCCTCCGCCCTCTCTAGGTTCATGTCGCACACCGCAGCCAGGCACTGAAGCTCGTTTAGGACCCGGACGTGATTCTTCCCCCATCCCCCGGTACCAACGACGGCTATGCGCGTCATCAGTTTCGCCGCCTTGAGGAAACAGGATTTAGGGTTATGTCGTTCACTCTCTTTTCAGGCCCGGGGTAGCTGAGATGATGGTGGTCTCGCCGCCCCTCATGCTCTTCCCCGACGACTTCAGCGCGTCCAGGTCGTCCTTGGAGCAGACTATCACCACGTTGTGCTTGAGCGGGTCGAAGAGCCCCGGCCCTCCCTTGGCCCTCCCTGCCACGAGCTCCACGTCTGTCACGTAGTCCCTGAGCCTCTGCTGAATGCTGTCGGCCACCTGTAATCGCTCTCCGCGCATCTCGTACCTGTCAAGCGCCCACAGCAACGAGATCTTCGTCCGGCTTGCTTTCAGCTGCTTCTCCTTCAGCGCCTCCCTTGTTTCGTCCACAACGTACCTGATGTAATTGTCGAAGCTCTTCAGCGTGGCCCCGGCCAGGTACGATATCGACTCGCCAGTCTCTTCGCTGGCCTGGATGGCCTTCAGCTCATAGAGGTACCTCGAGAACTCGTCCAGGTACACCCCCGACGTGCGCTGGAGCGAAACCTTCGCCTCTCGCGCCTTCCTGGCTACTTCGATCTCCGTCACCGAGGCCACAGCGGTCTCCATGACCGTCGCCGCATACTCGAGCTCCGCAGAGAACACGTTCTGGGAGCTCTGAGAGTAGCCCAGGCCCTGGAGGGGCCCGTTCTCCTGGGCACCGGCGAAGGCCACCACCGCCGGCTTGTTCTCCCTCGGCCTGAGGGGCATGTAAGCGTAGGTCAGCGTGGAGCCTACCTGGAGCCCGGTCTGCTTCTCCACAAGCATGATGTTCTCAGAGTTCCCTCCAGGGCCCGAGGGGAGCGCGTTGACCAGGCTGACCCCCTTGGACAGATACTTCGCCAGATCCCGCAGCTTTGAGCCGGCTTCGATGAGGGTCTCTTCCGACGGCCGCCTCAATCTGGGTGTGAAGAAGACTACCTGCGCCTCTCCTAGGACCTGCTCGAGCGGCTTGAAGCTGAGCAGGGGCTCCTCTGCCATCACCTCCTGCAGGACAGGGTTCTTCTTCATGAATCCTGGCTCCAGTTCCATGGCCATCTGGAGCGTCTCATCCACGATCGTGACTTGTGCCTTGTCGCCGATGTCGGCAGCCAGCCTGTACGCTTCACTGGTGAGCCCGTACATCGCTACCTGTATCTTTGGCAAAGGCTCCTCCTGGCTAAGCAATGGTTCGGTATTATACTTTGAAGGGGGCGCCGCGTCTTGAAACGGGGCAAACGGATTAGTATGCACCCGCCCGGTCTGTAATCGCGAGGCACGCGATGAGAGTCTGGTTCGACGTTCTGACCCCCAAGCAGGTCCTGTTCTTCGGCCCTGCCATCGCCGAGCTTAGGGCCAGGGGAGCCGAGGTCCTGGCCACCTCCCGTAGGTACAGAGAGGTGGCCCCTCTCGCAGACCGGGCGCGGCTTGAGTTGACCTTCGTAGGCGAAAGAGGGCGCAGGGGCCCGGAGGAACAGCTTCTCGCAGCCACCAAGCGGCAGGAGGAGATGATACCATTGGTGGAGCGGTTTGGACCCCAGGTGGCAGTCTCCACAGCGTCAGCCGTGTGCGCCAGGGTCGCCTACGGGCTCGGGATCAAGCATCTGGCTGTGAACGACTCCCCACACTCCGAAGTGGCAGGAAGGCTCTCCCTCCCCTTGAGCCACCAGCTCCTGTGTCCGTGGATCATACCGTACAGCGCCTGGGCTCATTTCGGCGTCCGGAAGAACCAGGTGACCACCTACCGGGCGCTCGACCCTGCGGCTTGGCTGAAGAGGCAGCCCATGGCGGGCCCGGTCCCCAGGCTGGACCGGTCGAAGGACACCATCACAGTCAGGGTCCAGGAGAGCGACGCACCATATCTCGCTCGGGGGGACATGGGCTGGTCAGACAGGGTGCTCGCCTCACTGGTCAACGAGTTCCCTGACGCCAACATAGTGGCCCTCTGCAGATACGACTACCAGGTTGAGGATGTGAAGGGCAAGTTCGGGTCAAGGGTCATCGTCCCGGAGGAGGTGGTGGGGGGGCACGACCTGCTAGCGGCCACGGACCTCTTCGTCGGGATGGGAGGGACAATGAGCGCGGAGGCCGCCCTGATGGGGGTCCCGACCATTTCCGCGTTCCAGGGTTCGCTATACACCGACAGGTATCTCACGAGGGTCGGGCTGCTGGAGAAGGCAAGGACACCCTCGTTGATAGTCTCCAGGGCAAGGCGCCTCCTGGCCGGCCCCTCCAGGACCAGCTTCGCCAGGAGGGCGAGGCGGGTGTTAGACTCCATGGAGGACCCTGTCCCCAAGATTGCCGGGCAGATAGAGAAGGCCGCCAAGCAAGCCTAAATCACCATGGGGGTGTGCGTCCACCCGCAGCCCGGTCGTCTAGTTGGTCAAGGATGGAGGCCTTTGGAGCCTTCGACCTAGGTTCGAATCCTAGCCGGGCTATCTGCAGAAGCCCAGAATGGGCTCGACCTGTTCAACGAAGTTTGGATCGCCTTTTGCCAGAACCCACTCGAGGCAAAGTTCTCGCAAGGCGGCCAATCCCATCGAGTACCCTGTGGACATGAAGGAAAACGGTGCCCGTGGAACTCCCACGTCCAATCGGGGAGCAGGCCTCTCTTCGAATTGGTTGGCTGTCGCATGAGGGCGGCTCACAGGCCTGAGATTGCCACTCAATATATTAATATATGTCAATCCATATCTCTGCCACGATGAAGCGCCAGACAAAGTCGGTCCAGCGGCTCATAGATCTCAACATCTGCCAACCCTCTGACATCAGACAGGCCGAGGTGGAGGCAGAGAAGCTCTCGACGCCGGACTTCGCCGCGAAGCTCCGCAGGGCGGAAAAGCTGGCCGGGGCCATCGGAGACTCGAACAGGATCAAGATCCTGCTGCTCCTTTCAAAGCGTCAGATGTGCGTCTGTGAGCTCGAGTCTGCCCTCGGACTGCCACAGCCCACGGTATCCCATCACCTTGGGATCCTAGAGCAGGCCGATCTGCTAAGGAGGAGCAGGCGGGGGAGGTTTGTCTTCTACGACGTCTTAGATTCCCCCGCCCTGGACCTCGTCAAGGGCCTGACGGCCTAGGGGTTGGGCGAGCGCGACAGCCAAGCCGAGGAATCGCCTGTCTTTCCTCAACAGGTTTCTCACCCTGTGGATATTCCTGGCGATGGGGATCGGCGTTTCTGCGGGCTACGCGCTCCCTGGCCTCGCCAACGCTCTGAACTCGCTCAGCGTCGGGACAACATCGATCCCCATAGCAATCGGTCTGATCTGGATGATGTACCCCCCACTCGCCAGGGTCCGGTACGAGGAGCTGAGAAAGGTGGTGCACGGGAGCGGTTCCAGGAAGATGCTCTCCTGGTCCCTCGTGCTGAATTGGCTGGTGGGGCCCCTGCTGATGTTCGCCCTGGCCTGGGTGTTCCTGGCCGGCGACCCGGGCCTAAGGGACGGGCTGATCCTCATCGGCCTGGCGAGGTGCATCGCCATGGTAATAGTCTGGAATGGCCTGGCGCAGGGTGATAGCGAGTGGGCTGCGATACTGGTTGCTATCAACTCAGTCTTCCAGATACTGTTCTACAGCGTCCTGGCTTACTTTTACATCACGCTCGCCGGATCCTGGATCGCGGGACAGGGGACGGCAGTAAACATCTCCCTTCTCGCCGTGGCCCAATCCGTTGCGGTCTACCTGGGCATCCCGTTCTTTGGGGGGATGGCGACGAGGTTCTACTTCCTGAGGCGCAAGGGAAGGGAGTGGTATGAGAAGAAGCTCGTCCCGAAGCTGGCTCCAACATCGCTCCTGGCCCTGCTCTTCACCATCGTAGTCATGTTCTCGCTCAAGGGGGCGGCAATAGTGACCATACCCTACGACGTCCTTCTGGTCGCGGCCCCGCTTCTCATCTACTTCGTCATCATGTTCTTCGCATCCTTCGCACTGGGGGTATATTCCAAGCTAGACTATCCCAAGACAACTACGCTGGCGTTCACGGCGGCCAGCAATAACTTCGAGCTCGCCATCGCCGTCGCTGTTTCGGTCTTCGGGCTCGCTTCTGCCGAAGCCTTCGCGACGGTCATCGGGCCGCTAATCGAGGTCCCAGTTATGATCGCCCTTGTGAACGTCGCTTTCTGGCTGCGGAAGAGGTACTTCGGCGTGGTGGCCCCCCGCGAAGTGGCTCCGTTGAGCGCAGATGGGAATCCGGGGGCCGAGCCAAGACAAGGGTTCGGCGGAGGGGAGGTGCGACCATGAGAAGTCGTCCAAACCAACTGCGCATACTCTTCGTATGCGTCGAGAACTCGGGCCGGAGCCAGATGGCCGAGGCCTTCGCCCTGCGAGAGGGGCTAATTGCGGCGAGCGCTGGGACTCTCCCCGCCGAGTCGGTAAACCCCGTGGTGGCGGAGGCGATGGCAGAGAAGGGGTTCAGCCTCTCGTTCAAGAAGCCGAAGATGCTGACGACTCAGATGATCAACGAAGCCGACCTGGTCGTTACGATGGGGTGCTCCGTCGAAGAAGCGTGCCCCCGACCAGTGCTGGCCAGGATGCAGAAGAAACTGGTTGACTGGGCCCTGGAGGACCCGAAGGGGAAACCGCTGTCTGAAGTGAGGAGGATCAGAGATGAGATCGAGCGGCGGGTTGAGGCCCTAGCAAAGCCCGCAAGCACGGACGAGTGACCAGACCAAGGCCATCTTCACACCCCTCTCGCTGTGCCCGGCTTCACAGCAGGTTGACAGCGAACCCGAGCGCGAATCCCACGAAGACCCCCGCGTAGGCGATGCCCAGCTTGGCTGAGTCTGGCTCCGACAGCAGATGTCTGAGCATCGGGAGGATGACGTAGAGCATGGTCCCTATGGCAAGGCCATAGAATGCCAGGTCGAACCCTGTGGCGTTGTAGAAGTACCCTGCTGCCCCTCCGAGGATCGTGGGCGCTCCCCCAATGAACAGCGCCCCTGCGATCACCCTTCCATTTCCTTCGGTCGCTCCCAAGAAAGAGGAGGCGATGGCGAGCCCTTCCGTCGAGTTCTGTAAGATGAATCCGACCAGTACGACCACGGCCGCACCCGTGAGCCCGAAGCCCACGCTCAGGGAGCCGAAGAGGAGCCCCTCGGTCAAGTTCTGAAATGCGATCCCGAGCGCTATGACCATCGCCAGCTGGGTCGGGGTGAGGGCCGTCTTCCCCCTGCTCCCCGCCGTGAACAGAAACAAGAACCCACCCGCCATCGAGATGGCGAACACGGCGTCGGAGGCGGGTGAAGAGCCGTAGCCGTAGAGTGAGCCGTCGTACAGCATGCTGGCGGCGTCAAGAAAGACGTCCGCTATCAGAAAGATGAGGATGCCTACCGCCACGGCGTTGAGGAAGTTTATCCTCTTTCTGCCTTGGTTCTTCTGCATCACCAGCGGCAAGGATAGGAAGATCGAGAATCCGATGACCGCGGAAAGGGCCATCGCCTCCACGAAGCTGACCACATGGCCCATGGACATAACATATGTTATAACCATTTGCCATGTCTTTCTCATCGGCGCCCATCGTCTGCAAACCTTAATGCCTGGAACGCGCATTTGGAACCACAATGTCACCGCAGCCGCGCCTCACGGAGCCATCTGGCAAGGCCGCGGAGCTGTATCGCAATTTACAGGGTGGGAAGGTCCAGTGCACCGCTTGCGCGAGGCTGTGCCGGATAGGGGAGGGCCAGGTGGGGCTCTGCGGCGTCAGAGGGGTGGTGGGCGGGGTGCTCTACCTCCTGGTCTACGGCAGGGTGATGACCGGCCACATCGACCCCATCGAGAAAAAACCCGTAGTCCACTACAAGCCAGGCTCCAAGATATTCTCAATAGCCACCTCAGGGTGTAACTGGCTCTGCCGCTATTGCCAGAACTATGACATCAGCCAACGAAGGAAGGTCGAGGGGATCGCTGCCGGCCCCGAGGAGCTCGTCTCCCAGGCGGTGGCCCATGGCTGCGAAGGTATGGCCTACACTTACAACGAGCCCACGATCTTCATGGAGTACGCCCGGGACGTTGGCAGGGCGGCGCGCTCGGCGGGGCTGTTCAACGTCTTCGTCTCCAACGGCTACGGCACCCCCGAATTAGTCGCCACGATGGATGACTTCCTCGACTGCATCACCGTAGACTTCAAGGGGAGCGGCGAGACGAAGTTCGTCCGCAGCTACATCGGCATACCAGATGCGGAGCCGGTGTTCCAGACGCTCCTCGAGATTAAGAGACGCGGGAGGGTGCACGTCGAAATCACCGACCTGGTCGTCCCGAATGTCGGGGACTCCCTGGTCGCGGCCGAGAAGCTCTGCCGCTGGATCTACGACAACCTTGGCCCTGACACCCCCATCCACTTCCTCCGCTTCCACCCGGACTACAAGATGACTGACTTCCCTTCGACCCCCGTGGAGACGCTCGAGAAGCACGTGTCCGTCGGCAGGAGGGCCGGCCTGAACTACGTCTACGTGGGCAACGTCCCCGGCCACAGGGATGAGAGCAGCTACTGTCCCGGGTGCGGCGCCGTCCTGGTCAAGCGATATGGTTACGAGATACTGGAGTACAACCTGGACGTTCAGAACAGGTGCAGGTCGTGCGGCTGCAAGACTCCCATAATGGGGCCCCTCAGCAGGTCCGCCTCGGAGGACAGGTTCGTCCCCGTAATCAGTTAGGGACCTTTACTTCGAGCTTCTGCTTGACGAACTTCTCGGCGTCAAGGAGCGCCTTGCACCCGTCCGCCGCGGCCGTTATGGCCTGCCTGTAGCGGAAGTCGTGGACGTCTCCCGCGACGAAGACCCCTGGCACGCTGCTCTCGGTCCCGTTGTGGACAGCCAGGTATCCCTTGGGGTCCAGCTCCACTTGCCCTCTGAATATCTCCGTGTTGGGCTCGTAGCCGATGGCGACGAACAGCCCGTCCACCGGCATCTCGGTCTCAGCTCCAGTCTTCAGGTTCTTGACCCTCACCCCTTCGACCTTCGCCTGCCCGATCACCTCGGTGACCGCCGAGTCCCAGACGAAGCTGATCTTCGGGTTCTCCAGCGCCTCCTTCCTCAGGGCGGCGCTGGCCCTGAGCCCGTCCCTCCTGTGAATCACCTGCACCGACGACGCGAACTTGGCCAGGAAGGTCGCTTCCTCCATGGCAGTGTCCCCCCCGCCGACCACCGCCACCCTCTTCCCCCTGAAGAAGAACCCGTCGCAGACTGCGCAGTTCGACACCCCCTTGCCCATCAGCCTCATCTCTGATTGGAGGTCGAGCCTCCTCGGGTTTGCTCCGGTTGCTAAGATGACCGCATGCGCCTTCGTCACACCGCCGCTGGTGTAGACCTCAAACGGGTATGTCTTGAAATTGACCTTGACCACGTCATCCTGGACGAGCCTCGCTCCGAGCCTCTCCGCCTGTGACTTCATCCTAGATATCAGATCGGGCCCGAGGACGGGGTCGGGGAACCCTGGAAAATTCTCCACTTCGCTCGTGAGCATCAGCTGACCGCCGTACTTCGTCCCCATGAACACCAGCGGGTCGAGGTCCGCCCGGCACCCATAGATCGCTGCCGTCAGCCCGGCCGGTCCGGACCCTATGATTACCAGCTTCTCGACGCTCTCCATGTCCGTGGCTTCCGGGCCCCTTCCGCTTCATAAATCTGCCCCCGGCGGCCGCCGGCGCTAGAGGAGTTTCGCTTCTCTCTGGACCGTGTGGAGCTCGTCCGTGAGCTGATTCAGTGCCCTTTCGAGCCTCTTGGTGTATTGCGGGAGGAGCCTGTCGTATACCTCCTTCCTCATCTGACGCAGGTAGTACTGCTGATAGAGGTTCAACTTGTCCTTCGCCGCCCTGTCGACCTCGCGCTCCGTGGTCTGAATCTGGGCCACCACCTCTGAGAACTTCTGACTGGTGGACTTCTGCTTGACCTCATTGAGCCTCTGCAGCGCCCTGTTCCGGAAGGAGTCGAGGCGGCTTCGGACCTCGTCGAAGTAGGCCTTGTCCAGCTCGTTCGGGTCCTTGGCTGCAATCTCAGGCCATAGGCCGTTGACCAGGTTGGTCTTCTCGTCGAACGCCTGTATCATCGTCGAGGCGAGCTCGGTGGACGTCTCCTCTTCCACGGTTTCTGCCTCTTCACCTGAGACCGTGGTCGCCCTGACAACGAACAGGCCTATCAGCAGGAGGATGAACGCGACCGAAGCGAACGGGAGCCCCGAGTCCAGGTACCATCCGAGCGAGAGGCCATATGAGAATGACGCCTGGCCGGTATGCCAGGGGGTGACGGCGCCGAGGCTCACCGGGGTAGACTTGATGGCATTGGCCCCTTGCTTTAGCGTGAGGTTCAACGAGTACGAGCCTATGAACGCCTGGACAGGTGGCGTCTCCGGGATGCTGATCGTCACCTTCCCGCCAGATGTGGAATAGTAGCTCGTCCCCAGGGGGTACCTGTAGGTGAGGGTGAACTCCGTCCCTGTCTGGACTCCGTCAGTCGGGTACCCGACCACGAACGACCTCAGGTCGATGGCCCCTCCTGTGAGGGACATCTTGAACTGATTCTGAAGTACTGGCTCATTGGCAGTTGCAGTCAGTATCGTCACCTGAGTGGAACTGGGCGCCAGGAGCGAGACGTAGAGGTGTGCAAGAGCTACGGTACCCAGGTTCTCGAACTCAATCATGTCGGTGACCTCAGGTGTCCCGTTGGGCGCGATGGTTATCGTCCGCTGCGCGTCGACGACCTTGAGCGGGTTGAAGTCCTGCGCCGCGTTGGTCGACACTGCCCTGACAGAGGCGTTGGCCGTGGTGGGGGTGACATCTGTCAGCTTGGAGTAGTAGGTGTTGTTGGTCCCAAGGATGCTCGCCTTCAGCCCGGAGGGGGGGGACAGGAACGAGGTCTGGACCGGCATCTGGACCACGTTCAGCAGGGTCGCTACCTTGGTGCTTATCGAAGGCGAAGACAGGACGCTCACCAAGAGACTCCCATTCTTCGCGGTCGTGACTACGTTGTTCAAGAGCGCGTTGAGGACGAAACTCGAACTCCCTCCCGCTGGGACTGACCCGCCGCTGCTGACCGTGAACGGTCCTCCTGCCGACGGCGGCGTCCCCATGGAGAACCCGCTCGTGAGATTGGTCTTCACGACGTCCGATGACAGCGCCCCGAACCCGATGGTCACCGTCGGCACCTGGACCGCCGACGTGCCGTTATTCGTGAACGTCACTGTCTCATTTATCATAGCGAAACCATACCTGTTCAGGGTGTAGACACTCTTGACGTCGACCCCCGGCGCCCCCTGAGCGTGGACAGCCCCCTGGATGGGGATGAACGCGAGCATGAGCAGGAGCAGTACGGCTAGCGCGGTGTTTCTCAAGGGACTTTTCCAGCGGCGCTAGGTTCTTATTTTAAGCGTTTTTTGGCCCCTGAGGAATGAGCGGCGCCCCCCGGCGGCATCCCTTCCTACCGAACCTTGACGGCGAATTCGTGGCTCGGATGCTCCGGAAGGCTGGCGTGGCCACCCTGGATGACCTCTTCTCGGACATCCCTGACGGCGTGAGGCTCAATCGGCCCCTCCGGATCCCAGAAGGCGGCTCGGAGTACCAGGTCAGGCGCGACGTTCAGGCCAGGCTCAGCCAGAACAAGACGCCTCCGGGGACCCTCTGCTTCCTGGGGGGCGGGGTCTGGCCCCACTACGTCCCCGCGGCCGTGGAGTCCATCACTTCAAGGCAGGAGTTCTACACCAGCTACACCCCGTACCAGGCCGAGGTGAGCCAGGGGATGCTGCAGGCCCTCTTCGAGTACCAGAGCCTGATGTGCGACCTTCTGGGGATGGAGGCCTGCAACAGCTCGCTCTATGACTGGGCTTCTGCCGCCGGGGAGGCTGTGAGGATGGCCGGGAGGGTGACGGGGCGAAGCAGGGTTCTGCTGGGGGCCAACACCGGCCCACAGAGAAGGGCGGTGATCCAGACCTACACCGAGCCGATGGGCATGAGGCTCGAGACTGTGGCCTTCGACCGCGCAACAGGACAGGTCGACCAGGACGACCTGAAAAGGAAGCTCTCAGACGACGTCGCCTGCCTCTACTTCGAGAACCCCAACTACTTCGGGGTCATCGAGGACGAGGCCGCCGATATGGCTTCCATGGCCCGCGGCGCAGGCGCCCTGGCCGTGGCAGGGGTCGACCCCATCTCCCTGTCGCTGATCAAGGAACCCGGGGCGTACGGGATCGACATAGCTGTCGGGGAGGGGCAGCCGCTCGGCATCCCCCTGAACTACGGGGGGCCGCACCTTGGGATCTTCGCGGTCAAGGACATCAAGCTGGCCCGGAGCATGCCAGGGAGGCTCATAGGGCTCACGACACCCGCGGCCGACCAGCAGAAGAAGGCGTTCGCCATGGTCCTGCAGGCGCGCGAGCAGCACATACGACGTGAAGGCGCCATGTCCAACGTTTGCACCAACCAGTCGCTGATGGCCGTAGCCGCGGCAAGCTACCTGTCACTTATGGGGCGGGAAGGCTTCCGGAGGCTCGGTGAGACCGTGATCGCCAACTCCCACTTCGCGGCGAAGAGGCTTTCGCGCATTGACGGTGTCGTCTCGCCACATTTCAAGGGGTCCTACTTCAAGGAGTTCGTCGTCTCATACAAGAACGCGAAGGCGGACGCGGTCTTCAGAAGGCTTGCGAAGAAGGGGGTGCTCGCGGGCTCTCCCACCCGCATGGAGGTGGGCTCCCAGTCCGGGCTCTACTGTGTCACCGAGGTCCACACCAAGGAAGACATCGAAAGGCTTGCGGGGGCCCTCGAGGAGGCTGTCTAGGTTGAAGAAGTTCACGCAGGCGTCCTGGGACGAGCCCCTGATCAAAGAGCTGAGCAGGCCCGGGCGGGTGGGGAACGAGGTCCCATCCGACCCTGCTGTCCGCTCGAAGTTCAAGGATCCGGCGGCCCTCGTCCCGGAGTCGATGCGGAGGGCCTCGGTCAACCTCCCCGAGCTCTCTGAGCTCCAGGTCCTGAGGCACTTCAACCGCCTCTCACAGATGAACTTCTCCGTGGAGCTCGGCATGTACCCGCTGGGGAGCTGCACCATGAAGTACAACCCCAAGGTCTCCGAGATGATCGCCTCCTCGGACTCGATGAAGGGCGCGCACCCCCTCCAGCCACCCGAGACCGTCCAGGGGATACTCTCGATCTTCTACGACCTCGAGCGTGCGCTCAGCGAGGTCACCGGGATGCATCGCTTCTCCCTCTCGACCGCAGCGGGAGCCCAGGGTGAGCTGGCGGGCGTCCTGATGATCCGCAAGTACCTCAGGGACCACGAGGGGGGCGCCAGGGACGAGATCCTCGTCCCGGACTCGGCCCACGGAACGAACCCTGCAAGCGCTGCCATGGCCGGCTTCAGGGTGGTGAAGGTGCCGTCGGAACCCGACGGGCAGGTACGGGCGAGCAAGGTGAAGGAACTCGCTTCCGAGAAGACGGCCGGGATGATGTTCACCGTCCCTAACACCCTCGGGCTCTTCGAGGGCGAAGTGAAGGAGGTGTGCGACGCGGTCCATGGGGCCGGGGGGTTGATGTACTACGACGGCGCCAACATGAACGCCCTGCTAGGGCGGGCCCGCCCCGGGGACATGGGGTTCGACGTCGTGCATCTGAATCTCCACAAGACCTTCGCCACCCCCCACGGAGGCGGGGGGCCCGGCGCGGGACCGGTTGGGGCGACCAGGAAGCTGACGGACTACCTCCCAGTACCCGTCGTGACGAAGGGGAAGGGGGGGTACTCCCTGGACTACGGCCTGAGGCGCTCGATAGGCCCCCTGAAGGGCTTCGTCGGGAACTCCGCGGTCCTCCTCCGCGCCTACGTCTACATCCGCCTCCTGGGCGCGTCAGGATTGAAGGACGTCTCCTCCATGGCTGTGCTCGCGGCGAATTACCTGTGGAAGAGCCTGGATCCTGAGGCATACCCGGCATCTCACGGGAAGGAGCTGCTCAGGAAGCACGAAGCCGTGGTCTCGGTCAAGGGCGAGCTCCCGGGGACCGCCATGACCGTTGCAAAGGCGGTCCTCGATCTCGGCATGCACGCGCCGACGGTCTATTTCCCCCTCATAGTCCATGAGGCGCTCATGATAGAACCCACCGAGTCCGAGCCCGAGGAGATGCTCGACGAATACGCCGCGGCCCTGAACGATATCTATGCGAAGCTTAAGGACGGTTCCTTGGGTGTCGTGCCCAGGAACACCAGCGTAGGAAGGGTGGACGAGGTCAAGGCATCTCATCCTCTCACCCTGAAAGTCCACTGGTGAGCCAAAGGCCTTATAGTCTCTAATAACCTGAGTAATTGAGTGCCCAGCGAACTCTCCAGGCGGGTCGAAGGCAAGCTCAACGAGCTGATAGACGAGGAGACGAAGAGGAAGTTCGGCGAGCTCAACATCGTCACCGACGTGTCAGAGATGGCGACCGGCTCCATCAGGGTGAGATTCCAGCCTCTGTCGGCCTACAGCCCCATCGCAGTGGACATCGGCCGCAGCATAAGGACCGCGGCCCTCTCTGTTGACGGCGTCCTAACGGTGAAGATCGAGTGCTCGGGGCACATGATGGACGAGCTGGTCGACCGGCTCGTCAACCAGGACTGACCGGCTCCGCGCTACAGACAGGCGGCCCTCAGAGGGGGACGGGCGCGGGGTAAACAAAAACTACACTGTCGTCAACAATGTTCAGCGATTGGCTTGTTTATGCGGAGTGTGTTGTAGGTCTGCGCTCCGAGATGCTCGACCAGAAAAGCAACGACGACGTCGCCGTAATCGGTATTGGAAGCGCAGGGACTAGGATCGTTTCCCTGCTCAGCCGGAAGCCGCTGCTCGTTGACAGATACGCCTACGTGTCATGCGATGCCGAGGATTTCTCACCAGTCGACTCCAAGGACGCTATCCACATCCAGTCGCCCATCGACCAGAAGTTGACTCCATCCCTGGTCCGCGGGCTTGCGCTGTCCTACCATGGTAGGATCAGAGACGCGATAGGCGGCTCCAAGGTGGTCTTCGTGGTCGCCGGGCTCGGCGGAGCGACGGGGAGCGGGCTGGCGCCTGTGGTCGCGTCGATCGCTCAGGACTGCGGGGCGACGACCGTCGGGGTGGCCGTAATGCCATTCGAGTTCGAGAAGAAGATGAAGTTCTATGCCGGCGTTTCATTGAGGCGGCTCCGCACCGCGTCCAGGGGGGTAGTGGTCGTGGACAATGACACCCTGATGCACTCCTCTCCGGATGAGTCGACCCTCGCCGACCTCTACGATTCGGCCAACAAGGCCGCCGTAAAGGCGCTCGGCTCGCTTCTGGCGAGCTCGACCGAGGGCTCGAAGTCGGTCGGCCTGAACAAGTTCCTCGGGGCCGTCCTCAGAGACGGGTATTCCATTCTAGGGGTGTCAAGCAACGGTGGCGGGGAGAAGGCCGAGGACGCCCTGGCGGGGGCTGTGGTTTCGCTCGGCAGGATAGCCAACGCCAAGGAGGCGAGCAGGGCGGTCGTGAGCCTGAACGGAGACTCGAGCCTCTCGGCCCAAGAGGTAGGACTAGCCGTGGGGAGGTTCGGATCCCTCATCGACAACCAGGCGGTTGACGTCGAGTACGGCGTCGACTGCTCCGGGTCCTCTCAGCTTCAGGTCAGCGTTCTGGCTTCGGGCTTCGGTGCCACGAAGTATGATGACTACGACCCGCTCTCAAAGATCCTGGGCGGCCGGGTGCTCGACGACGACATGGACACCTCGCTCCTGGGAGGCCTCGAGGGCCTCCCGTCCTGCGGCTGAGCCTCTAGGGATTGAAGTAGTCCTTCACAGGCCTGCTCTTGGTGGCCAGCGTCTTCGCCGTTTCGAGCTGGGAATCTTCAAGCTTCCTGAAGGGGACCTCCGGCTTCCCGTTCAGCTTCACATGGGCCCGGTGCCTCCCGACCCCTGAAAACCCCCTGTCTGGCGTGCCCAGGAGGTCGAGGACCCTGGCCGAAGACGCCGGGAGGAACGGCTGAAGGAGTATGGCGATGGACTCGCACGCCATCAAACACGCGTGGATGACTCGCTGGCACTCCTCCCTCTCCTCCTTCACCAGCTTCCAGGGCTGCCTGCCCTGAAAGTACTCGTTGCCGAGGTCGGCCATGGCCAGTATCTTTGTCATCGCTTCCCTGAACCTGACCTCGCCGAGGAGCCCGAGCGAGTCCTCACCAAGGCGGGCGACGCGGCCGACGAGTTCCTCCTCTTCTCCGGCCGCTCTCTCGACGGCCACCTCTCCGCCGAAGTTGTTCCATGCGAAGGTGGTCGTCCTGTGGATGAAGTTGCCAAGGTTCGCCACCAGCTCGTTGTTCACCTTGTTCTTGAAGTCGTCCCACTTGAACTCGGTGTCCCTGGTTTCAGGTATGATGCTGATCAGATAGTACCTCCAGATGTCCGGGTCCAGGCCGACCTTGGGGATGCTCTCACAGAAAACCCCCCAGTTCTTGCTCTTGGATATCTTGGCTCCTTCGTAGTTGCAGAACTGCAGCCCCACCACGTCGTAGGGGAGGTTGAGCCCTCCGTGGGCGAAGAGCATCCCGGGCCAGAAGATTGTGTGGAAGGGTATGTTGTCCTTCCCCAGGAAGTTGAATATCCGCGTCTCCGGGAGCGTCCAGAACTTCTTCCAGGCGTCGGGGTCCCCGTTCGCGCTCCCCCACTCCTTCGTGGCCGATATGTATCCGATGGGCGCGTCGAACCAGACGTAGAACACCTTGTCCCTGTAACCATCGAGGGGGACCGGCACCCCCCAGCGGAGGTCCCTGGTGATTGACCTCTTCTTGAGGCCCTCCTTCAGCCAACCCAGGGAGAGCGAGGTGACATGGCCCCTCCAGACCTCCCTCGAGTCGATCCACGACTTGAGCCTGTCCTGCACCTTCCCCAGCTCCAGGAAGAGCTGTTTGCTGTCCTTGAAGACGGGAGCGCTCCCGTCAATCTTGCACCGCGGGTTGATCAATTGTATCGGGTCGAGGAGGGTAGAGCACTTTTCGCACTGGTCCCCTCTCGCAAGCTCATAGCCGCAGACTGGGCAGGTCCCTTCCACATACCTGTCCGGGAGGAAGAGCCTGTCCTTCTCGCAGTAGGGGAGCCTGAGGACACCCTCAGTCACATACCCCTTGCCGTAGATCTCCATGAAAAACTCCTGGGTCGTCTTGTGATGGGTGGGGCTCGACGTCCTGGAGAAGCTGTCATACGATATCTCGAACCAGGAGTAGATGTCCCTGTGGACGCGGTAGAGGACGTCGGTAAGCTCCTTTGGGCTCACGCCAAGCTCCAGCGCTGCCACCTCGGTGGGCGTCCCGTTCTCATCGGTTGCTCCCACGAAGAGGGTTTCCATGCCCTTTAGCCTGCAGTATCGCGCGAAAATGTCGGCGGGGAGGTGAGAGCCTACCAAGTTCCCGACGTGGGGGACCTGGTTGGTGTAAGGGAGGGCGCAGAGGACAAGCACCCGCTCCGTCCTGGTGTTCTTCGCCACGGTCAGGTGCGGCGCCCTCACTTTCAGTTTAAACCTTAGCTCAAATCTCCCAGCTGTGGGCGTACTCCTTCTGTTCCTTCGTCATGACGCCTATGGAGATGCCCATGGATTTCAGCGCCGCCCTCGCCACCTCGTCTTCGAGCTCAGCAGGGACGCCGTAGACCTTCTTCTCCATCTTCGAGTGGTCGGCGTGGATGCGGATGGCAGCCATCATCTGGTTCGCGAAGGACATCTGCATCACCTCGGGGGGATGCCCCTCCGCAGCGACCAGGTTCGCTATCCTCCCCTTCGCGACCAGGTACACCCTCTTGCCTGACGGGAGAGTCACCTCGTCCACGTTCGTCCTCACCTCTTTCACCTTCTTCGCCTTGGACAGCAGCGTCTTCACATCGATCTCGACGTCGAAGTGGCCGGCGTTGGTCAATATGGCTCCTTCCTTCATCTTCTCAATGGCAGCGTAGGGTATCACGCCTTTCATCCCCGTGGTGGTGACGAACAGCTCCCCCCCGGGCGCCGCTTCGTCGATGCCCGACACGTCGAACCCGTCTAGGTGAGCCTCAAGCGCCTTGACCGGATCTACTTCTACGACCGTCACCCTGGCGCCCATCCCCCGGGCTCTCATGGCCACGCCCTTGCCGACCCAGCCGTAGCCCACAACCACCGTCCTGGCCCCAGCTAGGAGCAGGGCGGTTGCCCTCATGATTCCGTCCAGGGTGCTCTGCCCCGTCCCATACCTGTTGTCGAACATGAACTTGGTCTTGGCGTCGTTGACGGCTATGACCGGATATGCCAGCCCACCCTGCGCCTCCAGCGCCTTCAACCTGACCACCCCTGTGGTGGTCTCCTCGGACCCCCCGACTATGCCCTTGACTTTCGAGCGGTGGGCTGCAACGTGGAGGTCGGCACCGTCGTCGATGAGCTGCTGAGGCCTGCTCCCCAACACCTGCTCGATGCACCACCCATACTCCTTCGTCGACTCACCCCTCCAAGCCCACACCTCTGTCCTGGTGGATAGGTACGCAGCTATGTCGTCCTGGGTCGAGAGGGGGTTGGCCGCCGCCAGCTTCACCTCCGCACCGGCGAGGAGGAGGGCATCTATGAGCACGGACGTCTCCTTGGTAATGTGGAGACAGACCCCTATCTTCACCCCTTCCAGAGGCTTCGACTTCGCGTACTTCTCAGCCAGGTTGGTGAGTGCCCCCATGTGGGCCTTTGCCCAGAGGAAGTTCCTCTCTCCTTCGCTGCTCAGCTTCGGGTCTGCGACTTTCACTGTTTGTATCCCGCCAGGCCCCCGACGGCCGCCTCTATCAACTGTTTCACAAGCTTCCCTGCGCCCTCCATCACCCTTGAGACTTCTTCGTGGCTCACAGCAGGCTGCAGCCCGGCCGCCCAGTTGGTTGCCACCAGCACGGACGAGTACTCCATCCGCTTCTCGTTCGCCAGGATCACCTCTGGGACCCCTGTCATCCCCACCACATCGCCGCCAAGCGCCCTGTACATCCTGATCTCCGCGGCTGTCTCGAACCTCGGCCCCTCCACGCAGACGTACACCAAGCCGGGGTGCAACTCCATCCCCAACTGCTTCGCGGCCGACGCCAGGGCGTCGTTCACCCTCCTGCTGTAGGGGTTGGTCATGTCTGTGTGGACCACCTCATCCTCGAAGAATGTCGACTGCCTTCGCTTCGTGAAATCCAGGAATTGTTCCGTCAGGCCCAATTTCCCCACTCCGAAGTCCTGTTTCATCGAACCCACGGCGCTGGTGGCGATCACCTCTCTCACCCCAAGGCGCTCCAGGGCCGCTATGTTGGCCCGGTAGTTGACGGCGTGGGGCGGGGTCTCGTGTCCGGCCCCATGCCTCGGGATGACCACGTACCTCTCCGAGGGGTGCACATAGACCGACGCGATGCCAAAGTCAGTCTCCACGTTCCTGGGCGGGCCGAGGTCGAAGTGCCGGGTCACCCCGGTACCGGTAATGACCCCCACCGGCGCCTTATCCCTAGTCATAACTGGATAGCGTGTAGACCTCGTACCCTGACAGCTTCTCCCTGCCCTTCAGCGAGCTGAGCTCGGTGACGAAGGTCAACCCGACGACCTTCCCTCCCAGCTTCTCGACCAGGGCCGCCGCCGCCTTGGACGTCCCGCCCGTCGCGAGGAGATCGTCAACGACTAGGACCCTGTCCCCTTTGGCGATCGAGTCGGCGTGCATCTCCAGCCCCTGGCGACCGTACTCGAGCGCGTAGTTCACGCTCACCTTCTTCGCAGGTAGCTTCCCCACCTTCCTGGCCGGGACGAACCCTATGCCGAGGCGGTCCGCCAGCGGGGCGCCGACAATGAACCCCCTTGCCTCGATGCCCACTATCTTGTCGAGCCTCGCCTTGCTCCACTTCTTCTCCAGGGCGTCCGTCACCCTCCTGGTAAGCCTCCCGTCCTCCCAGAGGGTGGTGAGGTCCTTGAACGCTATTCCCTTCTTAGGATAGTCTGGGATGTTCCTGATCGCCTTCTTGACGTCCTTCTCGAGCTCAGCCATCAGGCGCTCAACCTCGCGTGCTCGAGCGCCGAACCGCAGTCGCAGGTGCGTTCCTCCGGGACACGCTTCACAATCTCGCCGATGAGCCGCGTCAGGTTCTCCAGGTTCCTGTTGAAGACCTTGATCACCTCACCGTGGGAGACCGGCTTCACGCTGGGGTCGCCCTCGAGACCAGCGTCGTAGTCCGTCACAAGGGAGATGTTCAGATAGCACATCTCCTGCTCCCGCGCAAGCGCGACCTCGGGGTACTGGGTCATGTTGATGACGTCCCACCCCTGGCGCGAGAAGAACCTGCTCTCAGCCTTGGTCGAGAACCTTGGGCCCTGTATAACGACCACGGTCCCGGAGCCGTGGAACTTCAACGCCAGGGCATCAGCGGCCTCGGCCGCCGCCTTCCTCATCTGGGGGCAGTAGGGGGACGCTGTGCTGACGTGGGTCGTCTCAGGCCCGTCGTAGAACGTGTCCTTCCTCCCGGACGTGAAGTTGACGAACTGGTCGCAGAAGACGAGGTCCCCGGGCGCCACTTCTCCCTTCAGGCTTCCGACAGCGTTCGGCCCGATTATTCTGCTGACCCCAAGCTTCTTGAATGCGAGGACGTTCGCCCTGTAGGGGACTGCGTGTGGCGGGAACTCGTGGTGGACCCCATGCCTTGGTATGAACGCGACCTTCCGCCCTTCGATGGCCGCGAGGGTCACCTTCCCGCTGGGTTTCCCGTAGCGTGTGGTGGCGGAAATGCTTCCGGTCCCCTTCGCGAGCTTGTAGAACCCGGACCCGCCAAAGACGCCGAACTCCGCCCTCGGCTTCACAGTCCGCCCCTCCAAGTTTCAGATTTAATCTTTGGCTCGCGCCGCACCTCGCATCGGCCAGAAGACTTGAAATACCAAGGGCCGTCGATTAGACCGATGCCCAGGTCGTACGAGGAACTCCTCTCCAGGGCCAGGTCCGGCCTGGACAAGGACGCAAAGAAGTCTGGCGCGCTGAGGCTCGAGCTCCCTGAGCCCGACGTGATATGGGTCGGCAACAAGACCATCTTTCGGAACTACGTCGAATTCCCCAAGCTCCTGAGGCGCGAATCCGGGCGCGTCCTAATGTACCTCGCCAAGGAGCTGGCCACCGCAGCCTCCCTCGATGGGGACCGCGCCATCTTCATTGGGCGGAAGGACCGAGATTCATTCTCTCAGCTCCTCCAGCGCTACCTCAAGGACGGCGTTATCTGCCCGGTCTGCGGGAGCCCCGACACCCACTTGGACAAGGAGAAGCGCATGTGGTTCATGGTCTGCGAAGCCTGCGGGGCCCGGTCTGTCGCCAAGGTAGCCTAGGGCTTGGCCGA
Source organism: archaeon (assembly GCA_021788415.1). Next base: position 49,924 of record JAJYKR010000001.1, read on the forward strand.
GAAGGGGTTCTCCGTGAGGACCGCGGAGTTCAAGGGGACGATACTGGTCAACATCTGCGACGAGGAGCTCGTAGGTAGTACGGTCACCGAGGGCAAGCTGAAGGTACACCTCTCCAAGGAATTCTACTCCGGCGAGGTAGTCAATCGCGGGGAGGCCCTCAGGCTCATCCGGACCTGCTCCATCGTCAATCTGGCGGGCTCACGGTCTGTCTCCTTGGCGGTCGACAACAGGGTGGGCGCGCCGGAGGCCGTTCGCGAGATCCAGGACGTGCCGTTCCTGATGATCTACAAGTTCTCGGGCTAGCTCAGGGTTCCGAGCTTCTTCAGCGTCTCTCTCTGCTGGTCGGTGAGCTTCTTCGGGACCTCGACGCGGACGATTACGTATTGGTTCCCGTAACCCCCCCTCCAACCGCCGAACTTCGGTAGACCCCTGTCCTTCACCATGAACCTCTCTCCGGGCTGAGTGCCGTGGGGTATCGCCAGTTTGACATCGCCATGCAGCGTCGGGACCGTGAGCTCCGTGCCGAGCATGGCATCCACGGCGCCGATCTTGGTCTCCAAGAAGACATTGCTGGGGTCTTCTTCCGACCTTCTGAAGATCCTGTGGGGGGCGACGTTGATCACGACATACAGGTCCCCCGGCGGGATACCTCTCTCTCCGGCGTTCCCTTCTCCCCTGAGCCTGAGAGTGTATCCATCATCGATCCCGCCTGGAATCAAGACGCGAATCTTCCTCGTCTTCGCCACCGTCCCCCGCCCTCTGCAGTCCTTGCAGGGGCTGTCGACGAGGTAGCCCTTCCCTTCACACTTACCACAAGCGGTTATTCTGACGAGGCGCGCGAAGCCGGCCGATTGCACCTTCTGGACCTGTCCGGTCCCGCCGCAGGTCGAGCACTGGCGGGGGGACGTCCCAGGCTTCGCACCGCTCCCGTTGCATGTCGCGCACACTTCGTGCCTGGGAACTTCAATCTCTCTTTCTGAGTCCGCAACTATGTCCTCCAGATTGAGCTCAAGGTGGTAGGTAAGGTCCTCGCCACGGCTTGGCTGCCGAGCCCCCCCTCCTCCAAAGAACTGTGTAAACAGGTCGTCGAAGCCCCCGAACCCGGCTCCACGGAAGAACTCCCCGAAGTCCGCCCCCCGGAAGATGTCTTCCTGGCTGTACCTCTGATACACCCCCTCCCGCCCGAACGAGTCGTACTGCCTCCGCTTCTCGTCGTCGGAGAGCACGGCATACGCCTCAGAAATCTCCTTGAATCGCGCTTCGGCGTCGGGGGCTTTGTTCCTGTCTGGGTGGAACTGGAGGGCGAGCTTCCTGTATGCACCCTTGATCTGGTCCTTGGTCGCGCCCCGCTGTACGCCAAGCACCTCATAGTAGTCCTTCGCGGCCACTGGAGGCTACCTCCTATTTTCCTTCGTCCACTACCTTGTAGTCGGCGTCACCCATCTTCTGGTCGCCTCCGCTGCCCCCGGGCGGCGGGCCCTGCTGCTGCCTCTGTGCCTGCTGCTGCCTCTGTGCCTGCTGCTGGTAGACCGAAGCTCCGACCTCCTGGAGCGCCTTCTTCAATGCCTCGCTCTTCTCCCTGATCGCCCCCGCGTCCTGCCCCCCAACCGACTTCCTCAGCTCCTGGGAGGCCGCGTCAATCTTGTCGATGCTCCCCTTGTCGACCTTCCCTTCGAGGTCTCTCTTGGTCCTCTCGGCGGTGTAAAGCACCGAGTCAGCCTCGTTCCTGATCTCAGCTTCTTCCCTCTTCTTCCTATCCTGCTCGGCGAACGACTCTGCCTCCTTGACGAGCCTCTCCTTCTCGTCCTTCGACAGTTTGGTGGACGCGGTTATCGTAATCTTATTCTCCTTCCCGGTCCCGAGGTCCTTCGCACCGACGGTGAGGATGCCGTTGGCGTCGATGTCGAACGTCACTTCAATCTGCGGGACTCCCCTGGGGGCGGGCGGGATGCCGGTCAGGTTGAACATCCCGAGGGACACGTTGTCTGCGGCCATGCTCCTCTCGCCCTGGACCACGTGTATTGTCACTGCGGTCTGGAAGTCCGCGGCAGTGGTGAACGTCTTGCTCCGCTTGGTGGGTATCGTCGCGTTCTTCTCAATCAGGTGCTCGGTTATCCCTCCCAGTGTCTCGACGCCCAGCGATAGGGGTGTGACGTCTAGGAGGAGTATGTCCTTGATCTCCCCCGCCAGGACGGCGCCCTGTATCGCCGCCCCGATGGCTACGGCTTCCATGGGGTCGACCCCCCTCTCGGCCTGCTTCCCGGCGACGTCCTCGACGAACTTCCGGACCAGGGGCATCCTGGTCATGCCGCCTATCAGTATCACCTTGTCCACTTGCTCCGGGCCGAGCTTGGCGTCGCTGATCACCCTGCGAATGGTCTGCTCGGTCTTCGCGACTATCGGCCTTGCGACTTCCTCCAGCTTGGTCCTGGTCAATGTATAGTGGAGGTTCTTCGGTCCCGAGGCGTCGCTGGCTATGAACGGGAGGTCAACGTCGGTCGACGTGAGGTTCGAGAGCTGTATCTTGGCCTGCTCGGCCGCCTCCTTCAGCCTGGCCATGGCTGTCTTGTCGGTGGTCAGGTCCATCCCTGACTTTGAGCGGAAGTCATCCAGGAGCACCTGGATGATGGCCTTGTCCACGTCGGTCCCTCCTGTCTGCGTGTCCCCTGAAGTGGCTAGGACCTGGAACACCCCCTTCCCGAACTCCATGATGGTGGCGTCGTGTGTCCCACCCCCGAAGCTGAACACAAGGATCTTCATCTCGTTCTCAGCCTTGTCGAGCCCGTAGGCGAGCGACGCGGCGGTCGGCTCGTTGATTATCCTCACTACTTCCAGGCCCGCTATTTCACCCGCGTCCTTGGTCGCCTGGCGCTGGTTGTCGTTGAAGTGCGCCGGGACGGTGATCACCGCCTTCTTCACGGGGTAGCCGAGGAACGCGTCGGCGTCATGCTTGATCTTCTGGAGTATGTAGGAGCTGAGCTGCTCGGGCGAGTACTCCTTCCCCGAGAGGGTGACCCGGGAGTCTGTCCCCATCTTCCTCTTGATCTCGAAGACCGTCCCGTCCGGATTAGTCACCACTTGGCGCCTGGCCGGCTCTCCCACCAGCAGCTGCCCGTCCTTGGTGTAGGCGACCACAGAAGGGAACATCTTGCCCGCAGGAGTCGCCCCCTCGGCGCTTGGGATCACCACCGGCCTCCCAGCCTCGACCACCGCGGCAGCGGAGTTGGTGGTCCCCAGGTCTATACCTATGATCTTCTCTCTTGCGCTACTCATCAGATGTCGCCTCCTCCTGGGCCGCTTTGGGCGCCAATTCAACCTTTACCATGCTCGGTCTGAGAAGCTGCCCCCTGAATGTGTAACCTGTCCTCAACACTTCGGCCACCATATCCGGCCCGTCGGCGGCGCCCTGAACCCTCTCGACCGCTTCGTGGATGGCAGGGTCGAACGGCCTCCCCAGGGCGCCAATGGCCTCTACCCCCACGGATTGAAGGGCTGCGCGGAGGTTCGCGCTGACCATCCGAACCCCTTCCGCCAGCTCGCCATTGGCCGACCCTTCAGCGTGCTTCAATGCAAGTTCCAACTCGTCCGCCACCACAATGAGCTTCGAGATCAGCCCCTTCGCGAGCGTCTCCCCGGCTTCCTTCAGCTCCTTGTCCGCCCTCTTCCTGTAGTTCTCCAGGTCTGCCTGTGAGTACTTCAGGCGGGTGAGAAGTTCTCCGCTCCGCTCCTTCTCCTCAGCGAGTTGCTTCCTCAGCAGGTCTAACTGGTCCTCTTCGCTCTTCTCCCTCTCTTTCGATTCCATCAATTCCAGCTCAACTTTCCGGCGAGAGCTTGGTGCACTCCGTTTCATACGTATAAATTTTCAAGTTTCCAAGGGGTGGCGTGGCCGAGGCAGAGGGGGGCAGCAAGAAAGTCAGGGAGAGGCTTCTGCGCTTCGAGCGGGAGAGCAGGTACCTCAGGAGGGACTCGGACGACAGGAAGGTGCTCGAGGAGGTCTTCGACCGGTCGACCATGCTGGCCGTCGAGGAACTGATAGCCAGAAAGGACCTCGGCGAGCTTCGAGGTGTGGTGAGGGCGGGCAAGGAGGCCAGGGTGTATCTGGGGGAAGACAGGGCGGGCGGTCCGGTAGCGGTCAAGATCTATCTCACGTCAGCGTCAGACTTCAGGAAACGCATGGGCTACATAGCGGGGGACAGGCGTTTCGGGAGGCTTCCAGCCGGGTCGAGGGAGACCGTCTACCTCTGGACAAGGAAGGAGTTCAAGAACCTCCAGCTCGCCCGGGGCGCAGGTATCCGCGTCCCTGCCCCTCTCGCCTTCTTGAAGAACATCCTCCTGATGGAGTATGTCGGGACGCCCCCGGATCCCGCCCCCACCTTCTCCGAGTCTGAAGTCGGGGAGGAAGAGTACGCGTGGACGTTCAGGACAATCGAGGCGCTCTGGACCCGCGCCAGGTTGGTCCACGCCGACTTCTCAGAGTTCAACGTCTTCAGGACGGACGAAGGCCCAATCCTCTTCGACATGGGGTCGGCCGTCCTCTCGTCACACCCCCAGGCGCAGGAGTTCCTGCGGAGGGACGTCTCCAACATGGTCAGGTTCTTTAGGAAGCGGGGCCTGGGAGGTAAGGACGCGGACGAGTGGATGAAGGGGATCTTGAGATGAGCTTCGAGCAGACCGTGCGCATACCCGTCGACAGGGTGGGCGCCGTGATAGGCAAGGAGGGGGCGACCAAGAGGTACCTCGAGGGCGAAATGGGGGTGGCCATCCAGGTGGACGGCAAGGAGGGGCTTGTGGTCTTAAAGTCGGAGTCTGCCCTGGGGACAGACCCATTCTCGGCGACCAGGGTCATCGAGGCGATAGGGCGCGGATTCTCCCCCCAGAAGGCGCGCAGGCTCTTGGACGAGGGGACGGCCCTGGAGGTGATAGACCTCCGCGGGTATGCGGGGAGGAGCGCGAACTCCCTCGAGAGGATTAGGGGGAGGGTGATAGGCCTCAAGGGGAAGTCCAGACGCGTGATCGAAGAACTGACCTCCTGCAACCTTTCGGTCTACGGGAGGACCGTGGCCATAATAGGGGATGCTAGCCACGTCCAGCTGGCATCGGACGCTGTCAGGTCCCTGGCGTCGGGGAGCCAGCACAAGAATGTGTACAACACCCTCCAGAAGGCAAGGACCAAGAGGAAGATGGAGCGCATGTTCCTCTGGGAAGGGACTTCGCCGGAGACCCTGGAAGAAAAGCTTCAGAAGCTTGAGCACTAGCATATATCCGATTCAGGTCGATACCTGCGGGCGGGCTCTTAGGGCGAGAGTAGGAATAGCTAGATAGGTGCTTAATTCTGTGGTGAACGATTCAGAGAGGCGTGATGTGAACTGAGCAGCAAGGCGACCTTCGCGGAGATATCGCCGTCAGAGTTTTTCTACCGCAATCGTGACCTGGCGGGGTTCACCAACCCCGCGCGCGCCCTATACATGGCCATCAGGGAGCTCGTCGAGAACTCCCTGGACTCGACGGAGATGGTGGGATCCCCGCCAGACGTCTACGTCAGGATTACCCCGGAGAACCCGAACCTGGAGCTTCCGGACCCCAAGCCCTACAGGCTCACAGTCATCGACAACGGCACGGGGGTGGCACCGCAGCATGTGCCGAGCGCCTTCGGGAAGGTCTTCTACGGGTCGAAGTACGTTCTGAGGCAGTCCCGGGGGATGTTCGGGCTCGGAGGGACCATGGCAATCCTCTACGGCCAGATAACGACCAACAAGCCGGTCACGGTCACCACCTCCCCGGACGGGAAGCGGAAATACGGCTTCCAGATGATGATAGACATAGGTGAGAACAGGCCGACAGTACTCAAGCGTTTCAACAGCGACGCCAACGGATCCACGGGGACCAGGGTGGACATTGTCCTCGAGGGCGACTACCTCCGCGCTTCCCAGAAGATAGGCGACTACTTCAAGCAGACAGCCTTGGTGGCCAGCTACGCCAATCTGACCTTCGTCGACCCCAGCGGCCAGATAACCTACTACGAAAGGGCGACCACCTCGATGCCGGTCCCCCCAAAGGAGACCTTGCCTCACCCGTACGGTGTGGACGTGGAGGCGTTCAAGCGCATAGTGAAGTTGTCCGAGGAGCACGACATGAAGTCCTTCATGGTAACCCACTTCCACAGGGTGGGAGACAAGATCGCGAACAAGTTCCTAGAGTTCGCGGGGGTGAGCCCGAAGCTCCCGCCGAAGAGGCTCAACACCAACCAGATAGTCGCGGTGGTGGACGCCCTCCAGCGTTTCCCAGACTTCCTCCAGCCTGACGCAGCCGTCCTCTCACCCATCGGCGAGGAAATCCTCATGACGGGCATAGCCAAGGAGCTCCAGCCTGAGTTCTCAACGGTGGTGATGAGGCCCCCGTCTTCGTACTCTGGCTTCCCGTTCCTGGTCGAGGTCGGGGTGGCCTACGGGGGGAAAGTACTGCAGCCCGGGGTCAAGCTCTTCAGGTACGCGAACCGGATACCCCTCCTCTATGACGAGAGCTCCGATGTCAGCTTCGAGGTGCTCAACGAGGAGGTGGACTGGCGAAGGTATCACGTCCCGGCCGACGCCCCGGTCGGCGTGATAACCCACATCGCCAGCACCAGGATCCCGTACAAGACCGTCGGGAAGGAGTACATCGCCGACAGGCCGGAGATTCAGAGGGAGATCAGGAATGCGGTCAGGGAGGCGCTGCGCAGGCTCGGGATATTCCTGTCACACAAGGGGAGCATGGAGGCAGTCCAGAAGAAGATGAACATCTACGGGAAGTACCTGCCGCTGATCGCCCAGTTCTCCACCGAATTAGCCGGGAAGGATGCGCTCCCGAAGTACGCGAAGCTCATCGGCGATGGAGCCGAGGCGAATGAAACTAATGAAGCCGACCAACCCGAGGGGGCGCCGGCGAGCGAACTGGAGGGAGAAAATGTCGAGCAAGAAGAGGACGAGCAAGAAACAATCGACAGGTTCGGCGGAGTCTAGGCAGACCGTCGCCCAGGGGCTCCTCCGGGACCTCGGCGGGAGCGTCTACACGGACTTGGACGAAGGGCGCTTTCCCAGCCTGACCCTGGCCAGCAGGTCGGTCCGCAACATTGTGTACGACAAGAAGCTGCAGCAGTTCATCCTCGGCGCCACCACGGTGAAGAAGTCGTCGGGGAACATAAAGCACATACGCCCTTTCACGCAGCTCATCTGGCTCGCCTATTTCGCGAAGAAGCTCGTGGACGAGAAGCGCACATCCACCCTTAGGGACGTATTCTACTCCGCCCAGGCGTTCAATGTCGAGTTTCAGGACCAGGCCGAGTCAGACGAGCTGATTACTGACCTGGAGGTTCTGATGCAGATGGCCCGGGAGGGGATGAACATCTACCCTGAGGAGAGGAGCGCCATCTTCGGGAACATGACCATAGAGTACACGGTCCCCGGCTACGAGGGAAAGACGGCGGACCTCTCGGCGAACCCCGACGGTGTGATGATCGGACCGGCGCTCACAACCGCGGAGTTCAGGGACACCGACGCGGAGCTAGTCCTGGCCATAGAGAAGGGCGGCCTCTTCACCAGGTTCATCGAAGAGAGGGTGCACCAAAAGTACAAGGCGATACTGATCAACACCGCAGGCCAGCCCCCGAGGTCCACCCGGTTCCTCATCAGGCGGCTGAACCAGGAGCTCGGCCTCCCGGTGGGGATTCTCTGCGACGCCGACCCCTGGGGGGCCCATATAGCCATGGTCATCAAGAGCGGCAGCGCCAACGCTGCCCACTTGAGGGAGCTGACCACCCCCAACTCCAAGTGGCTTGGCGTCTACGCGAGCGACATCCAGAAGTACAAGCTCCCCTCGGACAAGCTGACTGAGGTCGACATAAAGCGGCTCTACGAGCTGAAGTCCGACCCGAGGTATACGGAGAAGATGTGGCACGACGAGCTCGAGACCTTCCTGAAGTACAAGAGGAAGAGCGAGCAGGAGGCCTTCGCGAGGTACGGCCTCAGCTACATCGTGGACACCTACCTCCCTGAGAAGCTAGAGATGATGAAGAGCTCCTGACCCACTTCAGGAGCGAAGAATCGCTAAAATACCCTATTCCCGCTCCCCGAAAAGACCGATGACCTTCGAAGCGCAGCAGTCTAGGGTGGACGCCCTGGTCAGGCTAATAGGCCTCGTCGTCTTCGCCTTCGGCATACTCTTGATCTATTACACCTATGCGAACGCCGGGGTGGCTGGGCAGGCTGCAGAGATTGTCACAATCAACTACTCTCTGGGCATCGTCCTCTCTGTCGTAGGGGTCTTTGCCGCATTCGCGAAGTTCAAGTGAGCTAGTTGACCATCAAGCTGGCGCTGGCCGGGGTGGGAAACTGCGCCTCCGTCCTCGTCCAGGGCCTGAAGTACTACTCAGGAGAAGAGAGGAAGGGGCTATGGCACCCGAACGTGGCCGGGTTCAAGCCCAAAGACATACAGGTGGTCGCCGCCTTCGACATCGACTCCAGGAAGGTGGGGCTCGAGCTCTCCAAGGCCGTCTTCGCTCCTCCCAACGTCGCCAAGAAGTACCTCCCAATGCCCAAAGGTAGGGTGACGGTCCGGGGCGGCATTTCGAGGGGGGACGTGGCGCCACACCTCGGCGGGGTGAAGCTGGAGAAGGTGGGCTCGGACGACGTGTCCAAGGCGCTTGAAGACTCTGGAGCGGACCTCCTCGTCAACATGGTCTCCTCAGGGTGCAACACCTCTACGGAGGAGTACGCCAGGGTAGCGTTGCGCGCAGGCTGCGGCTTCATCAACTGCACCCCGAGCCTGGCCCTGAAGAACAACAAGCTGGTCGCCGACTTCCAGAGGGCCCAGCTCCCCCTCGTGGGTGACGACCTGATGAGCCAGTTCGGCGGCACCATATTCCACAAAGGTCTCCTTGGCTTGATGGTGAAGCGGGGCATCAAAGTCTCGAAGAGCTACCAGCTCGACGTGGGAGGGGGCTCTGAGACCTTGAACACCATCGACGAGGGGATCAAGATGGCCAAGAGAGGGGTGAAGACGTCTTCCGTGGCCGAAGAGGTCCCATACAAGTTCGAGACGATCGCGGGGACCACAGACTACGTCGACTACATGGGCAACGATAGGACGAGCTACTTCTGGTTCCAGGGGAGCACCTTCATGGGGAGCGGGCTGACCGTCGATGTGTACCTACGGTCCTCTGACGGGGCGAACGCCGGGAACGTCCTCTTCGACGTCATACGGGCGACGTACAGGTGCATGAAGGTCGGGAAGCTCGGGACGGTCGGGGAGATCTGCGCCTACGGGTTCAAGTCCCCGCCGAAGCTCATGCGCTTCGAAGATGCGTTCACGAAGTTCTCTGCCCTCTACGTCCGCTGACGCGCGCCCTTCATTCGCCCTCTAGAGGGCCTCTGCTTCTGCTTCCAGCTCATGGAGTCCTGCCGGGTCCCCGAAGAGTAGGAGGGTGTCTTCCTCTTTGATGGTCAGGCTAGGGTCGAACACGTTCTGGATCAACTCTCCTCCCCTCACGAGCCCTATGACGTGGGCGAGCTTCGTCAGCTCCGGCAGCTTCTTCCCGATAAGCTTCGACGTCTTGAAGACAGAGAACTGGGCTATCTCCTTCGTCCCGACCCTCTCTGAGAAGACTATCCCGACCAGGTCCCGGGTGACGGCCGAGAGTGCAAGCAAGTGCCCCACGGAGATGGAAGAGGGGACCACTACGTCTGCTCCCGCGTTCTTGGCCGTCTCCGTGAGTTGCTCGTCGTGAACCACGGAGATTATTCTGATGTCGGGCCTCAACCTCCGCGCGCTGAGCATCGTGAGGATGTTCTCCGGGTCCTTCTCGTGGGCCGCGATCAGGGTGGACGCTTCGTCGATCCCAGCCTCCTTCAGCGCGACTACTGGCCTGTTCTCAAGCTGCAGCACCACCTGGGCCTTCTTCTTGACAAGGGTGTCGTGGGTGGCTGGGTCATGGGTTATCACCACATAGTCGACCTCGAGCTCACCGAGCTTGTCCGCGACGTACCTTCCGAGGTGGGTGTACCCGAATATGATCACATGCTTCTTCATTCTCTTGATGAGGCGCTTCTCCGCCTGCCCTCTGGCGAGGTCCCCGTTGACCACCGCGTTCACCGTCCCCTGTAGAAGCGACGCGGCTGCCCCGACCGAGACGACAATCATCACGATGAGGAGGACTTCCTCAGTCTGGTTGATCGTGAAGAAGTTCCCGTTGTTGGGGACGTAGATTCCGATGGTGGTAATCGTCGACACGGAAGCGAGGAGGGCACCCAGGGGCGGGAGGCCGTTGTAGTATGAGAACACCGCTGCCCCGAGACCGAACATCCCTCCGAGTATGATTAGCTGCCTGTAGAGCGCCTTCAGGAGGTAGGTGGGTGCATACATCGACTGGTAGAATAGGAACCCGAGGGTCCTCGTGTGCCTACGGACCTTCTTGGTCCCGGAGTGCCTGAAGGGAATGGGCTCTTGCGTGGGTCCCGGCTCGGGAGTTGCGATTTTACGGTTTTCGTATGGCCGTCCCCGTCGGGCATCGCCCCGGCTGTGGAAGGGCTGCCTGAAACCTGGGATGGAGCGCATGGGCTAGGGGTGTCCGCAGGGTCGCTGCCGGGAGCGGAATTCGCTCCGGGCCTGTCGCCAGACAGCGACGGTCTACGCGGCCTGGTACACCGAGTCGGTGCCTATTCTCAAGTCTGCCATGGTGAGAACCCGAAGTCGTAACTTTCCCAGGGAGTCGGAAAGAAGTCCCTACGCTCCCGCCAGGCGATTTTCGCTTATGGCCCTAGGCGCGTTTCCCGGTTACCTTTGGGTCAGAGGTCAGGATCTGGAACCATCTCATCTTGTTCCCGTCTGGATCCTTCAAGTCGAAGAAGCTGATTACGTTGGGGACGCTCTTGATCTCGGTCGCGTCGATTTTCGAGTTGCGCAGCCGCTCTCGCTCACGCGCAAGGTCCGCGACCTCGATTTGGAGATTCCAGCTTGACGGCTTTACTTCGCCCTTTGTGATTTGAACCCATGCTCCTCCAATCTTGTACTCGACATTGCCAGGGAAGGGCTCCAAATCAGGTCCCTTCTTCCCGAACAAGCGCGCATACCACTGCCTTGACATCGGCAGGTCACTCACCACAATCTCGATAATCGTATTGCGAACTGCGATTTCGCCCTTGTCGTTTGGGCCGTCTTCTGAATGGTATACCGGGCCAGAATCTACCCAGAATCATGGGTCAAGTCGCAGCCATCCAACACCCCCAAGTGACGGGCCCCCGTATCTTCGTATTACTAGGTGAGGGCGTGGCACAGTCTGTTTTCGAGGGAGGATCTCTTCCAGCACAAGGAAAGGGGCTCTCACGACCATTCGCTCTTCGCAGGCACAGTGGTACAAAGTCTAAGTACAAGCAGATGCCTCGAAATGGACCTGCAACAGAACCTGAATGCGGTCAATGTCAAAGAACTCACGGATTACGTCGCCGACAAGAAAGCCAACCCAGAGAGGTGCAACGTCCGCAGAACCCTGAAAGCCGAATGGGTTGGTGGAACCCGAGCACGGGTCTATTCAGACTCAGGCAAGGAGATATTCGTCGGTGGAGAGGGCGATTTCGGAGCTATGTCGATTACCCTCGCAAGCTTACTTGCTTGCGAACTGGACGTAATCGCCACTCACGCGACGCTCCGAGGGATCGAACTCGAGAAGCTTTCTGTGGAGGGAGAAGGCGGCTTTAACCAAGCGAGGTACTTGGGGATAGCATCGGAGCCGAGACCGGGGTACACGCAGGTCAGCTACACAGTCAGGATAAAAGCGAAGAACGCTACGAAGGCGCAACTTGAAGACTTGGTTAAGCTTTGCGAGACCGCATCACCCGTGGGAGATACACTCTCCCGGAGTGTGGAGCTGAAGTTGAACGCTATCATAGAATGAACCCCAACTGTCTTTCTGACAGGATTGCTGGATTGCGACTTCCCTGTCAAATAGGCAGGGACAAGCTTCTTTAGTTAGACGGAGTTCATTCCAAGCTAATCGCGAGCGGCGACGGTCGACGCCGAATGGTGTACCGGGCTGAGGCCTACCCTGGATTCGCTCCTATGCTAAAGGTGTCTAATGGGCTGAAGGAATGCAGTTAATTAACCGAGGCATGAGTATAATCCCATCCTGGTCTGGTACTTCCAGGATCTGCCGCACCTGGCGGAACTTCGAATCGTCTTGAGTGCTCTTCGCAAGGTGGGTAAATATCACTCGGGCCTCTCTGAGACTGGCCTTGCGAACCGAAGCCTTGCCGCAGCGCATCGCCAAACGTGACAGCAGAGTTTCCCAATACCGACTGGGCCGTTTCGTTTAAACACCCTCTCATGTGAGAGAATTCGATTGTCCTTCGACGTTGCAATCTTTCTGGCCGCCCTCGGGATAACAACCCTGGAATTGACCGAAGCGGCGGCCGTGGGGCTTGCCTTGTATGCTGATTCTAAGAGCTACGCCGCATTCCTCTACGTCGCGCTGGGGACTGTCGTGGTCCTGGCACCGACGGTGCTGGCGGGTGCTGCCATCGGCCTGCTTCCCAGGGTGTATGTGCTGCTCGTCGGCGGCGTCTTGCTCGCGTACTTCGGGCAGCGGCTCGTCAAGAGCGCGAGGCGCTCCGTCTACTTCTCTAGGAAAGGGAGCACCAAGACCGACACCTTCGAGAAGGGACTCCTGATAACCGGCTTTTCGGTCGGCGCGATCGAGGCGTTCGAGGCGGCCATAGTGCTCGTGGGGCTGCTGCCATCTGGATTCAACGCGGCCGTGGGAGGGTTGGCGGTCGGAGTCGCTATTGTGGTCGCCGCCACTTACATCCTTCGCACCCAGGTAAGGAAGGTCAAGCAGGCAATCATGAAGGTCGCCGTCTCGTCGATACTGCTCTCCTTCGCTGTTCTCTGGTTCGGCGAGCTTATTTGGGATGTCTTCTCCCTTGGGGAGCTGAGCGACCTCGTGCTGATACCGTTGTTCGTCTTTTGGTTCGCTGTGGTCTACAAGTTCGCCAACAGGCCCTTCCCGGAGCTCGAAGGGAGTCTCGCGGGGGCCGTCCGGCCTGATATGTCCCCATAACAGAAGGTGGGTTCATCGATCTTGGCGGCTCGGTTCCAGTTTCGGGTCCTTGCCGAAATGAGTGCGAGTTATCCTGCGCAGAGTGTATGATCGCCCACAGAGGTGTGCGAAAGGGCATGGGCCATCCCTGCGGAGGCATGATGGACCACGTGTATGGCTTTTATCATCCCGAAATGACTACGCGGTCTGTTGGTGAGGCGGCTCCGTTTTTCCGCCAAGGGCTTGGAAGAGGTCCGACGACATTCATGGAGAGACGAATACAAGGAACTACTGTACGCCGCCCTGAGGCTCAAGCCTGACCAGCTGATTGTAGACGTGGGATGCGGGACAGGCGCGTTCAGTAGAATTCTCGCTGAGAAGCTCGACTGGAAATGGGGTGGCAGAATCATAGGTATCGACAGGGACTCGAAGCTTCTGGCGGCCGCGAGGAGGCTCGCATCGGCGTCGGGCCTTTCCCCACGGCTTGAGTTCATGGAGGGCGACGCGAAGAATATCCAGTTGCCTGACGAATACGCGGACAGAGTGGTATGCCAGGCCCTCCTGTGGCTTATGACCGAAAATGACAGGGCCAATGTCCTGAAGGAAATGATCCGCATCTGCAAAAGGGGCGGGTTAGTAGCTGCAGTCGAAGGCTCGATCGACACATCGGTGGGGTGGTTCCCCGACGACCCAAGGTTGACCGAACTCTATGCAAAGAGCACATCTGCCATGCTGAAAGGCTACAAGAAGGTCTACGGCTATGATAGAAGCATAGGGTACAAGATCCCCTCTCTGTTCAAGGAGCTCGGACTGTCTCAGGTTCGGCTGGATGGTATCACAGATGCGAGGCTGCGCTCTGACGACCGCTTCCCTTCTGACCACAGCCGCGGCGTACTCAAACTCTGGTATCTCCAGTATCCGAAGCAACTACTCTCGAAGGTAGACAAGATCGCCGGCGAGAGGGGAAAGAAAGCATTCATCGAAAAGAACGAGCGCGTTCTAACGGCGGGTGGCATGGCCTGGAAAGAAATCATCGAGCTCAACAGGTTGAAGGTCGCTTATTACAGCAGGGTGACAAGCCAAAGGGCAATGGGAAAGGATGCGACAGTCGAAGCTGGAATCCACTTCGTCACAACCGGTATCAAGGCCTAATCAATCGGTATGAGCTAGGACGCAGTACTTCCGGACTTGGGTCTACCGTGCAAATCCAGGCCCTGCCACAAGCCAAACCCAGTCAAACTCTGGCCATGCTCAAAAGGCCTTCAAAGGGTACCTTTCTTGGATGACACGCCTGCGCGTGTCTTGCCTGCTCATTCCTCTGAGGGGTGGACTTCACGTTTGACCGCACTCTTGAATTTCGGTGGCCCGACGTCTTCCATGACTATGCTGCGGGCGCCCAGGAACCTCCCAAGGCGGCTGATGCCTCGGGCGAAGGGCAAGGCAGCATGCGAAATGTCAGCCCCCTGCTCCCACCAAGCGCGGACGATGCGGAGGCGAGCTTCCTCCCTCTCAAAGGCAGGCTCGATCCGGCCGACGATCTTATCGCCGCAAAGCACTGGCAAAACATAGTACCCCCATCGCCTCTTATTCGCAGGCTTGTAGACCTCCCAGATATACTCGAAGTCGAAGAGGACCTGCGACCGTCGGTTCGCTATCGTGACCTCTATAGGAGCCAAGAAGACTGCTTCGTCTTCATCGCTTAACGACCTCCATGGACGAGGAACTTCGCCCGCAGCCACAGTTTCGAGGAATTTCAGCGCGTCAGTCCGTAGTACAGAGGGCTGCGTTTCGCCTTCGACCTCGACCTCCGAAAGGCTGCCATTGTCAACCAGCCTCTGGCGGAGCTGGCGCTTGGTCAAGACAGGCCTGCCTCTCCCCTCTTCGCCGGTCTTCAGATAGCGAAGCCCCTCTTGGCCCGACATTCCGAGCCGGCTCATAGTCTCTAGGGCAGCCTCGTCGAGAGTCGACTCCTTGGAGAGCGGCTCAGGGAGCCGGCCGAACATCCTTTCGGTCAGGTCGTAGAACTTTCGGTTGTTTTCTCTATGATGAATCATGACTTCGAAGTGACGCCAGAGGTAGTAGAGCGCCAACCCCTCCAGTTTGCTTGAGCGATAGTTCTCGACCCTCTCCCCTTCGGTCCATTCCCCCGCGTCAAGCGGACCTCGGGACGATATCTCACGTTTCACCTTTCTGACCGCGCTTTCGTTCGCTGCAAACCACTTCTCCCACCGGAGAGGTAACCCTTCGTTCTTCACCCAGGACCAACTGAGGCGGAGCAGTTCCCGAGGGTAGATTGAAACTGCCCCGCCATGCTCGAAAGCTGCTCGATCCTCATACAGCAGGCGGTCCAGGTCGCGCCTCTGGTAGTCCGTTACCCGGCTCAATAGCGCCAGATCGTGGGCTTGGCCCACGACATCCAGCGGGTCGACCCTGATGATGCGGCAATTTTGGATGGCCACACGGATCCCATCGTAGCCCTTCCACCTCCTCCCTGGCCAGAGGCCCTGCATCCCGAGCACGAACCGTCTCCTCGACTCTTTCGATATCTTCACGCTTGGGGATAGTCTGTTTTGGTATATCGACTAACTCCCACCCCCCAAGAGGGCGAGGGACTCGGGATCGCCTTCCACACCCTCTCACAATCAAGATAGCCGAGAGGCTCTCGGAACAGATCGCACGAATCCCCTTGATTCGGTTCCAGTCACCCGAGCCTAATTAGCCAGAATCAAGCTTATATCATCAAACAGGCCGCACAACTGGCCTATTAGAGCTGAGGTCGGTCTGACTCGAACGATACACCGAGCTGGGGCTCACTCCGAGCTCTACAGCATGCTCATTCTGTCGGGCTAGTCCTTCCGAGGCCAGTCAATCCGATGGAATCAGCCCCCGATTATCAAACGGAGTTCATTCTAAGGTAATCGCGAACGGCGACGGTCGGACTCGAACCGACGGCCAATTGGTTAACAGCCAATTGCTCTACCACGCTCCCCGGCCGTTTCACGGCCTCTGAGCTACGTCGCCGCGTTTCGACGGGCAAGAACATCGGCTGAAAAACGTTGTTTACCACCTCATTCGGGCCACGGATGGGATGGGGCCGCAGGATTCCAGTCGGGACAGGGACGACGTCGAGGGGATCATCCGCGCCTTCTACGAGGCCGGGAAGAACAAGGACCTCACCGCCCTCGCAGACTTCCACTCCTCCAGGGACTCGTTCACGAAGTTCGACGAGAACCCCCCCTACACCCGCCAGAACTCTGACGAAGCCTTCGTCTACGAGCAGGCCGCCTTCGCCAACATCTCAGACTATCGCTACGCCATAGAGGACCTCAGGATCGACTTCTTCGGGGGTGCAGCTGTGGCCACCTTCTATCTCACCTACGGAGGGATGTTCGTCAACGACTACTCGTTCGAAGGGTCCCCTGTCAGCGGCAGGGCCAGGGTGACGATGGTGGTGGTGAGAACGCCCAGAGGATGGAGAATAGCACACGAGCACCTTAGCCGGTATCCCGACTGGGTCGCACAGGGCTCGGCCAAGAAGTAGCCCTGCCCAACGGTTAACTACCAACCTTCCGCCCTGGACATCGGTTGCCCCTCAACCTGTACGACGCATGGTATTTCATAATGGGCTTCCTCCTGGCCAACGGGGTGCCGCACTTCGTCTTCGGCAGGGCGGGCAAGCTCTTCCGCAGCCCTTTCGGACAGCGCTCGCCGCCGAAGGTCAACGTCGCCTGGGGGTGCGCGAACTTCCTTCTGGCGACCATCATCGGCCTCGCCTTGGCGTATCTGGGCCTCTATGACTCCTACTCCCTCATCCTGCTGCTCCTGGGCTTCTGGCTCATGGTCCTGAATTTCGGCTTCTCAATCAAGAGGTTCCTCAACGAATAGGAGAGGAGAGATGTGGGCCCGGCCGGATTTGAACTGGCGACCGACCGGTCTCTCCGAGCGGCTCCTATGAGCCGGTCGCTCTAACCGAACTTCTCGCAGGATGCTCTGAGCTACGGGCCCACTTTCGCGGCTCCTTGGCTGCCACCTTTAAGCGCCGCGGCCAAACCTAAATAACCCCCGGGATAGTCTAAAACCCAGTAACAGTGAGCAAGGACCAAGACGAGGGATTCGAGGACATTCTGGCCGAACTCGACCGCGAAGAGGCGCGCGTGAAGATACGGATGGAGATGAGGCGCTTCGGCAAGCCCACCACCGTGATAGAAGGGATTACCATGAGCGACAAGGACCTTCACGAGCTGAACTCCAAGATGAAGAGGGCGCTGGCGACCGGCGGGACGGTGAAGGACGGGATAATGATACTTCAGGGAGACCACAGGGAGAGCGCCGCGAAGATGCTCAAGGAGAACGGGTTCTCCGAGGGCTCCATAGAGATAATCTGAATTCTGTCCGGTCTCACTGTTCAAACTTTTAAAGGGTAAAGCGGGCCGCGAGCACGAGAAGTCCTATGTCGAAGCCTATCGTGACCTTCGCAGACTTCGCCAAGCGGATAGTCATCGTAATCCTGTTCCTTTTGCTTGTCCTGGTGGTGGTCGGCCTCCCAATCTACTATGTCATCGGCACCTACCTGCACCTTCCGGTCGACTTCGTCCATATAGCCAGCAACCCGGGCCTTGTCTTGGCCTTCGTCCTCCGCCTCCTCTCCACCGAGCCGATCAAGACCCTCTTCGCTCTCGCAATATTCCCGGGTTTCTCGTTCGTGGCCATCTATGGGACCATATTGATGGGCTGGGTCGAGAGGAAGATGACTGCGAAGATCCAGCTCAGGACGGGTCCGATGTACGCCGGGAAGGTCGAAGGCATACTCCAGAACGTGGCTGACTTCCTCAAGCTCGCGTTCAAGGAGATGGTAATCCCCGACGGGGTGGACACGGCCACCTTTGTGGCCGTCCCCTTCGCCCTCATGGCTGTGGCAGGAGCCCTTGTGGCCCTGCTCCCGCTCTCCCCCACCGTCTTCATCGCCAACCCCTCGGTCGGCGCGATCCTGGTCTTCGCCATCCTGGGCTTCACCCCCCTGGTCGTCCTCGTCGCCGGGTGGGCCAGCAACAGCAAGTTCCCGTTCCTGGGGGGGCTGAGGGCGCTCCACCAACTGGTGGCCTACGAGATACCCATGATCCTCTCCCTGGTCGGGGTGGTGGTCCTGGCGGGCTCTCTGAACCTCATGGACATCGTCAACGCCCAGGCGGGGATCTGGTACATCATCCCTGAGTTCCTGGCCGCGGTGGTCTTCTACATCGGAGCCCTGGCTGAGCTCGAGCGGATCCCCTTCGACCTCCCCGAGGCTGACAGCGAGCTCGTGGCCGGGTGGCAGACAGAGTATACGAGCATGCTCTTCGGAAGCTTCCAGCTGGCGAACTTCACCAGGATGTACGTCATGGCCGGGCTCTTCACTACCTTCTTCCTGGGCGGCTGGCTCGGGCCCGCCCCAGTCCCGCCTGTGGTATGGTTCCTGGTGAAGGTCACCATCGTGGACGTCTTCCTCATGCTCCCGCGAAGCATCATGCCCAGGCTAAGGATCGACATGCTTCTCAGGGCGGGCTGGGTGAAGCTCCTCGCGATCTCGTTCGCCAACATCTTCCTGACTATGGTCCTTGTTTCTCTGGGGGTAGTCCACTAGTGGGGACCTGGGGCTACGTCAAAGGAGTGCTGGTGGCGACCTGGTCTGGAATCAGGCACTTCTTCCGCCCTCGGATGACCCTCCGCTACCCTGAGCAGAAGCAGGACCTTGAGGGCCCCGGTTACAGGTATGACGCCCGCCAGGGGGTCGGGCTCCCCGGGTTCAAGGGGAGACACGTACTCAGGTTCGAGAAGTGCACCGGGTGCCAGCTCTGCGCCATAGCCTGCGACGGGGTGGCGGTGGCCATAGAGATGCAGAAGGTCGAGAAGGGGAAGCCCCAGAACAAGAAGGAGATCTGGCCGGCCGTGGACTACGGCAGGTGCCTCCCTCCTTCCACGCCGATTACGACCATGGACGGGATCAGGCCTTTGTCAGAAATCAGGGTGGGCGACAAGGTCCTCACCCACACTGGCAAGTTCAGGAGAGTGACAAAGTTGTTCAGCAGGTCGTACACCGGGACCCTCTACACGTTCAGGACGACAGGGAATCCCGAGCCTCTCACCACCACGGAAGACCACCCGATTCTGGTCTTCAGACACGGTGAGACTACGTGGTCTTTCGCGAACGAAGTTGAGAGGGGCGCATTCCTCACTCGACCTCTCATCTCGGACACCGTTCTTATGCGGCTGGGGCCGCACGCAAGTCTCTACTCCAAGGAGCCATTAGCTGAACCTGCTTCACGCGGAACTTCACCTGGAATGCAGCTGGAAACGTCTGGTATGGCCGTCTCGGAGGTGGTCAGCATCGAGACTGCGGAGGTTGAGGATTATCTCGTACAGAATCTGGAGGTGGAAGCCGACAACAGTTACGTCGCAGCAAACCAGAGCGTACACAATTGCGTGTTCTGCGGCCTCTGCATAGAGCCCGACACTGACGTCGTCACCAACCCTGGCCTGAAGCAGATAAGCCGGCTGGCGATCGGCGACTTGGTGCTCACCCATTCCGGGGAATACAAACCCGTCACGAAGGTCTGGGACATGACCTACACAGGCAGATACTATGGAATCCACGCATCCGGCAAGCCCGAGCCGCTCCGCTGCACCGCAGACCACCCCATAGTGGCAGTCCCAAGGCTCGCTTTGGACCGTAAAGGCAGGCGCCTCCTCGGGGCAACGGCCCCTCTGTCCTTCCACAAGCCCGGGGACCTCAAGGCCGGTGACTATCTTGTAAGCCCCATCGTGAGGAAGGTCGTCCACGTCGACAGGTATGAGAATGACGTACCGACGAACGGAGGAGCCAAGGCAGCCCGCCGGCTCTCTCTTGACGCTACGCCAGAGCTCTTCCGGCTGATAGGCTACTACTTCTCTGAGGGTTCGTGCGACGGCGGCGGGAGGGTAAACTTCGACTTGAAGAAAGAGGGCGAGGCGTATGCCGAGGACTGTTCTTCGCTTGCTGCCCGGTTCTTTGGCGAAGGGTGCGAGCCGACGAAGAACGGACAGCACGGGCTGCGGTTCGTCCTGGGCTCGACCTTGGCTGAGGACTTCTTCTCCCAATTCGGCAGAGGAGCCTCCGACAAGAAGATGCCGGACTGGGTCTTCTTCGCCGAGCCTGAGAAGCAAGCTGAACTCCTGAGGGGCGGGTGGCAGGCAGACGGTCGCAGGGCGAGTCAGGCCGGGGAGAATGGTCTCGGCATCGTCACAGCTTCGAAAGTTCTCGCATTCCAGCTCCAGTCTGTCTATGCCAGGTTGGGGGTAGTCGCTACCGTAGATGCTCAAAGTTCGCCAGGTGAACCGGTGGCCTTCCAAGTCAACGTCTTTGGGCGTTGGGCTGCCAAGCTGGCGGGTCTGTGGAACGTGAAATTCGACTATAGCCCTTCGAAGCAGGCGGACAAGTTCCACATCGACGACAGGTACGTCTACCTCCCGATCAAGAAGATCGAGGTCGAGGAGGTCGAGAACCATCGCGTCATGGACGTCACTGTGGAGGACGACCATACTTTCGCACCGCTCGGACTCGCCACCTCAAACTGCGTAGACGCCTGCCCCTTCGACGCCCTCGACATGACCAACGACTACGAGCTGGCGGCCTATGACAAGATGAGCCTGAAGTACACGCCCGACATGCTCGCCGTCCCCCCGAAACTGGAGGGGAAGAAGTACAAGGTGAAGTTCGACACCGAGAAAGGGGTGGTCACCTACGACTGACGCCGTCTTCGTGGCAATGGCGGTAGTCACCGTGGGGAGCGCGATAGTCTCCCTCGAGGCCAAGGAGCTCGTATACGGCGCGATAGGCCTCGCCGGCTCGCTCTTCGGGGTCGCTACCCTGTTCTTCCTCCTCAACGCCCCCTACGTCGCGGTCTTCCAGATTGCGGTCTACATCGGAGCCGTGGCTGTCCTGATTCTGTTCACCGTCATGCTGGTGAGGCAGGAGGGGTTGGCCAAGGAGGTGAAGCCGAAGTCGACGACGGCGGCGGGGATAATAGCCGCGGTGGCGGTGATTCTTGCGCTGACCTTCGCTGTCCTGGCCACAAACCTTTCGAGGTTCACAGCCATCACCAACACGGCTACCTACATAGACATAGGCAAGCTCATCTCAACCGGCGACGCGCCGGTCCTGGAAGTGCTCGCCTTGGTCCTGGCGGCATCCATCGTGGGCGCCCTGGCCCTGTCTAGGGTCGACAGAGGAGGGGGTGCGCACTGACCAGCCTTGCGGACTTCGTCATTGTCTCCGCCTGCCTCTTCGGCGTAGGGGTCTACGGGCTGGTGACCAAGAGGAACGCCCTGCGGCTCCTCTTCTCAATCGAGTTCATGATCAACGCAGCGAACCTTAACTTCGTCGCCTTCAACCAGTACCTGCCCTATCAGGAGGCGAGCAACGCCCTGGGCCAGACGGTCGTGCTCTTCTCCATCGCCCTGGCAGCCGCCGAGGCCGCGGTCATTCTGGCAATAGTCGTAGTCGCCTATAGGCTCCGCAACGACATAGACGTGAGTGAGATGAAAACCCTGGAGGGATAGAAGTGCCACAACTCAACATCGACCCCACCGGCCGGGCCCCCGGGTCCAAGCTCCGATAGCAAGGGTTGCCCATGGAATACATCCTTCTTCAGACGGTGGCTGTCCCACTCGCGGTCGCCCCCGTCGTCCTCCTCCTCGGGAAGAAGCTGGGGCGCCATGTGGGCTGGATAGCCTTCGCCTCCCTGCTCTATACGACCCTCCTCCTCGCCTACCTCGGGACCTCGCTCTTCAACGGGGGTCCGAACGTGACCGAGTCCTACGCCTGGGCGCCAGTCTCCGGGCTGACCTTCGGGTTCCTCGGCGACAACCTCAGCGTCCCTGTGGCGCTGATGATGAACATCGTCGTGATGGCGACGGCCGTCTACTCGATGGGATACATGAAGCACAGGCTGGAGGTCATGTACGGCGAGGAGAGGAAGGGCCAGTACGCCATCTACTTCCTCAACTTCATGCTCCTTGACGCCGGGCTGATCGGCGTCTCGCTTGCGACCAACCTCCTCGAGCTGTACATGTTCCTGGAGCTAATGTTGATACCTTCGACATTCATGGTCGCCCTCTTCGGGTACACCAACAGGGAGAGGACGGCCATGATGTACTTCCTCTGGAACCACCTCGGCGCGTTCATCTTCCTCGCTGGAATCGTCGTGGCCTACTCAGCCACCGGGAGCTTCCAGATATCCTCCCTGTCGACCATCCCGCTGGGGACCGTGGCCTACTGGGCCGTTGGGCTCATCCTCGTCGGCTGGCTAATCAAGATGGCCATCTTCGGGGTGCACCTCTGGCTACCTACGGCCCACGCAGAGCACCCCACCTCCTTCGCCCCGTTCATCGTCACCATAGTCGGCGTGGGCAACTACGTGGTGGTGAGGCTGCTGGTGGAGGGGATGCGGTCAGCCTTCATCCCCTTCGCCTTCCCACTCATGATCATGGCGGTGATCACCATGGTCTACGGAGGGGCGATGACGATGGTGCAGAACGACGTGAAGTACCTCTACGCCTGGTCCACCATCAGCCAGAACGCCTACTCCCTCCTCGGCATCGGGAGCCTGAGCGTGTTGGGGGTGTCGGGCGGGCTCTTCTACTTCCTGAACCACATCATCGGCAAGACGATCCTATTCTGCGTAGCCGGCATCATGATCACCCAGGTGGGGACAAGGGACATGCGCAAGATGGGCGGGCTGGCTGGGAAGATGCCCCTCACCGCAGCGGTCGCCCTGATCGGCTCCATGATACTCTCTGCGGTCCCTCCGACCGGGGGCTTCCAGGCAGAGTGGCTGCTGTTCGAAGGCGTCTTCACGCGCGGGATCGCGGGGGGGCTGGCCTGGAACTTCGTCGTGGCGATAATGGGTCTGGCTGCGACCGCGCTCACCGTAGCCTACACATTCTGGCCGATGCGTAAGATATTCTTCGGCCCCCTGTCAGACGACCTGATGGGGGTGAAGGAGGCCCCGCTCATCATGACCGCTCCGCTAATCTTCCTCGCCGCCCTGTCCATAGTGATCGGCATCTATCCTGACCTCTTCTTCAGGTCCCTCTACCACTTCGCGAGCACGATAGGATTGTCAGGTAGATAGGAAATGACAGCGGTCCCGATCCCATCTTACTTCGTCTGGCTCATCTTCCTCCTCCCCTATGCGGGGACGCTGGCCGCGCCTCTCACCGGCAGGGGGCGGATCCGAGACGTAGCGGCCGTCCTCTTCTCCTTCCTCTCCGCCATCTTCGCTCTCGTCCTCCTCGTACCCGTGATCGAAGGCAATACCATCTCCCTGGTCAACTCGCTGATCCCTGCCTCTGTCCCGTGGATCCCCGAGCTCGGAATCAGCTTCGGGGTGCTCTCGGACCCGTACACCGTGATCATAGCGAACCTGGTCGCCTGGATCAGCTTCCTCGTCATGCTGTACAGCGTCGACTACATGAAAGGGGACAGCGGGCTCACAAGATACTGGTTCTTCATGAGCTTCTTCATCGGGAGCATGCAGCTCATCGTCCTATCCAACAACCTCCTCTCGCTCTTCATCGGCTGGGAGGGGGTCGGCCTTTGCAGCTACGCCCTGATAGGCTACTACTACCACGACGAGAAGGAGAACTGGGTCGGAACCCCCGGCTCCAAGGCCCTGGGGATGGAGCAGGCCTACCCGCCTTCTCACGCCGGGATGAAGGCGTTCTTCATGACGAGGATAGGGGACATGGCGATGTTGGCTGGGATACTGATCCTGTTCATCTACTCAGGGACTTTCAACTATCAACAGCTGGCGTCGTCCACAGGCTGGGCGACGTCTCTGGCCGCCGGAGGGCTGCTGGTCCCAGTCGCCCTGCTGATATTCGGAGGTGCAGTGGGGAAGTCCGCCCAGTTCCCGCTCCAGGAGTGGCTCCCTGACGCCATGGCGGGGCCCGCCCCCGTCTCCGCCCTGATCCACGCGGCCACCATGGTCAACGCGGGTGTGGTACTCGTCGCGCGCATAGGGCCCATATTCTACTTCGCCCTTCAGTCCAACCCTGCCCTGATCCAGCCCTTCTTCATGGTGGTAGCGTGGATCGGTGCCATCACCGCCTTCTTGGCGGCCACCCAGGCGATGGTGGGCTTCGAGCTGAAGAAGCTCCTCGCCTATTCCACCATATCACAGATAGGTTACATGATGCTGGGCCTCGGCCTCGCGGGCCTCTCGACCAACTTCGCGGAGGGGCTGTCGGCCGGCCTTTACCAACTGTTGAGTCATGCCATATTCAAGGCAGCGCTGTTCATGACGGCCGGGGTACTGATTCATCTCACAGGGACCAAGTACGTCAACGAGATGGGCGGGCTGAAGGAGAAGCTGAAGATCACCTTCGCAGTCTTTCTCATCGCCGCAGCTTCCCTCTCGGGAATCCCCCCGCTCAGCGGCTTCTTCGCGAAGGACGCCATCCTGGCGACGGCGTGGGGGTCTGGGCAGTACGGCCTTTTCCTCCTGGGGTCGGCGACCGCAGGACTGACCGCATTCTATGCGTTCAGGATGGTCGGCCTCGTCTTCTACGGGGTGAGGGAGAAGCACGCCGGGGAGGGGACCGGCCACGAGCTCAAGGAGCCATCGCCCATCAGCTGGATCCCATACTCGGTCCTCGCTGCGGGGACCGTCCTGATCGGCGTCCTCGGCATCTTCAACTTCCAGGGGGACCTGCAGGGTGCCTCTGTCGCATACATCTACAGCCTGTTCAAGGGTGCCAGCTTCAGCAGCCTGAACTCGACCTCCTCATTCAACTTCGTCTCGTCGGGGATCACCCTGGCGTTCGCCCTGACCGGTTTGCTCCTGGCTGTCCAGCTCTACGTGCGGAGGAAGACGGCTCCCTCCGCCCTGGTCAAAGAGTCCGGCCTGGCCCACGGCCTCTACCGCTTCCTCGAGAACCGCTGGTACATCAACGCCATCTACTACAGGGTGTTCGTCGACGCGCCTCTGCGAGCTTCATATTGGACCTTGGACAACTTCGAGCTGGGCGTCCTCCAGAGGGTCCACGGAGGCGGGGCCAACCTGGCCATCGGGGTCTCTGCAGTCGGGAACTGGTTTGACCGGCACGTCGTGGACGTCGCCTCTGACGGCTTCGCCAGGGCCGGCCAGGGCCTCTCGAAGGTCTTCCGGAGGCTGCAGACCGGCATCCTCGAAGAGTACGCTCTGGTGTTCGCCATCGGCCTCATCCTCCTGCTGCTCTTCTTCCTGTTCGTGACTGGGGTGTACACAGCGATATGATCCCAATCCTCTCGATCCTCCTGCTGCTCCCCATGGCGGCCTCGGGTCCCGCCTATCTGATACTCAGGCGCAACAAGAAGGTCGGGCAGTGGTTCACCATGGGGATCACCGGGGCGGTGCTCCTCATTGCGCTGTACGTGTTCTACTACGTCTACACGGGCTCCTCCGGCCTTGCCTCCTCAGGCATCGGGCAGTACGCCCTGACTGAACAGTACTCGTGGGTGAGCATCTCCTCCTTTGGGGTCAACTACCTCGTCGGTGTGGACGGCCTCAGCTCTCCGCTGGTCCTCGCCACCGCCATCCTGACCCTGTTCGCGGTGGTCGGCTCGAGAACGCTGATAGACCGCTCCGAGCCGAGCTACTATGCCCTCGTCCTCCTCTTCGAGGGGGCGATCATCGGAGTCTTCGTCTCACTGAACCTCGTTCTGTTCTACTTCTTCTGGGACCTGGTGATGCTCCCCATGTTCTTCCTAATCGGGCTGTGGGGAGGGGACAGGCGGAAGTATTCCGCGATGAAGTTCATGATTTTCATTTTCACTGGGAGCATGATACTGCTCCTGGCGCTGATGGCGGCGTATCTAGGGGTAAGCCCCGCGACCTTCGACATCCCCAGCCTCGCAGGAAGGATCCCGGCCTCCATCCAGTACCTTCCGCTCCTCGCATCCTTCATCGGCTTCGGGATAAAGCTCCCTGTCTTCCCGTTCCACAGCTGGCTCCCAGACGCCTACACCCAAGCTCCTGCTCCTGTGACCGTCCTGCTCGCGGGGGTGCAGTCAGCCATGGGCGGCTACGGGATAATCAGGATAAGCATAGGCCTCTTCCCTCAGGCGTCCTACCAGTGGGCCTGGGCGTTCATGGCCGTCGGCCTGGTCACGATGTTCTATGGCGCCTTCGTCGCCATACTCTCGAAGGACCTGAAGTCCATGTTCGCCTACACCAGCATCGCAGGGATGGGCTTCGTGGTCTTCGGCGCGTTCTCCTCGGCGGCGTCGGGCAGCCCGCTGGGCATGGAGGGGTCCATACTGGAGATGTTCGTTCACGCCTTCACCGCAGGTTCGCTTTTCATGCTGGCGGGATACATCCAGAAGGGGCTCGGGACCACGGAGATCTCTGCTCTGAAGGGCCTGAGGAACCTGGTCCCCAGGGCGGGGACCCTTCTCGTGTTCGCCTGCGCGGGTGCCATGGCCCTCCCGCCCTTCGGGAGCTTCGTGGCGGAGGTGCTGGTGATAATCGGAGGGATAGACGCCACCCCCTACAGCGCCGTAGCCATACTCGTCCCTGTCATGGTCGGGGGATACATGCTCTGGATGATCAGGAAAGTGGTCCTCTCGCCGGCCGAAGCGGGAGCCAGCGGTGTCGACGTGCAGGGGGTGGACTTCGGCGTCCTGGTTCTCTATCTCGTCCCCCTCATCATAATGATGTTCTTCTCCGTCCTGGTCCTCGGACCAGCCGCCCCGGTGGTCCAGCACATACTCGGGTTGGTGGTAAGATAGGATGGACTACATACTCGCAGCGGTAGTAATCCTCAGCGCGGCCGCCCTCGGCACCCCCATACTCCAGTTATTCGGATGGAGGGTCAAGCTAGAGGCCTATCTTTCGATCGCGGCCATCGCGGCCTCCATCGCTCTGATAGCGGCCAACACCGCCTTCGGGGTCACCTCTGCGGGCTTCGGGGCTCTGCTGGTGTCCGACCCCCTCGGGGACCTGTTCGCCCTCGTCGTCCTTTCGGTGACCCTCGCCGTTGCTGTGGCTTCAATCTACACCTCTCCAAGCGGACCGAGCCTCCCCTCGTACTACTCCCTCCTGATGTTCTCGGCCCTGGGGATGCTCATCCTCTCATACTCGGCCGACCTGCTGATGCTCTTCGTCGCCTGGGAGCTAATGAGCCTCCCGACCTACGCCCTTGCCGGCTTCGACAAGAAGAGGGTCCAGTCTAACGAGGCAGCTGCCAAGTACGCAATCCTCGGCGCCCTGTCTTCCGCGATCATACTCTACGCCATGAGCCTGACCTACGGCGTCGCAGGGACCACCCAGATATCGGGGGTGGTGGCCAAGCTGGCCTCCGAGCCGTTCAACCCGCTCGTCAGCGTCGCCATCCTCCTCTTCGTCGTAGGGTTCGGCTTCAAGATGTCCATAGTCCCGTTCCACATGTGGGTCCCTGACGCCTACGAAGGGTCCCCTCCGGCCATCGCCACCCTCTTCGCGACAGCGACCAAGAAGGCAGGCTTCGTGGCGGCGATCCGGGTGGTCCTGGCAGTCGCCACGGTCTACGCCCTCGCCCCGAATTCGGCCTTCACACTGGCGAACGTCCTGGCCGTCCTCGCGGTCATCACGATGACCCTGGGGAACGTCGCGGCGCTGACGCAGAAGACCATGACCCGGCTGCTCGCCTATTCCAGCATCGCCCAGGCAGGCTACATCCTGGTGGGCTTTGCGATCTTTGCCTACAGCCAGCAGACGGGACTGTACTCCTACAACGCGATGCTCGGGATGACCGGCTCCCTCTTCCACATAATCAACCACGCGATAATGAAGGGGGCCGCCTTCCTGGCCGCCACGCTCGTAATTCTGCAGCTGAAGAGGGGAGATCTTGGTGTCTACAGCGGCCTCGCCAAGAGGATGCCTGTGACCGCCTTCACCATCGCGATCTCCTTCCTAGCCCTGGGAGGGATCCCCCCGCTCAACGGATTCTGGAGCAAACTCCTCATCTTCGTCTCAGTCATCAACACTCCCCTGGCGTGGGTGGCCGTCGCGGCGATACTGAACAGCGCTTTCAGCCTCGGGTACTACTTCTGGGTCATAAAGCGGATGTACTTGGACTCCGGGGAGAGCACAGAGAGGGTCCACGAGCCGCTCGGTTTCGTGGTGATCTTCGCGATACTGGTCGGCCTCATGATAGGGATAGGTCTCTTCCCACAGCAGTTCATCAGCTTCGCCTCAAGCGCCGCATCTGGGCTCTTCCCATAGCCGGCGGAGAATCGGTCCCCGGGGATAGGACGCCTGTAATATTCTTAGATACGCATATATATGGTAATCCGACGGAGTCAAATCCAAGTTTTCCAGCATGGCAGTAGTCAGTCCTGAACTAGCGCTTGCGGCCGCAATAGTGATGGCCGGTGGTCTCATAGGGACCGGAATCGCGCAGCAGGGGATTGGAGCTGCCGGGATGGGGATCATCGCAGAGAAGCCGGAGAAGTTCGGCCAGGTCCTGTTCTTCTTCGTGATTCCAGAGACGCTGTGGATAATCGGTTTCGTACTCGGAGTAATCCTACTCCTCAACATCCTCTAGCGGGGTCTGGCACCCTTGATGGGCGTAGACTCTCTGCTCAAAGAGGTCGAAGAGAAGCGAAGCAGGGCCCTTGACGCCCTCGAAGAGGAGTTCAAGGCCAAGCGGGAAGAGATTGGGAAGAGGACAGCTTCTGAGTCGTCTTACATCGCGGAGGCCGCTATGAAGGAAGCGGGCGATCTTTCCCAGAAGGAGACCACGAGGGTGCTGGGAGCGGCGAAGCTCCAGGCGAAGAAGGCCATGTTCGACGCGACCGAGGCCCTCTTGGAGAACAACATCTCCCTCCTGAAGGAGGAGCTGGCGAACTACGCCGAGTCCCCTGCCTACAAGCAGCTCCTGTCTAAGATGGCGGCCTATGCTGCCAAGAGGCTTGGAGGGAAGGTGGTCGTGGTGTGCCGAGAGGAGGATGCGGTGGCGCTAAAGGCAGCAGGGGTTAAGATAGCATCTTCTGACCTCAATTCGATAGGGGGGTTCAGGGCAGAGAGCTCTGACGGGACTCTCGAGATGGACCTCACCTTCGAAGAGATCCTCCGCAGCCGCGAAGACGAGGTCCGCTCGGCCATCCTCGGGAAGGAGTAGGCACCGGGAGTTTGAGCATGTCGCAGTTCGGGGGACTCGGGAGGCTTCGCGCTCTCTCACTCTCCTTTCTTGGCACGGAGAAGCTCTATGAACTCGCCCGCGCCAAGGACATCGCGGAGATAGCGCAGCAGCTCGAAGCAACGTGGTACGGCCCCGAGATAGAAGCAGCCGCCTCTACCCACAAGCCTCCGGAGCTCATCGAGGTCGCGGTCAACCGCCACCTCGTGCAGGTCAACCGGATTGCCATGCAGGCAGTGCCTCTCATGGGAAAGAGGGCGCTGACCTCCTATCTCTCGAAGTGGGACATCGAGAACATCGAGCTCATCCTGGCGGCTAAGAGCCTGGGGAGGGGGCTAGAGGAGACTGCAGCCTTCTTGGTGTCGTCCCGCAACGTCCCCGTGGGCCTCTCCCTCATGAACATCCCGCTCACAGACCTGCAGGTCTTGCTCCAGGAGCCCGACGTCGAGGGGGTGATCAACTATCTGGTGAAGTACGGCTACGGGGCGGTTCTCCTCCAGCAGCTTGGTGAGTTCCACAAGTCCAACGACCTGGGGGTGTTCACAGGGGCCCTGCAGGATCTCTACTACTCGAGGCTGTTATGGGAGCTGCGCTTCATCCGCGGCGACGAGGGAGTCCTTCGGGAGTACGTAAGGACAGAAATCACGAAGAGGAACCTACTCAACGTCCTGAAGTCTCGCGAGTCCAAGCTGAACAAGGAAGTCTTCTCGAAGCACCTGATCGAGGGGGGGCTGCTCGGGAAGTCGGAGTTCCTCGACGCCTACTCGTCTGCCGACCCGGGGGACGTCGTGAAGCGCCTTGAGCCCTGGTTCGACCTCTCCGCCCCGTTCGAGAAGTATGCCCAGTCGGGAAACCTGACCGAGTTCGAGGTCGCCATCGACAGGATGGCGGTCGCTCGGTTCCTACCGAGGTTCCGGAGCCTCCCGATCTCAGTGACGGCAGTCTTCGGGTTCGTCATACAGGCGGAGTTCGAAAGGCAGAACATCAGGAGGATAGTCTATGGCAAGCAGTACGGGATGACGGAACAACACATAAAGACTGTAATCCTAGCAGGGTAAAAAAATGAGCTTGAAACAGGCCGCCCAGACCGGCAAGATAGCGGTGTTAGGCGAGAAGGAGCTGGTCCTTGGGTACCGCCTCCTTGGGGTGGAGGACGCCATAGCCGTGACGAAAGAGGATGCCCAAAGCGTCGTGCTGGATTATTTCAACTCAGGGGAGTACGGCCTGATCATAGTCGGGAGCGAGGCCAGAAAGGGGCTCTCGCCAGCGACAAGGGAGAAGCTCGAGTCCTCCATAGTACCTCTCGTCGTGTTCATGCCCTCCACCGACTCGGCCGTGGCGGAGGAGTCGCTCGCCAAGCTGGCCAAGAGGGTCCTGGGCGTAGACCTGAAGGGGGGTTCCTGAAATGGCCGACGGGAAGGTCGTCAGGGTAAGCGGTCCGGTCGTGGCTGCCCTCGGCCTCGAAAGGGCCAAGATGTTCGACGTAGTCAGAGTCGGGGAGCAGGGGTTGGTCGGCGAAGTCATCCGCCTGCAGGGAGGGACCGCGACGCTCCAGATCTACGAGGACACCACAGGGCTCAGGCCAGGGGACAAGGTGGTCAACACAGGCCAAGCGCTCTCCGTCGAGTTAGGTCCAGGACTGCTCACCTCCATCTACGACGGCATCCAGCGACCGCTCAACGTGCTGAAGGAACAGAGCGGGGACTTCATCAGCAGGGGTCTCGTTATACCGGCCCTCGACGAGAAGCGGGAGTGGGAGTTCAAACCCATCAAGAAGAACGGTGACAAGGTGGTCCAGGGAGAGATAATAGGCGAGGTCCAGGAAACGCCGCTCGTTTCTCACAAGATCATGGTCCCTCCAGGGATGGAGGGGACGCTCAAGGACGTGAAGGCGGGGAGCTACAACATCAGGGAGAGGGTGGCTACCGTCAAGACCCTCGAAGGGGACGTCCCCGTATTCCTCGCGACGAAGTGGAGGGTCAAGACCCCCCGGCCCATCGCCAAGAAATTGGCCCCTGATACACCGCTGCTCACAGGCCAGAGGGTCTTCGACACTTTCTTCCCGGTCGCCAAGGGGGGGACAGCAGCGATTCCAGGACCCTTCGGCAGCGGCAAGACGGTGTCGCAGCAGCAACTGGCGAAGTGGAGCGACAGCAAGATCATAGTCTACGTGGGGTGCGGAGAGCGAGGGAACGAGATGACTGAAGTCCTGGCGACCTTCCCGGAGCTCGAGGACCCGCGTTCCAAGAGGCCCCTGATGGAGAGGACGATCCTGGTAGCTAACACCTCCAACATGCCCGTCGCGGCCAGAGAGGCCAGCATCTACACCGGCATCACCATAGCCGAATACTACAGAGACATGGGCTATGACGTCGCCCTGATGGCCGACAGCACCTCAAGGTGGGCCGAAGCTCTGAGGGAGATTTCAGGGAGGCTGGAAGAGATGCCCGGCGAGGAAGGATACCCCGCGTACCTCGGGCGCCGGCTGGCGGAGTTCTACGAGAGGGCGGGCAAGAGCGTGGCCCTGGGCCCCGAGGGGAGGGTGGGTTCAGTCACGGTCGTCGGTGCCGTCTCGCCCCCGGGCGGGGATTTCTCCGAGCCTGTCTCTCAGAACACGCTCCGCGTGACCAGAGTCTTCTGGGCGTTGGACGCGTCCCTGGCGGCGCGCAGGCACTTCCCGTCCATCAACTGGCTCAACAGCTACTCGCTCTACTCTGAAGACCTCCGCTCTTGGTACCAGAGCAACGTGGCCAAGGAGTGGCCTGACCTGCGCGCCGAGGCCCTGGAAATCCTCCAGAAGGAGGCGGAGCTGCAGGACATCGTCCAGTTGGTGGGATACGACGCCCTCCCGGAGTCAGAGAAGGGCGTGATGGATGTGGCTAAGATGATCAGGGAAGACTACCTCCAGCAGTCAGCCTACGACCCTGTGGACACCTACGCGTCCATAGGTAAGCAATATCTCATGCTGAAGACCATCCTGACTTTCGGGCGCAGGGAGGCGGAGTCCCTCAAGACCGGCGCCCAGGCCTCTCAGGTCGCGGCCATGCCTGTAAAGTCCAAGATATCAAAGGTAAAGTGGACGCCTGAAGACCAGGTCACTTCCATGGTGAAAGAGATAGAGGGGGACATGGACGCTCAGTTCGGCTCGCTAGCCCAGGAGGTCAGGGCATAGCCTTGGTGCAACCTGTCTCATACAAGACTGTCGACCAGGTCGCGGGTCCTCTTATCTTCGTCAGCAAGGTCGAGAACGCGGCCTACGGGGAGATGGTGGAGATCACCAATGCTATGGGGGAGCGGATACGGGGCCAGGTCCTCGACACCCGCGCGGGGCTCTCGGTGGTCCAGGTGTTCGGCGCCACCATGGGGCTCAACGTGGGGGATACATCGGTGCGGTTCCTGGGCGAGACCGCGAGGATAGCCGTCTCGGACGAGATGCTGGGTCGGGTGTTCGACGGCCTGGGCAATCCAAGGGACGGCGGACCGGCCCTGGTGTCAAAGGAGAAGGTCGAGATAGTAGGGTCAGGTATCAACCCATACAGCAGGGAGGAGCCTTCCGAGTTCATCCAGACCGGCATTTCTAGCATAGACGGCATGAACACGCTGGTCAGAGGGCAGAAGCTCCCTATCTTTTCCGCCGCCGGCCTGCCACATAATCTGCTGGCCGCCCAGATCGCAAGACAGGCGAAGGTCCTCGGCAGCTCGGAGAGCTTCTCCGTCGTCTTCGCAGCCATGGGTATAACCAGCGAGGAGGCGAACTTCTTCATCCGCCAGTTCGAAGAGACCGGCGCGCTGGAACGCACGGCGCTCTTCCTCAACCTCTCCTCTGACCCGTCCATGGAGAGGATCCTCACGCCCAGGCTGGCCCTGACCACGGCCGAATTCCTTGCATATGAGCGCGAGATGCACGTGCTCGTAATCCTCACCGACATGACCAACTACTGCGAGGCCCTGAGGGAAATCTCTGCGGCCAGGGACGAGGTTCCGGGGAGGAGGGGTTATCCGGGCTATACCTACACCGACCTCGCCACCATCTATGAAAGGGCGGGGAAGATCAAGGGGAGGAAGGGCTCCATCACCCAGCTCCCGATCCTCACGATGCCGGCTGACGACAAGACGCACCCCATCCCTGACCTCACCGGCTACATCACGGAGGGGCAGGTCTACGTGAGCCGCGAGCTGGAGAGGACCGGCATCTATCCGCCCATCGACGTCCTGGAGAGCCTGTCGCGGCTCATGAACCAGGGCATCGGCCAGGGGCGTACGAGGGAGGACCACAGGGGGCTTGCAGACCAGCTCTACGCCTCCTACGCGCAGGGGAAGGACATGCGCGCCCTCTCGGCGATCGTCGGAGAAGAGGCGCTGAGCGAGAGCGACAGGAAGTTCCTCAAGGTGGCGGACCGGTTCGAGAAGATGTTCGTCAGGCAAGGCGCCAGCGAGGACAGGAGCATCGAGCAGACCCTGAACATAGGGTGGGAAGTAATCGACCCCTTGTCGGATTCTGAGATCAAGAGGATAAAGCCCGAGCTCATAGAGAAGTACAGGCGGAGATCCAAGGCCAAGTAGGGGGCTGCAATCCTTGCCAATCTCCACCAACGTACGGCCCACGAGGATGGAATACCTGAGGACGGTCCGCAGGATAGCTATGTCCCGCAAGGGCCTCAAGCTCCTCAAGCTCAAGAGGTCGGCACTCATCTTCGAGTTCTTCGCTGTGAGCAAGAAAATCGCGGCGCTGAGGAGCGGCCTGCAAGCCAAGCTCTCAAGCGGCTACGACAGCATCCACAGCACCGAGATGTTCGTCGGGACCCTCAGGCTCGAGTACGAGTCGATGCGCATCCCCAGGATGCACGAGCTGACCCTCAGTAGCAAGAACATCATGGGGGTGAAGATTCCAGAGCTCACCTCGGAGGCGCGGGGGAGCGCTGGACCCGAATACCTCCTCGAGGTCCCCACCTCGATAAATCAGGCGATAAAGTCCTTCGAGGCCGTGCACCAGATGGTCCTCGACGTCGCCGAGAAGGAAACAGCTCTACGGAAGCTGCTCGTCGAGATCGAGAAGACGAAGCGGAGGTCCAACGCCATTGAGAACGTTCTCATCCCGCGGCTCCAGGCCAACGCGCGCTTCATCAAGTTCAGGTTCGACGAGATGGAAAGAGAGAGCTTCACCAAGCTGAAGACCGTGAAGAGAAAGATGGCCCAGAGGGAGGCGGCCTAGCGCTTTGGGGGAAGAGAGGGAGGAAGAGGAGCGGAGGCCGGGCGTCCCAAAGTACTACTACTGGGCGAAGTCACCGCCGAAACCGAAGAAGATGCAAACCAAGTTCATCAACACCCAGCAGAAGAAGTTCTATGTCGTCCAGTTAGCCTTTCGGGCGGCCCAGGTTGCGGCCATCCTGACGGTGCTCTTCATCTACTTCAACATGTTGAGCTGATGACCATGACCGCAGACTACACCGAGACGCTGAAGAAGATCAAGGAGCTGGAGGACGCCTCCAACAAGACGTTGGCGGAAAGGCGCAGAGCCTTGGAGGAGCAGCTCCGCCAGCTGGAGGCGGAGTCGGCAGACTCTATCAACGACGCCAAGAAGAAGGCAGAGGGTTTGATCTCTGAGAGGGTCGGACAGGCGCGCGAGTCGGCAAACAAGGAAGCCGGCGAAATCTCTTCAGTGGCAGAAAAAGAAGCCGGAGCCATGGCTTCGAAGAAACTCGGCAAGAAGGAGTTGAAGAAGGTCATCGACGACGTCCTCTTCTCGGAGTTCGAGTGAGAGAAGCGGTTGCTCAAGCCCGCTGCGATGCAGAAGGTGGGGGTGGTTGGGCTCAAGGAGGACCGCGCGAAGGTGGTCTCCGCCCTCTACGACCTCGGCGCGGTCCAGATAGAGCCACTCTCGGCTTCGGCCGCCGGCCTACTCAGGGCCGAGCCGCTTGTCGACGGAACGAAAGAGGCCACCGAGCAGCTCCTTAGGATCAGGTCCCTGAAGGCGGCTCTCCCGCCCGTCCCAATCAGGGAAAAGAGAGGATTTTCGTCGCTGGAGGAGGTGCTCGAGGCTTCGAAGTCGATCAACATCGACCAGGAGGTCTCCCAGCTCAGAGAGACGGTCGAAAAGCTGAGCTCTCGTCTCGAAGAGCAGAGGGAGATGACAGACCTCGTCCGCAGCCTCCGATTCGTGAGCCACGACCTGAACATATTCGACCTCGAAAGCGCCGTCTCCTTCCTTGGGATCGTTCCCGCCGGCGTTGACGCCGAACTGAGAGAGGGTCTCGGGCCCAGCGGGGCCGTGGTCACGCACTCCTCTGGGGATGACCCAGTCACGCTGATAGTGACTGTCCCTAGGGAAGGCCTCGAGAAGTTCGGGTCGGCGATTCAGAAGCTCGATCTCAAGCTACGGCGGATACCGCCGCTTAAGGGGACTGCAGAGGAGATCCTCGCGGGCCTTGAGGCCGAGTCCCGCTCGATGCAGACTGGACTCGACGGCGCCAACGCCCGGCTCGCTGCAATCTCACAGGAGCACTACAAAGCCATAGCCCAGGTCGAGGAGCAGCTCTCCATCGAGGCGAGGAAGATGGAGGTGTCAGGCAGCTTCGGGTTCACCGACACCAGCTTCGCGGTCGAGGGATGGGTCCCGTCAAAGTGGCTGGGGAGCGTCAGCCAAGCCATAGCGGAGTCCTCCAGCTCCGCCAAGGTATTCAAGATAGACGCAGATTCTCAGGATCCTCACGGCGGCCCCCCGACTCTGTTGGAGACCCCCAGGAGGCTCCGATTCTTCGAGTCGTTCATCCGCTTCTATTCGGTTCCGCTATCCAACGAGGTGGACCCGAGCATGATCTTCGCCGTTGCCTTCCCGCTCTTCTTCGGGCTGATGATCGGGGACGTCGGCTACTCCTTGATCGTCCTGCTGATATCGATATGGATCATACGCAGAGTCAACCACCCTGAGAGGAAGAGCGTGATGCCGAAGGCCCTGCGATCCTTCGGGGGGAGAATCCTGCAGCCTGTCCAGTACAGGAAGCTCGCGAAGGCGATGATTCTGGGTTCCATGGTGGGGGTGGTCATGGGGGTGATCCTGAACTCGTACTTCGGATTCCACGCGAACCAGTATCTGTTCTCGTACCTCAACTCTAACCTCCATGCAGGCCTCCCGGCCAACGGGACCTTCCTGGACCCGATATCGACGTTGGGGCTCAAGACGCTCCTGCTCTACTCAGGGTACATAGGGCTCTTCATGGTCTCCTTCGGCCTAGTGCTGGGCATGGTCAACGCCTACTGGATGCGCAGCGTGAAGCACGCGATTGGGAAGTTTGGCTGGCTCTGCGGAGCCCTGGGCATCGCCCTTACGGGGCTGGCACTCCTGCATCACGAGAGCCTATCCAGCCTGTTGAACCCGCTCTCAAACCCACTGATCATCCTCATCGTAGTCGGGATCGGACTGGTGATATACGGAGAGGGTGGCCAGGCTCTCATCGAGCTCCCGTCCATAGTCAGCAACATAATCTCGTACACCAGGCTCCTTGGCATCCTCCTCGCGACCTTCGTGCTGGCGTACCTCATCGACAGCGTGGTCGTTGGTCCTACTTCCACCGGGTCTCCCGGTATATTATACGGAGGGGTCGCCTACGTGATACTTGGGGTGGTCCTCCTTGTCACGGTGCACGTCTTCAACGTGATCCTGAGCATCCTCGAACCAGGCATCCAGGGGGCAAGGCTCATCTTCGTGGAGCACTTCTCCAAGTATCTCCACGGAGGGGGCAGGCAGTTCACTCCTTTCAAGGGGCCAAGGTTCTACACCACGGGAACCAGGAGCGCGAAGGCGGTCGCGGAGCGCGGGACCTAGTCCGCTTGGGCTCAGCGCTGACGCAAGATTGAGAAGTCCGAAATGTCTTCCAGCAGGACCGTGGCTTCGTTCCGTGGGATGTGTATGAGCATTCGCTTAGCCTCCTCTGCGTAGGATTGCGCCTGGGCCGCCATCTTCCCAACTACCTCGCTCTCGCTATGGGTCTTCAGAAGGCCGAGCGACACCTTGTCCCTGGACCTCCAGTCCAGCAGGTCGTCCTTGAGCTGGTACGCGATCCCAATACATCTGCCATAGTCGGCCAGCGCCTGGACCTCCTTCTCGTCGCCCCCGGCGATCAGGGCCCCCAGCTTAGCAGACGTCTCGAACAACGACGCTGTCTTCTCGGTGACTATCCTGATGTATTCATCCCAGGTGAGCTTGTAGATCTGGGGGTCGATGGTGAGCTCTGAATACTCTCCTTCGGACATCTGAAGCGCCGCGCTACTGACCTCCTCGGCGATCCTCTTGTCGTCATATCTAGCCGCGATGGCGAGTATCATGGCGAAGACGAAGTCGGCGCTGAGTAGTGAAGCGCTGTAGCCATACTTCAGATGGAAGGGGACCTTCGCCCTTCTCGCCTTCTCTTCGTCGATGACATCGTCATGTATGATCGATTCGGTATGGAGGAGTTCAACCGCGACAGCCGCGCCGAGGACCCTGTCGTCCTTGCACCCGAGAGCTTCCGCCGACAGCATCAGCATCACGGGCCTGACGCGCTTCCCTCCCTCCGTGGCATACGCCAGCGGGTCGTGGAACCTAGAATGGGCGTAGAGCTTGAGCTCGCGGGCCAGCGCAGAGTCGACGCGTACGGCGTACGACTTCATGCGCTCTTCAAGCGACTCGAGCGACAAAGCCCTATCCTCCCTCCCTCCCCCCATGATAGTGATGAATGGATTAGGCTCGTTATATAATGAGTTCTCCTAATCGCTCAGGGCGTTGACTCCTTTCAAGGTGCATCGGCTGCTGGTCGGAAACAGGCACGTCTTGCCCCTCCCCAAGCTCAACGCCTCCCAGCTTAGATTTCTGGCTGCCGAGATAGGGAAGAGAGGCTTTGCGGTGAGTGAGCGGGTAGGGGCTTTAACAGCGACGTCGAGGGATTTCAGGGTGCACATCGAGCAGGCGGGGTATTGCTGGTGCTCGAAGGACCCCGTGGATCTGGTGGTCCCGCTCGTCCCAGACCTCCTCGCTTTCTCCCGGGAGAGAGTCTCAGCCGAGTCGCTCGCCCAGATGTACTTCGCGGAATTCCTCGCCGAGGGCGTCCCATCTGTCAAGCTACGACCGCGGCTGGAAGCGGCTTCGAACTGGGAGCGGCTCAGAGCGTCCGGCGACTGTGGTCTGACCCCGGACGAGCGCCTGACAGCGGCCATGCTAATGGGCTCAGCCGATGTTGCCGGGCCGGTGGTGGCGGACTTCCCCACTGACGGATCGTCTCCCCTGATCCTAGGGCGGAGGATGTATTTCCAGTCGATCATGTCCGGGACAGAGGCGGGGTCGACGCTCAGGGAAGTAGGGGGGAGAAGGCCCAGGAACTGCTACGTCCCAAAGGACGGCGTGTTCACGAGCTTCACCCCCTCCCTCGCGACGAAGTGCGCTACAGAACTCGCCGAGGAGGCTGGAGAGTGGTGCTTCTTTGAGCCGGCGGCATGAGAAAGCTCTAATTGCAGACCCGCCTGGCCTCGGCCAGCCCCGGTAGTATAGAGTCCGCAAGGGCGTAAAGCCCGGTCAAACCCAAAGTGTCGAGAGTATGCCGGCCTTTCGAGTCGGCGACCCGGGTTCGAATCCCGGCCGGGGCAATTCTAAGCTCAGATTAGTAAAATGAGGCTGATTCAGGTTTTCCGTCGAAAGCTATTTCCATTGGCCCCCGGATTTCCGACTACGAACGTGGAAGTCTGCGGTCGCCGGGACTTCACAGACCCCTGACCGCCAGTCTATACAGCGAAGACGGAAACCAGGCCATAATGATGCGGGCCGGCGTCCAAGGCCTTCGTAACCTCAAGACCCGCTTCCGACATTATTTTCTTCGTTTCGGCCTCCGCAAGGCGCATTCCGAAAGGCGGGCCTATCTCTTGCTTGATCTTCTTCCAGTCTACGTCGATGACCATAGCTCGCGCTTTGCAGATCCGGGTCACCTCGCCAAGAAACGCCTTCTTGTCGTCGATGTCGTGCAAGACATTGGCGAACAGCACTGCGTCCACAGACCTGGCGGGAATTCCAGTCTCTGAGACGTCCGCCTCCAAGATCTTGATTCTTCCCAAATCCGCTTTCGATTCCTCGATGTTGTTGCGCAGGTGTTTCAGCATAACTGGGTCTGCGTCGACTGCGTATACCAGACCTCTGCTGCCGACACGGGACGCCAAGGGGAGGGTGAAGAAGCCCGGCCCACACCCCAGGTCGGCAACGGTCATTCCGGGTCTGATTCCCGCGGCCTCCATGAGCTTCAGCGGGTCCTGCCGCTTCCTTCTTTCCTCAGACATGAGGATGCGTGCGAACTCGTCCCTTTCCATGAACTCAGTGAACTCTTGGACGGACTAGAAAAGACTGACTGCTGTGCGGTCGCCTGGCTCCTGCTAGAGAGACCTGAGGCCTGGGCATGCTTTTCCGGGCCCAAGCCGCGCTTCGTGGCCGAAAGCTATGCGTTAATCAATTGCGTTCACATGGCAACGGCTGGCGGAAGTGTGTGGGCAGCCAGCGTGCTCTTGGAGCCGGGTGGGAGGAATTAGACTCCAGGGGGAGGCGCCAGTCCCGGCATGGTCGGCAGCGCCGGGTCCGTTCACCCGACTCAGGGAAGTTTTTTGACGATAAGATACGAAGGGAATCAGTTGAGCCGGGACGCTGTTAGGCGCTCCTCAAATGGCGATGGCGTCCAGCGGGTTACCTGGAAGCAGGTCGAGGCTTTCAGACTCGCCAGGCAACATCTCACCCGGAGGGCACCTCCGAGCTCGCTGACTTCCCTTCCGGGAGAGATCTGCGGAGCGCAGGCGCAGCTGCTTCTGGCTGGCCAACTGTCGATTTGGGCCCGCGTCCGAGGCGTGAAGCTTCCCGACTTGGAGGCCGCCCTTTGGAGCAAACGTAGCTTGGCGAAAGCTTGGTGCATGAGAAGGACCATGTTCATTCTCCCTTCGGACGAACTGGCGACCTTTGTACGGGGGAGCGCCCTGCGAGCCGAGCGTGAGATGCGTTGGGTCCTGGGGAGAGGAGTTCCGAAAGAGAAGCTCGAGCGCCTCGTAGGGGCAGTCCTGAACGCCCTGGACGACCCTACCACTCAAGCTGCCCTTGCCGTTAAGGTGTCGAAGTCGATGCGCTGCAACGTCAGGTACAAAGCCGGCGGCGTGGGGTGGGGGAACAGAAAGAAGGTTCCATGGGTGGACTTCGGCGAGCTCGCCCTCCCGGCTAACTACCTCCTGCATCTCGCCGGATCCAGAGGGGTCTATTGTTCTGGTCCGAGTGAAGGTAACGAATCGACCTTCGTACGTGCGGACAGGTGGGTCCCGCACTGGAAAGACGTCTCACAGGCCAAGGCGGAGAGGGAGTTGCTGAGGAGATACCTCATGGCCTTCGGGCCTTCTACCGTTTCGGACTTCGCCATCTGGACCGGGATGACCGCCGGAGACGCGAGAAGGATCTGGTCCCTCGGTGAGGATGGCATCGTCCCGGTGGACGTCGAAGGTTGGAACGCCGCGGTGCTCCGGAGCGACCTTCCGGAACTGGTGAAAGCGCATTTGAGCGGAACAGTGGTAAAGCTATTGCCTTTCTTCGATTCCTTTCTGCTGGGACATAAATCACACCGCAATATTGTCGGGCCAGTTGAACACAGGCAGGTCTACAGGCCGCAGGGATGGGTCTCGCCCGTGCTACTCGTGGACGGCCGGGCGGCAGGAGTGTGGTCCCATGTCAGACGGAAGGGCCGCCTCGAAGTGGAAATCAAACCGTTCTCAAGGCTTCTGGCGCAGGTCTCAACCCTAGCTCGCGAAGAGGCAGAGGAACTTGGAGCCTTTCTAGGCTGCCCCGACGTCATGGTGAATATACGATGAAGCGCTCGGACCCTGCCTGCGACAGCACCCCAGCTAGAGGAGAACCATGGGCAACCAAGACTATGCCGTTTCCTTCATTGTAGACAGCACACCCGAGGACGCCTTCACAGCAATCAACAACGTCCGGGCGTGGTGGAAAGGACAGATCGAAGGGAGCACGGACAAGGTCGGCGGCGTGTTCACCTACCAATACGGAGACTTCCATCGCTCCAGGCAGAAGGTGACGGAGCTCGTACCAGGGGAGAGGGTCGTCTGGGACATCGTCAGGGTCGGGGCCTGGGTCGACTCCTCTTCGCGACCCTAGAAGCTGCTGCGCTGGGGAGGAGAGCTACGGTGCTTTGGGCTTCGGTGCGGGCCGAAGACCGAAGAAGCGTCCGCTTCTTCGACAAATCTGGGTTCGTAGAGCGACACCGGAGCTGGGCTTCCCGCCTGGACCTGGTCGAGGCTTCCCCCGCACACGGCTTGGCGTCGTCGCTTCCCCAGGGGGTCTTCCTAACTTCGCTCGCCGAAGAAGGGCCGGAACGACCTGAGGTCCGCGACCGGCTCTATCGACTTCGGAACGAATCCGGCAGGGACGCCCCTTCCATGGGGACGCCTAGCGGGTACACATTCGAGCAGTTCCTCGATGCCACTTTCAGGCACTCTGGCTTTCTTCCCGAGGCAACCTACGTCGCGCGAGTCGGGGACCGCTACGTCGCGACGACATCCCTCGAAACGGTGAACGGAAAACGTGACACCCTCCACGTCAGCTATACCGGTACATTGCGGGAATTCAGGGGGCAGGGTCTTGCCACGGAGCTCAAGCGTAGGGCGATCGAATATGCAAAATCCCGGGGCTATCGGTATCTCACGACCGATAACGACTCCCTGAACGAGCCGATTGTGAAGGTTAACCAAGCTCTCGGCTTCCATGTTGAGCGGACGACAATCCGCGGTGAGAAACTGCTGGCATCGTCCCCCTGACAGCAGCTCCAGAACTTGCGGAGTATAGGCCCTCGAGTCCCGCGCGTCTCGCGCCATCTGAACTTCATTCGATGCCTGGTGTACCGTGCTCAACAGAACGCCAACCATGCGTGCTTAAGCAACCAAACGGGTGCCCGAGTCCCGGCAGGGGGCAGGCGTGCCCCACCGCTTGTCTTGCCATGGATGCGCTCAACCTCGATTCAATCCCAAGAGCGGATTAGTTTCAACAACCTTGGACCTTATGAGCCCGATCGTGAACCAGCTTGATAAGGCGCGCCGCCCGGTCTGCGGGTAGGCGTTCATTTTTGGCAGCGATGGCCATACCTTGCAGCTCCTGTGGCTGCGCGGAGGATTCATGCCAGGGCTGTTCCACGCCGGACCAGTGTACAAACTGCGTCGGATGCTGCTGCCCGGCGAGCCACGTGGAGTGGAGGAGGGGGAGGCTCAGCCGGGCCCTCTCCATCGAATACTTCAGTTCGCTTTGGATGGTGGCCGAAGTCGCTGGCTCTATCGGGGTGGGCGTCGTCTCAGGGAGCTTCGCGCTCCTCGCCTTTGGGGGGGACAGCGTGGTAGAGCTCTTGTCTGCGTTCGTCGTGTACAGCCACCTAAAAGGGGACATGGCCGGCTCAGCTGGGCTAGGAAGAAGGACAGCGCTGACAGCCACCGCCCTGCTCTTCGCTTTGGTACCTGCGGTAAGCATCGGCGCGGTCTACTCCTACGCGTCGGGGCTCAGACCTGAAGGCTCGCTGTTCGGGGTGGCGATAGCTGCAGGGGCGGTTCTGGTCATGCCATACCTTTGGCTGGAAAAAAGAAAAATCGGACGGGAGACAAGATGCCTCCCTCTCTCCATCGACGCCGTTGCCTCGGCGACGTGCTTCTTCATGTCGTTAGCTCTGCTCGCGGGCCTTCTTGCAGAGTACCTCCTCGGGCTGTGGTGGGCTGACTACCTCGCCACCGCGGTAATCCTCGTCTTTGTAGTAAGGGAAGGAGCCGAGTCATATAGGGAGATTGGAAGCCTGGGATAACCTTCCGTTGCTCGGCACGGGTCAGTCGCCGGTCCCTAAGCACATGTCCGGAGGTTCTGCAGAAGACACGAGACCGGTGCGCCGAGCGGGTTACGAGGTCCCAATGGTGCCCACCGGGCCCCCCGGGGCGGACCCCAAGCCCTCCTGGTCTTCGACAAAAGCTCGTACGTGGAATACCATGGGTGCCAAGAGGCAATCCGACCCGATGCCAGCCTCTGCTTATCTGAGCATCGGAAGAGGCAGAGTCGACCGGAGGAACGAACAGGCTCAACGCGGCCAGGGGGAGCCCGGTAGCGCAACCTCCGGAAGCCCTGCTGAGCGCGAAGAGCCTGCCAGTGGGCGGCCCCTGCCTTAGGTTCAAATCGGCCTAAGTGGACGGTCAGTCAGAAGCGCATTGAGCGAGTCTGGCGTGGACGATACATTC
The DNA here is from genome assembly GCA_021788415.1 of archaeon. Next base: position 93,429 of record JAJYKR010000001.1, read on the forward strand.
GAGCAGGTTATCCCAGAAGAGTCAGACGGGAGCAGCGGGCTCCGGGATCCAAAGGCCGCACCGGACCTGCCCATCTTCTCGGTGCTCGACTCCATCGACTTCTCGGATCACTTCGTACTCCTTGGGGAGGTGGGGACAGGGAAGAGCACGGTGGTCCCAATCCACGAGTTCGAGAGGTCGGGGAGGTCACGACAGGTCATCATCAGGGAACCGTCTAGAGCCTCGTGCAACGCGCTGTACTACTCCCTCGAGGCGCTGCACCCGGAGGTCAAGGGGGACTTGGCGATCATAACGAAGGACACGAAGGTCAACGTAGAGGGGAAGATCAAGATTGTCACCGACGGCGTCCTCATCAGGATGCTGGCTGACCGCTCTCTCACAGATACCTCCATCTACTTCGACGAAAGCCATCAGATGACCTCCCAACTGGAGCTCTGCATGTCCCTTGCGAAGAAGGGCGAGAAGGAGGCGAAGAACCTGTTCAGGGTGATGAGCGCCACCATCGACCCAGGGGAGTTCCTGCGCTTCCTCGGGATTTCAAAGCTGCACTCGGTCAGCGGCAGGAGGTACCCGGTGCGCCTCGAGGTGGAGCTGGTCCGCAGCCTCGACGCCATGTTCGAAACCCTCTCAAGGTACCTGTACGCCCAGCCCAAAGACGAGTCCTGGCTCGTCTTCCTACCCACGAGGCGGCTGGTCGAGAAGTACGCGGGCAGTTACGGGGGCGTGTACATCCACGGGGGGCTGGAGGGGTCCGAAGTGAACAAGATCCAGCGGAGGGCGGAGCGCGACAGGAACCTGAGGATCTTCGCCACCAATGTCATCGCCTCGTCCGTCAACATCTACGTGGACAACGCGCTGATATTCAACGACATCATCAGCAGCAAAGACAACCTGGGCCGGAAGACCCTCAAATACGGCAAGCTGGACAACAACTCGCTCCTCCAGATGATGGGGAGGATCGGCCGGTTCAAGCCAGGCCGGGCGGTCATTCTCACCAGCACCCCCGTCCCGAAGAGAATCGACCCGGCGCCTGTCCACAAGGACCTTGAAACCGAGACCCCGTTCGACCTGGTCCTCCTGATGTCCAAGTACGGCCTCGGCCTCTCCAGCCTGGAGTTCATGTCGAGGGTGAACCACAAGGAGGTGGGGTTCGCCGAGGATTGGCTGGCAGACATCGGGGCGATAAGGCTCAGCCCGCGCGGCATCACCAGGAAGGGCCTGCTGATGAGCGAAATCCCCTACGACCCTGACTTCGCGCACCTGATCTCGGACGCCCTCATCTCGAACGACTACGAGATGGCGGGGTTCTTTCTGGCTTGCGGGGCCTTCGGCGACTCGCTCAACCACGCCTACAGGGTCGACTACGAACACTCTGCCCGACAGTTCCTCTACAGGATGGACCGATCCAACGAGCTCAACATCAAGGCGCATCTCTTGAAGCGATACTCAGAAGACGCTGACGGCTCATTCAAGGAGAGGATGACTGTCAACGGCATCTTCCCCCGCTTTGTGGAGGAGGCTTGGAAGAACTATGGGGCCGCAAGAGACTCTCTCAACGACCTGCTCATCGCCTCGAAGAAAGACCCGATTCCGCCTGATGTCATCGCGGACCCGGACCCGGCCTTCCTCGAGTCCTATCTGTCGGACTCCCTTTCCTTCGAGAGGTACGACTTCAGCGAGAAGGGTGGATACGACCTTAGGAACCTCATCATCGAAGACAGGTTCTACGCCCGAGGGGTGACTGTCAACTTCCGGAAGATACTCTTCGACGTGGTCGCACTGGGCCCCAGAAGGAAGCACCGCCTCAGGGGCAGGTAGCCCGGGCGTCCGTCTAGACGGGTCCAAGGGGCTCCCTCATCGGGTCGCCTTCGTCTTCGTCCAGCCGGCCGGGCAGGGGGCCGCCCCACGAAGCGCGTTCCGTCCCTCAAGGAGGGCCCGGATGCGCGTCAAGCGCAAGCAACTGAACGCCAGAGACAGTTATATCGGCTGGCAAATCCGTTGGAGCCATGGTAGTGGATCTTCACGAAGACATCGGCTACTACTATCTGATGGGCGGAGCAACCCCATTCTCCGAAGATGCGCCGGGCCGCCAGGCGGACATTCCAAAGTACAAGAAGGCTGACATGACCCTTGTCCTGGGCTCCGTATTCCCGCTCCTCGGGAGCCTCAACCTGAGGAAGATAGCCGCGATGGAGGAGATGTACGGGCACTGGTCCTCCTCTTCCGCCCTCGTGTCCCCCCGCGACGTCGCCATCGAGCTAATCAAGATATACTACGCCCTTGAGAAGATGCACCCGAAGGACCTCAAGATAGTCAGGACCAGGGAGGACATCGAGTCGCTCGGAAATCGGGTCGGAATCGTCCTCCACATCGAGGGGTGCGAAGCGCTCGGGGAGCCCGAAGATCTCGAAGTCTTCTTCAACCTCGGGGTCCGCTCCATCGGGCTGACCTGGAACTACGACAATAAGTTCGCGGCCTCGTGCCTCTCGTCCAAGGACTACGGGCTCACCGGCGAAGGCGAAGCTCTGGTCGCGCTTGCGGACAAGCTGGGCGTGATGCTCGATCTTTCGCACGCTTCGCCGAGGACGTCGTCCGACGTGCTGAATGCAGCCGCCCTCTCCCCCTTCTTCAGCCACTCTGACTCGGCAGCCGTGCAGTCCAATCGGAGGAACATTTCGGACGACCTGATACGCGAGACCGGGAGGAGGGGGGGGATTGTGGGCCTCACTTTCATCCGGAGCTGCATAGGCCGCCCATTTACCGCCGCCCGGCTCGTGGACCATGCCAAGCGCTTCGTCAGGCTCGGCGGCCCTGCCGCGCCAGCCCTGGGGACCGACTTCCTGGGCATGTCGAGCGCCCCCGAGGGGATGGGCGACATATCCAGGGTGGGGAAGTTCAGGAAAGCCCTGGTCGGAGCAGGCGTGCCTACAGACCAGGCTGATGGGATCATGCACGGCAATGCCTACAGGTTTATCCTCGAGCGCTCGTCTCGCTGGTGAAGCGCGACCGCGGCACCTCTTTTAACCTGAGGCCTCTGGCATCTCCCGTGGTAGCTTTCGACGCCAGAAGGTTCGACGACCTAGTCTTCGCGAAGATGAGCGAGACCAAGATTCCCAGCATGTCCGCGGCCGTGGTGGAGGACGGGAGGGTAGTGCACGCCAGGGGGTTCGGGTGGAAAGACGCGGCAGGCGCCACCCCGGCGACCCCGCAGACCCTCTACGGCATAGGCTCAGTCACAAAGTCGTTCGTCGCCCTCGCCGTCGGCAAGCTCGTCGAGTCAGGCAAGGTGAGCTTCCACGACCCGGTCACCAAGTTCATCCCGCTCAAACAAAGGGCCTTCGAAGGAGTCGAGGTCCACCACCTGCTCTCCCACACAAGCGGGATCCCGGGATTAGGCTCCCTGGAGGTCATCCTGTTCAGCGCGTTCAGGGAGTACCACCACTGGCTCCCCATAGCCAGCCTCGACGACATGGCCTCGTTCCTGGACGGCGTCGACGGCTGGGTCGTGTCTAGGCCCGGGGAGAAGGTGCACTACCTCAACGAGGGGTTCGTCCTCCTTGGCGAGATAGTCTCGAAGGCCAGCGGCCGCCACTGGTTCGACTACCTCAGGTCCGAAATCCTGGCGCCGCTGGAAATGAAGAGGACCTTCCTCCACAAGTCGGACATCTCGGCAGACATCGATGTAGCCACCCCCTACGCCATAAGAGGCGCGAAGATGACGCCCACCCCTGTCCCCTACGGGAGCGACGCGGCAGGGGGGATCATGAGCTGCGCCGCCGACCTTTCGAACTACGTGTCCATGCTAATCAACGGGGGCGAGTTCAGGGGGAAGAGGGTGGTCTCCATGGACACCCTCTCGAAGATGGAGGCGCCCTACGCGAAGTGGCCCATCGAAAACTATGGGGGGGACTCCTATGGCTACGGGTTCCAGGTGATCCCAGACTTCCACGGGCACAAGGTCGTCCGACACGGGGGCTCGTTGGACGTCTACACCTCAGACATGGAGTATGTCCGGGACATCGGGTCAGGAGTCGTCCTCCTGTCGAACGGCACCGGCTACAGCATGGGTCTTCTTGGGATGTCCGCGGTGTCCCTACTACTAGGGGTCGACCCGGGCGAGCTTAGGGCAGTCAAGCTGGAAGGGCTGCTCAAGAAGCTGGAGGGGCAGTACAGGACATACAAGGACACGCTCGTAGCCGAGGTGAAGAGGGTCGGGAGCTTCCTCATGCTTTCGGGGGAGGACATAGGCAACAACATCATACTGGTCCCGGAGGGCGAAGAGGGGGACGAGGCGCGGTTCTTCACCCTCGAAGGGGCCGCGAGGATGGAGGTAGTCTTCAAGCTCGACCAGCACGGTGTGGAGCTATTCTTCGAGAGGTACAGGTACCGGAGGTCTGGTCCCGTGGCGCCGCGCGCTGAGACCACGTGGCCGAGCTGATGGCATGGCAAAGGTCGTGGTCACCGGGGGGAGCGGGAAGGCGGGCAGGGCCTGCATAAGGGACCTCAAGGCGCATGGGTACGAAGCCTTCAGTGTGGACAGGACGAGGCCGGCCGAAGAGCTCTGCCCCTCCATACAGGCCGACCTCGCTGACTACGGCCAGGCCCTGGACGCCCTCGCTGCGGTTGAGCGTGGCCCCCACGGGGTGGAGGGCGTGGTGCACCTGGCTGCCATCCCTGACTCCAGGCTGTTCACCAACTCCGTGACCTTCGAGAACAACGTGATGAGCACCTACAACGTGTTCGAGGCCTCGGCCAGGCTCGGAATCAAGAACCTGGTGTGGGCATCCAGTGAGACAGTCCTGGGCCTCCCATTCGATGTCCCGCCTCCCTATGTGCCTGTGGACGAGGAGTACGCCGGGAGGCCCGAGAGCGCCTACTCGCTGAGCAAGATTGTGGGCGAAAGAATCGCCGAGCAGTACTGCAGGTGGGACCCTGAGCTGAAGATAGTGGGCCTCCGCTTCTCGAACATAATCGAGCCCGGGGACTACGAGCTCTTCAGGGACTTCCAGGGCGACCCGGCGCTCCGCAAGTGGAACCTCTGGGGGTACATCGACGTCAGGGATGCCGCCCAGGCGGTACGCAGGGCCCTCGAGGCGAAAATCCGGGGCGCGGAAGTTTTCATAATCGCAAACGCTGACACGGTGATGACTTCTGGCGACGATGAACTGCTGGGCAAGGTCTTCCCCAACGTCCCCAGGAAGAAGAGGCTTGAGGGGAACGAGACCCTCCTCTCGATCGAGAAGGCGAGGAGGGTGCTTGGTTTCGTTCCCGAACACAGCTGGCGGGACACTGCGGGCTAAGCCGGTCGGGGGATTCGCGCCAGGCCCAGTGCTCTTCGTAGTGCACAAGCGCAGGGACGCATGCCGCCAAGGGACCTCTCTGAGAGCGCAACTACCTGTAGGATTTTTTAACCACCGTCACCACTTTCCTGATGTGCGGATATGGCCCGGATCGTACTTGTGTCGGACACGACCCTCTCTCGCACCTACAGAAGCGTCCCCCTGCTCGACTTCCTAGCCAGCGCGCCCACTGACGCCCTCCCTGGTGCCATCTACTCCTTCCTGAAGGGTCCGCCTCCGCCGGACACGGAAGGGAGGGCGGCGCTCGCCCCCTATGCCATCAGGAAACTGGAGGCCGCCCTGCTCAGGGACTCCGCCAGGGATGAAGTGGTCGTAGCCCACGAGGACCACATCTCCAAGTTCGTCGATGATGACACCGAAGTGATCGGCGTCTCGACCATGGACCCGCTCGGCCTGGGGCCGCTGACCATGTCATACGCCGTGTTCTTCGAGACGAGGGCGTCCGCCTACGTACAGAGGGAGTTCGAGTCCCTCCTCGGCAGGATCAACAAGGCGCGGGCTGGAAAGAAGGCGAAGCTCCTAGTAGGGGGCCCAGGGGTGTGGGAGCTTACCGTCCGCCCCGAGGAGCTCGAAAGGAACAAGATCGACTTCGCCTTCCAGGGAGAGGCAGACGACATCGCCGGCGACCTGTTCCGGTACGTCTCGGACGACTCTGGCGAGAAGACCGGGTTCTTCAGGGGGTATCAGACATTCAACGCGGACTTCAGGAAGGAGTGGGAGCCGAACCCCAAGTTCATCAGTCGCTATCAGTTCTCGAGGCAGTTCCCGACCCTGGAAGGGATACCTGACATCGTCAACCCCTCGGTGAAGGGGATGGTGGAGGTCATGCGCGGGTGCGGGATAGGCTGCGACTTCTGCGAGGTCACCCTCAGGCCGCTCAGATACTACACCCCCGAAAGGGTGCGGCGGGAGCTCGAGGTGAACGTCCGCTCCGGACAGCACAACGCCTGGCTCCACACCGACGAGTTTTTCGCATACCAGCACGGACGGAACTACGTCCCCAACGAAGACGCACTCATCGACCTGATGAAGGGGGTCATGGGCACGCCGGGGATCACCCACTCCAATCCCACCCACGGCAGGATCTCGATCCCTGCCGCCTACCCGGACTTGATGCGGAAGGTCTCCTCGATCATGAGAGCGGGGCCCAACAACTGGATCGGCTTGCAGGTGGGCATCGAGACGGGGAGCGACCGCCTCGCCGCAGAGCACATGCCCAACAAGACTCTCCCTCTCAAAGTCGGCCCCGACGGGTCATGGTCCGACATCGTCTGGCGAGGCACCTATGTCATGAACAAGAACTACTGGAGGCCAGCCTTCACTGTCCAGGTGGGGCAGGCCGGAGAGACGCCAGAAGACAACTGGGATACTGTGGCCCTGATCAATAGGATGAGCAATTCGACCCTCGAGACCGGCCTCCCCTTCGAGTTCACGGTGACGCCGATGCAACACGTCCCCCTCGGTCTCCTCAAGAGCAGGGACTTCACTTCGCTCAAGCTGGACCAGTCGCAGCTGGCGGTGTACTTCGCATCCTACAGGCACCTGGCGAAGATAGCCGTCAGGGACGCGACACGAGCCTCCGGCGATGCGAATCCGGTTTCGAGGTATGCCACGGGGGCCATGATCGGTCTGGGGGGCTGGGTGATGTTCCATCAGGTGAAGGCCATCTGCAAGAAGGGCGGCCTGGACCTCGAGAAGGCCGCGACACACGGTCTCTCGGAGCGACGCTCCACCCCCTCCCTCCTGGTCACCCGCTGACGACGAGCGCCCGGAGCCGACGGCCTGCCGCGATGGGTCGAGCTTGCTTCGACATTTGAATAACTTCACTTCGTTGTGACCAACGGTTTTAAGCGCTCGGAATCGGCGCCGAATCGGACTTGACCACAGAAACACTGAACACCTACTCGACGAAGTCGCGGGCAAGGGTCAACGGAGACAAGAAGACTCCAGCCTCAGAATTCCAGCGCCTCCTCGTCATGGCTCGGCCTGCCCTCTCAGGGCCTGGCGTGCGCTCCCTGAAGGCGAACCTGAACGGCATCATCATCGAGCTCGAGACTAACAGTCCGCACCAAGCGGAGTTCTGGGCGAACAACTGGACTCAGGCTGACGCAGGGGCGGCCCCGAGGGCTAGGATCTATTCGGCGATTGGGGTCGAGGGACTCGAGCCCTCCGCCTACTACTGTCCTGAACTGCGTACGGCTCTGTTCGTGAACACCGAGTACTACGGCCAGTGCAAGTCTTGGGCCCTCGGAATCGCCGCGGCCATACTCGAGCGCGAGTCAAACACGCTTTCGATCCATGGCGCAACTGCTCTCTACAGGGGCAAGGGGGTGGTCATAGTCGCACCCACCGGGACCGGGAAGACGACCCAGTCCTTCCAGATGTTCACCAGCGAGTACGGAAAGATATGCGGCGACGACTGGGCCTACGTCCGCTTCCCCAACCCCGTCCCTGACATCCCTTCAACCCCTCTGATCGCCAGGCAGCCCGAGAAGGCCCTCTACATGCGGTCCGAGTCACAGAAGGAGCAGGAGTGGCTCCGCGCCGTCTTCGACCGGTCCTTGAGCGAAAACATCACCACCAGCAAGGAGGACTGCGAGCTCACCGAAGGGGCCGCGGGGTGCTCCGTAACCCACCGGAGGTGCGTCTTCAACGACGGCAAGGGGTGGTGCTACTACGCCTTCGGCAACTCTAGGGTTCTGGTCAGGAGGGAGGGCATCCTCGGACCGGACAAGGTCGTCGATGAGGTCCCAATCAACCTCGTCGTCCTCCTGCGCAGGGACGACCACAGCCCCGCAGAGGTCAGACTGACGCCTGACGATGCCATCAGCATACTCCAGAGGGGGGAGTACATGGTACTCCCGGGGGCAGGACCCAAGGAGAAGTGGGGATCGACGTCCTACGAACCATGGTACAACCCATACCTGCTCGAGCCAGACAGCGAACGGCAGGCCCATTACTTCAGACTCATGTTCGAGAAGTGGAAGATCCCATGCATAATACTGAACACAGGGGTTGAAGGGATAGATGCGAGCCACGAGAGGATTGTAGCCGCCCTTGAGGGCCGGTAGCCTGCCCTCATGTCACCTTTTGTGACCGAGAAAAACGCGTAACTACCTTCGCAAAAGGGGAGGAGCAAGCTTGCTTGTCCTAGAACTCATGGTCATATTATTCCTGGCTTCTATCGTCGCCGGGGTCATCGGCTCCCTCGTGGGGCTCGGAGGGGGCGTCGTCGTCATCCCAATGCTGACCATCGGGCTGGGAGTGAACATCCACTACGCGATAGGCGCGAGCATCGTGTCTGTGATAGCGACCTCCAGCGGCGCCGCGGCTACCTACGTCAAGGACAAAATGACCAACCTGAGGGTCGGGATGTTCCTCGAGCTGGGGACGACGGCGGGGGCCATCACAGGCGCGCTGATCGCCACCTACGTAAACTCCGTCGCCCTTGAGCTCATTTTCGGCGTCATCCTCCTCGTCTCCCTCCTCCCGCTGGTCCGCAAGATTGGCGAGGACATCCCCGTCCCCCCCGAGCTGACGGGGCTCTCGAAGAAGCTCAAGCTCACAGGCTCATACGTGGAGACGGACGGCTCGACGGTGAACTACAACGCCACCCGCCCAGCCGAGGGGCTCGCCGGCATGGTGGTGGCCGGGCTGATTTCTGGGCTCCTGGGCATAGGGAGTGGGACATTCAAGGTCCTCTCCATGGATCTGGCGATGAAGCTCCCCATGAAGGTGTCGACCACGACCTCTAACTTCATGATCGGAGTCACCGCTGCCGCCAGCGCCGGGATTTACTTCGTCAGGGGAGACGTCAACCCGATCATAGTGGCGCCCGTCGCCATTGGGATACTCATCGGCGCCTCCATGGGGGCCCGGGTGCTCACCAGGGCAAGGAACCCGACCGTCAGGAAGATATTCGCCCTAGTCCTCGCCATAGCGGGGCTGGAGATGGTGTTGAGGGCCCTTGGCATCTGAGCTGCTCGGTGCCCCGCGGAGGGTGCGGCCATGAACCTGAGCGACCCTGACTCGATGAACACCGTCATCAGCAAGGTGCTAAGGTATGGCGTGTTGCTCTCTGGCGCAGTCATCGTGGTCGGAACAGCCCTTCTCGCAGCCCACGCGGCCTTCTCACAGTCTGGCTCTTTCCTCACTTACAACCCCAATCAGGTGCCCCACGGCTCCTTCCCGGTCACCTTCAACAGCCTCACTGCCGGCCTCGCCTCGGGTGCGCCGATGGCGATAATAGAGCTGGGAGTGCTGCTCCTTCTTGCGACTCCCGTCTCGAGGGTGCTCTTCTCCATCTTCCTCTTCGCGGCCGAGCACAACAGGACCTACGTCTACATCACGCTGACCGTCCTCGCGCTCCTCCTGTTCAGCATGCTTGTGACCCCCTACATCCCCATCTTCGGGGGGTAGCACGGCGCTGGTTCCCGCCGAAAGTATTTAGCCGCCTGGCGCATCAAGCTTCAGATTGAAGAAAAGGGCCGTCTTCTTCGACCTAGGAGGGACGCTCCTTGTAATGAGGAGAGACCGGATCATAAGCAGGATACTTACAGGCAGCGGCTACTCTGCCACCGCCGACGAGGTGCGCTCAGCCTACTTCGCCGTCGAGCCAGGCTGGCTCCTCGCCTACGGGCACAGGAGGTTCACCCCAGAGGAGTCGGAGGAGTCCTACCGCCAGCTCGACGCCTTGGTCTTCAGGCACCTCTTCCCCGGGTCGTCCGACGCCGAGGCTGAACGGCTCTCCCATCTGATGCGTAAGATGTGGCCCGAAGTCCAGGAGTCAATACCGCTGGAGCTCTACCCCGACGCCGAGCCGACCCTCCGCCGACTTAGCGACGCCGGCTTCAAGCTGGCCCTCGTCTCGAACGCGCCCCCTGACGTGGCTGGCACGGTGTCCGACCTGGGCCTCGAGAAGTACTTCCCAGTGGTAGTTGTCTCAGGGGTGGTCGGCGTCTCGAAGCCCAACCCTGACATATTCCGGATAGCGCTCCATGGGACCGGCGCCGAACCGGGCGAAGCGGTACACATAGGGGACCTCTATGACGCCGACGTGAAGGGGGCGAGGAACGCTGGCGTGACAGGGATCCTCCTCGACAGGTACGGTAGCTACGGGGACATGGGTTGCCCGAAGATCAGCGGCCTCGAAGGGATCTACGACTTCCTGGAGTAGCTCGCACAGAGCATCCCGTAGTAGGTGGGTGCCTGGTATGAGATCACCTCCCCTTTCATCGGGACCTCTGAAAGGGCTCCGGCGAGCATGGACATCTGCCAGGGGCTGTCGGGCTTCGCCTCGTCTATGAAGCCGGGCTCCAGGTCGAGAATCGAGCTGAGCCTTCCCCCATTGACCGCAGCGACCACGAATTCGTCATACCGCGCCGCGCTGGGGCTGTAGCCGTAGGGTCCGCTCCTCCTGTGGGCGTGAGCTTGGTCCGCGCTGGCGACGAAGGCTACGCGCTTGCTCCCGGCCTCTGCTGCGCGCGCCATCACCCTGCCGAACTCGAAATTCAGGCGGAGGGGCAGTCCCCTCGATGGAGCGACTATCACGATCTTGCTCTTCAGCCCTGTCCCTCTGAGGAAGAACCAGAGGGGGATGAGCGTCCCCCAGTCCATCGCCAGGTCAGAGAGGGGACCTTCGCTTACCCCATAGGTGGCTCCGGCGACAGGGAGCCCTGCCCTCTCGGCCTCCTCGACCAGCGTCCGAGCGAACGCTACATCGCACTTGGCCCTGAGCCTGATGGTCTTCCTCCCTTCCGTAACGGACCCGGAGGAATTCTCTGCCGTCACCACCCCGACATGCCTGTGGAGCCTGAGGTTGTGGGGGCTGGCAATCACTATGGTGTCGGGCTTTGACCGCTCCATCCTCGATGCAAGCGACTTCATGCCGTCCCTGGTCGGTCGGAACAACCGGAGCTTCCTGCCCGCGAGGGCAGGGACCGTCTCTCCTCCGTGGGGTGCTATGCACGCGTAGACCAGAGGCACAACGCGCGGCGGCCGCCCACGTTATTCAAGGGTTCTTGTCGAGATAATGCATGATCCCCATCACTGAGGTCCTCACCGACACCTTCGCATAGATGGGGAGATCTCCTACCCCCGCGTCACTGGCCACCGCCTTCTCCATGGACTCGGCTGCCTGGTCGAGGCCCATCTTCAGCTTCCGCATGCGGCTCACCTGGTCCACCCAGGACTCCACCAGCTCCGCCGTCCGGTCGAACACCCAGTCGACATCGCTCCTGGCGCCGAAGTGCGGGACGAGCAGCTCCCCGGGGGACATCTGCCTCAGCGCGCCTATGGTGGCCACCAGCTGCGACGGGTTGAAGCTGGGAGGGGGCGTGGTTGGTATCAGCGCGCTGAGCCCCGGGTACACGATCCCGACCGCGTCAGCAGTCAGAAGGGAGCGGCTGCCGTCCACGAGGACGGACACCTGGTGGGGCGCGTGTCCGGGGGCGTGTATTATGGTGACGCTGAGGCCGGCCCCGAGGTCGAGGTGCTCCTCCTCCCCGACCCCCCTCACCCTTTCTGCGGGGACCGGGTCAGGGCGGCCGTATAGGGCCATGATGGACTCACCGAAGACCCTGGTGGAGCTCTCGATGAGCTTCGCGGGGTCGACCAGGTGGGGGACCCCCCTCTCATGGGCTATCACCTCTGCGTTGGGCATCTCCCTCAGGAGCCTCCCCGCGGCACCCGCGTGGTCCAGGTGTACATGGGTCGGGATGACATACCTCACGTCCGAGGGCATGACCCCGACCTCGGCCAACCCCTTCAGGACGCTCTCGTGGGAGGTAGCGTAGCCACAGTCGATGAGCGCAGGCTTCTGACCCTTCAGCAGGTAAGCTCCTACCGTCCCTGGTATCCCAAGCGCGTAGGTGTCAAGCAGGTAGACTCGTTCGGAGACCTTCTTTGCGTACGCGCCAATTCACCTGGGCGTGCCTTGGCTGCCGAACTCGAAGGCGAGCATCGCGAGGGACGCGGCGCCATACTTCAGCACGTCCTCGTCGGCCTTGAACTTCGAGCTGTGGTTCGGATAGACGCATCCCTTCGCCGGGTTCGCCGCCCCCAGGAAGTAGAACGTCCCGGGCGACTTCTGCAGGAACCTGGAGAAGTCTTCCCCCCCGAGGATGGGCTCCATCCTCTTCACCCTTGTCCCGCGTATCCTCTGAAGGACCTTGACGGCCCGTTCCGTTGTCTTGGGGTCGTTCACTGTCACAGGATAGGCGTCGGCCTCGAACTCGACGTGGGCCGAACCTCCGAATGACCTGCAGAGCCCGCCGACGACCCCGGCCACTTTCCTCTTGGCCGACTTCCTGGTCGCCTCATCTAGGGTCCTGATGGTACCCTCGAGCTCAGCGTAGTCGGGGATGATGTTCTCCTTCGTCCCTGCGTGGACTGATCCGACTGTGATGACAAAGGGGCGGACCGGGTCCATCATCCTTGAAGATATACCCTGCAAGCCGAGGATGACGTTGGCCGCGATGTAGACGGGGTCTATGGTCTTGTGGGGGGCAGACCCGTGGCCTCCCCTGCCCTCGATCCTGATCTTGAAGGTGTCCGGGGCAGCCATCACCGGTCCCCCTCTTACCCCCAACTACCACGCCTTCCTGTCTCCATCGATGTGCAGCCCGAAGACGTAGTCTACCTTCGGGTCGAGCATGGCCCCGTCCTCTATCATGGGGAGCGCGCCGCCCCTCCCTCCGTGCTCCTCGGCAGGTTGGAAAAGGAACTTCACGGTTCCGTGCAGCTCCGCCTGGGCCCGGGCCAAGATCTCTGCGGCCCCAAGCAGCATCGCCATGTGCGTGTCGTGGCCGCAGGCGTGCATCACCCCGTCGATCTTCGACCTGAAGCCCACGTCGGCAGCCTCGGTGATGGGGAGAGCGTCCATGTCGGCCCTTAGGGCGACAACCTTCCCGTCAACGCCCCCCTTCAGGGTGCCTACCACTCCGTTGCCTCCTACCCCTCTCCGCACATGGATGCCCAGCGCCTCCAACCTGTCGGAGACGAACTTCGATGTCCAGACCTCGTGGTACGACAGCTCCGGGTGCTGGTGAAGCGCCCTCCTGGTCCTGATAATCTCGGGCTCGATCTTCTTAGCTTCGGCTAGGAAGTCCATGGGGAGCACGCCGAGGGGGATGGATAAAAGGAATCGACGTCCGTGATTTCTGCATCTCGCTTCGGTCTTCCCGAGGGGCCGCTGCCATGACTCTCTACCTCATTGTCTCTCGTCCCCCCGGGCTCGGCCCTTGCAGACGGGACGCGGGAGGGCGGTCGTCCTGCCTTCACTCGGATGCCGTGCATATCCTCAGCCCAGCTCCCCCTGGGTCTAGGCTGACTGCACCTGCTTCCTGATGGCATCGACGACGTCCGGGTTCGCCAGGGTGGTGATGTCCCCGTAGTCCTTCCGGTCCGAGATAGCGACCAGGACGCGCCTCATGATCTTTCCCGACCTCGTCTTCGGGAGGTCGGGGACGATGTAGACGAACCTCGGCCTCGCGATGGGCCCCAGCTGCTTCACCACGTTCTCTTTGACGAGATCCTCAATTCCCTTGGCGGGGGAGCTCCCTGGCTTCAGCGCAACGTAGACTACCGGGACGTGGCCGCGGAGCTCATCGGACATAGCTATGGCCGCGGCTTCGGCCACGTCCGGGGTGGTCAGGACCGCGTTCTCCAGCTCCTTCGTCCCGAGCCTGTGGCCTGCGACCTTGATCACATCGTCCACCCTGCCGAGTATGCGGAGGTACCCGTCAGAAGCAAGCACCGCTCCGTCACCAGCGAAGTAAGGCCAGTCCCGCCAGTCCTTGCTCTCCTTGTCCCTGTTGTACTTCGAGTAGTACGTCCTGACGAACCTGTCTGGGTCTCCCCAGACGGTCTGCATTATGCCAGGCCAGGGGTTGCGGATGCAGAGGTTCCCGGCCCTGTTCTCGCCTGCAGGGATTGCGGCGCCGTCCTCATCGAGAATCACCGGGTAGATGCCCGGCATCCCTGGCCCGGCGCTCCCGGGCTTCATGGGGCTGACCGCCGGGAGGGTCGAGCAGAGGAACCCCCCGGTCTCCGTCTGCCACCAGGTGTCGGTGATCACCGCCTCCCTCTTCCCGACCACTTCGTGGAACCACCTCCAGGTCTCCGGCTCTATGGGTTCGCCCACCGTCGTCATCGCCTTGAAGTGATAGTCGTACTTCTCGGGCTCACCAGGCCCGGACTTCCTGAGCATCCTGATGGTGGTAGGCGCCGTGTGGAATATGTTCACCCCGAGCCTTTCCGCGATCCTCCAGGGCCTCCCGGCGTCCGGGTAGAGCGGCACCCCTTCATACATCACGGTGGTCGCCGCCAGGGCGAGGGGGCCGTATACGATGTAGGAGTGGCCCGTGATCCACCCTATGTCTGCGAAGCACCAGTAGACGTCCTCCGGGTGGATGTCCTGGACGTACTTCGAAGTGGCGGCGACGTAAGCCAGATACCCACCGGTCCTGTGCTGGGCCCCCTTTGGCCTCCCGGTGGAGCCGCTGGTGTACATCAGGAAGAGTGGCGCCTCCGAGTCCATGGAGACGGGAGAAATCGTCTTGCCTTGGAACCGTGTCGACAGCTCGTCGACGAAGAAGTCACGGCCCTCGATCATGGGCGAATTCGAGAGATACCTCCCCGCGTGACGTCGCCAGACGAGGACCTTCTCGACCTGCGCTCCGAGCTTCGCCGCCTCTTCCACCGCGATGTCGGCCTCCTTCTTCTTGTCGATGACTCCCCCGTTCCTGTGGTAGCCGTCAATGGTCACCAGGACGGTGCTCTTCGAGTCCTCAATCCGCTCCGCGCAAGCCCTGGCGCTGAACCCTCCGAAGACCTGGTTGTGGATGACGCCGAGCCTGGCGCAGGCGAGCATGGAGACGGGGAGCTCGGGGACCATGGGGAGGTGAAAGGTGACCCTGTCGCCCGCCCGGAGTCCCAGGCCATGAAGTACGAGGGCGAACTCGTTGACCCTCCTGTATAGCTCCTGGTATGTGACAACCCGGTGCGCCTCGTCCTCGGGCTCTGGGACCCAGATTATGGCCGCCTTGTTCCCGTACTTCGGCAGGTGCCTGTCTACACAATTGTACGATGCGTTGAGCCTCCCGCCGACGAACCATTTCCAGAATGGGGGGTCGGACGCGTCCAGTGTGGTGTGCCAGCCCTGGTCCCATGTCAGAAGGTCCGCGTACTCCCTGAAGCACTCGGGGAAGTTCCTCTCAGAGAAGCGCTCCAGGATGCTCCTGTCTCTCATGTTCGCCTGGGCGACGAAGGAAGCGGGCGGGTCCAGGAGCGGCTCTTCCTTCCAGTGTACCGCTATGTGCCCACCAGCGACGTCTGACCGCGAGTCAGTCATGGCTCCTCTTGGAGCAGCATCCTCTGGCGATTTAAGATTGGTTGGGCGGTCCAGACGCTGCTCAGACCCGGCCTCGGTTCGCGCTCTTCAGGCCCCCAAACACGAAGTGCCATCACCCCTGGGCTCACGCTGTGGATGCGGGGGATGGGATTCGAACCCACGAACCCCTGAGGGAGGGGATCTCCACGAAAGGTCGCTTAAGTCCCCTGCTGTTGGCCAGGCTTAGCTACCCCCGCACGGCCCGCGCATCAGGCTTGAGTTATTAACGTTGGAATGGAGTCAGCTGAGGTATCTCAGGAAGCCCTTCAGTTTCCTCGTGTTCGCGACGTCCCCCGCCTTCATCCAGGCCCTCCTCGCCACCGTCACCCCGTACCCGATGTTGTCCAGCTCCCCCACGGAGTGGGCGTCCGAATCCACGAGCACGGGGACCCCTTCTTCCATGGCCCTCCTCGCCCAGACGTCGTCGAGGTCCAGCCTCTTAGGTTGCCCGTCCACCTCGAGCATCTTTCCATTCTCCTTCGCCGCCGCTAAGACCTTGCGGAGGTCAATGGGGTTCCCTTCCCTCCTCCCGATGAGCCTGTTGGTGGGGTGGCACAGGAAGTCCACGGAGGGGTGGCTCAGGGCGCTGAGCGCCCTCGCGGTCAGCTTGTCGGGGCTCTGGCTGAAGTTCTGGTGCAGGGACGCCCCGACGATGTCGAACCCGTCGAGGAAGCTCCTGTCAAAGTCGAGGGACCCGTCGCTCTTGATCTCCACCTCGACGCCCTTGAGTATCCTGAAGGGCGCCAGCTCGCCATTCAGCCTGTCAATCTCCTTCCACTGCCTACGGAACCGCTCTTCGGACAGCCCGTTTGCCACCCTCACCGACATCGAGTGGTCGGTGACAGCGATGTACTCGTACCCCCTCTCCTTTGCCGCCTTCGCCATCCCTCCCAGGTCGACCGACCCATCGCTCCAGGTCGTGTGCATCTGCAGGTCCCCCTTGATGTCGTCGAAGGCGACGAGGTCAGGGAGCTCGTCCCTGAGCGAGGCCTCCACCTCCCCCCTGTTCTCTCTCATCTCAGGGGGTATGTACCGCATCCCGAGCTTGCTGTATACCTCCTCCTCGGTGCCGCCCGCCAGCCTTTTCCCATCCTTGTCGAAGAGGCCGTATTCGTTCAGCTTCCACCCTTTGCCCATCGCCAGGCTCCTGAGCGCTATGTTGTGGTCCTTCGAGCCGGTGAAGTAGACCAGCGCAGCGCCGTACTCTTCAGGCGCGAACAGCCTGACGTCCACCTGCACCCCGCTCCCGAGCTTCACGCTCGTCCTCTTTGGGCCCCTCTCAAGGACCTGGTCCGCGCCCGGGCACTCGGCCAAGGCGTCGACCGCCCTCTGGTCGGTGGAGAGCAGGTCTATGTCCCCGACCGTGCTCTTCCCTCGCCTCAGGCTCCCGGCCATCCTCACTTCGATTCCCAGGGCCCCAAAGTAGGATGCCAGCTTCTGGAACTCCCCCTCGGCCTCGGGGATGAGCATCCGCTTCTCGAAGCTTGCGAGCTTCTCGATTCCAACCGCGAACGACCCCCTGGCCGTGGGCCCAAACTCTGAGTCGAGTCTCCCTGACTCCAGGGCTGACTTCAGATCTTCGACGCTCGCTATCCCAAGGTCGTGGGAGAGGTGGTACGCGGTCCTCGGCCCTATCCCCTGGATCTTCATGAGCTTCGGCACCCCCGGAGGAACCTTCGCCTTCATCCGCTCCAGGAGCTCGAGCCTCCCTGTCCTGAGGTACTCGTCGATCTTCCTGGCTATGCCTTCCCCCACATACCGGATGTCCTCCAGTCGCCTCTCCTTCCAGGCTTGCTCGACGTCTTCGTCCATGTTCCTCAAGCTGGCAGCCGCCCTGTGGTAGGCAATCACCTTGAACCTGTCCTCTCCGGCGGCCTCCACGAGCTCCCCAAGCCTGTCTAGGAGCTCGGCGACCTCGGCATTCCTCAATATGGTCATTTGGCGGCGATTCGTTTTTAAAAGCAGTACGGCCGGCCACCTGAAGCGGTTGCCAGTATATCAGAGGGCCTTCGTCCTGCTCAAGGTCACCCCCGGTCACGAGGAAGAAGTCATAGACGAGCTGATGAAGGTCCCAGAAATCGTAGAGACCCACATCGTCCCCGGCGACTGGGACATCCTGGTCGTTCTCAACGCCCAGAAGGAGGTCCTCGTCCCAAGCGACGAGAAGGTGTACAGGCTTGTCATGAGCAAGATACAGAAGGTCAAGCACATCGAAGACACGAACACGATGGTGTCTCAGTTCTCGCGAATCAAGAAGGTCTAGCTCCACCAGCCGTATTCCTTGGGGACGTCGGTGATTCCCACTCCTGTCCTGCCCTCAATCAGGAGGTCGTCCTCTATCCTGACCCCGAGCTTCCCCCTGATGTAGGCTCCAGGCTCTATCGTGAAGCACATGCCAGGGCCCAGCCTCTCCCCCCCACCCTCGACTATGTAGGGCGCTTCGTGGATCTCCAGCCCTAGCCCATGCCCCGTCCTGTGGAAGAAATACCTTCCCAACCCTGCCCCCTCGAGCACCCCCCTGGCGGCAGCGTCGACATCCCCGACCTTCGCGCCCGCCCTCGACTCGGCCACGGCAGCCTCCTGGGCTTCGAGGACCTTGGAGTACACCTTCTCGACGTCCAATGATCGTCCAATGCAGAACGTCCTGGTGATGTCAGCGTAGTATCCGCCGTAGGTCGAACCCACGTCCACCACTATGCTCTCTCCCCGTTGGACCTTCCTGCCAGAGGGGAGGTGATGCGGGTCCGCCGCCGTCCGGCCAGCCTGGACAAGCATGTCGTCGACCCTCTCGGCTCCCTCGGCGTAGATCGCATCCGTCATCGCCCTGGACAGCTCGAGCTCAGTGGTCCCCTCTTTGATGAGCTCAGGGAACCTCCTGAACGCCTTGCTCAACGTTTCCCCTGACTTCTTCAGGAGCCTGACTTCAACCTCGTCCTTGGACTCCCTCATCCCCTGGAGGACGGGCTCGGCGTCGGCGAGCTTCAGGCGTGCGACCTTCGCCAGCCTGTTCACGTACTGGAACGGCGCCCTGCCCTCTACGCCCCAGGTTCCCTCCACCCCGGCGCTCCTCACCGCCTGGCTGATGGCCCCCCCGGGCCCCTCCGAGTCTGTCCACGCATGGACCCCGATGGCGACCGGCAAGCTCCGGTATGGCCCAGACTCCAGGGCTGGCGCCACCAGCTGCGGCTCGCCTGACAAAGGGATGAGCAGCACGAACGGGCGCTCCAGCATGAGGGATGTGCCACTGGTCAGGTAGCGCATGTTCGGCCCGGGTACTACGACCGCTCCCTTCAGCCCTCGCTTGGCGAGCCCCTCCCTGAGCCGCTTCATCCTGGCTGCGTAGAGGGCTTCAGGTCTCATACTCGGCATCGGTGCACATGTGCACCGTTAATATGTGGTTCCTTAGGCGCAGGGACGCCTTGGGGGTGAAGGAGAAGGTCGTCCTGCCGATGGCGAAGAGGTGGATTTCAGGGGCAGACCTGAGCGCTGCGATGGACGACGCAAAGGGGGCGAACTCCAGGGGGATGGGGGTGGTCGTAAACTTCCTCGGAGAGGAGATCATGGACCCGGCGACAGCTGACGCCCAGGTTGAAGAGTATCTCAGGCTTCAGCAGGCGTTGGCCGACGGCGGGGTCAGAGGGTTCGCCTCGGTCAAGCTGACGCAGCTGGGGATGGGAGCGGACGACGAGGCGATGCGGAGGAGGTTCGACAGGATAATGGCCAACGCGGAGAAGTTGTCGCAGCTCCTTTGGGTAGACATGGAAGGTTCCGCGTTCACGGAGAAGACGGTCGCCGCCTACCTCGACGCCCACGGTCGCCATCCGAGACTCGGCGTGGCAATCCAGGCCTATGCCAGGCGCAGCGAGTCAGACGTGAATGCGATACTGGACCAAGGAGGGATGGTGAGGCTGGTCAAGGGGGCCTACAGGGAGGGCCCAGACTTCGTCTTCCCCACCAAGCCGGAGATAAACAAGAACTTCGAGAAACTGATGGCGTCTCTCTTCGAGAGGGGGGACGGGTTCGCCATCGCCACCCACGACGGGGCTCTCGTAGAGCGCGCCAAGGCCCTGGCAGAGTCCAGCCACGCGAAGTTCCGTTTTGAGTTCCTCAAGGGCATCAGGGACGATCTCAAGGGCGACCTCGTGAAATCAGGATACGTGGTCTCCGAATACCTCCCCTATGGGGACAGGTGGTGGGCCTACTCAAAGCGGAGGATACGGGAGCACCCGAGCAACATCTGGCTCATCCTCCGCTCCGTGCTCTAGGGCCCGCTTCGGCGGTAGCCTCCTTTGATTACTGGCTCAACTAACATAGACTACGCCCGCAAAATACCGGACGGGGCCTGAACACGGCAGGTCAGACAAAATGGCCGAATATCAAAAGGGGCAAGTCTGGGGAGCCCTCCGCAAGGCGTGGAAGGGCTACCGCATAGCTAAGGTCCAGGGCGACAACGCCCGGATGAGGGAGTATGCCACGCGCATCAAGACCCTCCAGGGCCAGCTCGGCGTCCCTCAGGCGAGCTTTCCGAACCTCGGAATATAGAGGAGCTCTGCTCCTCTTTCCTTTTTTACTTAGTCAGTGGCTCCTATTTCTCTTTCCATCTCTTCCAGTATGCCGCCGACCACCTGCTTCTGCAAGCCAAGCGAGGCGCATATGGTTCCAACTCCGTCCCCCTCCTCCCTCACGAGGTACCTGAGGACCCTCTTTCGGTCGGCCATGGAGAGCGAAGTGCCTATCCGCGCGGCCTCCCTCAGGGCAAGGCTCCGGATGTAGAGCAGGACCGCCCTCTCCTCCTCCATCTCTTTCAGCTTCCTGTCAACTTCTGCCACCACATGGGTGAGCGGGCGAATGCGCGACGCGCCGTCGGGGTATCGCAGAACCTCACTGATCTGAGTCATCACCTGGGCGTGGTCATCGGCCTCATCGACCCCCGGCAGCGCCCCGAATGAGAAGATCCTCGTCCTGAACAAGTTGGGGGCCAGGTCTACGGTGACCGAGAAACTGCTCTTCAGCAGGTATTCCTTTCTCTGCGGGCCCCTGGGGCTGTCCTGCGAGACGTTCCTCACCAGGCCAGCCTTCTCCATCGTAGTCAGGTGCTTCGCCACGAGCTGCTGGCTGATCTTCAACTCCTTCGACAGCTGGAGCTGGTAGTTGGGCTCTTCGCTGATCCTGGATATTATCCTCCTGCGAATCGGGTTCTCCATGGTCCCAAGGACGGCATCGAGTTCGGCCTGACTCATCGGTTATCGACCAACGGTTGTATACGCCCTGTTTGTTCTATAAATAGGTTCCCGCACACTCCCTTGCGTTGAGCTTGTCCGCTGGGGCTCGGACATGGGGCGTCGAGGAGTCGGTATGGCGCTAAGCAGGACCCTGATAGGCGAGCGCGCGGCCGTCGCGAGCGAGCAGCCCCTCGCGTCGATGGTGGGCTACGACGTGCTCCGCAAGGGCGGGAACGCCTTCGACGCCGCCGCAGCGACGAGTTTCGCCCTCGCCGTGACCTTCCATCCTGCTGGAGGGCTGGGAGGCGACTACTTCGGCATGCTCTACGAGGCGAAGACAGGCAAGGTGCACTGCCTGAATGCCAGCGGCTGGTCTCCTTCAGGGCTCACGCTCGAACTGATCAGGGAGAAGGCGGGCGGGAAGGTCCCCCTCTACGGCCCTCTGACTTGCGTCGTTCCTGGGCTGGCCGCGGGAGTTTGGGAGATGCACAGGAGATTCGGGTCCCTCGAGTTCAAGGAGCTTCTCGAGCCCGCCGTCAGGCTCGCCGCCGAAGGGTTCCCGATAGGCGGAGCCATGTGCAGGTCCATAGAGGGGACCTACTCCGGTCTCACTGATGACGCGAAGGAGGTGTTCGCCCCAGGCGGCAGGGTACCGGTCCCGGGCGAGCGCGTCAGGCAGGGAGCGCTCGCGAGGGTGATAGCGGAGGTGGCTGAAGGCGGTCCATCCGCGTTCTACTCCGGCCGGCCCGCAGAGGAGATCGCCTCGACCCTGGTGTCCCTCGGCGTCCCCTGCAGCAAGAGCGACTTCTCAGACTTCAGGCCCGAGTGGGTCGACCCACTGAAGCTGGACTACCGAGGCACCACGGTCTACGAGGTCCCTCCCAACAGCATGGGCGCCACCAGCCTGCTGATCCTGAAGCAACTAACCGAGTCCGACCTCTCTGCTGTTGGCCCGCTCTCGCGGGAGAGGATCGATAAGACCATGCGGGCGGTCCTCGTCGCCTACGCCCGGCGCGACGAGATGCTCGGCGACCCGCGCTTCGGGGCCATCGACATGGAGGCGTTCATGTCGACCAGGAGCGGGACGCACCCTACAGGAGGGACAGTGAGGAAGGGTGACACCACTGCCTTCTCGATAGCAGACCCCGAGGGCAACATCGTCTCCGGGATCCAGAGCCTGTTCCACCACTTCGGGTCTAGAGTGTTCGTCAAGGAGTGCGGCATAGCGCTGAACAACAGGGCGTCGGCCTTCCGCACCGAGGGGCCGAACAAGGTCGAACCGCGCAAGCGGCCGCTGCACACCCTCTCCTCACTCATCCTCGAGCGGCAGGGGCGCCCTTACCTCGCCATCGGCGCCAGCGGCGCGGACTACCGTCCGCTGCAGCACGCGCTCTTCGTGACGAACTCCGTGGACTACTCCATGCCAGCCGAAAAGAACGTAGCGCATCCGAGGTTCCTCTGGGGAGGCGGGCGGAACCTGCTGGTCGAGGCCGGCTACGAGCTCCCCCCGGGCAGCGACTACGACATCGAGAGCCTTCCCATGCCAGGGCGGACCGGCGTCTGCCAGGCGGTCGAGGTGTCAGAAGGGTACAGGAAGGCCGTGTGCGACGTCCGCGGAGACGGCACACCCGCTGGGTTCTAGACGTCCCGAGCTACAAGAAGAAGGTCGAGGGTGGGCTGAATCTTGGCTCTAGGATGTGTTCGAAGACGAGCTCTCGGACTCCGTTACCGTGGTCTCCACGGTCTGGGTGCTCTTGGCCCCTGAGCTGACTGCGGTCACTTGAATCACGGGCCTGAGGACAGCCGCCTGTCCGGGGCTGACGTGGATAGTCCCTGGCGAGATGTTCAGGGTGAGGTCCGTCGCTCCGCTGGATTGGATGGTGAAGCGCACATTGACCATCAGCTTCCCGCTGGCTACTACCCTGAGCTGGGTCGACGTCCCGTTGGTCCAGAAAGCCTTGGCTCCTGTGATGTGGAAGATGATGCCTGTCACGTTCCCAGAGGGCACCTTGGTGGTCCCGAGTAGGATCGAACTGCCCTGGAGCTTCGTGAGGTTGACGTTGGTCCCGACGCTCGCAGACACGTTGTAGACATATCTGTTCACGAACGCGGCCGCGGTGGAGGAGCTGGTGGCGGACGACGCGGAGCTCGATACCGATGAGGCAGAGCTGACAGACGTGGCAGTGCTCGTAGTCGTACTTGTGCTGCTGGAGCTGGAGGTGTCTGTGGTCGCCTGGGCGGTGGTGGCCGCCGTGACGTTCGAAGAATACTTGATGGTGACGCTCGTCACGTTGACGAGGAGATACTTGAGGCTGGGGCTGGCGGGCGGGGGGTCCGAGAGGTAGATGTTCAAAGTCCCAGATCCAGGCCCGGCCTGTGAGCTGTTCGAAAGGCTCGGAAGGTAGACCGTGTACGCATATGCCGACAACCCGATGATCGCCAACAACGCCAGAGTCGAAACCGCTATGACTTTATTCAATTCGCAAGGCTGCGTTCTTCGCTGACGAAATAAACCTATGTTGTTGAACGGCACCAGAAAATCGGTTGAAGACGGGCCCGGTGCGATTTGAACGCACGACCTACAGCTCGCTCCACGGCGTGTAGGAGGCTGCCGCGCTATCCGTACTGCGCTACGGGCCCAGCCAGGGCCCGAAAAGAACCATGATATTACCTGTTCCTGTTCACTCTGCCAGGTCGAACTCCAGCTCAAGCTCTCCCCGGGAGTGCCTGAACCTGGGCTTACCGAGGCTGATCCCCCCAATCCGCAGGGTGCTGTCGACGTGGGGCTCGTTGCAGCAGTTGATGTTCCAGTCAGGTATCCTCACTATCTTCAGCAGCGTCACCTCAGGTGGGACGGGGAAGAGGTCGTAGATCGCGTCCCCGAAGTGCCCCTCAGCTTCCTGGCGCTCCATCTCGAACTCCAGCACCTCGGCCCCTGCGGCAATCTCCTCGTTGGCGAGCCGTTCTATCGCTGACAGCTCCTCGCCGGTAGGCTCCCTGTCGAACTTGACCGTCAGCCTCCCGTGCCTCTCCGAGACGTGCACCGACGCCGTCCACTTCGCGCCCAGCACCCTCTGGACCGCCCCCTTGAGGACGTGAACGGCGGAGTGGGTCTTGAGCTCTTCTGCGCTCAACTAGAGCCTCATGACTACCTTGAAGAAGTCGTTCAGCCTCGTCTGCAGGCCGAAGCGTCTCTCGTTCCCCCTCATGTAGAAGAAGACAGACAGGAGCGTGGGCCACATCTTCATCAGGCTGAACCTGTCCTCCGCCTTGGCTTTGATGAACTCGTAGACCTTGGCGTAGGCCGCGTAGTGATCCAGGACCGCCTTTCTGTACCCCTCTCTGTCGCCCAGGTGGTCCACGAAGATGTTGACGCACTGCATGCTCGGGATTATACCTTCCCCCAGCATCGGATAAACGGTGCCGATGGACTCGCCCACCCCCGTGACCTTCCCATCGAAGAATGGCTCCATGAGCTTGGGCGGGGTCACCCTGACTGGCCTCCCAATCTTCCTGACGACCTCGCAGTGGTACTTCTTCACGAACTCATCGAGATCTCCTTGGTATCTGTGATGAAGGTCGCCGGCTCCCACATGGGCCAACCCGTCGCCCAGGGGGAAGTACCACCAGTATCCCGTGAGCCCGGGGTAGGGCTTGATCACAAAGTCGTCGTAGGGGAGCTCCTTGGACTTCACCTGGTACTCGAGCGACGGGATCACCAGGTCCTCTGAGACCTTCGGGAGGAGCGACCTGTGCAACCCAGTGGCGTCCACCACGCTATCGAAGCCCTGGAAATTCCCGTTGGCCTCCTTGATCTGGGCACCCCAGTGCACCTTCTTCCCCTTCAACATGTCCTCGGTGAGCCTGTGCTTGTCGTAGGTGACCAGCCCCCTGAGGGGGATGCTGATTTCCTCGGTGCCGAGGTCGACGCGCATGCTCTTCCCCTTGTGGAGGACGTAGTCGTCGAAGTTGAACCCCGCCTGCTTCACCAGGTCTGTGATGAAGGGCTGGCTCGTCCCCCAGGCGCAGACCGTGTACCAGTTCTTCTGCGTCCGCATTTCGTACGCCTCGGCTTCCACGTCCCCTGGGAGGCGGTTGAGCAGATACGCACCTGCCACCCCTGTGCCGACCACGGCAAGTCTCAATTCTGACCCTTGACCTCACCGACAAGTTCGGCGCTTTTCTACCTATCGCCCAGGCGGGGTGTGGCAGCCTTCTTCTCTCCCATGAATTGGCCAAAGTCCGTCCGCTCCCGAAATAGGACGCTGTTTGCTCGTCGGCGAAAGTCATGGGGCCCATTTGACCACTCATAGGCGAACCGGGGGATGGATGGAGGGATGGCAGGGCGATTAATTCGTGAACAAAGCGGTTCAACCGCCAGCGCCTGGGCCGTGCTTGGTCCGTCAGCCGCAGAAGCTACACGTCATGGTAAATACTAAATATGCCTGGTAAACCAGGTTTACCGAATGTCACAGGCAAACCCCAAGGAAACTAAGATGGTAAAGGTCTCTGAAGAAACACACGGGAAGCTGAAGGCAATGGCGAAGTACCAGGAGACCATGGATAACGTCATAGCCCGGCTGGCGACTCAGGCGAAGGGGCTTGAAGACGTCGTCGCCGGGAAGAGCTCGATCACCTTCATCGACGGCCACGAAGGGCGACTGCTCTACCGCGGCTATGACATCGCGGACCTCACGGCCCACTCCAACTACGAGGAGACGACGTACCTGCTCTGGAACGGCCACCTCCCGACCGTGAACGACCTGAAGTCGTTCAGCGAGGAGCTCGGCGCGAAGCGCGAGATACCGCGCGAGCTGGTCTCGATCCTCACCACCCTACCGCAGAACTGCGACACGATGGACGCGCTGAGGGTCGGGGTAGCCGCCCTGGGAGTCTTCGACGACCCGATGTACTCGCAGCAGGAGAGGGCTATGTCGATAGCGGCCAAGATGGGGACCATAGTGGCGGCGATCCACAGGCATAAGCACGGGCAGGCGGTGGTCGCGCCCCGCGAAGACCTCTCCTTCGCGACCAATTTCCTCTACATGGTGTCGGGCAAGGTCCCGTCTGAGGAGGATGCGAGGCTGATGGACGTACTCTTGATACTCCACGCCGACCACGAGTTCAACGCGTCGACCTTCACCGCAAGGATAATCGCTTCGACTCTTTCAGACATCTACTCTGCCGTCACCGGCGCGGTGGGGGCGCTCAAGGGCCCGCTCCACGGGGGCGCCAATGAGAAGGTGGTCGAGATGACCGCCGAGATCGGCTCCCCGGCCAACGTAGACGCGTACATCCGCGGAAAGCTTGCGAGCAAGGTGAAGATCAACGGCTTCGGCCACAGGGTCTACAAGACCATGGACCCGAGGGCGAAGATACTCAGCGACATGGCGGCGCACTTCGTCAGGACACAGAAGGAGAAGGAGTCGCTGGAGATTATCAAGGGGACCGAGGCCATACTTCTGAAGGAGAAGAACCTCCACCCCAACGTCGACCTCTTCTCGGGCTTGGCGCTGAACCATGTAGGGGTGCCCGCATATCTGTTCACCCCCGTGTTCGCCGTGGGCCGTGCCCCCGGTTGGCTCGCACACGTCTTGGAGCAGTACGCCGACAACAGGATAATCAGGCCGATCTCGGACTACGTCGGGCCGCAGCTCACGGCCTACGCCCCCATCGAGACCCGAAGCCCCAAGAGGTCGAGAACTTGAGGGTCGAGGCCCTGGTCAAGCGCAGTCCGGTGACCATAAGCCCCGGCGCCACCATAAAGCAGGCTGCAGAAGTGTTCGCCAGGGAGAAGATCGGCCTGCTGGTCGTCGCGTCTTCGGTCAGCCCGGTCCGAGCCCAGGCCGTCCTCTCAGAAAGGGACGTGGTCAGGGCGGTCGCCAAGGGGGTCGCCCTCTCGGGGCGACTGGACGCCGTGTCGACGAAGAAGCTAATCAGCGTCAAACGCTCGGACAGGCCATCGACCGCAGTGAGACTGATGACGGACAACGGGATAAGGCATCTCGTGGTGGAGAACGACGATGGGACCCTGTTTGGTGTGCTGTCCATCAAGGACTTCTTCCGCGAAAACAAGCTCATCAACGCGTTTCTCAAGGAAGAAGACGAAGAGGTCCACGGCGTCGACTAGGCCCCAGGGCGGGCATGGTTCTTCCGCCGCAGGGAGTCCAAGGGAGATTCCCCGGAAGGCCGAGGGAGCCTGCGGCGTCCAGTTCCTTCGTCAGGGGAGCCAGGGCAGGTGAGCCCGAGCCCGCGAGAAGACCTTCAGCGCGCCCAGGGCCGCTGAGGCTGACCCCCCTGATGGATGTAAGGGCGAGGGCGAAGGCAACAGCCGCCTCGACCGCGAGAGCCGGGACCTCCACCAGACATGGAGGGAGTCGAATCCCAGCACTCGGATCCCTCCACGCGTAGGTTGGATCGCCGTGGTCGGTATGCCGAAGAGGTCGCCTTTCACGCACCGTTCGGCGAGAGGGGTCCGAAGACCTCCCACTTCTCGACCATGAGACACCCGTCGCTGACCGCCTCCGTCCCCCGTACGCCTTGGCAAGAGACTGAGCCTCTATGGCTTGCGCAACCAGGAGAGACGTCTTCGGGCATGCATTTCCATTGGGCGCCCCGGAGATGTCTCCGCCACCCCACCAATCTTAAATAACGTAAAGAGGTCGTGAACCCTGAAATGGCTCTCTTCGGGGACATCGGGACAATCTTCGTCATGGCCCTCGTCGCCGTAGGGCTCACGGGGATGGTCATAATCCTCCCGCGCCTCTTCGCGCCTAGGCGGCCCAACCCCATCAAGAGCCTCCCCTTTGAGGCTGGTCAGGTCCCCCAGGGCGCCGGGAAGATGCACTTCATGATGCAGTACTACGCCTACTTACTCATGTTCATAGTGTTCGACGTCCTTTCGATGTTCCTCTATGCCTGGGCGTCGGCCTACAAGCCGCTCGCCCTTGGACTGACGTCCGACTGGACAGTGACGCTCTTCATGGGTATGCTCTTCATCCCCATGGGTTTCGCCCTCGTACTCGCGGGGAAGAGGGAGCTTTGGTAGCCGCGCAGCAACAGAAGACCGGGAGCTTCCAGGTCCTCGTAGGCAAGATAGACGACGTACTCCAGTACGCCATCGGAGACCCGCTGCGCTACCTTGCCAACTGGGGACGCCTCTATTCCCTCTGGCCCGTGCACCTCGAAACGGCCTGCTGCTCAGTCGAGGTCGGGGCGGCCGCCGGTTCGAGATTCGACATAGAGCGCTTCGGCACGCTGGAGGCGTTCGGCTCGCTCCGCGCCTGCGACCTCATCATAGTCAT
Source organism: archaeon (assembly GCA_021788415.1). The sequence goes on from JAJYKR010000001.1 coordinate 121,705, forward strand.
GGGGACCGTGACGAGGAAGCTGGCCCCGAGACTGAAGCTCATCTACGACCAGATGGCGGAGCCGAAGTGGACCATTGCCATGGGCGCTTGTCTTCGGGGCGATTCGCTGGTCTACACACCCAACGGCGTCAAACGAATCGACGGCGTGGGTCCCGGGGAGCTCGTTCTTACCTACGACGAGCAACGCAAGAGGGTGATCACCGGCCAGGTGGTGGCCAACAAGGACCAGGGGAGTAAGGACGTGTGGAGGCTCCGCGCAGGTGCCTATGAGTTGGTGGCCACGGAGGACCATCCCTTCGCGGTTTACGAGCGGACGCTCTCGCGGAGGTGGATCACCTACCAGTCTGTACTCGGATTGCTCGAAGAGGGATTCACACTGCGAGAAATCGCTCCGTTGGTGGGAGAAAGTGCCAAGACTCTCTCCAATTGGAGACGGCATCCCCCAGCCCAATTCGGGCTGGATATAGTGTGGAAGCGCTTCAATCAGGTGAAGGAAGGCGATTTGCTGGGAACATTCGCCGCGCCCGTCATAGATACGCCCTACAATATCAATCGCTCACACGATGGAGGGCTGAGGAACAAGGTCAGAGTCTCACGGTCCGCGGACGATAATCTCGCGTGGCTTGCGGGCCTCCACCCTGGAGACGGCTGGAGCGCGGGGCCACGAGGAGCCTCCTCCCAAACGGGGGAAGACTTGTCAAGGCGGCATCTCTCTCAGGGAGCGAACGGGTCGTTTGCAGTGGGTGCCTGGGCGACTCGCCAGGCCGAGACTCAGCCCGAGGCGGCCTCTGGAGCGTCCGAGCAGTCGCTTCTCCCTCGCGGCGGTGTCCGTTCCAAGCGCGTCCCCGGTTGGGTCTACCCCCTGCCCTCGACTTCTGTCTACGGCTTCCTCGCCGGCCTGATTGAATCCGATGGCAGCGTGGAGGAGCAGGGTTCCGCCCAACTAAGCTCAGACAACTACGATCTGATGCGTGACGTCGTCGAACTCTGCCACTACCGCGGCATACGCGTCGGCGGCGTCTTCGAGAAGGAGAAAGGGGATATCCTGAAAGAAAGGTACCTCGAAGCGAAAGAATACGCAGTTTCATTCCCCGCCGAAACTGTGGCGAAGCTCCCACTGCACAGACCTGGTTACCAAAGTCGGACAAAGCGTGGCTCCCGTTCATTCGACGGCAGATCTCTCCTCAAGACCAATCACCCAGGAATCGCCCTCCAGAGGGTCACCTCTATCATCCCCCGAGGAAGAGAGCAGGTCTACGACATCGAGGTGGAGGGCCACCACAACTACTTCGCCAACGGTGAGCTGGTCCACAACTGCTCGATCACCGGCGGACTCTACTTCGACTCCTACAACGTCCTCAGGGGCATCGACGACATCATACCGGTAGACGTGTACGTCCCAGGCTGCCCTCCGAGGGCCGAGGCACTGATTCAGGGGATAGTGCTTTTGCAAGAGAAGATCAGACGGATGCCGACCCTTGGCGGCCGGTGAAGCACAAAATGAGCAAAGAGAGCGAGCCTGCCAAGCCAGCTTCACCTCCGCTCTCCGCCCCCACGCAGCCGGCTAAGCCTGCGACCCCGTCTCCCCCCGCTGCGGCTTCCGCCCCCGCGCCGAGTCCGGATCTGGACAGGGCGAAGGCCCTCGCCACAAGGATAACGTCGAGTCAACCCACAGCGAAGGTCGAGTGGATGAAGCCACGGCGCCTGAAGGTCTCCGCCTCTCCGAACACGATCAAGGACGTGGCCCTCTTCGCCCGGGACTCGCTCGGATTCAATCACATCAGCGCGGTCAGCGGAGTCGACTGGATCGCGAAGAATGAGCTGGAAGTGATCTACTTCGTGGGATCCACGACCCACGGTCAGGAGGACTTCGTCCTTGCCGTTTCCGAGAGGATCCCCCGGGACAACCCCGTAGTCCCGACCCTGATCGGGGTATGGAAGGGCGCGGAGTACCAGGAGAGGGAGACGCACGAGATGTTCGGGATAAACTTCCAGGGGCACCCCGACCAGAGCCACCTCTTCCTCCCCGAAGACTGGAACGACCTCCCTCCCCTCCGCAAGGACTACGTATCGCCGGGGAGATGAGCCGATGACCCTCGAAGCGGAGTACTCGCCCGACGCCGACAGGATCATGGCCGTTTCGCTCGGCCCGCAGCATCCTGGGGCCGGTCATTTCCGCATCAGGCTCTGGCTGGATGGAGACTACGTGGTCAAGGCTTTGCCCGACCCCGGGTACGTTCACCGGGGGGAGGAGAAGATGGCGGAGTACAGGAACTACACCCAGAACGTCCCGCACCTCGAGCGGCCGGTGATACTCGACAGCTCGAACATACTCTTCGCCTACTCGCTGGCGGTCGACGAGCTCATGAGCAGCAAGGTCCCCCCTCGGGCCCAGTACCTCAGGGTCATAATGTCCGAGATCAACCGCATCATCTCACACATGTACTTCGTTGCCATCCAGGGGCTCTTCCTGGGCCACACCACGATGATCACCTGGTGCATGGGTGACAGGGACTTCTGGATCGACCTCGCCGAAAGGATAGCAGGCGCGAGGGTGACCTTCGCCTACATCATTCCAGGAGGGGTGAGGAACGATATCCCGGAGTTCGCCATAGAGAAGGGGCTCAACACCTGCGACTGGTTCGAGAAACGCATGGATGAGTACGAGAAAATATTCTTCGAAAACCCTATGGTCCACCAGAGGTCAGACCGCGTGGGTGTCCTGACCGGGGACGACGCCGTCGCCTTCGGCGCCACCGGGACCGTCGCTCGGGCCTCCGGCCTCACTTTCGACGTGAGGAAGGACGAGCCCTACAGCTCCTACTCCGACTTCGAGTTCAAGACGCCGGTGCTTACCCAGGGGGACTCCTGGGCCCGTGCCTACGTCGCGCTGCTTGACATGCGCGAGTCGGTCAAGATAATCAGGCAGGCGCTCAAGGGGCTCCCACAGGGGCCGGTGCGTCTCAAGCTCGGACCCCAGCCCAGGGTCCCGGCGGGGGAAGTGTACGCTCGAACAGAGGCCGCCAGGGGAGAGATGTCGTACCACATAATCAGCGACGGCTCGCCGCGCCCCTACAGGCTGAAGATCGGGGTGCCCTCTGCGAAGAACCTCAGGGTCTTGCCGCACCTTCTGAAAGGGGTCCACGTGGCAGACATCCCGGTGATATACTGGGGCCTGAACTATTGGCCCGTAGAGGCAGACCGCTAGCTCACTCTGAGCTCTGCTTTTGAGACGCAGACAGGTTCAGGGTGTTACAAGGGCACCCATCGTCCAACCTGACCGTCCACAACCGGGTCAACCGCCCGGGGCTCTCTAGGGACGCTTCGCGGGCCCCCCCGCGGGCGCCACGAATGGCTCGGCTTCTGGGGCCCTATCCCCCCTACTGAACAGATACACCCCGAACAAGATGAGCACCCCGCCGAAGACCTGAGCCACGGTAATCTGCTCCCCCAGGGCTGCGAGCCCGAAGAACGCCCCGAACAAAGTGGAGGTGGACCACACGAGGAGCATCCTGATCGCTCCCAGCCGCTTGACCGCGGCAATGAACATAATCGTCGCCCCCGAGACAGCGAGCGCCAGGAGGACCATGATGGCCGAAGAGTATGCAGAGAATCCGAAGGGGAACCGCCCGACGAGGAAGAGGGCGGTCAGGGCGCAGCCTCCGATGAGGTTACGGAACTTGCTCAGGAGCGTGGTGTCGAACCTCTTCGTGGCGAGGACGATTATGTTGTTCTCTACGGCCCACCCAGCCACGGAGCCGAGGATCAGAAGATTCCCGGTCAGCCCCTGGAAGAACGCGATGTGGGAGAGATCCAGGTTGGTGGAGACTACCAACAGGCCAGCCACGATGAAGAGCCCCCTGGCTGCCTGTCCACGGCGGAGCCTCTCCCCGAATACAGCGAAGGCGATCACTGTCGTGAACAGCACCTCTCCGTTGGCGAGGAGGGAGGCGTTCACGACGGTGGTCTGGTCGAGTCCCAGGGTGTACATCAGAGGAGCGAGGCCCGCGCCCACGAGGCCGAAGAACACGAGGTACCGGTAGCTCCCGGGCTCGGGCCTCCTCCTGGGCTGATACAGCAGCAGGATGAGCCCCGAAAGGAGGAACGTGACGCCGGTGACCACGAGGGGCCCGTTCGTCACGAGCGAGATTTTTGTCAGGGCCGACACCGAACCGGCGCAGATGGACCCCAATATCGCGTAGAGGTAGCCCCGCCTGGTCTCCGAATCCCTGCCGCTCCGTTCCAACCGTTCTCGGTACCAGGGCAGGGATGTTCGGGAGTTAACCGTGAGGGCGCCACCGACCGCGGCCGCCCTTGGCGGGAGTTCGGTCGTGGACGCTTAGGGAATCAACACTTAAGTTCGGCGGGCAGCCCTGGCCCTGCGATGTCCTCCGACAAGGAGATCATCACCGAGCTTCAGAAGATAAGAGAGCTCCTCACACCAAAGCCAGCCCCGCCCGCCCCGCCTCCTCCCAAGGGCATCTCCGCGGAGTTCAAGGCGTTCCTCATCAACTACAAGGTACTCGGGCTCGCCGTCGCCTTCATCCTAGGCGTCTATCTGGGGGGCCTGGTCCAGGCCCTGGTGTCTGACCTGTTACTCCCAGCGATCGGCATCCCGCTGAGCAGCATAGGCAACCTGAGCACACTCACGGTGACCTTCGCGAACCAGCACTTCTTAATCGGCGGCTTCCTCATAGCAGTCATCACATTCATCATCGTCGCCTTCGTGATCTTCCTCATCGTCAAGATCGCCAGCCATTACAAGATTCAGTAGAGCTCTCCCATCTTTTTTCATCCCGCCCCGAAGTGTGAATCGTTAAGCATAGTGTCAAGTGTAATTGCCTCAGTCAGTCATGTCCAACCTCGGCAGAGTAACCTCCGAGGATTACGTTGAGCAGCAGTAAGTTCGAGAAAGGTTGGAAGACAGAAGAGAAGGAGCCCTTCGGTAAGATGGTCCGGGAGACCGTCCGGGGGCCCCAGGCGATGCGCCCACAGATCCAGAAGGCGACCCAGCAGTTGGGCAACGAGATCACGCGGCTGGACCAGGCGATGGGCAGGCTGAAGCAGCGGGAGAATTCCATCTTCAAGAAGACGGTCACAGCCGTCCAGGCGCACGATCAGGAGTCCAGCAAGGCCTACTCCAACGAGCTCGCCGAAGTCCGCAAGATGGAGAAGATCGTCACCCAGTCGAGGATTGCCCTGGAGCAGATCAACACCAGGCTACAGACCGTCACTGAAATCGGAGACTTCGCATCCACCATCGCCCCGGCGATTGGAGTGATCAAGAACGTGCGCGCCACGCTCGGTGAAGCGATGCCCGACGCCCAGGGAACCCTCGGCGAGATAGGGGCGCAGCTCAACTCCATAATGGTGGACGTCGGCCAGATCACAGGGACGACCTTCTACCAGGCGGAGAACAGCGAGGAGGCCAACAGGATCCTCGCGGAGGCCTCAGCGGTGGCGGAAAAGCGCATGGCCGATTCCCTCCCCGAGGTCCCGAACACCGGCCAGTCTATCTTCACTAGCGAGTAAGCGGGCTTCAGGGCGTCTGGCGCAGGCGGTCTCGAAACCCCATTCCTGTGCCCCCCGCGCCCGGTACATGGCTCGCGGTGCCAGCTTGTCGGCCGTGACATCGGTCTGATCCCCCGGGCGACCGCTATGGAGGGGAAGACGTGCTCCAGAGCAGCTCAATGAACTGCTTGAAGTGACTCGCGACGGCGGGGCTGTCTATCCACCCGCAGGCAGAGTGGTCTGGCAGGCCGATGAGCGCCACCTTGTCGTCCACAAGAAGGTCGAAGGCCACCTGGTTCCCTGTCCTGATGTCCACTCCGGGCGGCAGGAGCCCTACCCCTCCCTCGTCACATATCGCCCTCACGCTCACCCCCCTCTCCAACGCCTCTGAGAGGAGCTCCATGGTCTTGGCATCCTCCAGCCCCATGGCGGGCGCCACCAGCATCACGGTCTCCTTGGCCCCCCTGAGCAACTCGTAGATCTTGGCAAGGACTTTCTCGCCTCCACGGATGGTGTAGACAAGCTCGGCCTCCAGGGTGGGCTGCGGGCTGTACAGCCTGTCCAGGGCGTCGAACGTCTCCTCGACCCTGGCCTCCACCATCGACTTGATGCCGGACGGCTCCTTCGCCCGGTAGGTCGCCGGTTTCTTCACCACCAGATCTGCCCACCCCTTCGAAGCCAGACCCCTCAGCGCCGTGTACGCACTCGGCTTCGGAATGTCTGCGTCGTCCGCGACCTTCGCCGGGTCCGCCGGCCCCAGGGCCGCCAGTGAGACGTAACACCTCGCCTCGTACCTCGTGAGCCCAAGATTCTGGAGTTCGTCTAGCACGTCGCTCCTGTGCACGCAGAAAGGCATGGCAAAGCTCTTATATAGTATTTTAGTAGCGTTTGCGACTACTTTTGCCAGGGAACCACGACTACGACGTGATCATCGCAGGCGGAGGGATGTCCGGCCTGATCACGGCCGCCTCGATCGGCTACCACTCGAAGGGCAAAGCACGAATCCTCATCGTCGACAGGAACAAAGAGGACGAACCGGGAAAGAAGACCCACAACGGGTGGACCTGCGGCGACGCAACAAGCAAGCGCTCTCTGGACTATCTCGCGGAGCACATCGGGATCCGCTACGAGTCCCCCGAGCTCGAGCACCCCGTGAAAGGGGTCTATGTCTACTCCCCCGACAGGCAGACCAAGGTCCTGTTCGAAGGGGAGGGGTACCTCTTCAACAGGAAACTGGCGCCCCGGAGGCAGGTCAACGACGCCAAAAAGGCCGGGGCGGAGTTCATGTATGGGGCCACGGCCGAACGGCTGCTTGCAGAGGGCGGGAAGATCACCGGAGTCTCAGGGAGGAAGTCGGACGGCTCAGCGTTCAGCCTGACCGCCAAGGTCGTCATCGACGCCACCGGCGCCTCATCCACTTTAAGACGGTTCATGCCGATATCTTCGAAGATTGAGAAGGAAATCGACCCGGACGACGTCGTGGGGACCGGCAGGTACATCCTCGACTTCGAGCCCGCGGCGGACCAGCCGTCGTACTTCTCTCCTGACTATTGCATCATACACCTCGACCAGTTCATCGCCCCTGCGGGCTACGCCTGGGTGTTCCCGAAGGGGAAGAAGAAAGTGAACATAGGCCTCGGGGTCTCTCACTCAGGGCTTGCCAGGAGGAACAGGCGCTTCGGGCTCGACGACAACCTCCAGTCCCTCATCGACAGGTACCTGGCCGAAAACCCGGTGATCAAGAACTACGCGCAGCCCTCGGACGACGCGAACTCCGGCAACACGAAGGGCAACTGGCAGGTGCCGGTTAGGCGCCACAACGACTGCATGGTGGCCAACGGCTTCGCCGTGGTGGGTGACGCGGCCTGGATGCCGAGACCCATCGACGCCGGGGGCATCAGCCCTTCCATCTACGGCGGTACCATCCTAGGCAAAGTGGTGGCCGAGGCCCTCGAAGCCGGAGACACCGGCGAAGCCGGGCTTTGGAAGTACAACGTGGAGTACATGAACACCCACGGATACCCCATGGCGAGCTTCGAGGTCCTAAGGAGGTACCTCCAGACCGTCACCGACGACCAGATCAACTACGGCATGAAGCACTTCCTCTCAGAGGAGGACGTGAACGCGATCACGGAGAGGAAGCACCCCGAGTTCAACCAGGCCCGCTTCATGAACCCTGCCATGTGGTACCGGGTCCTCGGTCAACTGTCACTAGCCAGGGGGCTGAGATACACCGTCAAGAAGAGCGCGGCGCTCGTGGAGATCAACCTTGCCTACCCGTCGACCCCGCAAGGCTTCGAGGGATGGCAGAAGCGCCTCGGGAGCGAACTCAGGGAGACGGTCGAGAAGTTCAAGCCGCTCGACGTCGCGAACTAGATATAGCCTAGGGTGGGCTGCGGGCCCATGGTCGCTCTACCCCCAAAGGTCAGGAAGTTCCTCGACGGCAAGCACATCGGCAAGCTGGCCACGGTCATGGACGACGGCTCGCCCCACGTCACTCCCATCTGGTACATGAGGGAAGGGGACAGGGTGGTCATCAACACAACCACCACCAGGGTGAAGTATCGCAACATCGAGCGCGACGGGAGGGTCTGCTTCCTCGTCGACGACGGCTATCCATATGTGATCCTATTCGGCAAGGCGAGGATCGCCAGGGAGCGTGATAGGATGAAAGACATCGAGAAGCTTGCCATCAGATACACGGGCAAGCGGGCGGGGATGAAAGCTGCCAGGACGAGGTTCTGGAATGAGCCCCGGGCCTCCATAGAGATTCTCCCGGAGCGGGTGGTGGTCGACCTCTAGGTCACTTCATCGCGCGGAAGAAGAAGTCAGTCACGAAACGGCTGTAGGTCTCCCGGTCCTGGCTCTTCGCGAAGTGGATGTGCTGGAAGATGACCCGGTTGAGCATCCCCAGGAGGCAGTCGACGGCCAGCTTCGCATCGGTTTTGCGGAAGTACCCCTTGGATATGGACCTCTCCACCAGCGTGGCCGCAATCTCCTTGATTTTCTCAAGGTCCTCTGAGACCCTATCCGCGCTCTGCTTGTCGAGCGTCGCCGAGTCTCGCATGTAGAGGCCTATGTCGAAAGTGTGCTCCGGGAAGGTGGTGAGATACATCGCGATGAACGATTCGAGCCCCTTCCTGGGGTCTGAAGCCTTCGAGGTATGCGACAGCTCCCCGATGAAGTCCTCCATGGAGATCTGCCTGCGGGCGACGGCATCGAAGAGCCCCTTCTTGCTCCCAAAGTAGTAGTAGATGACCGGGGCTGTGGTTACGGAATCCTTGCAGATGTCTCGCACTGAGACGTTGGCGAATCCCTTCTCCGCAAACATCCGGGAGGCAACCTGGAGGATCTTCTCCGCGGTCGCGGGGTGCCCCTCAGATTGCATCGTCACGCGAAGAGCCCAGTTGGCTATTAAGGGTTGACGAAGCTTCCTTTAGTCGAAGTCGCCGCCTTCGCCGCCCATCCCACCCGCTCCACCTGGGGGACCGGCAGGGGCCTTCGACTTACCTGCGGCTATGACGTCGTCAATCCTCAGTATCATCGATGCCGCCTCAGTGGCCGACCTGATGATTTGGATTTTGACAGCCAGGGGCTCGAAGACTTGGCGCTGGTACATGTCCTTGATCTTCGCGTCCGCCGCCTCGATGCCGTACCACTTCCCGTTCTCGGTGGCATGCTTGGCCCTGAACTCTACCTGGGCGTCGATGGGGTCCATCCCTGCATTCAGGGCGAGGGCGAGCGGTATGGCCTCGAGCGCCTCGGCGAACTTCTGGGCAGCAAGCTGCTCCCTTCCAGACAACTTGTCAGCCCACTTCAGGACCTGGGACGCGGCTTCCGCCTCGGCAGCGCCTCCGCCGGCGACCACGGCCGGCCTCTCGATGACATCCTTGGTCACCATCAGCGCGTCATGCAGGGACCTCTCTCCCTCATCCACTATGCGCTGGGTGCCGCCCCTCACCAGGATGGTCACAGCCTTCGGGTTCTTCGCGTCCTCGATGAACACCCACTTGTCTTCCTCGACCTTCCTCTCCTCGACGTGGCCCGCGTAGCCCAAGTCTGCCGCCGAGAGGTCCTCGAAGTTGTTCACTACCCTTCCGCCTGTGGCCTTCGCCAGCTTGGTCATGTCTGACTCCTTCGCCCTCCTCACGGCGATGATCCCTGCCTTGGCGAGGTAGTGCTGAGCGATGTCATCGATGCCCTTCTGGCATATCACGACGTTCGCCCCGACGGCGACTATCTTGTCCACCATCCCCTTCAGCATCTTCGTCTCCTCGTCCAGGAACTTCTTCATCATGGTGGGGTCGTTGATGTTCAGCTTCGCATCGAATTCGGTCTTCTCTATCTCGAAGGGTGCGCTCACCAGGGCTATCTTCGCCTTGTCGGCCGACTTCGGCATCCCGGAGTGGACGACTTCCTTGTCGAGGACGATTCCTTTGATCAGCCTCGTATCCTTGAGCGAGCCGCCCGGCTTCTTCTCGACCTTGATATTGTCGATGTCGACACGGAACCCCTTCTCCGTCTTTTCAGCGACCGCGAGGGTAGCGTCTACCACGAGCTCGGCTAGGTCCTGCGCCTCCTTGGAGACCAGCTTGGTCTGCATGCTGGTCCGTGCGACCTTCGTGAGCCATTCCTTGTTGTCAGGGCTGACCTTCTCTGCCACGGCCTCCAGCGCCTCCATGGCTTTCCTCGACGCCTTCGAGTAGCCGTCGACTATCACGGTCGGATGGACGTCCTTGTCCAGGAGCTCCTCCGCCTTCTCGAGCAGGGCTCCGGCAAGCACGACCGCCGAAGTGGTCCCGTCGCCTACCTCGTTGTCGGTGGTCTTTGAGACCTCTACGAGCATCTTGGCGGCCGGGTGCTGTACGTCTATCTCCTTCAGCATTGTCGCGCCGTCGTTGGTTATGGTGACGTCGCCCAAGGAGTCCACGAGCATCTTGTCCATGCCCCGCGGGCCGATGGACGTCCTCACGATCTCCGAAATCAGCTTCGCGGCGGATATGTTGTTCCGCTGCGCTTCTCTTCCTCGGCTCTGGCTCGACCCCTCCTTAAGAATCAGGACGGGCTGCCCGGATTGTGTGACGGCTGGAATAGCGGTCGTCGACATATGGAATCTGGAACCGGTATACAACCGGTGGTATATTAGAATTACTTGTGGGCCCCTCTTCTGGGGGGAGTCGCCGAACCATCAGCGCCGAGGCTGCTCTGGTTCGTCTTGGTCTTGCCCCGACCCCGGATTGCCTTCTCGATGGCTCTGGCGAGGCCGAAGTCCCATGCCGTGACCCCTCCGGATGAATGGGTCTGCAGGGAAAGTGTGACAGCCGTGTATCTCACGTGGATGTCCGGATGGTGCTCCTGCTTCTCGGCAACCCTCGCGACCTTGTTGACGAAGAGGATGCCGTCCATGAACTCCTCGAAGTCGTAGGCCTTGGTGATGAATCTCCCTTCCTTCTTCCAACCATCCAATCTCTTCAGTCTGGCGTCAACCTCAGCACGGCTCAGGAGCCTGGGCATAGGCACGCTTGACACTGCCTTGGTCTTTAATTTAGCGAACCGGCAATGCGATTTGACAACGTGCGTTAATCTGGCCTTTCCCGGATGTTCACGAAATCTTGCAGGAGAAGAAGGTCCTCCAGAGCGCAGCGGAGTCTTTAGCCCGAGTCGCGGAGGCGAAGTCCGAGGTCGCGAGGAGGGCAGACGCGTCCGCCCTATGCCGAAATGTCGAAGGCCTCACCAAACCCAAGTCCCCTTCATCGACAATGAAGAAAGCCGGGATCGCGTTGATAGCGGCACCCGACCCTGTGACCGGCGTGGCGGGGGTGGCCCTACTCGCCACGTCATTCGCCATGAAGAGCAAAGAGCCAGCGAAGATCGGCGACATCGCCGAGGAGACAAGGAAGCTACTCCGCGAAATCCAGTCCTTTAGACTTTAAGTAACCGAGGGCTCGCCGCATTCTAGATGGAGCTGAAGCCGACGAAGGGGCTCGTGGTCAAGGTCAACGCCCGACGCGAGGCAATCTTCGGGGACGAGTCGGTAAACGTTCAGAAGGTCAACATAGACAACGGTGCCAGGGAGGGAGTCATGACGGGCAGAGCCCTCGTCGGGTTCTGCGAAGTCGAAATGAAGAAGCTCGACGGTCACAACCACTGGTACCCCATCGAGGACCTCGCAGGGGAGCATGGCGAGAAGATAGTGGAGGAAGAGATACCGATAGAGCTTGACGAAGGCGAGGGGTCCGAAGAAGAGTCCTAGCGGCGTCGCCGCCTCCGAGCAGACGGAGCTGGTGTTCGTCGTCGACGTCTCCTCTTTCACCAAGAACGGTTTCATGGGCGCCACCGAATACCAGGGTGGCAGGGTGGAGTTGGAGTTCGACGACGAGGGCGAGGGTCTATTCCTCACCTCCGAGATGGCGACCCGCCTCCAGGTGGGGAAAGGCTCAAGGGTGACTCTCGCGCTCGAAGAAGGCCTGAACCAAGCGGTCGAGCTCACCGTGGCCGGGGTGGGCGGGCGGCCTAGAATATCCGACCCGAGAGTCTACTATGGCGTTGGGAGAGAGGGCGGGGCCGTCCTCCGGCTGAGGAAGACCTGATCCTACTTCAGCATCGGGTCGCCGTCAGAGTCGGGGAGGTCGTACCAGCGCGTCCTTTCCCCGACCCTGGCCCGCATCTTCCATCCGATGCTCTTCGGAGCCGCCTCCATCGTGGACATGAGCTTGCGAATCCTCGAGCAGACAATGTCGCTTTCCCCTCCGGCAAGCTCAGGCGCCTTGGCCATCACCGCCTCCAGTGTCTTCCAGAACGTCGTGTAAATCCCCCAATCCTTGGAGCTGAGCTCGGCTATCTCGTCCCCTCGGATGCCCTCCGGCCCCCCCGTCACGTCGAAGTCGCGGAACGCGACCACCAAATCCTTGTATTCCTTGTCTGTCTTCTCCACCACCTGCAGTTTCGTCATCAGAAGCTGCGTGATCGGCAGGGTGTAGGTGCCAGCCAAGATGTTCTCCTTGAAGTTGAACTTGTGGCACATGACGAATTCGTCGAGGAATAGGTCTACCCTCCTCTTGTTCGCCATGTCATAGTAAATCAGCCTCTGCCCCATGTTCAGCTTGTTGAAGAGCTCCCTGGGCTTGTAACCTAGCGTTTCCATGATTTTCATTATCGCCCGAGAGTCTTCCCTCTTCCCCATGAGGTCGATGTCCTTGTTCTCCCTGGAGTAGCGCGGGTCGCTGGTGCTGGGGCAGAGCTTCTTGAAGGCGAGCCCTCCCAAGAGCCTGAGGCGGACCCCCTTGGCTTCGGCGGTCTCGATAATCTGCGCCGCCGCCTCCAGCCCGTCAGTCGGAAGCAAGACTACGCTCTCCATGCAAGCGGCGAAGCACGCGCTTTCTGATTTAAGATGTCTTTTACATCAACGTGTTGAACCCGAGTAGAAATGAGAAACCTGCGCAGGGGACGACGCCAGGAGTCCCCCAGAGCCGGCTTGGGCGGGTCGACCACGAAACCCGGACTCGTTCCCCTCTCACTCAGTCCTTCCTCTTGCGGGCCCTTTCTAGGGTCCAGCGGGGCTTCTCCCAGAGCTCCTCGTACCCCGCGGCGTCCCTGACAAGGACCTTACCATCGTCGCAGTCCAGCAGCTCCACCGCAGGGACCTTGGCCCTGAACCTCGAATACTCGGGGTCGGTCATGACCGCTCTTCTCCCCTTCCCAATGGTGGCGTGCCAGTCTGCGCTCGTGCCGTCCAAGGAGAAGAGGACTGAAGTCGGACCCGCCTGGAAGTAGAACTTCGCATACCTCAGCCTCCTCGGTAGCCTGTGCTCCAGGACGATTTTCATCGGTCAGAGCGAAGCCTCTTTCCCAATAAGGGTTGCCTCATCACTTTCGTCGAGCACCCTCAGGCTCTCCCCTGCCTCATTCCAAAGTTTAAACTCCTGACAGCCCGCTCGCGGGGCGTATTGTCTGAGGTCGACGCTTCGGGGGTCGAGTCGAGGACCATCGCGGAGGTTCAGGCGTCCACTCGCTTCCTTCTGAAATCGTTCAAAGCCAAGATGGCAGCGCTCAAGGACTGTGGCCCAGAAATCATGGCGCTGCTCAGGTTCGGGGTCGACCTCAATGCCGCCGCCTCGACCGCCGAGCGCTTTTTCGGCACGGACTCGATCGGGTACCTGGCCATCGACGGCACCAACTCGGTCGACCAGCAGCTCGATCTCATCGTGTTCTACGTGGGCGCTTTCGCCTACTCCGGGACGGTGACCTTCCGCGAAGGGGGGGTCGAGGTGGGCGCCCCGCACGCCGCGGACGACGGACTCTCTGCCTCAGCGGCGATCCCTTTGTCCGAGGAGGACGCCGCACAGGTCTTCGGCCAGAAGCGCGAGTCGGGGGTGGAGGTCGACCAGGAGCGTCTGCCGAACGCATTGATGCATGTGGCCGAGTACTACCTGGCCTACAGGGGGGTCTCAGGCGACTCCACCATGAAAATCGTCCTCCTGGACAGGACCTTGGCGGGGGACGTCGCCCACCTGGTCTGGAGCACCAGGGATTTCATAAGGGACCGGCAGTGCGTCCTCGAGGGGATCGACACGCCCTCCGGCAGGGTCACCGCGCTCGACCTCGAGCTGGCGAGGATGCTCCTCCCCAACCTGGAGCTTGCCACCCCCGCGCCGAGGAGCCAGCTGCTGAAGTTCGCCGCAGTTCTCGCGCTCTTCAGCGGCGAGTCGCTGACAGCGGCCGAACTTGTGGACCGTCTGGGCGCGGACCCCAAGTGGACCGACAGGCTGAACGACGACCTCATAGAGCTTGACAAGCGATTCGGTGGCTTCGAGCAGACATCTCCTGGCTTCAGGCTCAAGCCGGGGACCTCCGCATACTGGGAGCGAGTCCTCGGGGCCACCCTCGCGGTCGCCAAGCACGTGTTCGCCCCTGAAGAAGGGCACCCGCTCCGGGTGAAGAAGGGGGTCTCCGAGCGCTGGGTCACCGCGGACGACCTCGATTTCATGGTCCTCGTCCTGATAAGGGCCCTAACTCGAAAGGCCTGGTCCGATGGCATCCTCCCGCTTGGCTTCATAAAAGATACCAACGCATTCGAGCTGGTCAAAGCGGTCGTCCCCATCCTGGGCCAGGCCGGGCTGATCAAGTCGGCCGGGAGGTTCCCCAACTTCAACAGCGACAAGATGCTCCTCCAGACGAACAGCGTGGTCAACGCCGCAGACATACCTACCCCATGGTACACCCCTGAAATCGACGCTGCCTTCAGGACCGTGGCCCCACTGGACGGCCATGACCTGGCGGCGGCAGGGGTCCGCGTCAACGGGGCCTTCGAGAACGTCATCTACCAGGAGAGGGTCTACCTGAAGTCCTACATCCAGCTGTGGAGCAGCGGGTCCACCCCCAGCGTGAGGAGCCACGTCTTCACCTACGACAGGCCAGTCTACCCTGGATACGACCACTGGGACGAGGTCACCCTCTTCAACAAGGACGGTCCGGCAGAGGTCAAGATACACCCCGTGCTGCATTTCCTGAGGGGCTCAGGTCTCACCAACATGGTGATGGCCATGCTGACGGAGATGGGGAAGGAGGTCATCCCCGAGGCCCTGGGGCACAACTACCCTCTCTTCCTCGCCGACAAGAAAGCAAAGTCAATCCTCGAAGAGACCCGCCAGGCCTATCTCGGCGCGGTGGCCATAGAGATGGCGAAGTCAGACCTCGACCAGCAGGTGCTCTTCTCCCGCAGGTTCAGAGACTACCGCAGCCAAATAGAGGGACGCAGGAGGGGGGGCTAACGATGCAGCTCTTCGACGACATCGACGGCGAATTCAAGGCCCGGCTCCGGGAGATAGCGACCACCACCCGCTCCACGGTCGACAACTCGACCGTCACCTTCCGCACCGCGAGGATTGACTGCGAGTACACGCCCAAGGTGATCAAGCGCCTCGCCATGGGGCAGCTTGTCGCCATCCCCAACGTGCAGGCGCTGGGGGCGAACAGCTGCTACTCGCTCTACGAGATCGCCGACGTCTACCCCATGCACTACTCGATGCTCACCCTCGACCGATCGCAGCCAGCGGCCATCAGGACGGAGTTCATGGACCTGATCCAAAAGGAATGGGAGAAGGGCTCGAAGAGCACCTGGATAGAGATAGTCGCTGCTCCCTTGAGCTACGTGATGAAGACCGACGACCATGGGGCGGCCTTCGAGCGCATGGCCATGGCGCCCCTGACGGGCAGCCAGGTCAGGCTCCTCAGCAGGGAGGCAATAGAACAGCTCATCTGCTTCAAGCCGCCCGGAGGCGAAACAGAGGACTACTCACTGGGAAGGCTACACGGCTTCACCGACGGGTCCATCCCATTCTCGGTCAACCTGGAGCAGCTGATACACTACATGAGCGGAACGTTCGCTTTCACCGGGAGCGGCAAGTCCAACCTCACGGCGACCGTCATTCGGAAAGCCCTGAAAGCAATCCCCGACCTCAAGGTCGTGATCTTCGACGTGTCGGCCGAGTATGGCATCCACATCATAGACGTCCTGAACCAGCTTCCCAGCCGCGTCCTTTTCACCGACTCGTTCAAGGACCCCAAACATCCGGAGGGGGAATACTTCAGGCGCCACGCCACCCCCGAGGCCCTCGCCGGGAGGGAGACCGACTTCTACGCCAAAATCTCAGAGCTTTTCGCCGCTGGGAAGGTCGAGTTTCTCCAGACCCACATCGCCGGTGAGGACGACGTCGCAAAGTTCAGCACCTACGAGGGCCTGATAGACGTCCTCTCCTCCCTGCTGGCCGACAAGTACGGCGCAATACAGCAAAAGATCCTCATCCCGCAGGTCATAGACACTATCAAGCAGTTCCTGAAGGACAGGAATCTGGACATCGAGACCAGGTTCGACTCGAGGACCTCGGACCTGCTCGCGAAGGTGCAGCCCCTCCTCGCGGACCTGGATAACCGGAGTTCACTGAAGAAGACCTTCGACAGCCTCGGCACGGTCGTCAAGATGACAGGTGACGAGGAGGAAGAGACGGGCTACACCTGGAACCGGATGGCGGACGAGATACTCTCCACAGACAAGGACTCGCCGAGGGTATTCGTCATCAACCTCCCCGAGGCCGAAGACGCCAGGCTCGAAACAGCCAACGTCATCAACGAGGTCTTCAGGAAGCGCAAGAGGAGCTTCACCCTATCACCAAGGGTTCTCTTCATCGTCGACGAAGCCCAGGAGTTCATACCCCAGAACACGAGGAAGGAGGACGGGACGGACCAGTCAAGCAGGGCCCTGGAGAGGCTGCTCAGGCACGGGAGGAAGTACCATCTCAACTGCTGGGTGAGCACCCAGAGGGTAGCCCACCTGAACACGAACGCCCTGCAGCAGCTCCACAGCTACTTCGTCTCCACGATGCCCAGGCCCTACGACAGGCAGCTGATCTCCGACACATTCGCCATAGACGACGCCTTCATGGAGCGGACCCTCGCCTTCCAGAACGGGGACTGGCTCCTGACCAGCTTCAAGGCTACGGCCACTCAGAACGTCCCCGTCTTCTTCCACGCGGAGAACAACGAGGAAATCCTGGACCAGTACCTGAAGAAGTGAAGGCCCGCCCGGCGGCCGGCTGTCAGTCAATGCCGGCGGCCGGCCCCGCCTTGTACTCAGCCTTCTGCTTCTTCGTCATGTAGGCCGGGACGGCTGCGAACAGGCTGATGAATCCCATGATGAGGAAAAGACCGTGCAGAGACCCGACGAACCGCTCCAGGATCGCGCAGGGTCCGATCGTGGGGCAGATGGACGAAGCGGTGCCCGCGAATATCTCCTGGAGCACCGTGGTGGGTACGCTGGCCGCCATCACAGCGAAGGCTAGCCCCAGGCTAAGCAGGAACCCTGCGTTCACGATGGTCGAGTTCATCCCCGAGGCTATCCCCCTCCTCGGCGCAGGGGTCGCGTTCATTATCGAGGCCACGTTCGGCGCGACGAACAAGCCGCCGCCTGCGCCGGCGAGGACCATTGGCACTAGCAGCTCAAGGTAGTCCGACGAGGTGCCGAGCGGGAAAATCCCGAACCAGAACAGCGCCAGCGAGGTTACGAGCAGGCCTGCGGTGGCCAACCCCCTGGACCCGACCTTGTCAGAGAGGTAGCCGCTCAGGGGTCCGAACGTCACGAAAGCGACTGAGAATGGGATGAGCCAGAGCCCGGCCGTGAATGCGTCCAGGAGCAGCACCCCTTGGAAGTAGAAGACCAGGACGAGGGAAACGCCCCCCCTTGCGATGGATGCGAGCAGGTTGCTCGCCATCCCGGTGGCGAAGGCTTTGATCCGGAACAGAGACAGGTCCATCAGGGGATACTTCACCCTCGTTTCGACGAACACGAAGCTCCCCACCATGGCGACGCCTATGGCCATAACGCCAAGGTAGAGGGGCGCCCAGCCAATCAGGGCTCCGAGCATCAGCCCCACCAGGAAGATCGTCAGGCCTCCTGAAAACAGCACGTTCCCCAAAGAATCAAGCTTCTCGCCCCGGCGCGGCTCGGAGAGCTCCTTGAGCTTGAAGTACGCCCAGACCGTCGCGAAGGTCCCGAAGGGGATGTTGATCCAGAATATCGACCTCCAGCCGAGGAACGAGCCAGCGAGAATCCCACCAAGCGCCAGTCCCAGTACCGAGCCCACGGTTCCAGCTACCTGGTTCAGCCCGAGGGCCCTACCCCTCTCGGTTGCTGGGAACGCGTCGGTGAGCAGCGCGGCGGCGTTTGAGAATATCAGCGCCCCGCCCGCCCCCTGCACGAGCCTGAACGCCACCAGGGACAGCCCGTTGGGAGCGATGCTGCAAAGGGCGGACCCTATGGTGAATAGGGCGAAACCGAGGATGTAGAGCTTCACCCTCCCGAAGATGTCTGAGAGCCTGCCGAACGTCATGAGGAGGGACGCCGTCACCAAGACGTAGCCCATTATGATCCAGACCGCCTCGAAGGGGCTCGCGTGGAGGTCGTGGGTTATCGTGGGGAGGGCTATGAGGACTATGTTGGAGTCCAGGATGGCCATGAACGCGCCTATGGTGGTGTTGATGAGTACGACGTACTTGTACGGAATGGCCAATTTCAGCGCCTTCCATACGAGGTTCGGATAAGGTTGTCCCATGCGTTGCGGGTGGTGATCGCCAAGACGACGGGCCCTGGAAGGAAGGGCCGACGGAAAACCAAGTCACACAGGGCGAGACCACCTGGCCCGGTGCGGTTACCTCTCGTTGACCGCCGTCGTTGGCCTCCATGCGGTAGAAAATCGAAGCGGCCGAAGTGCGCTGATGCCGTCATCCGATGGAACCATATCGCCCGAGGGGGTCATGCGCCTCGGTCAAGGTACCTCAATCAGGGCTTCCGGGGGAGCAGACGGCGGCCCATCACTTCCAACCGACCATGACCCGATGCTCCACCCTCATGCACTTGTCCATCACATAGTCGACCCTCGCGTCCAAAAGGATCTTCTTCGCCTCCTCGTTCTCCAGGCCAAGCTGTCCCCAGAAGACGAAGGGTCGCCCGGTGCTCCTCTTCATCTCCGCGACCTGCTTTGCGACCTCGGGAAACTCCTCGGCTGGCCTGAACACGTCCACCACCTCCACCTTCGCGGCCAGTTCCATGGGGATGTCGGCGAGGGCACGATACGCCTTGTTTCCGTTCACCACGTCGGCGGTGGGGTTGACGGGGATGATGGTGTAGCCCTGGGCCTGAAGGTACGCCGGCACCGTGAACGCCTCCTTCTCAGGGTTCTTCGAGGCGCCTACCACGGCTATCGTCTTGTACTGTTTCATGACATCGACAGGATTGACCGTGAACTTCTCCATGGTGAAAGCGCGCCCTCTCCAGTTAATACGGCTGTCGGGATATCCCCTTCCGTTTCCACGAAACCCGAGCCATGGATGACATGGTGGACATCTGACGCCTCAAGCAAGACGCAGCGCAGCCGCCCCGGGCGGCCAGTCGAAACCCTTCTCACTTCGGGACGACGAACTCTCTGCTGTTGGGCTCCTTGCCTGCCCAGCGCTTCGACCAGGATGCAAGCTCGCAGAGTATCTTGTAGATCTCGTGCCCCTTCACCGTGAGCGAGTATTCGATTCTCGGCTTCTCCTCTGCATAGACCTTCCTCTGGACCACGCCGAACTTCTCGAGCTGCGAGAGGCGCTCGGCCAGGGAGGTGGCGCTAATCCCGACGATGTGCCGCTTGAGTTCGTTGAACCTCGTGGGTTCGATCTGCCCCAGCATGTGGATGGTCGGCAGGGTCCATGTTCTCGTGATCTCGTTCCAGGTCTGATGCACGACCGCGCACGAATCAAGCACCCTCCGGTCAAGCTGCTCCGACCTGGTAAGGCTGGCCATGGCTGGCCGTTGCTGGGGCTCTTGGCTTTAAAGTGTAGCTAGAGCTGGCTCTCCTCAGCGGCCCCCCCGGCTGGCGCTCGGCCAGGGAGTTTCGACGGCAGGCGGGGCCTCGCCGCGCGCGGGCAGGCTGTGAGCGACAACCTAGCAAAGGCACTCAACAATAGGGGCCAAGGGGGCGGGGGTTGACCATGGCAGTATCAGGGTTCGAGAGCCAGGTGACGGGTGCGGTCGGGAAGGTAAGCGAGAGCATAGTCAGCGTCGCCAGCATGAGGCTGGAGCGAAGGCTCCGTGGCGTGGTGCCTCTAGAAGGGCAGGGGTCTGGGATCGTCCTTGACAGGCGCGGGCTCATCGTCACGAACAACCACGTCATAGACGGGGCAAGCCAGGTCAACGTAGGCCTCGGGGACGGGCGCACCTTCACCGGGGAAGTGGTCGGGTCGGATGAGGCAACGGACGTCGCGGTCATCAGGGTCGAAGCCTCGGACCTCCCCGCCGCAGACCTTGGAGACTCCGAGGCGGTGAGGGTCGGCCAGTTCGTTCTCGCCATAGGCAACGCACTCGCGCTCCCCGGCGGCCCCACAGTCTCCATGGGCGTGCTCAGCGCCAAGGGGAGGCCGCTCCCGGGGACCGACTTCATATTCGAAGGCCTTCTCCAGACGGACGCTGCCGTGAACCCGGGCAACAGCGGGGGTCCGCTGGCAGACTTGGACGGCAGGATCATAGGGATGACTACCATGATGATACCCTACGCCCAGGGGATGGGCTTCGCCATCCCAATCAACACGGTCAAGAAGATTGCCCAAGAGATACTCGACAACGGCAGGGTGAGCCGGCGCTGGATCGGCATCTCGGGGGTCGACGTGACCCCTCAGCTGGCGCGCAGGTACAATCTGCAGACCGAACGGGGATTCCTCGTGGCTGAGGTCGTGCCACGCAGTCCTGCCCACCTCGCGGGGCTTCGAACCGGCGATGTCATAGTCGGCGCCGAAGGCGAGGCGGTGAAGCACACGAAAGACCTCCTGCTTGCGATCGCCGGATCGTCCGCGGGGAATCGCGTGAGGCTCGAGATCAACAGGGTCGGCCGGCCCGGGACGCTTGACGTGAGCCCCACGGAGGCGCCGCCCTTCCAACAGGCCATGGGGAGATAAGGGGTTTAGGCGCGGCCAAAGGCGCCAGGGGCCGCCTAGGCAGCGAGCGCGCCAGACCAGCGTCCGCTTGCAGGGCCAACCCGCCGCCAACGGTTTATACAGAAAGCGCTGCGAGGCCCGGCGTGAGACATACCACACAGGCCGCCATCCTCTGCGGGGGGAGGGGTGAGCGGCTGAAGCCCCTGACCGACTACTTCCAGAAGGTGATGATCCCCATCGGCCCGAAGAAGCTCCCGCTCCTAGCCTACACAATAGCCATCATGAAGCGCCACGGGGTCACCAACGTCGCCCTGCTCACCGGATACAGGTCTGAGGACATCAGGCGCTACTTCGGCAACGGCTCGCAGCACGGGGTGAAGCTCTCCTACTCAGAGGATCAGAAGGGGTTCAAGGGGAGCCTGAATGCTGTCGCCCACGCCCTGCGCGACGGGGCCGTACGCTGCGACGAGCTCCTGATCTACTACGGCGACATCCTTACTGACCTCGACGTGACCGGCCTGCTCGAGACCCACCGCAAGACCAGGGCGGACGTCACCCTTGTCCTGGACAGGGGCTACTCCCTCCCTGTGGGGGTGGCCGAGGTGAAGGAAGGGCTGGTGACGTCCTTCAGGGAGAAGCCGAATATCGCCCTGAGCGTGACCACCGGTCCCATGGTCGTCGGCCCGGACGCCATGGCGCTGATGAAGAAGTTCGCGGGCCGGAGCAAGCCGGACCTGATGACCGACTTCGTCCCGGAGATGATCCGGAGGGGCGGGAAGGTGGGGGCCTTCTACACCGAGAAGGAGTGGTTCGACGTCGGCACCGTCTCGAGCTTCGTGAAGCTCGACGAGGAGCTAGCGAAGCACCCGCTCAGCTACGTCGGATTGAGCCGGTAAAGGATCAGTCTTCGCGCCAGCGGAAGAACTTCACCGCCAGGGCGAACACCACGACGGAGATCGCGAGGAGGAGCGCCATATCGAAGTACGCAGCGCCGAAGTTGCCGTAGATCATCACGTCGTTCAGCCCTTCGATCATGTAGTAGAGGGGTAGGACGTGGGCAATTGCCTGGAGGTACTTGGGCATGGAGCTCACCGGGAAGAATGTCCCGGAGAGGAACATCATGGGAAACGTGACGAGGTTGCCCACGACCGACGCAGCTTCGGGGCTGTTGGAGACTGTCCCCACCAGCATCCCCAGGGAGACAAAGAAGAACGGGCCCAGCAGCAGGAATATTCCTATCCCCCAGTTGAGCGTTATGTGGGCGCCGAAGGCGTACACCCCCACCGCGGTCATCAGTATGAAGGAGACCACGGTGGTCCCGATGTACCAGATTATCTTAGACAGCAGCCACTCCGTCTTGGTGAGGGGCGTGAGGGACAGCAGCTTGAACACCTTGTCGCGCCGGTAGGTGGAGCTGATGTTGACCAAGGCGAACATAGGGCTGGTCAGGGCGGCGAAGCCGACGAGGCCGGGGATCAGGAAGTCGATGTACTTGTAGTTCGAAGCCACGGCCGTGCGCTGGGCTATCCCCACCTGGTGCACCCCTGTGGCACCGTGGACGTTGAACCCGTTGACCACCTCGGCGACTATCCCAGAGACGAGTGCGCTGGTCGTCGAAGAGGGGTTGCCGAACACCGTCACGTTCACCTTCTGCCCCGACTCGTAGGCGAGGCTGAAGTTGGTAGGGATGACTACCCCATCGGAGGCCGACTTGGAAGAGAGGTACCGCGAGAAGTTAAGGTCCGTGGGGACGGGCCGCAGGCAGAGCCCGGCGCCGCTGCTGTTGCTGCAGTAGTTCGAAGTGCTGTTCAGGGCAGAGACGAAGGCCGACCCCACCGGCCCGGCGTCGTGGTTCTGCACGTAGACCGTGGCCTGGCTCGCCCCCCCGCCAGAGAAGATTGCGCCGAAGAGGAGGATGAGGATGATGGGGAAGATGAGGGTGAAGAAGAACCCCTCCCTGCTCCTGAGGCTCGACCTGCCGTATATCTTCAGGTCAGAAAGCATCCTACCGAGGCTGAACCTCATCACTCGGCCCCCTTCTCGATGGTCCCGCTCTCCCCGACTAGCTTCAGGAACACGTCCTCCAGACTGTCCCCCTTCACTGTGAGATCTCCCCAGTCGGCGCCCGACTCCTCTATGGCTCCCAGCGCAGCCATGGCGTCGGCCTTATCCCTGAGAAAGATGACCACTTCGTCCCCGTCCCCCTCCACCCGCAGCCTGGTGTTCTCCCTGAGGTACTTCAGGAGGTCCTCCCCCCCCTTCACGACCATCCGCCGCCCAGACCCGAACCTGGACTCTATCTCTTCAGTCGTCCCCATGGCCACGATCCTTCCATGATTCATAATCGCCACCCTGTCAGCCAGCTCCTCGGCCTCATCGAGGTAGTGGGTGGTGAGCATCACCGTCCTCCCTTCTTCCTTCAGCTTCCTGATGACCTCCCAGACCGCCCTGCGCGCCTGGGGGTCGAGCCCGGTCGTCGGCTCGTCCAGGAACACGACCTGGGGGTCGTTGACCAAAGAGAGGGCCATCCCGAGCTTCTGCTTCTGACCTCCTGAGAGGTTCTGGAACCAGACGTTGGATGCGTCGTCGAGGATGACCCTTTTCAGGAGCTCATCGGGGTTGACCTTCTTGCCGAACAGCGCCCCATAGTATGATATGGCCTCCCTCGGAGTTGGGTAGTCCAGGAACTTGAACCCCTGGGGGATTACCCCTATCTTCCGGTGCAGCTCATACCCTGACTTCCAGGGGTCCAGCCCGAGGACGTTGGCGGTCCCAGCGTCCTTGTTCCTCAGCCCCTCAAGAATCTCGATGGTGGTGGTCTTCCCCGCGCCGTTGGGCCCAAGCAGCGAAAACACCTCGCCCTCCTCGACCGTGAAGGTAGTCCCGCCCACGGCTTGAATGTCGCCATACTTCTTCTTGAGTCCGTTCACTTCTATGGCGGGCATCAGGATGCCGGCGCGGGGGCCGGGTATAAATGATGATGACGCTTCACGCGCCGGCCGGGCGCCCACCGCCCCAGCCGCCGCGGCGCCAGAACCGCCTCCCGAACATGAGCATGGCGATGCCGCCAAGCACGAGGACTATGCCCAGCATGACGGCGACGAGCTGGAGGATTACGACTATGATGCTCACGACGAAGCTGGCTAGGAGTATGAGGATGGCCGCCCCCAGGAGTATCATCAGCGCCCCGGCGACCTGGGACCTGTGCATAGGCCGGCGCCCTGGCGGCGTTATTTATCCTCTGAAGCTTCCCCTCCGACCGATTAATAACCAGGCTCCGCCCGAACCGTGCAGCTTGAACATCGGCATCATAGGCGCCCCCGTCGACCTGGGCCAGCAGAGGCGAGGCGTAGACATGGGGCCCAGCGCCATCAGGATTGCCAGGTTAGAAGAGCGCCTCGAAGCCCTGGGGCACAAGGTGAAGGACCACGGGAACATCCCCGCGGCCGACATGGCCACGGCTCCCATGGGGGACCGGAGGGTGCGGTACCTAGACGACGTCGTGAGGCAGTGCGGCCTCCTCGCGGACAAGGTCTCCGCATGCGTGAAACAGAGGTCTTTCCCTCTGGTGCTCGGCGGAGACCAGAGCGTGTCCGTCGGGACGCTGGCAGGGCTCGCGCGTTACGGGACAGAGCGTGGGATAGTCTGGCTCGACGCGCACGGCGATTTCAACACCCCGAAGACGACCCCCACGGGGAACATCCACGGGATGGCGCTGGCCGCCATCCTGGGCTACGGGCATCCCAGGCTTGTGGGCCTCGGCGGAGCATCCCCCAAGGCGGTGGAGAAGAACACTGTCCTCGTCGCCTGCCGTGACTTCGACCAAGAGGAGGCCAAAGCGATATCCCGCTCTAAGATGACTGTCTTCACCATGAAGGAGATCGACGAGCTCGGCATGAAGGGAGTAATGCGGGAGGCCATAAAGGTCGCCGGGACCGGCCTGGACCAGGTCCACCTCAGCTTCGACGTGGACTCGGTCGACCCCAGGGAGGCCCCGGGGACTGGGACGAGAGTGAGGGGTGGCCTCACCTACCGCGAAGCGCAGCTGGCCATGGAGATGCTCTACGAGTCCGGCCGGGTGACCTCCGCAGAGTTCGTCGAGGTGAATCCCATCCTGGACCTGACCAACCAGACCGCAGAACTCGCCGTCGAGCTCGCCCTCTCCCTGTTCGGGAAGAAGATAATCGGCTAGCGCGACCCTGAAGCGTATGGGAGCCCTCCGGGCAGAGCGTCGGCGTCAACCGCGAGAACTGTCTGCCGCCGTTAAA
The DNA here is from genome assembly GCA_021788415.1 of archaeon. The sequence goes on from JAJYKR010000001.1 coordinate 146,949, forward strand.
AGCCCCCAGCACAGCGGACCGCGGGTGGAACGAGCTTGACGGCGTCGCCAGCTTTCCAGCGCGCGTCCGGACAGGGCGGGGCGCGGCCCGCTTTGGACGCTTCCTCCCCCCCTCCGTCGCCCCCCTCGCCTCCTCGGAGCCTGAACGCGTCGTGAACAAGAGCGACGACATCTCCTCATTCTTCTCCCCCAAAGGCGTCGCCATCGTCGGGGCGTCCCAGACCCCGGGGAAGATCGGCCACGAGATAGTCAGAAACATCAAGCTGTCGGGGTTCTCCGGGGGCGTCTTCCCCGTCAACCCGAACGCCGAGAACGTTCTGGACCTGAAATGCTACGGCAGGCTCTCAGACATCCGGGCCGAGGTCGACCTCGCTGTGATCGCCGTGCCCGCGGGGCTGGTGGAAGGGGTCGTCCGAGACTGCATCGAGAAGGGGGTCAAGGCCGCAATAATCATCACCTCCGGATTCTCCGAGGTAGGTAACAAGGAGCTCGAAGAGAGGGTCGTCTCCATCGCCCGTCGGCGCCTCAGGATAATCGGCCCGAACACCTTCGGCGTCTTCTACGCGGCGAGCAGGCTGAACGCCACCTTCGGCCCCGGAAAGGTGCTTTGGGGAAAGACTGCCTTCATCACGCAGTCCGGCGCCCTCGGACTCGCCCTCATGGACTGGACCACCGAAGAGAAGTACGGGGTCTCCTCGATCGTGAGCATAGGCAACAAGGCTGACGTCGATGACGCCGACCTGGTCGAGTACTTCTCCCGGGACCCCTCCACCAGCTCCATCCTGATCTACATGGAGGGCCTCAGGGACGGCCGGAAGTTCTTCGAGGCGTCCCGGCGAGCAGTCAGAGAGAAGCCCATCGTGGTCATCAAGGCGGGCAGGTCTGCCCGCGGGGCCCGGGCAGCGTCTTCACACACCGGGTCCATAGCGGGCCAGGACACGATCTTCACGGCCGCCTTCGAGCAGGCAGGGATCATGCGGGCTGAAGGGATGACCCAGGCCTTCGATTGGATACAGGCGCTGAACGAGAACCCCGTCCCGAAGGGAGAGAACGTCGTCATCGTGACGAACGGAGGGGGGCTCGGGGTGCTCGCGACAGACAAGTGCGAAGGGCTCGGCCTGAAGCTGGCCGAGCTCCCCAATGACCTGAAGGATGAGATCAAGGCGATAACGCCGAGCTTCGGGTCAGTGAAGAATCCCATAGACCTGACGGCGAACGCCGATGACGTCCTCTACGGCAAGGTCCTGGACATCGTCCTCAGGCGAAGGGACGTCGACTGCGTAATCGCCCTCTTCTGCCAGACGGCCAACATAGACCCCATTCTCGTAGCCCAGGCGATGCTGGACGCCAGGGACAGGGACATCTTGGAGAAGCCGATCACCGCCGCCTTCGTCGGTGGACACCTCTCGCAGGTCGCCTATTCGAGGATGCTCGAGAAGAGGTTCGCGGTCTATCCAAGCGCCGAGCGGGCGGTGGACGCCATGTACGCACTCATGGCCCGCCACAGGCAACTGGAGAAGTTCAAAGGCGGAGGCGAGCTGCGATGACCCGGCGTGACGCCCACAAAACGGTGTCGAGGGTTGTCGCTGCCGCGGCGAGGTCCGGCCGGCGGGGGCTCTTGGAGTCCGAGGCCGACAGGGTGGCCGCGGCATATGGGATCCGGGTCGCCGAGTCGGCGCTGGCTCGGTCCGGAAAGGAGGCCGTCCTCAGGGCAAAGGCTCTCGGGTTCCCGGTCGTCTTGAAGGTGGTCTCCAAGGACATCCTCCACAAGTCCGACGTGGGGGGAGTGAAGGCGGGGGTCAGCTCCGCGGCAGGAGTCAGGGCGGCTTACGCCGAAATCCTGGGCAACGTGAAGCGGGCGGAGCCCGAGGCCGTCGTGGAAGGGATTCTGGTGCAGCGCATGGCGCCCAGGGGCCACGAGTTCGTGGCGGGCGCTACGCGCGACCCCCAATTCGGTCCCGCCGTGATGTTCGGCCTGGGGGGCGTCTACGTGGAGCTGTTCAGGGACGTGTCCTTCCGCCTCGCCCCCCTCACGAAGGGGGAGGCCCTGGACATGATGGGTGGGACCAAGGCGTCCAGGCTCCTGGCCGGGTTCAGGGGGTCGCCCCCACTGGATGTCGGTGCGGCAGCCGAGACGCTGGTCGCGGTTGGGAGGCTCATCACGGACGTCCCTGAGATCGACTCCATCGACATCAACCCGCTCTTCGTCTATCCGAGGGGGACGCTGGCGGTGGACGTCAGGATAGTGCTGAGGAAGGATGCAAAATCGACGTGAATCTCCGGCCCCCTGCAACCCATTCCGCCCGGGTCTCCTTCGCATGGCCTGGCCTCAGGGTGGACCGGGGGGCCCCCGGCCGATGACCAGTTTGGTGGCGCAGGCCAGGACAGGCTCCCCCTTTTTGGTTGCACCCTACTGAGCTACTGGTCGAGCTCCGCTCTCACCTTCTTGTCCGTCTCGTCGTCGGCCGTCCGCATCTTCGGGAGGTCGTCACCCGTCCCCGCGGTCATGGCACATCTCTTCTCTAAAGCTCCGGCGGAAGCGGGCTCCGATTAGCATCCAGGAGTGAGGCCCGATTCTCGGGGGCCGGGAACACGGAAAAGGACTCAGGGCATTTTATAACGAACCCCCGAAGGGGCCTGCGAAAGATGCAGCCTCAGTCGACCGACGCCGCTCAACCTGGGATCCCCAATGGGACAACGTCCCATCAGCTCAGGGCGTTACTCGCGATGGTGGGCGTGTCGCTGCTGCTGAACTATGTAGAGACGATGATTATCCCTGGAATACTAACAATCCAGACGTTCTTCTCGACCACCGAGGGGACTGTGGCTTGGATCACTTCCGCCTTCCTGATCGTGGGTTCGGCCGTCTCACCACTGTTCGGGAAGTGGGGTGACAGCTACGGCAAGAAGAGGATGTTCCTGATCGCCCTGGTCTTCTACACCGCCGGCGTCGGGATGGCTGGCTTTTCCCCCACGATCTACTTCCTCATAGCTGCCAGGGCTATCCAGGGGATTGGGTTCGCCATAGTCCCGCTCGCGCTCGCCATTATCGCGGAGACATTCCCGAACGAAAGGATTGCGACCGCCCAGGGGGTGGTAAGCGCGACCTTCGCCATCGGGGCTGCCGCAGGGCTCATAGGGGGCTCTTACATCATCCAGGACTTCGGCTGGCAGTGGGCCTTCCACTCGGCCTTCATCCTCAGCCTGGTACTCTTCGCCGTCGTCGCCCGGTTCCTTCCGCGGGGGCATCCCGGGACCGGCCGCAAGGTGGGCTACGAGACGGTGGTCCTTCTCATGGCGGGGGTCTCCCTGGTCCTCCTTTACCTGACCGAGGGGCCCTATGACGGGTGGTACTCGCCCTACGGCCTGGGAGCGCTTGGGGCGGGGCTCGCCCTGACCGTCGGGTTCTTCGTCGCCGAGAGCAGGAAGTCCAACCCACTGATACAGCTCAACCTCCTCCGCATACGGAACGTCCTGGTGGCCAACGGCATCGGCATAATCTCTGGGATCGGGCTCTTCATGCTTTTCTTCGCTGTCACCTTCTACGCCGAAGACCCGGCCCCCCTCGGCCTCGGGCTCGACCCTATCTCGGCCGGGCTGACCATCGGGCCGGCGGCAGTCCTCATGCTGATAGCGGGACCGCTTGTGGGGAGGGTCGTCACCAAAGCCGGGCCCAAGCCCGCCCTGGTGGTCGGAGGGGCGATAGCCATAGCCGGCTTCACGCTGTTCGTCTACAACAGGGCGACCACCACCGACGTCGTCATAGCCGTGGCGATCTCTATGGTCGGGGCGGTGGCGGTCATAATCCCAATTGTCAACATGATCAGCGTCTCACTCCCCAGGGAGACAGTGGCCACTGGGTTGGGCCTCAACACGATGCTCAGGAACATAGGGGGCGCCATAGGGCCGGTGGTCGCCACGACCATCATGAGCACCTATACCACGACCATCCGGGTCCCCCACGACGGGGTCCTGATTCCCTTGTCTTTCCCGAACGCTACCGCTTTCGACTACGTGTTCTACCTCGGCATAGCGGCCATGTTCCTGGCGATAATCTTCTCCTTGGCCTCCAAGAACTACGTCTTCAGGAAGCAGCCAGAGAAATAGACCAGGGCGGGCGCTCCCCCGCCGAAGGTCCCTGGCCCCGCAGCCTCAGTGTGTGACGCGCTCCGGGACTATCCTGATGATGGTCCTGGGGTCGTCAAGGCTGTGGTCAGGGTACTCCCTCCCGTTGTATTTCACAGACAGCCTGTCGATATGATCCTCGGCTCCCTCCCGCGTTATCTCTACGGCTCTGCCGCGGATCAGCACTTTCTTGTACGGGTTGGCCATGTCGAAAACCGCGAGGGCGACCCGCGGGTCCCTCTTGAGGTTCCTTGTGCGCTGCCTAGACTCGGTGGCGTTCAGCACCACTGTGTCCCCGTCCCGCTCGACCCAAACCGGCGCCACCTGGGGGGATCCGTCGGGCATGATCGTCGCCACGCATGCGAAGTTCTTCCCGTCCAAAAGCTCCCTCGCCTGGTTTGAAAGTTGCATGGTGGTGGATCAGGGGGCCCGCATGATTAATGTTGCGCAGGTGCGGCCGCCACCACAGCGGCCTGGGTGAACGACGTGACCTCGGGCCTCCTCCTGTGCCCTCAGGCGAGTTTTGTGACGACCTCGCGGCCCTCCTTCATGAATGGGTACGCCTCGTCGAGTTCCTGACGTGCCCCGCTCCTGGGGGCCCTGGGCCAGGAAGACCTTGACCCCGATGGCGGAGAGGTCCACGACCGCCCTAGTCAGGTCCCGAGCCCGTACTTCTTCGCGCTCTCCGCCTGGAGCTCCCTCACTTCCCTGATCCTTTCAGCGAGCTTCCTCTCGAACAGGAGGTTCCTCACCCCGGCGTAGCACCAAAGCAGCGAGATGGCGAGGCTCAGGATGCCAAGCCCCACCAGGCCCGGGTTCACCAGGTCCACCGTCTGGCTTGTAATCCCCAGTCCGTAGGGGAGGACCACCAGCTGGACGAAGTAGCTGACTGCAAAATAGGCGCCGACTATGGTGGCGACGAGGGATAGGAGCCTGATCTTCTTCCCGCCCCGCTCCATGTGCTGTATGAATTCCTCCTGGAGTTCGATTATCGAGACGCCGGCGTCCTTTTCTTCGGGCATGGCCCGCTTCATGTCCTCCACCGCTTATAACCCATGCTCACAACTTGTCACTCCAGGGCGGGGAAGAGCATCCTAAGGCCCGAGTCGAGATGGTTAAGCGCGTCCATCCCGACCAGGGTGATGGAGTACATCTCGTGCCCATCCGCCGGTTCCACCCTCACCAACCCCCTGGCTGCAAGGGTTCCAAGGTATTCTTCGAGCCTGCCGAACGGGACGTTGGCGACCCGGGCCAGCTTGGACGGGATCTGGGGGCCCGACGCAAGCGCCCTGAGGAGGACCCAGAGGATCACCGTCGTGTCCCTGTTCTTCAACCGCCTTCAGCGCGGAGGGGGACGATAAGAACAAGTTGTCAGTACAAGTTGTTCTAACAAGTTGTGCGTCAGCGCCTTAAGCAAACCCCGGGCGCATCCATCCGTTGAACGCACACGGCGCCGCAGGCTGGCTTGGATACGCCCTGGATGGGACCAGGGGCCGCGTCGGGGTCCGGGGGCTGGGAGACCGCATCCTCATCCTGGGGAGGGAGGCCGGTCCCATGGCGACTCTTTTCGCCTACGCAGGGGCCGAAGCGGGGTCGAGGCTGACAGTCCTGGACCTCGACGGCTCGGTGTCTCAGGAGGTCCGCGGCTACTACCGCGCCCTCGACTACCGCGCAATGCTCTACGAGTCATTCCACCTTGAGGGAGAGGACGCGACCCACGGTCAACTCGTCGCCTCCGCCTACGCCGCGGCCCTGGACCTCGCATCAGAGGAGGAGGCGATCCTCTCAGCCGCCCTGCAGAGGCTCTCGGAGCAGGACGACCTCGCCACCCCCACCTCGCTGTACGACGTCCTCGGGGCGGTCGAAGGGTTCAGGGGCTACTACGTCGACAAGCTGAGGGGGAGGATCGGCGCCCTCCGCCACCTCGACGCGACCAGGGGGGAGTCCTTCGACTCACTGACGGAAGGGGGAGCACTCGTGAGCTTTGCGACGGCCCCCTACCCCCAGGCGGCCGAGCTCGCCGCAGGGCTCTACCTCGCCAAGCTCGTGTACCTCCTCTCGAGAGCCGCCTCGGGCCCCGACGCCCTTCTTGTCACAGGGGCCCACCGCCTCTTCAGGAACCTCGCCCGCCTCCAGCACTCTGGGAAGCTCCTCGCAGGGCTCCTGGAGTCTCAGATCCACCTCATCCTCTCGACCCCGCTGCCGGCTCTGTTGAGCGACCAACTCACGGACTCCATGCCAGTGAGGCTCTACTCCAGCGAGGCATGGAACCACCTCAGGACCCCAAGACAGGCCGCTGCCCTCGCGTGCTCCTACACAGTCTGCGACGACCGCTCCGGAGCATCTCTGGGTTTCGCACCCCGCTTCATAAGGTCGAAACGCGCGTCCGTTGGCCTCCCTCAGAGCACTCCGACGAGGGCAAGCCCAGAGCTCACGAGGGCGATCCTCGACGAGGTTTCAAGATATGATGCTGCAAACAGACAGTCCATTGTCTCATACCTCTCTCCCCAGTTCCTTGCGGCCGACGTCGCGGCGGAGGTGGACAGGCTCCACTCGGAAGGGTACCTCTTACTCGAGCCGAAGGAGGGCGGGGGCGGTCCGAAGATACTCTCATACACGGTGACAGAGGCGGGGAGGCGGCTCCTTCAGGGGCTGAGCATGTGATGGAACATCTCGCCACCGGCTGCTCGGCAGTTGACTCCCTGACCGACGGAGGCCTCGCCGCAGGGACCGTGACTCAGATTTTCGGTGAGAAGGCGCTGGGTAAGAGCATAATCTCCTTCCAGGCCGCCTGCTCTGTGGCCGCGGTGGGTGGGAGCGCAGTCATCCTCGACACGGAGCAGTCTTACTCGAGCTACCTCGTCCCCTACTGGCGCGAAAGGATGGCCAAAAGGTTCGGGAAGGAGCTCAACGTCGCGGAGGTGAAGCTCGAGAGGGCGCCCAAGGTGTCCCCCAGGAGGAAGCCAGTGACGAGAGGGCAGCTCATCAACGCGGTCGACGTGGCCCTCGGCCACCTCGGGGTCTCCTACACCGACGCCCATCTCGGCGCGGTGGCGGACATCTTCTCCCCGGACTTCTTCGTAGAACTCCCTCCGAAGGGGCCCTCGGTCCTCATATTCCAGACCCCGGAGGTAGTGGACCTGTTGAACCTCCACGGCATAGACGCCGCCAAGGAGGTCTCGAGCGGGGGGAGGGTGGAGCTGAAGATGAGGCAGACCCCCACCTACCAATCCGCTCTTCACCACATAATCAGGGAGACCGGGGCCAGGCTGCTGGTCTACGACTCGATTTCAGCGCCCTTCAAGGCGTCGTTCCCGAGCACCCAGGACCTGCCCGCACGGAGCGCTGGCCTCGCCATGCTCCTGGCCCACGCCCAGCGCCTCTGCGCCGACTTCGGGATCGCCGTCCTCGTCACCAGCCATGTCTCCATCGACCCCATCAACCCCTGGGACCGGATTCCCTACGGCGGGGTCATCCTCGGCCACGACGCCAAGTTCTCCCTCGAGCTCACAAAGTCCACGGCGACGAGGAACAAGGACAGGGGCCCCGAGGCGCTCAACCCCGATGAGAAGGAGGGGTGCACCAAGGCCTTCTGGGCTGCCAGGCACCCCGCCCTCGAGGAGTACACCAGGTTCGCCTATGCCCGCCAGGATGGGGAAGGATTCCACTGATGGGTTGGTTCCTCCGCATCTTGGCCGCCCTCGTCGGCATCTTCGCATTCGGCCTGGGGGCCTGGCCCGTCTCTCTCATCGTTCTGATCTATCTCGTCTATTCTCTCAGGCGCCCGAGGGCCGCCCCTCTCAGGCAGGAAGTGCTTCCGAGACCTCATCGAGCCCGGGGCCGACTCGTCCTGGGTGGGGTGCTGCTCTTGTTGTCGGTCATCGCACTGGGCGCAGGCGGAACCCTCTCCCCCCTGGTCTTCCTCGTGGCCGGCCTGGCGGTCGTCTTCTGGCCCATCCTCCGCATTGGGGGACTAACGAGCCTGGTGGTCCCTGTGAAAGACTCGGTCCTCCTAAGGAGCAAGGCCTTCCCGTTCCGGTGGTACACGGTAGCCGAGGTCAAGCTCGAGTCACGGGATCAGACGCGGGGGATCACCGCCATGGATGGCCGGCTCCTGGTCTTCGCCGGGAGGGCTCCATCGGCTTTCTTGATCGTCGCGGTCTGCGCCCTCAGGTACGGGCAAGCCGAGGAGAGGGTGATCAGGGACCTGCAGAGTTGCTCCAGGATGCTCTCCCAGAGAGGGGCACATCTGCTCCCGTTGGACAGCGCGGACGCCGTCCGGAGGCTGTCCCTCACTCTAGACAGGCTCAACATGGGCACGGTCGACCTCGAGGGAGTCGCTTCCCTCCCCTTCGACGTCTTCGCGCTCAGGGCCAGAGAGGGGGTGGTCGTCTCGCATCGAGCCTTCAGGGTCTCGGCCCAAGGCGGACCGGCGTCGATACCAGCTTCGGACCTCTCCGTCCCCAGGCCACCGCTCCTCGCCGAAGTGGTGGAGAAGATAGGCGAGAAGAACGGATGGCCCGGTCCCGACGAGTACTCCACCTTCCTCGCTGCCATGGACGCGTCACGGGCGGAGCCGCTGGCGGACAAGATCAGGACCAAGGGCGAGGAGGGTGGGAAGGTGACAGTCGAGACTCCTGGCGGGGCCGAAGTCAGGCTCACGAGGGCGCAGCTGAGGGCTGTGGCCAGAATCTACAGGTGAGGCCGCCGGGGCCCTCACGAGGACGGCGACCGCGAAGGCGATCGGCGCCAGCCCAGTCTCCATCGAGGTGCAGCATCCCTACCAGCCAGACAATTGCGAATGCCCAACCCTCGAGGAGGACGCTCGCCGGGTCCAAGGCCGACCGCTGGGCCCAGCCCTCCTGTCTGCTGATAATGGCCCCATGCGTTTTCCACGACTTGAACAGACCTTCGTGGAGAAGCTCCGGCGAGCTGCCCGCCTCGAAGCCTTCATAAGTCGACGCGTGTCCGAGAGCCCCGGTCGGCTTGGGGAGGATCCGGGAGAAGACGGGATCAGGGGTGTGCAACTGCCGCCATCTCGCCGACGCCCACGAGGTGCTCTTCAAGACAATCTACGCGACCAAGCGGGGGAGGTGCACGGTCGATGGGTGCGGTTGCCAGGCCTACGCTCGGAACCCGAATTACCACGTGGTGGGCGCCTAACAAGTCACGGTTGGAGGGCTGGCTATCCTCGTCCCGGCCCTATGGCGGCCTCTCCATGGCCGAATGGCTGCTGGGCAGCTTCTACGACCCCTCCATGTTCTGGGAGGGCGTGGATCCCATCTGGCTCGTCCATGAGCGCGTGACCTTCGGCGTAGCCGGTGCAGTGTTGGCCAGCTAGTCCTTCGTGCGGCGGCGGTCGGAAGCTGGAGGTGGCAGCGCCCGGGAAGGCGGCTCCCGCCTCGCTGGGCGGGCTAGCCAGGGAGTCTACGGAAAGCTTCATAACCCGTTCCCGAATGGTCGTTTCAAGGGTCGCAAGGTATCATGCCGCGTTTCAAGACCACAGCTGAGGCTCTCAAGATAGTCCACAACAGGGAGCAGATCCGCAACCTGGGGATCATAGCCCACGTGGACCACGGGAAGACGACCACTAGCGACAGCCTGCTGGCAGCAACGGGGATGCTGTCGCCTTCTGTGGCGGGGCAGGCCCTGGCCCTGGATTACATGGAGCTCGAGCAGCAGAGGCAGATGACCATCAAGGCCGCCAACGTGACGCTCTACTATGAGAAGGATGGCACGCCCTACGTCATCAACCTCATCGATACACCTGGGCACATCGACTTCACCGGGAAGGTGACCCGCTCGCTGAGGGCCGTGGACGGCGCCATAGTGGTCGTGGATGCCGTCGAGGGGATAATGACCCAGACAGAGACGGTCACCCGCCAGGCGCTTGAGGAGAGGGTGCGCCCCGTCGTCTACATCAACAAGATTGACCGGCTCATCAAGGAGCTCCGCCTCACCCCGGAGAAGATGCAGGAGTGGCTCTTCGGCATAGTCAGAGACTTCAACCGCCTCGTCGAGACCTACGCTGAGCCCGAATACAAGCAGAAGTGGAAGGTGTCGGTCCAGGACGCCCAGGTCGCTTTCGGCTCCTCCAAGGACAAATGGGGCTTCAACTTCGACATGGCGAAGGCCGCGGGGATGTCCTTCAAGGACATAATCAACGCCTACACGAGCTCCACCCCCGAGGAGCTGGGCAAGAAGCTCCCGCTCCACGAAGCGCTCCTAGGCATGGTCGTCAGGCACCACCCGCCCCCCCACGTCGCCCAGGCCTACCGCATCCCCAAGATCTGGCCGCAAGGGGACCTAACCAGCGATATAGGCAAAGCCCTGCTCGCCTGCGACGAGAACGGCCCCACCGTAATGATGGTCACCAATGTGGTGGTCGACCCGGCGGCCGGCTTGGTCGCCACGGGGCGCCTCTTCTCGGGGAGCGTCACCAACGGGGATCAGATATACCTGCTCAACTCCAAGCGGGAGGGGAAAATCCAGTCCGTCCAGATATTCATGGGCTTCCAGAGGGAGATCGTCGACTCGCTACCTGCGGGCAACATCCCGGCCCTCCTCGGCCTCGACATCAGGTCCGGGGAGACGATATCCAACAGGAAGGACGTTGCCACCTTCGAGTCCATCCACTACGTGAGCGAGCCTGTGGTCACCGTCGCGGTGGAGGCGAAGCACCCGCGCGACCTCCCCAAGCTGGTCGAAGTCATGAGGAGGCTGAACATCGAGGACCCCAACCTGGTGGTCACCATCAACCAAGAGTCTGGAGAGACACTGATGTCAGGCATGGGGGTCCTTCACCTCGAGATCGCCACTACCCAGATCCAGCAGGCAGGCCTCGAGATAGTCACGTCGCCGCCGATAATCAACTACAGGGAGACCATCCGCGCGAGGGCGGGGCCCATAATGTCCAGGTCTCCTAACCGCCACAACAAGATCTTCGTCGAGGTGGAGCCACTGGAGCCGGAGGTCATAGAGCTGATCCGCAACGGCACCATCGGCGAAAACGTGGAGAAGAAGGCGGTTATCAAGACACTCCGCGACCACGGCTGGGATCCGGACCAGGCGCGCAACTTCCAGGCCGTAGACGAGAGGGGAAACGTGCTCACCGAAGTGACGAAGGGGGTCCAATTCCTGCAGGAGTCCATGGACTCCATCAGGGCGGGCTTCGACGACATCATGAAGAACGGTCCGCTCGCCTACGAGTTCACCAGGGGAGTGAAGGTGGCGCTCACCAACTTCGTCCCTCACGAGGACCCCGCCCACAGGACCTACGCCCAGCTGATGCCGGCTTCCAGGCGCGCGATACTCGGCGCTATGCTCTCTGCCAACCCCACGCTGCTCGAGCCGATACTTGGGATAGAGGTGAAGGGGCCCTCCGAGCTGATCGGTGCGGTCACCGGGGTAATCAGCTCCAAGAGGGGCAAGCTCGTGAGGATAGACCAGAAGGAGGTCATGACGGTCGTGGAGGGTGAGATCCCCGCCGCCGAGACCTTCGACCTCAGCGAGAAGATGAGGGGGGCAACGGCAGGCAAGGCGGTCTGGAACACCCACTTCAAGACCTGGCAGGCGGTCCCTCAGAACATGCTCTGGGGGCTGGTCACGGAGATCAGGAAGCGTAAGGGCCTCCCGCCGGATCCGCCGAAGGCCGAAGAATTCATAGACAAGGAGTAGGCCGTCAGGCATCCTTTAAGGGGGGTTTCGGCGGCCAGAGGGCCGGCGGCTAGAGAACGGAGATCTTATCCTACGACCTGAGGCTCGACGTGGACTTCCGGAAGGCCTTCGTGAAAGGCGAAGAGACGATCGCGGTCAAAGGCGCGGCCTCCCCGTTCTCGCTGGACTGCTCAGCCCTGGATGTCAGTTCCGTGAAGGTCGACGGAAAAGCGGCGAAGTTCAGGCATGACAAGAAGCGGTCCAAGCTAGTCATCCCGGGGGTCCCGAGCAAGCGGTCCAGGGTGGACGTATCCTACACCAAACAAGTGTCCGACGAGGTCATATTCGGCCTCTACAAGTCGAAGTACGGCAAGGACTACATCCTGGCCACAGACCTGGAACCCGCCGAGGCGAGGACCGTCTTCCCCTGCGTCGACGAGCCCACCTACAAGGCCCATTTCAGGCTGGAGATTACCACGGACTCGGGGCTCAAGGTCATCGCCAACACCCAGGCGTCCCGGGTCGAGGACCTGGGAAGGGGGCGGACGCGGCACGTCTTCGAAGAGACCCCCCTGATGTCGACCTACCTCTTCTTCTTCGCGATAGGGGAAATGGAGGAGACGCGGACCCGCGCCGGCGACGTCGAGGTGATCACCGCCACCCGCCCAGGCCAAGCGGAGAACTCTGCGCTCGCCCTCAGGATGGTCGCCGGGTCCGTCCACGACTTTGCGGGCTACTATGGGGTCCCATACCCGTTGAAGAAGCTCCACGTGGTCGCCCTCCCAGAGTACCACACCGGGGCCATGGAGAACTGGGGGGCAATCTCATCCCGGGAGAGCTATGCCCTTGTCACGGAGGCCGCCGCCTTCCGCCAGAAGAACAGGGGGGCCATGTCCATGGTCCACGAGGTGGCGCACCAGTGGTTCGGCGACCTGGTGACTATGAAGTGGTGGGATGACCTCTGGCTGAACGAGAGCTTCGCCACCCTCATGGGGTACAAGATGACTGACAGGCTCAGGCCCGAGTGGGACACCATGAGCATCTTTCTCATGGACGAGACCTTGGCGGCGCTCAACCTCGACGCGGTCAAGACGACTCACCCTGTGCAGGCCCACGTCAGGAAAGTCGAGGAAGCCATGCACATGTTCGACGCGGTCAGCTACAACAAGGGGGCGAGCATACTGAGGATGCTCGAATCCTATGTGGGGGAGGACGCCTTCAGGAAGGGGGTCTCAGACTACCTCAGGAAGTTCAGCTTCTCCAACGCTTCAGGCAAGGACCTCTGGGACTCCCTCGGCCGGGCCTCGAGCCTCCCGGTGGCCAAGGTCGCCAAGGAATGGCTGACCAGGCCAGGCTTCCCGGTGGTGAGGGTCCGCTCCGCAGGCAAGAAGATCCAGGTCTCTCAGAAGAGGTTTCTGATAACAGGGAGCGTTCCAGCGTCCCCCTGGCCCATCACGACGGCCGTCACCGCCGGGGGGAAGGAGCGGAGGGTGTTCTTCGACAAGAGGTCGATGACCCTCGATGTGGACCCAGACTCGGACGTCCTACTCAACCCCGGGAGGAGCAGCTTCCACGTCACTCTCTATGACAAGAAGGGGTACCAGAGGCTGGCGGCACGCTTCGCCAAGCTGGGCGCCCACGACAGGGCGGGCCTGATCAACGACCTCTTCCTCTTCCTGCAGGCAGGAGAGATCAGCCGGGAGGAGTACTTCAGGTTCATATGTCTCTGCGGAGGAGCGCCCGACAACGTCACCGTCCAGGTGGCTGCCGGGCAGCTCAGGCTCCTCAACGCCATCGCCTGGGACTCACCAGGGCTCCGGGGGGTCTATCCGAAGTTCTATCCGCCGCTCATGGCCAGCATCGGCGAAGAGCCCAGGGCCGGCGAGCCGGAGTACCTCGGCGCCTCCAGGGAGGACCTAACCTCGCAGTACGTGGCCGTCGACGGAGCCTACGCTGCGAAGCTGGCCCAGAAGTTCGACCGCTACCGTGACCTCGACCCGAACCTCAGGGGCGCCGTCGCCTCTGCCTATGCGATAACCCATGGGGAGAAGGCCAAGGGGCCCCTGGTGCATATGGTGAAGACCATGCAGGGGGAGGTAGACAGGGCGAAGATCTACGGGGCCCTCTGCTCCTTCAGGGACCCTTCACTGGTCGAGGAGACCCTGGACCTGGGAATGAGCGGGGAGGTCAGCCGCTCTGACTCCGCCTACCCGATGTTGTATGGGGCCCTGAACACCGGCGCCCGGGACGTCTACTGGAAGTGGCTTACGAAGAACTACGATGCCATCTACGACATGTACGGGGGGTCTCAGCAGTTCTACCTCTATATGATGCGCCTCTTGCCAGTGTGCGGAGTCGGAAGGGAGGCCGAGGTGAAGCGGTTCCTCTCCGGCAGGAGGATGAAGCAGGGAGGCTCCAGCCTCACAAGAGCGATGGAGGGCCTCAAGAACAACTCCAGCCTCCGCCGGAGGCTCCTCGCCAAGGAGCCGCGGAACTAGGCCCTGGCTGCCCTCGGAGTCTTCGAAGGAACCGGGGCCGAGGCGGTCGCGCTCCCGTGTACCGCCTGGCCGAGTCCTGTCCCCCCGAGCGACGACCCCGTTGTCCGGTGCTCTGTGCGGGGCTCCACCATGGCCGTCCTCTCCATCTCAGAACCTCCCCTTAACTAACAGCCACCCTCGTGCTTCAGGCCATGAAAGTCGACCCGTCGCTGGTCCACCGCCTCTTCTACCCGCAGGTGCCCCTGGTGATGGCCGCGAAGGCGGGGGGGAGGGCCTCCGCCATGCCCGTGGTGTCCTATCTCTCAGTGTCGGAGAAGCCCCCCATCGTCGCTGTGGCGTGCTCCCCCCAGGGCTTCACCTGCCGGCTCGCCAGGAGGTCGCGCTGCTTCTCCCTCTCAGTTCTTGACAGGGAGGACGCTTCCGCCCTTTCGAAGCTGGCCACAACCAGCGGCGCGGCGGTGAAGGACAAGCTCGCGCAGGCCGGGCTGGCGCATTCGGATGGGATGAAGCTGAAGGTCCCAGTCCTCGGCGCTGCCGTGGCGACCTTGGAGTGCAGGCTGCTGTCGACGAGCCGGCTCGGCGACCATCTGCTCCTTGTCGCGAGCGTGGAAGCCGCATACACCACAGGGGGGTTCAGCGGCTTCTGGGACTATCACAGGTACAGGCCCATCCTCTATGCAGGCTGGCAGGAGGGGGAGCTGAGCCGGTACCCAGGAACCTAGGCGCGGAGCCCGACGGGTTCAGAGAATCCAAAGCCGGCTTTCAGTGCCTGCGGTCCGCCGATTGTTCAGGGAGGGGCTATGGCGCTCAGGCTCTGCACGGCGGAGGGAGCGTCGTCGACGGCTCCCAGAATCGTACATCCCAAGCTGTCGACCACGCAGGGGCTTCCTACCTCTCGTCCCTGACCGAGACGAACCTCGTTGTCAGGCTCCCGGTCCTATTGAGCTTGGCGAGGTTGAGCTCCAGCGGGGTCATCTGTTCGATGACGCGCGCCTCGGAGAGCGGGCCGGCGTGGAGCGGCCTGAGATTCGGGACCGACCTCACGAGCCCCGCGACCACCTCGAAGGTCTCCCTGGAGTCCGTGGCCACAAGGATGTCCATGGCCACCGGCTCTCCCTTCTCGAAGAAGAGGGAGGAGACGTGGTTGAACGCAGTGGCGATTCTGCTCCCGGGGAGGAGCCTGGCCAGCTCCTCAGCAGCAGAGCCCTTCTCCAGGGCGTACCTGAAGAACCCTCCCTCCAGCTTCAGGGGGTTGACTGCGGACACTACGGGCTTCCCTGCCAGCGCGGAGGCGAGCTCTGATGCCGCCCCCAGGCCCTCGTAGGGCATCGCGAAGACGGCGACCTCCGCCGCGAGCGCCGCGCCAAGGTTGTCTGTCCCCGTGGCCCCATCGACCTTCCCGGCCGCCTCCTGCGCCCGCGCCCGGTCCCTGGAGCCTATCACCACCTCGTTCCTCCTGGAAAGCTGCATGGCGATGGCGCCCCCCATGCGGCCGGTCCCACCGAGCACGGCGACCTTCACTCTTCCAGCCTCGACTGGGGGGAAGTCTCGACGTACCTCGCATACTTCGAGTCCAACACCCCCTTGATCTTCTCCGCCCTCTTCCACCCGATGCCGTCCGTCATGGCGAGCTCCCCGGCCGTGAGGGCCATCACGCGCCTGGGGGTGCCGTACTTGGCCAGGAGCTTCTCGGCCAGCCTCCTGCCTACCCCCGGGAGAGACGACACCAGGTAGACCTGCTGCAGGGGGGCGCTCTGCGCCTTGCGGGGGACCTCGGATGGCAGCCTTGCGAGCGGTTTCGCCCTCGCGTGGACCAGGAGCTCTGAGATGGCCAAGGCAGTCTCCCTGGGGTTGGCAGTGTAGAGCACCCTCAGCCCGTAGGCGATGGTCACGTTCGCAATGGCGCCGTAGAACGACTTTAGGTTCCGTGCCAGGCCCTCCACCTCCTTGGAGTCCCCCTCGACGAGGAGGAACGGCTTGGCGTAGGCCGCGGAGATCTTCGCAGCCTGATAGAATATGCGCGAGTCGTAGACCGAGGACACCAGGTCCCTCACCGATTTCCTCTCGACCGCCACCTCGGGGTTGAGGACGTAGTCGGCCACCGGGAGCCTGCTGAAGTAGACCCTGACGTTCAGCTTCGCCAGTTCGTCGGGGACGCCGCTCGCCTTCTCCCTCTCGTCGGCCACCACCCGGGCGGGTATCACGGGAAGTGCACTGGGATCACGAAATAAAAGGAGTAGGAGACCAGGGCGAACAGCGCCACGGCGGCGCAGGCGGCCCCGATGTCCGTCCCCCTCGCCCTGTAGACCAGGAGGGAGGTCGGCCTGGGGACGGCTCCGTACGCCCTGGACTCCATGGCCTCGGCCAGCTCCCCGCTCCTCACCACCGAGTTGACCACCAGGGGGATCAGTATGGGGATCATGTTCCTTACCCTCCGAACCAGGTTGCCCTTCTCCAGCTCCAGCCCCCTCGACTTCTGGGCGTCCATGATCTGCATCGTGTCAAGCATCATCACGGGTATGAACCTGACGGCGGTCACGAAGGCGAAGACGACGTCCCTGGGGAGCCTGAACATCTTCATCACCTGCTCGAGCTCGTCCGGGGAGGTGGTGATGAAGAAGAGGCTGGTGGAGACCACTATGGCTATGAACCTGATGGCGTAGAGCAGAGACGTATCCAGGTTCCTGGTGAACACTATGTTCACGACGAAGATGAATCCGGAGAACAGCCCGGTGAACGCCATGGTCCTTGCCACCCTCTTTAGGACCGTGGCGGCGGCCGAGAGCCCGACCATGAACCCGATGACCAGGGCCATCTCGAAGACAGACCTCGCGAGGAGGGTCGTCACGAACATCAGCGCGGAGTTCAACAGCTTCGTCCTGGGGTCCAGCCTGTGGTAGAACGACTCCCCCCTCCTGAAGATGAACCCGCCGCTCAGCCACATCATGGCCGAATGCCCTCCTCGACCCAGCGCCCCGCGTCCAGGGGGTGGACGAAGGGGGCCCGGGGCCTCCTTTCCAGCAGCTGATAGAACTCCACCAGCTGGGGCTGCGCAACCCTGGCGGAGTCCAGCAGCTCCCTGTCCTGCATGAGCTCGCGGGCGGGGCCGTCCCCCACCACCTTCCCTCCCTTCATCACCACAACCCTCGGCTGCATCGGCCAGAGGAACTCGATGTCGTGCGAGACCACCACAATGGTCTTCCCCGTTGACATCAGCATCTGTATTGTCCCCGCCAGTTTCTCTTTCTGGATCGAGTCCTGGCCCACCGTCGGCTCGTCGAGTATCACCATCTGGGGGTCCCAGGCCAGGATGCACGCCAGGGTGAGACGCTTCTTCTCCCCCCCGCTGAGGACAAGGGGGGACGACTTCCTGTACTCCTCCAGGCCGAAGAGCTCGAGCCCCCAGGAGACGCGGTTCTGGACCAGCTCCGGCGAGTACCCGAAGTTTCTGAGGGCGAACGACATCTCCTCCTCTACGGTCTCTGAAAAGAGCTGGTGGTCTGGGTTCTGAAAAGCCACTCCGACCTTCCGCGACAGCTGGGCCGTGCTCGCCTTCCGCGTGTCGACCCCGTCGACGAGGACGCTCCCAGACGCAGGCTTGAGCAGCCCCGTCACATGCTTCACGAGGGTCGTCTTCCCGGCGCCGTTCTCCCCAACCAGGGCGACCACCTCACCCGCCTCCACCCTGAGGCTCACTCCATCTAGCGCCCTGACCCCGTTCTGGTGGACGAAGGTTACGTCCATGAACTCTATCATGCCCCTCTCCCCTCCACGGCAGCGGCGAGCTCGGAGGGGGCGAGCAGCCTATCAGCGCTCACGCCCACCTTGCCAGCGAGCATCTTCTGCACCCTGGTGATCGCGGGGACAGCCACCCCATGGGCCTCGGCTTCCTCTCCGAACAACACGTCCCTGGGGGTCCCCTCGAGCACCTTCTTCCCTCCGTCCATGACGACCAGCCTGTCCGCTACCTCCACGAGTAGGTCAAGGCGGTGCTCCACGACCACGAAGGTGGTCCCCAGCTCCCTCCTGAGCCTGGCCACCAGGGCGACCAGCTCGGAAGCCGTCTTGGGGTCGAGCAGGGAGGTCGGCTCGTCGAGTATCACAAGCTTGGGCCGCATCGCGAGGACCCCCGCCAGGGCGACCCTCTGCTTCTGCCCGTCGGAGAGCTCGTGGGGGGCCCGCTGCGCCAGGTCTCCGATCTTCAGGAGCCTCAGGGCTTCGTCCACCCTCGCCCTCATGTCGCTCCTGGGGACGCCGAGGTTCTCGAGGCCGAACGCCACGTCCCTCTCGACCGAGAACATGAATATCTGGTTCTCCGGGTTCTGGAACAGGAACCCGACCGACTGGGCGAGGTCGCGCATGTTCGAGTCCTTGACGCTGGAGCCGGCTACGCGCACGTCCCCAGAGTACTCCCCGCCGTACATGTGAGGGATCAGCCCGTTCACTGTCCTGAGGAGGGTGGACTTGCCGCACCCCGACGGGCCGGCCAGCACAACTATCTCACCCTCGGGGATCGCTAGGTCGAAGCCTGAGACGGCGTTCCTAGGCGCCTCTGGGTACCTGAAGCTGAGCCCCTCGACCTCGAGTATGTCTCCCATGCGGCCGCCACCGTATCGGGCTAGCGCCTATCCCTGGGGGGTGTCACGGCCGGGGGCGCCACCACGTCGGCGAACCAGGGGGTCCTCCCCCCGACCCTCAGCCTTGGGACCGACGGGACCCTGAGGACCAGGGACGAGATCCCCATCACGGCCGCCAGCTGAATGATGTTGAACACCCCAGTGAACGCGAGGACCACCAGCAGGGCGTTGGAGGAGGTCAGCCCGATCCCTATCGCGGCGAAGGGCGCCTTCACGAACGCTTCGATGGCCGGGAGGCCGTAAATGTAAACGACAAGGTAGAAGTTAGGCACCGTCATCACCAGCGCCCTTACGGCTCCTCCCAGCGCCGTGCTCCACCCCGCGAGCCTGAGGAAACTGGTCCTCCCGCCCCGGGCAGCGATCTTGGACCCGGCCCAGAGTCCCGCGACCGTGGACACCAGGGCGAACAGCTTCAGCAGGGGGCCCAGAGGTATCTGCTGGCCGAAGACCATCAGCCCCGCGAACTCCACGAACGAAGAGACCAGGGCGGGGGCGGGGCCGAAGATGAAGAAAGCAAGTATGATGGCGACCTCGCCGAGGTCGAACTGGAGGTATGGCACGAGAGGGAAGTTCAGGCCCATGGCCTGGGACCCTGCCGCGAGGATGAGCGCCAGGGCGCTGAATATCGCGCTCCCGGCGATGGAAGCGGTGTCAAGACGCCCCCTCGATACAGTGCCCATGCTGGGGCCGCGCGCCCAGTTATACTTATAACGCTTTGGTAGCTACCAATGTACTTGTAGATGCCAAGACAGAACGCCGGGGTGAGCTCGGAGCAGCTTACCGCCCTCCTCCACCTGGTGAAGCTCGGCGCCGTCCGCTCTTTCTCCAACGTCACCACGCGGATGTTGGGCGAATCTATGGGCCTCAGTCAGCAGGCTGCTTCCCTGAGGCTCGCCGCCCTGCAGAGGGCGGGCCTGGCCGAGAGGGCACACTCAGGGCGGGGCCTGGCCGTGAGGCTGACCGAGAGCGGCCTGGACGCTGTGGAGACCTTCCTCGCGGAGGTGGGCTCCAACCTGGAGCGAGGGAAGGACACGATGCAGTTCCGAGGGACCGTCTTCACCGGGCTGAACGAGGGGGCGTACTATGTCTCGATGAAGGGGTATGCCGAAGGCTTCGCCGGGGCCCTCGGCTTCGAGCCGTTCCCCGGAACCCTCAACTTGCGTCTTACCAGCGAAGCGATGATAGGGCAGCGGAGGCGCCTGGACTTGCTGAAGGGGATCGAGATCCCGGGCTTCAGCGACGGCAAGAGGTCCTACGGTGGGGTGAAGTGCTTCAGGGCGAAGGTGGCCGGGAGGCACCCCGGCGCGGTCCTGGCCATCGAGAGGACCCATCACGACAGCTCGGTCCTCGAAGTGATCTCCCCGGTCAACCTCAGGAGGTCTTTGGGGCTGAAGGACGGCGACGAGTGCGCCGTCATGGCCTACCTTGGCGAGGGGTGGGCACGTCGACGCTGAAGGTCACGTACTCGCCGTCCTTCAAGCCGAGCTTCCCCCTGAGGTAGGCCGGTGAGACCAGCTCAGCGACCGTCTCGTTGTAGTAGGTGATGTCGATGAAGAGGAGCGTGACCTTCTCCCCTCTCAATTCACCTTCAAAGCACGTCAGGGAGCTGAACGACTCCCCTCCCAGCGTGAACCCCTCTATCTTCACCCCGTCCGCTTTCCTAATCTCCTCAAGCTTCCGTATCAGCGCCCCGTCTTCGAGCTTCACGTTGAGTGTCCCCGGGTAGGGGGAATAGCCCAGCCGCTCCCTGAAGCGCCTCTGGTACTCAGGGTGGCCGACGTAGTACTTCCCCTTCCCCATTCCGCTGAACACCGTCCCCGTCACCGACAGGCGCATCAGGCGCCCTCCGGGGGCTGAGATTAAAAGCCCGATTGGCTTATCTAGAATCCATGGGGGATGCGGGAGAGTTGGCCAAGCAAGAGATACTGATACTCGTGGACGACAATGACAACGAGCTGGGGACTGATACGCGCGAGAACTGCCACGCGGGGAGGGGGAGGCGGCACAGAGCGTACACCGCGCTGATCTTCCACGACGGGAAGCTTCTGCTGCAGCAGCGCAGTCAGAAGAAGCTCCTCTGGCCGGGCGCCTGGGACGTCTCTTTCACGAGCCACGTCTACCCTGGGGAGACATACCAGCAGGCGGCTTCGCGCCGGGCGAAGGAAGAGCTGAGCGCGACCGTGGGGGGGCTGGAGGACGTGCACTCGTTC
Organism: archaeon; assembly: GCA_021788415.1. Next base: position 168,074 of record JAJYKR010000001.1, read on the forward strand.
GTCTATTTCGCTCCCCAGGGACCCAACGCCGAGAACGAGTTCTGCAGGGTCCTGGTGGGAGACTTCGACGGGAAGATCGTGCCCAACGGGGACGAGATGTCTTCGGTGAGGTGGGCCAGGGTCGCTGACGTGGCCGCTGATATGCGGGCGCACCCGGACCTCTACACGCCTTGGTTCAAGCTCTCTTTCGAGGGGTTCCTGAAGAGCAGGGCGTCCGCCAGATACTCCTAGTCCAGCTTCTTCAGCTCACCGAGGAGCTCCTCGAGCCGCTTCAAGGTCGCCTGCACCGTGTCCTCCTCCGCCGTGGGCGTGGAGAATGAAGCGGCGGTCGCATGTCCGCCGCCGTGCCCTCCGAGCCTCTTCGCCATCTCCTCGGCAACCTGGGACCCCAGCTTCACGCCGGTCGCTTCGTGGAGCCTCTGGGTCGCCCTCAGGCTCACCCTGGTCTCCCCATCCGACTCCCCGCCCACCAGCCCCAGGTCGGCCCCGAGGTAGATCAGGGACCTGGCGACGTGGGCCTGGAACGAGCCGACGTGGCTGGTCGCCACCACCCATGTCCCCGCCCTGAATATCGTGATCCTCTGCGCCCCCTTCAGCTTCGCCAGGACCTCACCATAGTCAGGCTCGCTGCGGAGCTCCCGCCTCGCCAGGGCCAGGTCCGCCCCCGCATCAATCAACTTCACAGCAGCCCGGAGTCCGGAGGGCCCTGCAATGGCCAGGTGAGAGGAGTCAAAGAGCATCGCCTCCAGGAGCGCCTGGGCTGTCTGGGGGTCCGGGGTCACCCCCTTGCGCTCGAAGAGCCCGCAGACCACCTCAGCGGCCGAGGTCGCCGCCTCTTCAACGATTGCGTGGCCGTAGAGGTCCCCTCCCCTGTGCGGGTGGTGGTCCACGAGGACCTTCACCCCCGGGCTCGCCCTGAACTTCTCCTTCCACTCGTTCAGCAGCTCTTCGTCCCCCACGTCCACGGCGACGTAGAGGTCGTAGTCCCCCCCGCTCCCCTCGGCGATTCTGTGGGGGAACTTCGCGCTGAGCTTCTGGGTCAGGGTCGTCATCCCCCCCGGCGTAGCAATGTGGACCTCGCAACCGGGGGCCAGGGCTCCGATGAGCGTGGAGAGGGCGTAGGCCGAGAGGTAGGCGTCCGCATCGGCGTTCCTATGGCAGACTACGGCCGCCTTCCTGAGGACCGAGGGCTCTAGGAAGGGGAATTCTTCCGGTTTCGCTTCAAGGGCCAAGGGTCGCCACGGTCTATGCGTCCCCGGGCGGCTGCTGCTGCGCCTGCGGCGGCCTCGCCTTCACGGCCTCGTCTATCTTGGTCTGGAGGTCCTTGAGGCTCTCCCTGAACCTCGACTCCTGCTTCGCCAGGACCATCTTCCTGGTGTTTGCCAGCTCCTTCTTCTCATTGAGCTCCTTCACCACGTCCTCCTTCTTGGTCTTGATCAGCAGGTTCCCCGCGAACTTGTACACCGCCTCCGAGTCCGTCGCTTTGCCGAGCTCCTCCTGCGCCTTCTCCGTCTCGCTTAGCTCGAGCTCGACCTGCTGCTTCTGGGCCAGCACGGCCTGCAGGTTCTGTTGCGCCTGGTCGTACCTCGCGAGCTGCTCTCGGAGGAGCGGCGGAAGTTCTGGTTGGCTCAACTTTCGGACCAGCGACCCCTGTCTCTACTTAAAGCCTTTCGACGCAGATTCGACGGATCTCACCTGCTCGAGGACCGCCCTCGCCTTCTCCGCCACATCCCCGGGCCCATCCCCTTCGATGCTCACTACGCACAGGCCCCCCCTGACGACCGCTGAGGGGACCTTCTCGGCTATCTTCGCGGCGGTCCGCCTGTCGGCTCGGAAAGTGATCTTCAGCCCGACTGACTCGATGGGGCTATCTCGACTTCGCCTGCGCGAGCTCATAGGCCCCTCCGGCCACGGTGTAGCCGCAGGACTTGCACTTCCAGATGCCTGAAGAGCTCCGGGCGAGCTTCATGCTCGCGCACGACGGGCACTCCCTCGCTTGCTTCAGGGTTCTCCAGACCCTGGCGTACCTCTTCCTGAGGGTGCCGCCGTACTTCGCGCCCAGGCCCTTTAGGCTCTCGTTTGCCTTCGGCACTACCTGGTCGCCTCCAGTATCTGGGCCCTGATCGCCTTGCCGACCTTGATGGAGGTGTCCGCCGCCTGGAGCACCTGCTCCGGGGTGATGGTGCTAGCCTCGCCCTTCTGGCTGGCGCAGATGTTCCCGTCGTCGTCCGTGGTGATGGTGATCCTCATGTCCATTGACCCTTCCTCCTCGGCGCTGGGGTCGACCACCAGCCTGTCGCCTATCCTGGCTACTGTCACCGACACGGGGTTCCTCTCTACAGGGACGGGGATCAGCTCGTCGGTCGTCTCGACCTTGTCGTCCTTGACCACGTACTTCTTCATCTTGGCGGTCCTGAGGGCGGACACCACGGCGTAGCTGGTTGCGTCGAACAGGTTCCCGTCGACGTTCATGACGTTGCAGTCTACGAACACTGCGATGACCGACTTCCCCGGGATCAGGCTGAGCTTGCTCATGTCGACCATCTCAGACTCGCGTATCCCTCTGTCCGTCACCCTCGCCAGCTCGATGGCGTCCTCGCTGGGTGGCCCCGCCTCGGCGTAGGGGGATGACAAGGGGAGTATCTCGGCGTTGACCATCAGTATCCCCTTGTCCGGCGTGTCAGGGAAGGGGATCCCCGTGGCTATCTTCACCCCTGCTATGACCTGAGTGTTCCCCAGGGTCACCCTGGCCGAGCCGTTGGCCTTCGGAATGACGCCTGTCTCGATCTTCAGCTCCCTGGGCTGGTCGAGGCCCCTCCCGTCGAGACGTTTCCCGTTGGCCAGGAGCTGCACCATCTGCGCCTTCCTGATCGTCTCTACCACATAGTTCTTCTTCATCGACATCTACTCGGCCGCCTCCTCTACTTCGGTCGACTGCGCTTCGCCGCCGAAGAACCTCGTCGTCAGAGCTTCCCTCTGCATCTGGTAGATCTCCTTCCCCTTCTCGATGGCAAGCTCGAATGCCTTCTGGAAGTTCTCCCGCGTGTAGACCCCGTCCACCTGGAGGAGCCCCACCTGGCCGAGGTTCGGCATTATGGCCACGGGCATGTCTCCATTCCCTTCCTTATCCTCGGTGTCGTCGAGGTCAGAGACCACCTGCTCTCCGATGAGGCCGCAGGAGCACCCGACCACGAGGTCGCGCATGTTGATCCCCGCGTCAGCCAGGGCCAGCGACGCCGCCGTGATTCCGGCGACCCTCGACCCTCCGTCCGACTGGAGCACCTCGACCCACACCTCGATGGCAGTCCTCGGGTAGTCTTCCACTATCACCGCCGGCACCAGCGCCTCCCTGATCACCTTCGAGATTTCAATCTCCCTCCTCGACGGCGCCGGGTTCTTCCTCTCGTCAACGGAGAAGGGGGCCATGTGGTACCTGCACCTCAGCAGCGCCCTGTCCGGGAGCACCTGGTGCTTGGGGTGCACCTCCTTCGGCCCGTACACCGCGGCCATGATCTTGTTCTTCCCCCACTCGATGTAGGCTGACCCGTCGGCGTTCTTCATTATGCCCACCTGCAGCTTTATGGGCCTGAGCTCGTTCCACTTCCTCCCGTCGAGCCGGATCCCGTGCTCGTCTATGAGCTTCTTCTTAGTTCCCGCCAACTGCGCTCCCTCCCAGAGCCTCCTCCACCTTCGACATCAGATCCGGCGCGTGGGTCTCCTCCTCCACGAGCATGATGGCCTTCACTGCTTTCATGATGCCTTCAGGGCTCCCGTCCACGACCACCACTCCGTTCTGGCCCACCCTGACGTCGCACCCCGTCCTCTCGCTGATTAGGTTGATCATCGCACCTCTTCTCCCGATTACTCGGGGGACCTTCGTTGGTGATATCTTAACGATTTCCCCTGACTCTATCTTCCCGTAGCCCTGGCCCCTGATGCTCAGCTGAGGGTCCCTGGACCTCTCGGAGGTCTCTATCCTTGTCCCGATGATGTCGCCCACCCTGAACTTGCTCGACAGGTCGTGGGTCGCGGGGGAGAAGTCCCTCCCGAAGACGAATGAGGCGGGGAGGAATCCGTCGAAGCACGAGTTGATGTCCACCACCCACCCGAACCCGTTGATGTCCACCACCTTGCCTATCACCTCGTCGTCGGTGTGCGGGAGGTAAGGCCCGGTGAGGGGGTTGAGCTTGATCTCGTCCCTCAGCACCTCTGCGACCCCCACCCTGAGGGCCACATACTCGTCTCCGTGCTTCTCGATGTAACTCCCGTAGCGGTAGTTCCCCTTGGCTACGACGTCTCCCGGGATTACCTGTTTCCTTTGTATCATTGGCATCTCTATTTCACCACTGTGACCTGAGCGGCCCCCTTCGTGGTCGAGCCGAGGCGGTCCAGCAGGCCGGGCTGTCCGCCGGCGGGTATTTCTACTATTGCGGAGAGCGTCCCGTCGGCCAGCCAGTCCTCCTTGACTATCTCGCCGTAGTTCTTCATGACCCCGATGGCCTGGCCGGTGTACTGGGCAGCCACCTTCACCTGTAGCCTGACCTTCTCCGACTTCAGCGGAAGTATGGTCCTCAATGCGTCCACCACAGTCTTCATCTGCTCGTTGGCGTCCTGGAACGGGTCAACCGACACCCGGGCCTCCAGCATAGCCTGGTCTATCCTCGTCGGGGGGTGCGGGAGCATTGTCCTCGGGTCGACGAAGTTCTTCGAGATGGCCGCTATTATCGCCCGCCTCTTCTCTTCCGTGAGCTTCTTCCTCTGTTCCTGGGTAAGGTTCAGCTCCCCTCTCTTCAATATCTCGAGGGCAGCCTTCGCATGGTCGTCGGTCCCGAAGTGGAGCTTCAGCTTCTCGCTGCTGGCCCTGAGTCCCTTCCTCGAGTCCGAGTAGACCTCGTCCACTGCAATCACGGTAGAAGGCTCGACGTTCCTCCCCTGCTTGAACGACAGGGCCGAGTCAGGATTGACCAGTATCTCGTAGTGTTCCCCTCCGACGACGAGCTTGACCGTGGTGAACTTTGAGGATTCGTGGGTCCTCGGCTTGAAGTCTCCGCCGCTCCGACCGAAGGATCCGCTCATCTGAGCCGACGCTACTCAGGAGCTCTTGGCCGGAGGCTTGTCTGACTTCGTCTTGGCACTAGAAGCGCTCTTACCTATCTCCGCCTCAGCGAGGCGCCTCCACTTCTTGGTCCCAGCCTCCACGACGGCGACCTTGATGTGCGATGTCCCGCTCTTGTCCTCGCTCACGAGATAGATGCACTCGATGGCCAGCGTGACAGCCCCCTCAAGGTTCAGGTCCGACGAGTAGTTCTTCTCCAGGTAGTCGTTCACCTGGTCGCTCCCCTGCCCTATGGCGATGGCATGGAACCCTGAATACGTCCCCGTCGGATCGGCGAGGTAGACCACCGGCCCCGCTTCGTCGACCCCCGCTATGATGAGGGAGACACCGAATGGCCTAACGCCGGCGTACTGCGTGTACTGCTGGTTCATGTCAGCGATGCGCTTGGCTATGGCTTCGACGTCGACCGGCTCGTCGTAGATCAGCCTGTTGCTCTGCGCCAGGACCCGGGCGTTGTCCACCTGTATCCTCGCGTCAGGGATGTAGCCGGCCCCGACCGCACCGACGTGGTCGTCGATCTGGAACATCTTGATGACCGACTCTGCGCTCTGGAGCTTCCTCTGCTTCTCTTCCACAGCCAGCACGACTCCGTGCTTGGTTTGGACGCCCACCGCCAGGTTCCCTCTCCTGACCGTCTCCAGCGCGTACTCCACCTGGTACAGCCTACCGTCGGGCGAGAATATGGTGATCGCCCTGTCGTATCCTGCCGAAGGTGCAAACATTTTCTTGCCTTGCTCCTTTTTGCCAACGAATTCCTTGGCCTTTTAAACTGTTCTGAGGTTCTTGCTGTTTCCGTGAAAGTTCTTATCTTGAAGACACTCCTTGATTCGCATTGGCCAAGGTCCTCGTGGTGAACAACTACCCTGCCAGGGACCGCGCCGGGGCCCTGGAAAAGTGCCTGGCGGGGAACGGCGCCGATGTGGCCGCCGTCGAGTGGGGTGAGGCGTCGGCCGCCAGGTTCGACTCCTTCGACGGCGTCGCTCTGAGCGGCTCCCCCGAGATGATGACAGACACCCGGACCAAGGACAAGTTCCAGGCCGAGGCCCAGGCGGTGCTTGACGCCCGCGTCCCCATCCTCGGCATCTGCTTCGGCCACCAACTCATGGCCCACGCCTTCGGCGCCGAGGTGGTGAAAGACAAGAGGCACGTCCTCGAGATGGTGAAGACAACGGTCCTGGCCGACGACCCGCTGTTCGGTGGGCTCCCGAGGTCCCTCACCCTCCTGGAGTCGAGGTACGAGGTGGTGAAGTCGGTCCCGGACGGGTTCACCCTCCTGGCCAGAAGCGAGACCAGCGCCATCGCGGCCATGAAGCACAGGACCCGCGCCCTCTACGGTGTCCAGTTCCACCCGGAGCGGTACACTCAGGCTAATCCTGACGGGGATAGGGTGGTGGCCAACTTCCTCGGCCTCCTGAAGTAGGCGGGCGGGATGGTCCTAGAGAAGGTCATCTTCCAGAAGCAGGTGGTGGACAGCCTGTTCAGCTACTCAGCCATGGCCTACCCCAACGAGGGGATCCTCCTCCTCAGGGGCAAGTCGAAGAAAGGGGTGGTAGAGGTGACCGGGGTGGTGATCCCGCCCCTCGCCAGCCACGGGGCCGCGTTCTCGTCGTTCAGCTGGTGGATGCTCCCGGTAGACTTCTCCTACGTCGGGGTCGCCCACTCCCACCCCTCTGGGAACCACAGGCCTTCCCACCAGGACCTGCTCCACGCCACCGGGAAGCTCATGGTGATAATGGGGTACCCATATGCCACGGTCGACAACCTCGGAGTCTATGACCACAACGGGAACAGAATCCCGTTCGAAGTGAAGGAGTCGGCGCCCGCCAAGGACCCCTTCGACGCTGACTGAATAGCCACATTCCCTGGGAGGCGGAGGCGGCCCAGCTTGAGCTCCGGGTGGTCCTTTCGGGTCTTTTCTTGCGCATCGGGAGTCTGTTACACGATGTGGCCCGCATGGCGGCGGCCGATGGCCTCAAGGCAATTGATCTGCTTCATGACCTCAAGCCTGACGTTCCAGCCTCCATCGAAGTATCCTGTGGCTGGGCTCAATGAGATGCATGGGTGGGGGGGGATGGGCTGGCTACAGCCATGGTTCACCCCTCATGCCATGGGCGCCACAACTAACGGCCCAAGCCATGCTGCATGAGGCGTTAATGCTTATATCGTCTCAGGGAGGGGTACTCTCTCATGTCGCAGTACACGAAGGGTCAGTCCTGGGGTGCTCTGAAGAAGGCCTGGCGCGGCTACAAGGTCGCCAAGGTCCAGAACAACGCCGCTGACATGAAGAAGTACGCCGAGCGCATCAGGACGCTCCAAGGCGAGCTCGGGCTCGTCAAGGCGAAGTTCCCTGAGCTAGGTCTCACCTGAGACCTGACTCTTCCTATTTTATCTCGCCAAGTCAGCGTGGTTCGTTATTATCTGGTTTCTCAGGTCCTGTGCCTGCTGGAGGGTGAAATCCGGCTCGGCAGAGACCAGCACCAGCTTGTCCCCGAGGTAGAACGTCATGATGTTCAGCCTCTCCCTCTTGTTGAAAGTGTACTGGTTCTTCCCGAAGTAGCGGTCCCAGGTCCTGTCGTTATTGATCTGTATGGTTATGCCCGCGATGAGCCTGATGTCCTCGCTCTGGGGCTCCAGCGAGGGGATTCCCTTCCTCATCCCTCCGGCGACATGCCTCCCGCTCTGGTCCAGAATCTGGGCCGACCTCAACCTTCGGTCGAACTTGAAGATCTCGGTTATGATTTTGTCCCACTGTATCTGCAGCATCACGTCTCACGCGACACGCGCTGAGATATAAGCGAGACCCCTGGAATCAAGGTCGCGGGAGGGCGTCGAGGATCTCCTGGGTCTTCCTGACCCTGCCTATCCTCTTCAGGACGAACTCCACCGCGTTCCTGTGGGCGTCGGCCGAGCGGTCGGACATGGCGTCCTCGGCGAACAACTGCTGAAAGCCGTACTCGTAGGCGAACCTCGCCGTGCTCTCGACACCGTACGTGGTCGCTATGCCACAGAGGACTATGGAGTCCGTGCTTCCCCGCCTGAGCCTCAGCTCGAGGTCCGTGCCGTAGAACGCCCCCCACTGGCGCTTCGTGATCACCACGTCGGAGGGGGCGGGCCCGAGCTCGGGGACGATGTCTGCCCAGTCTGGTGGCATCTCTCCTCTGGACGGGAAGGATGTGTCGGACAACACGCTAAGGGAGGTCCCCCTGGACTGCGACACGCGGACAAGGTATACCGGCATGCCGCGCTCCCTGAATGCGCCAGCCAGCAGGGCCGCGTTGGCTACCACCGTACTGGTGGGGTTGGGCTGGGCGTCCATGGACGTTATCCCCTTCTGCAGGTCGATGACGACGAGGGCCGTCTTCGCCCCGTCGATAGCAAGGCTGCTCACGCACCCGCTCCCTGCCCTGGCCGCTTTAGGCGTTCGCGCCCGCTGCCAAGCCCGCCGGAGGCCTGCATCAGTCAACTTCTTTAACCAGTATTTCTTGGCTACCACATCAACTTGTCCGCTCTAATCAGCCCCGACTACACATCGCTAATCCTCAGGGTCGCAGTGGGCGCAGCTATGGTGGCCCACGGACTGCCCAAGGTGAAGGGGGGCTGGGGGAAGCAGTCGGGGGATTGGGTAGCCACCATGGGGGTCCCAGCGGCGGCGGCGAGGCTTGTGACCCTGCTTGAGTTCTTCGGGGGCATCTTCCTGATTGTGGGCCTCCTGGTCCCGGTGGTCGCTGCGTTCTTCGCCATCCAGTTCGCTGCCATCATCCTCATGAAGTCCAGCAAGATGAAGGCGGGGTTCATGGGGGCTGGGGGGAAGCCTGGGTTCGAGCTCGACTTCGTCTACCTCGTGCTTTCGGTCGCCATCCTCCTGATCGGGTCCGGGGCGTTCTCCCTGGACGCGCTGCTGGGCATCCTGTAGGCCTCCCGACGGCCGAATTTGGTCGAATCATCGTTACGGACTTGTTGATACTGTTTGACTCAGGCGGTGAAGAGCCATGATAGGGCGTATCATCAGTATGGTCCCAGAAATAGCCACCATCTTGCTTGGTACCTGCGTGGGCGCGGTCGCCGTAGTCTACGCGGGGACGAAGGGCTACCTCGGACACCGGAAGACTAGGGCAGCGCCGTCACCATCGACAACCACAAGCGCAATCACAACCGCGACGGAGCAGGCCAAGGAAGTCCCAACCGCGGAGACGCCGGTCGCGGCAGAGCCTGCACCATCCCCTTCACCAGCTCCAGCGCCAGCGCGCTATGAGTCGGTACAGCCAGCGCCAGCGCCGGTCACCTACTCCGCTCCGTCATCGACTTCGTTCGCGGCTCCGACGCTCGCGAAGAAGCCGACGCGGACATACAGGCGCAGGACGGCCCCGGTACGGGGCGCCTCCGGTGTCAAGAAGACCCTCGCCAAGCCCAAGAAGCGCTAGGCAAGAAACACGAAGCGAGAGCGTGGGTTCATAAACCCACACTCCGCCCTCTTTTGAAGCACATTGACCTCAGAGCCCATGCTGGGGCTTCACGTCTCCATTGCGGGATCCATGGACCTCGCCTTCGACCGGGCGAAGGAGATCGGGGCAAGCACATTCCAGATATTCACCAGGAACCCGAACCAGTGGAAGTTCAGCCCCATACCTGACGAGACGATCACCGCCTTCCGCGGGAAGAGGAACGAGTCGGGCTTCCGGAAGATCGTGGACCACATGCCCTACCTCCCGAACCTGGCCTCCCCCGAGAGGTCGACCGCGAAGATCAGCCGCTACTCCCTCGACGAGGAGGTCAAGCGGTGCGACGTACTGGGGATAGACTACCTCGTGATCCACCTGGGGAGCCATCTGGGGAAGGGAACGGCGGTGGGGGTCGCCAACATAGCCGAGGCCTGTAACGAGGCGATAGCAGGGAGCGGCGGGGACACTGCGATACTGCTGGAGAACATGGCGGGACAGAAGAACAGCGTCGGAGCGAGGTTCGAGGAGCTGGAGATGATACTCGACAGGGTCAAGGAGGATGGCCGAATGGGGGTCTGCCTTGACACCTGCCACATGTACGCGTCAGGTTTCGACCTCGCTTCGAAGGCCGCGGTGGAGAGCTCCATGGGGCTCTTCGACGAGGTGGTCGGGCTCGAGAGGCTCAAGGCCGTACATCTCAACGACTCCAAGGGCGCGCTCGGGAGCAGACTCGACAGGCACGAGAACATCGGGGATGGGAACATAGGACGCAGCGGGATCAGGGAGTTCCTCCGTTACCCGGGGGTCGCGGAAAGGCCGATCATAATGGAGACCCCATACAGGGACGAGGCAGCCGAGAGGAAGACCATGAAGACGGTCCGGAGCCTGTTCCCCCAGGGCGGTTCACAGTAAAATACGGGGCGCATTGCGACGGGTGACGCGGGCCCGTAGCTTAGTTCCAGAAATGGAGAGAACTCAGGTAGAGCATCGGGCTTTTAACCCGAGGGTCAGCCGACGCCCCTAAACGGGTTCGATTCCCGTCGGGCCCGCGTGATAAGCTCGAATCAGGCTTTGTTCCGTCAGAAAAGGGTGTTTCGGGCTATTCTGAATCCGCAGACATCTGATCGTCCTCTTTACGTTGCCGGTTTGTCGAGAGTTTGGTATTCTTCAATTACCTCTCTGTATCGGATTTCGACGTGAATTCTGCCTTCAGGAAAGTACAAGGCTTCCAACGAAAGCGTGAAGATGAATTCGCGAGAGCTCACGTCGGAGCTCCTCCCAAGAAATTGGATGGGCCGGTAACTCTAAGCGAGTACAATCCAGCCTGGCCGAAGTTGTTTGCCAAGGAGAGACAACGGATCAAGCGTGCCCTGGCACAGAACGCATTGTCAATAGAACATGTTGGCTCTACCTCCGTCCCTGGCCTCGCTGCAAAGCCAATCATCGACATCCTATTGGTAGTAGACGACTCTGCTGACGAAGCATCATACGTTCCTGCGCTCGCATCCACCGGATACGTGCTCAGAATCCGAGAGCCCAATTGGCATGAACACCGTCTGCTCAAGGGCACCAACATCAATCTACATGTATTCAGCAAAGGCGACGACGAGATAGAGAGAATGCTAGTATTCAGAGACCGGCTCCGCAGGAACCGGGAAGACATGGAACTCTACCTCAGAACGAAATGCGAGTTGGCCCGAAGAAACTGGAATTACACTCAGAACTACGCTGACGCGAAGTCCGAGGTTGTCGAGTCGATCATCAATAGGGCACGATTGAGGAAGCATCGATAGCAGGTAACCGCATCCACTGAAATATTGTAACCTTGGTTGGTACGCCCAAGGGTCGATTCAATCCGGGCCCGCACTCACCCGGGTTCGATGCTGGCCGTTAAACGGGGCCGGCGCCTCGGGAGGCGTCCCCCAAGGACAGAGGAAAAGGGGCGTATCCGAGTGCTCCCACCCCTTGGAGGAGGACGGCGCATTCAGGGCCCGGTACCACAACTCCTGCGGGATTCCCTCAACACCGCGGCGGGATTCCTCCTCCATCCAGTGAGGGCCTGCGACGAGGTCGCCTGCGTCTCCCCCGATTCACCGGAGCGGGTTCCTCCGCGACCGTCGGCCCCGGAACGGGAAATCAGAGCGCCGCCGCAGAGAGGCCTGAGTTCACTTCGAACTGGAATCCCGGATCCGACCGACCTCGTGGCTCCAATCTATCCAGTCGAATACCGGTGCCTCCACGCCGATCTGCCATAGAAGCGCATTGATCTCGCCGCGGTGCTGGAGCTCTTCTTCGATGAGATGCGAGAACACTTCGCGGATCGGTATGTCGCAATCGTGGGTTGATCCTTGCCCCTCCTCCCTATGGATCGTCCGGGTCAGGTCCGCTTCGGTCAGCTCCGCCATTATGCGCCTGATCTGAGCCTGAATATACTTCTCGTCCTTCCGGACATCTGAGAGGCTGGGAGGGGTGCTACTATCCGGCTCCTGAGGTGGAAACTCGAAATGTGCGCAATCCTTCATCCAGAAGTAGAATCCGCCCTGGGTGTGGCCGAAAATGTCGAGGAGCGTAGGATACGATGCTCCCCGGTCGCGTGAAAGTTCCACTGCCGGCAACTTCGAAAAGGCCTCGAGGTAGCCTTGACGGGCTCGTTCGATGTAGGCGAACCACGCACGGATTGATTCGACCTCAGACATTGTCGGATGCCCGGAGGAAGAAGCCATCCTAAGCGGGTTCCTTGATAAGGGCTCCAAACGACGACTTCCGCTTGATCTTCCCGCGCTCCACCTCGAAGATGTCGACATACCGGACTGAAAGCTTGGCGCCGTCCTTCTTGGTCACGTGAGCCGTGCCTTCAGCCACCACTACATTGCCCTCCTCGGTAAGCCTGTGGAGCTCGCCCCGGAGCTCGTCGTCGCCAAAGTTCTTGATGTGGGCCTCTTTCCCTCGCGTAATCACTCCTGAGGCGCTGACTCCGTCGACCCATTCCACCCATTCGACATCGTCGGCCAGTAGCTCGCCGAGTCTCGACTTGTCGGTGGTTGTCAGATATCTCTCGACGAGCTTCTTGTTGGAGCTCATCGCATTCAGGACAGCGCCCGGACTCTTAAGCATCTCTCCTCCTGCTCGCGGAATATCCATTCGCGTTGCCTGAACCATTGCTCCCGATACCAGCCCTTGGTACACACGAAGGGTCAACGACGGGCCTGCCTTCACAGGGGGTGGGGGGCGACTTGGTTCAGGGAGTCCGGCCGCACCCCCAACTCATTCCAGGGGGATGTATTCTCCATCCGAAGGTCTGAAGCTTCCTATCTCAGGACTCACGACATGGTCCGGGACTGATCCGTAAGCGAGTCGATGAGACCCCTAAGGTATTGCGGGCCTCTCAGAGTCCCTGTCTTCTCGGCGTGATCGATGAGCCTGCTTACGACGTCTCCGTAAGGCTCCCGTCTGTGAACCTTCAGTCTGTCGAGCCTCGCCCTGTCATAGACCGCTATCGCAATCGTAGTCATGCGGGGCCTGAAGCTCGAGGTAACCTCTTCTTTTTCCTGCGACATTCGGCATCATCATTACATGTAGTTATAAGAACCTATAGCAAAGAGGATCGCTTATTATCAATCCCGCAACCACATATCGACTCGGATGGTCGTCGACATCGTTACGAAGCGGGAACCCGGCCGCAGGGTAATCGTCAGGACATACACAGGGCCATGGACTGGAGACGACATGCTCCGCCCCGAATTCACGGAGCTGGAGTCGTGGGCGACAGACAACAACGTCAAGACCGCCAGGTGGTTCAGGATCTACCTTGACAAATACGAGATTGGCATGCCCGCAGATCGGCGCAGGTGGTGGGCTAGCATCGAGTACAAGGGGAAGATTCGCGCGCCCCCGGCAAGGATCGAGACCAACTTCCTGCAGCCTCAACTCGTGGCGAGCGTAACGTTTGACCCGAAGGTGGTTTCGGACAGGCTGGTCTTCCATGGCCTGGAGTGTTGGCTCGACTGGAGGACTAAGCTCGGCGAGTTCGAGGAGGCCGGCCCGACTCGCGAAGTTTTCGTGGGGAATCCGTGGACTGACCCTTCGGCCAAGAGTCAGATCGAGCTCCAGGTTCCGATCAGGAAGGCGGGGGCGGGGTCTTGATAGTCTACGTCATGAGGCACGCACGGATTCCCTTCGGCGAGGGGCTGCCGAAGGTGGAGGAGCGCCACATCACCCCTCAGGGGAGAAGGTGGGCCGAGGCGATCGTGGCCGCGGCAAAGAGAGAGCTCGGGTTCGACCCTGACGCGGTGGTCTCAAGCCCCTTGCTCAGAGCGATGGAGACGGCCCAGGTTGTCGCCAAGGCCCTGGGCAAGGAGTCTAAGCTCTCGGATGACGACTGTCTGCTCCCGGAGGGCGAACCGAAGGCGGTGTACGCCATGCTCCGTAGGCTGAACAGGGTCGGCAGCGTCCTGCTCGTCTCCACCCAGCCTTTGATCGACAATCTGATCGCGGACCTCATCGGGGGACCCTCGAAAGTCGGACTGTACCTGGGGTCAATCGCATGCTTCCAATGCAAATCCCTCCCCGGCCCTGGGAAGGGAGAGCTTGTCTGGCTCCTTCCTCCCAGCGAGCTCTTCGACGGAAAGCGGTGGCCCCCATGAGCGATGCGTCGTCTCTAAGGGGGTGGGATCGAATGACCAAAGTCTGTATCATCGGGACTGGCGAGGTGGGGACCGCCCTGAGGAATGGGATCGAGAAAAAGCCGGGATACGAGGTGAAGACGGCGCCCCACGAACCCACACGGGTCAGAGACGCTGCGGGTTGGGGAGATGTGGTCATCCTGGCCGTTCCTCTTTCCGCCATTGGCGAGGTCCTGAAAGAGATGGGCGACGGCGCCAAAGGGAAGATTCTCGTTGATGTCACCAACGACTTCGGGGAAGAGACGCCTGCCATCAGCCGAGCCGAAGAACTGCAAAGAAAGGCTCCCGATGCGAAGGTGGTGAAGGCCTTCAACACGGTCTTCGCCAAGCACATGGCCACTGGGAGGGTAAAGGGCGAAGCCATCAGCTTGTTCGTCGCCGGGGACGACCCTGACGCGAAGAGGGAGGTCATGGATATTGGGCGGGCCATCGGGTTCCTGCCCGTGGACGCCGGGCCCTTGAAGAACTCCCGTTGGGTAGAGTCTCTCGGGATCTTGAACGTCAAACTAGGCTTTGGGCCGTCGAACTACGGCGACGACATCGGCTTTAGAGTGGTTGGGGTGACGCCATGACTCCGGGCAGAGGCGGACCTCCCCGCCGCGTCCGGCCTGAGTTCCCAACCGAATGGCATGTGCCAAACGACCCGAGGATGTGGATTACCTGGGACCACGCGAGAGAGAAGTTGGAGCAAGAGGAGATCTACTGGGTTTCGACCACACGCCCTGACGGACGACCTCACGCCGTCCCTGTCTGGGGGGTGTGGACGGACTACGCCTTCCACTTCGAAACCGATCCTCAATCGGTAAAAGGTGTCAATCTCTCAAGGAACCCGAATGTTGTCATGCACCTGCAGGACGGAAGCGACACCGTGATCGTGGAAGGGATAGCTTCAGTCGAGCGGTCTGCCTCGAAGCTGAAGAAGCTGCAGGCGAGCTACACTCAGAAATACGAGTATACGCCCGATTGGTCCAAGGGGTCCGGTCAAGTCGTCTATCGAGTGGCACCGAAGGTAGCCCACGCGTGGAAGAACCCCAGGATGCACCGAACCCTGGTAAAATTCGTGTTCTGAAGTTCCGAATCCCCGCCCATCCATTCGGCAATCCACTTCGAGTTCGCCCGAAGAGGGGCTTCGGCTGCCTCAGATTACGACCCACTGGTAATGGTGAACCCGGGCTAGCTGCAAATCAAGTTCGACTGGGCCGTTTGAGATCTACCCTGACGGTCGCGATCTCGCTGGCCGAGACTTCCTGCGCGATCTTTCCGCCTTCGGTGGAGACCTCCCTCTCGTATCCCTCAAGCAGGTTCGTCGACGCCGCGCCCTCGATGGGCCAGGCCAGCCTGATCGCCGCCTCGGCAGCCCTGCCCGATGTCTCATAGAGCCGCAGGACAACGGCATCCGAGTCCTCCGCTTTCTTGAGTACAGTCAAGATGACGTTGTCAGGATGGGCTGAGACGAAGGACATCGACTTCGGCAGGCGCCCTTGGTGGCTCTCTGCCACCAAAGGCATCAGAGGATAGTTGAACTCGTACGCTTTCCTCGCTGTCAGCGCCTCCCCGAAACCCGAAGCGTGAGGATAGAGGGCATAGGCCGCCTCATGTATGCCCTGGTCGGTCAGCTGTCCTTCGGCCCCCTCCACGGGCGGCAGGCCGAACCCGGCGCGCAGCCTGAACGGATACTCGGCGCTCCTAAGGAGGGTCATCCGCATGACGTCGTTGGCCACGTCGAACCCATATTTGCAGTCGTTGAGAAGGCTCACCCCGTAGGCCCCATCCTCTGAGCCGTGGTCGATCCACTTCTGGCCCGGCGCCTCGTACTTCGACCTCTCGACCAGTGTCGCTTCAGGCGAGACAGGGTTCCTCCGCGTGATGTGCCCGTAGGGGATCTCGTAGGTCGTGAAGTCGCCATGCACTGCCAGCGGGAACGCCACCTTGGCGAGCCTGTGCTCCGCGTGCCAGTCGACGTCGAGCTTGAACTCGACCAGAGGGGAACCGGCGCAGAGCACGACTTCCTGGGCGAACAGCGAGTCCTCCCTCCCTTTCTGGGAATACCTGTACACCGTCCTGATCCTGGCCCTCACGGGCCCGCTCTCGACCAACTTCACTTCGTCGGGGGCGTCTAACTCCACGCGCCTCACCCCGCCTTCCTGCTGATAGATGAAAACCTCCCAGGCGTCGAAGATGGCCGCGTCTGTTCGCGAGCTGACGCAGGTCCTCCCCTTCACCGGGGCGTCCTCGAAGATTTGGATCACCCCGCCGGGGCCTTTCAGGGCCTCCCTGCGGGCGTCCTTGTCTGTGACGCTCTTCACCAGTCCTGTCTTTCGGTCTACCGCAACTGATAGATGTTCGTTCTCGAGCCTGACCTCTCCCTTGCCCTCCTCCACGGTGAGGGTCGTCTTTGGCGGCTTCCCTCCCGCAGGAGCCGCCCTGTACTCCTTGTAGCCGACGGGGGGCACATCGTCGGCCCTGAAGATGAGCTTCCCTCCGTCGACCATCTGTGATGCGACCACCTGCCCCTCGCAGTCCGTCACGGCGTCCCCTTCCATCAGCGCACCCGCCGGCAGCTCCACCAGGCCGCTCCTGCTCCACGAAAGGGGGTTGAAGACGAGGATCGGTCTACCCTCTCCCGATGTGTCGGCCTGGTAGGATATGGCCTTCAGAGACTCCGAAACGAGGCGGTTCGCCGTAGCGAAGACCCAATCGAAGTCCTTCTGGGAGTCAGCGTAGACCTCCGGAACGGAGGAGCCAGGAAGGACGTCGTGGAACTGGTTCAGGAGCAGCCTCTCCCAGGCCTCGTTGAGCTCGCCGGCTGGATAGGGCAGCCCCTCCAGGTGCGCCACCGTCGCGAACTTCTCGGCCGCCTCCAGCAGGCACTCTGCCTTCCTGTTGTTCCTCTTGGTCCGGGCCTGGGTCGTGTACGTACCTCGGTGGAACTGGAAGTAGAGCTCGTCCTTGACCTCGGGGAGCCCGGCCATGCCGAGCTTCCCCGCCGCTCGCTTCAGATAGTCTTCCGAGGCCGCGAACCTCCCCTTGACCGGCCTCTCCCCGCGGACGAATCCCAGCGCCCTCTGCACCATCTCATCAGACACGCCGCCCCCATGGTCCCCTTCCCCGAAGAGGACGAGCAGGTCCTCTACCTGATGGCGCGCCTTCAGCCGCCTCAACTGGTCGAGTATCCTCACTTCCTCCACCCTCTCGTCGTAGGCCCCCACCATCTCGTGGGCAAGTATCGAAGAGCCGTCGGGGGAGGTCCACCTGAAGAAGTAATGCGGGAAGGCCACAGTGTCGTTCCAGTTCAGCTTCTGGGTCAGGAAAAACTCCATCCCGGACCTCCGCATTATCTGGGGGAGAGTCCAGGGGAACCCGAAGGAGTCCGGGTACCAGGCGACCTTCACGTCGACCCCAAACTTGCGGGCGAAGTACCGCTTCCCGAGAAGGTATTGCCGAACCAGGGCCTCGCCGGACGGCATGTTCGCGTCGGACTCCACCCAGGCCCCGCCGACGATCTCCCAGGACCCCTCCTTCACCCTCTTCCTCACCTTCTCGAAAGTCCCGGGATGCTCTTCCTCCAGCCACTTGTAGTACTGGGCGCTGCTCTGGCAGAAGGTGAAGTGGTGCTTCTCCAACAGTCCCAGGACGTTCTCGCATCCCTCGCCGAGGACCCTTTTCGTCTCCTCGAACGACCAGAGCCAGGCCGCGTCCAAGTGGCTGTGCCCGAGGAAATGGACAGTCCCCCGCGCATCCTCCTGGCCCGTCACAGTTCCCTCCGTGGCCAAGGGCGCTGGCTCTCATAAACGCGTCTGGCGAGCCCTGGTGCATCCTGGGCGCAGGTTGGGCCTCCCCTGGCACCCTCTGGCAGCCTGGTGCAGCCCGTTCGTAGGTTAATGAGGGGGCACATAGCCAGGCGTTCCGATGTTCGTCTGTAAGGATCACCTGGAATGCCCGCAGAGCAAGGATTTTGACGAGCACTACCATTCCTTCGAGAAGTGTAGCTCCTGCGGGAAGGTGACCACATGCGCCGAATGCCTCTGTGGAAGCGGACGCTACTGATAACGCGGTCGTAGGCAGGCCATGGTCGTCTGACTGGCCGTTCGTGATGGCCGCGACTTGTTGCGGCCAGGACCATCGGAGTGGAGAGGACGGCGAGCGTCGTTCCAGCTGAATAACCTCCCCATCATTTTTGGCATCGTCTGCCCCGATGTCTCGCTTTGGCGGGGTGCGATTCTCGGCGCCGGAAAGGGCCGGCACCTGTCGGTGGCTGCCTCGCTGGCGATGAACTCCAGCTTCCCAAGGGACTTCATGGCAGACACCGGACCTGGCTCCCGGCGGTAGGCATGCGGCGCCCTCTCCTCCCGCCGCTCCATTTCTCGCCCCCGGACCCGGCATGTTCGCAGGACCCGCTCCAAGCGCAGAACCCTTATCATCCGAGGCCAACATGCTCAAAGTCATATGAGCGACGTACAACCTGAGGTGATCCTGGCCCAGGAGCAGGGGACCGAGCTGAGGGCCGGGGGGGTTTCGAAGGAGCTGAAGGCTGAGTTTGGGGTAGGCGTCAGGGAGGGCACTCTCGTCCTCACCAGCGAGCGCCTGATTTTCGCTTGCACCAACGACAGGGGCGAAGAGTTACCCATTGGCTACTACGCCGAGCATTTGCTTCTCTATTCCGAAGTCGAGGACTTGGCAAGCATCCCGAACCAGGCCCCGAACGTCTTCATCCCTCTGTCGGCCGCAACTGCGAGGGGGCACAAAGGCGAGCTTGGAAGGCCCAGCCTCGAAGTCTCCTGGAAGGACGAGGGGGGAGCACACGGCCTGGTGTTCACCGAGACCCTCACCGGTAGGAGAAAGAAGAACCTGAACGACTGGGCGTCGGTGATACAAGGGATAAGGGACGGGACCCAGAAGTTCGCCGCTCTGCCGCCGACGCCGTCTGCCGACTCCCTCGAAGGGAAGGTCCTCCACGTTCTGGCTGATATGCAGGAGAAGGGCGTGCTGGAGGCCGAGGAGTCAGTGGAGGGGGAGTACAAGGTCGACTTGGACCCAGACGAGGTCCAGGCTGCCTGCGACCGCCTCGCTTCACAGCGCCTGCTTGTCCGCTACCTTGACCCGAGCGGGGATGTCTACTACAGGAGGGCCTCGCCGCTGGGCGAAGCCGAGCTCTCAGACTAAGCAGGTCGCCTCAGCCCGGGGCCGACCTCGCATGGAACGATGAGACGTCCCGCGCCGGGTGCATGGTGCAGTTCACAGGATCCCGTGTCTACTTGTTGCCCCCGCCTTTCCTGCTGGTTCAGGCCGACAAACGGAAGCGCTCTTGCAGGCTCCCCGCCGACCCGCTCCAGGAGCTGGCCGTCCGGATACAGGGTGGGAACCTCCACCTTGCCCAATAGGTATGCTTTCTGAGTCTAAAATCAATACAAAACGGGAGAGGTGACCCGTGGACGGACCACGAGCCACTCAGTCTTCGTTGTCGTGTAGTACACTGCAGCTTGTTGGCGTGACAGGGAGCGCGCATGAAAGTTGCGCGTTGGCCCCTTGTGATGCGATGACGTGGACGATGTATACCTGGCCCGAATGGGTGGACGGGACCAAGGCGAACCCGGACTGGCCGACCGTGATCGGGCCAGTGAAGGTCAGTGCGACGCACTGTCCTGCCGACAGGGTCAATCCGTGGCTCCCGTTCTCGCCAGAGTCCCCGGTCACCAGCTGCATCTTCAGCGCGACGCATCCGGTCCCGGACACGGTGGAGTTGAGGGGGACGAACACGACTTGGTTCATGTGCTCGGCCTCGCAGCCGTTGTTCTGGTTGCCGTCCTTGTTGTGGTTGTCGGACTTTGCATTGTCGTTCGAGTTCGAGCCCTGCGTCGTGGTGGTTGTGTTCGAGGACCCTGAGCTCCCTCCGTCAGACTCCTGGGAGTTGGAGTTCCCGTTGTTCTGAGAGCAGGAGAGCCCGGAGACCGTGAAGTTCCCGTGGACGCTTATGGCGTTGAGTACCACTGGTATGCTCCCGGTGTTGTTGACTTGGACCGAGACTGTGGTGGTGTTTCCTGATACCGACAGGGCGCCGAGGACCGCGCTCAGGTTGCCCTTAGCGAGCTGGAGCTGGTTCTGGTCCTCCGAGTTGAGGTGCTGTCTGTACCCTATCTGGTCCTGGCTGTCGTTCGCGGACGTCGAGGCCCTGACAATGCCCACCGCGGACGGGATCATCTGGTAGCCTGTGGGGGTGTTCACTATCACCGGGTTCAGCTGGAGGAGCGCTATGCTGCTTCCAGCGAGTGACGCCGGCCTGGCCAAGGTCACCGTCAGCGAGCTCCCTCCGGTAGCCAGCGTGACCGCGGAAGTGGTCCCGTTGACGTCGATATGGATGCTGGTCACGGTGAGGGTGAAGGAGTAGACTGTAGAGCCGCTGGGGAGCTTAGCCAAAGCTATGGTCTGAGATATGTTCTGAAGGCTGAGCAGGTCTACCGTCGCAGACCCCCCCTGGGGGGTCACCGACACGGTGGTGGTCGTCTGCTGGCCACTCGCCGAGGGTTCTCCCGCCAGTAGGGCTATGGCTGAGTAGGTCAGGTTGAGGGAGGTTGTCCCTTTGGGGACGATGGGTGGGTCCGTGAGCTGGATCGCCAGCTGTGTGCCGGTGCCGCCTTGGGCGCCCGCCGTGCTGGACGTGGTTGCAGTTCCGAGGTTCACGCCCAGGTAGAGCGTGGACCCGACTATGATGATGGCAGCGACCGCAACTGCGGCCGCAGTGTACTTCAGTGCTTGTTTTCCTACGGACATCGGCGTACCTAGCGTTTTGTCCCCGGATATTGCTAGGCCATTGAACCTCGGCCGGGGGGGGTCCCCACTGGCTTTCAACTGGCTTGAACGCCCCGTCCGTCTCACGCCCTCACGGGCTGCCTCACTTCCACGAGGCGAGCCGGCGCCACACCCTGGCCGTCTCGTACCACACCACCGCCACCAGGGCGATGGAGGACGCGACGAGCAAGGGGACGTAGGACGCCGAGCCGTAGGCCATGAACGAGAAGTAACCCACCAGCAGAGTGAACAGGACGGAGACGAAGAGCAGCTGGGGGACCACCACGGCCCCCACCTTCACGTACCCCTCAAGGATCTGCCCGGCCGCGTCCTTGGACGCCAGGTATCTGCCATAGCCGTCTTGGGCGGCGTACCCCCCGTCGATCAGGCGCCGGAGGTGATAGGAGGCCAGCGAGGCTGTGGAGAACCCCAGCCCCCCCTGGACGTCCTTCAGCTCGCAGGGCCCATGCTGGAGGATGTACAGGTACACCCTCAGGGTGTTCCCTCTAACTTCAAGCCCCTGTCCGGAGTCTTGCTTGCTCAAGCTTCCGAGGGCTGCCAGCTCCGACAGTGATTTAACGATAGAGCCTCGCGACGGCGACGAAGGGGCGCAGCAAGCTTGCGCTTCACTGAGACCTGCTCGAGGCGCCTCCTCGTGGCTGACGGGCCAGGGCGACCGCGGCCGGTCCAGCGCCGGCGTTCCGCCGTATGGTCCGCTATGGGGGCCCCAGGACCACAGCGATGGGCCTACGTCTAGGCCGGGCCTGTCCGCGACAAGGGTGCCCATGGGTCGTCCGGCTTCGACGCGGCCGCCAAAAAGGCCGCCCCAGCTACGGCTGCTCCGACCAGGAAGACGCCCCCCACCCCCACGAACGGAATCAGGACCACGGCCAGGGCGGGCGACAGTATCTCCGCCACCCCTGACGACGCTTGGAACGCATAGCTTGCATTGACCACTTCCCCAGGTTCAACAGACCTGAATGCGAGGAAGTTCGCCACCGGGAAGACCATGGCGTGCGGTATGCTGAAGAGGAGCATACCAACCACGAACAAAGGCCACGAAGAGGCGAGACCTACGCACAGCGCCGAGGCGACGAGGAGACCCACCGAGGCTAGAAGCACCCTCCCGAGGCCGCGAGCCATTCGGACGGAGGCGAGGCGGGCGCCGATGGACACCATGAAGACCAGGGTGAATAGGAGGAGGGCGGCCCCAGGCGAGAGGCCGAACTTTTCTTCGGCGTAGATCCCGCCGTACGAGAGGAATATGGGGAGGAGGAGCGAGTACAGGAGGTTCACGGTAAAAGCACGCCTGAACCCTGGCCTCCCAAGGGCGCGGGCCCAAGCGGGCAGCGAGGGGACCGGCGGCTTGAGGCGCCCCGCCAGCGCTCCCCTCCCCGCCCAGGCCCCGATGACGCCCAGGGCGGCGACGAGGGCTAGAGCTCCGAAGACGCCGGGGAACCCATAGAGCCCGTGGACCCCGTAGGCCAAGAGGGGGCCGAGGACCAGCCCGACCCCCAGGGCCGTGGAGTACATCCCAAGGCCGGTGAAAGGCCGGTCCGGCGCAGAGTCCAGGTGCATGACCGAGGAGAGGAACGGCTGGGGGAGCCCCATGCCGATGCCAGAAGCTAGCGCCCCCAGCGAGAGGGAGGCGCTCGGGACCATCAGGCCAAGGAAGAGCATGGAGGCGCCGAGGACCCCGAACCCGACCGCCGTAGATGCTGACTGGTCCCTGATGGCGAGGGTGGCGGCTGCCGCCCCGACCCCGTTCCCCAGCCACAGGAGGATCACGAGCTCCCCTGCGTCTGAAGGGCTAGACCCCAGCGATATGGCGTACAGAGGGATCACTATCACAAGCGAGGACGTCAACAGACGCAGGGCGAGTGCGATGGCGAACCCGGGGCGCATGTAGCTCGGCTGCGAAGGGGCGCTCAACGTGTCTCGCCCTCACTCCCCGAGCCGGTACACCTCTCTGAGAGAGGGGCCCACCCTCTCCGGGGCGAAGAGCGATTCGGCCCTCTCCTTCGCGCTCTCGCCCATCCTCCGCCTCAGCTCGGGGTCGTCGACGAGCCTCTGAAGGTTCCTGCCCAGGCCGTCTTCGTCCCCCACATCGGACAGGAGCCCGGTGACCCCTTCCTGGACCACCTCGGCGATGGCGGGTATCCTCGTCGCGACCACTGGGATCCCTCTCCTCATGGCATCGACGACGGCCAGGGCGAAGGCATCGGCCTTGGTCGGGAGCACGAAGATGTCCGCGGACGGCCAGACCTCGTCCCGCAGGGTCGCTCCAGGGAGGCTGTCGGACTGGCTGATCCGCGGGTCCAATCTGACCATCCCCCTGGCCTCGGCCGTCCCCAGGGGGCCTACGAACGTAAGCCTGCACCCGGCGGCGCCCTCCAGCGACCCGAAGGCCCGGAGGGTGGCGTCACCCCCCTTCCTCCTGAACTCCCTCCCCAGATAGAGCACGTTGCACCCCTGGTGTTCCCTCCGGTAGTTGACGGTCTCGAAGGGGGGTGGGATCACGAAGACCTTCGAGGGGTCCACCCCGTCCTCGGCGAAGCCCCTTTTCGCCCACTCAGACCAGGTCACCACTCCGGCACACCACCTGGAGTTCAGGTACGAAGAGAACCCCTGGTTGGCCAGGCGGCGCACCGCCCCGCCTATGTTGTTGTAACCGCGCATGAACTGACCGAATGACTGGTCGCTTTCGTGCACCCAGCGGCGGTCGAACTTCCTGACGTCCCAGAAGAAGGAGTGGACTATTGCCGCCCCCTTCTGGTCGATAGGGATGAGATGCTCCAGGGCGAAGCGCGCTGCACCCAGTGCGGCGTTCACGGGATTGAACTCGTAGCGGGCTGCGCGCTTCGGGTACCTCAGCCGGTCGGTCGCAAGCCTGTACCTGACCCCTGGGGGCGGATTCAGGAGCCTCCTGAGGGCCCCCGTCCTGGGCCCGCCGGTGAGGGGGTCGATGGGAGCGACGAGGAGACATTCCATGCCGGTGCCTGAGGCTTCCTGCCGCCCACTGGCTGCCGCTGCTGGTGTCCCGTCCAAGCGCCTACGATGGAACCTTGGCGGCCTGGTCTTTAGCCAGTTCTATCAGCTCGTGCGACGCTGGCCAGCCTGTGAGGTCCCTCGGCAGCTGGAACGAGTCCGAGGTGATCTTCTTGCGTCCCGCCCAGGTCACTGAGGGCGCCAGCAAGGCTTTCATCTTCATGGCCCTGGGCTTGTACTTCACTACAACCTGGAATATCTCCCTGATGACGTCGTCGATTTGCCTGGTCCTCGAGAACCCGAGGGAGGGGAGGACCTTGCGCTGCACCTTGTAAAAGTGGTTCTCGCTCTCGACGCGGGGGTTCCTCACCTTCTCAAAGCCCACCCTATACCCGAACTCCTCGGCGATGGCCTTCACCTTCTTCGCGAGCTGCAGGGTATCGAAGGTCTCGTCGATTTGGTTGACCACTCTGTATTCGCCCTCGGCCGGGGGGTTGTCGAGGAGCAGGCTCAGGCACTTTATGCTGTCGTAGAGGGAGAGGTACCCCCTCGTCTGCCTCCCCTTCCCATAGATGAGGAGCTTGTTGTAGACCACCGCCTGGGCGACGTACTTGTTGATGATTGTCCCCCAGACCGAGTCAAGGTCGAACCGCGTGGAAAGCGACTCGTCGACGATTTCGTTGGTCTGGCTCCCATAGACCACCCCCTGCATCACGTCGGTGGCCCTGAGACCGTGTATCTTGTTGGCCAACATCACGTTGTAGGTGTCGAAGACCTTGCTGAGGTGGTACCAGCTCTGCGCCGCCCTGGGGAACATCGCCCTGTGCCTCCGGCCGTCCCGCCGTATCTCAACCGGGCCCTCTGTGATCTCTATGTTCGGGGTCCCATACTCCCCCATCGTCCCCATCTTCAGCAGGTGGGCTCCGGGGACGTGCCTCGTCATCGAGAAGACAATGTTCAGGTTCGTGGCTATGTTGTTCAGCTCCGTGTAGAGCGCGTGCTCCTGGTCTATCATGCTGAACGGCGCGCTCCTCTGCTGCGCCAGATGGACGACGCTTTCGGGCTGGTACTTCGAGATGACCCAGTCCACTTCCTTCGGATCCCTAGCGTCCGCCCGGACGAATGTCAGGTTGCCCTTCCCCGACGCGCGCTCGTAGGCGAGCATGCGCGATGACGGGCTCCCGATCGGGACCAGGGAGTCCGACCCCGCCGACTCCACCAGCCGCCGGGTCACAAGGTTGTCGACTATCACGACGTCCCTCTCGGTGCGCCAGGCCAGGTGCAGAGCCAATGGCCAACCGATATAGCCGTCCCCGCCGAAGATTATGACTGGGTCCTTCATCCGCTACACACGCTCAACAGGGCTCCAGTCAACCCCTCGAACGTCCCTCGCGGCCTATATATTCACAGAGAACGCTAGGTGTGAACGCAACGTTCAGGAGCCGCAGCTCCGACCTCAGATGTACACGCCGAAGGCGGAGAGGAAGCTCTGGGCCCGCCTGACTTCCTTCACGAAATCCTGGCCCTTGGTGGTGATAGTATAGTACCGGTTACCTTCGTTGTTGACCTCGGTGAGGAGGTCTCTCTTCTGCAGCTCGGCGAGGTGCTTCATGAGCCTGTCGTGGGGGAGGTTCGCCCTCTGCAGTATCCTGGTCGTTTTCGCGTTGCCTTCTTCGGCGGTCGCGCTCAGGATGTCAAGGTAGATTCTGATGGTGCTCCTCTGCTTCTCAGGCTGAGCCAACTCTTCCACTCCTGTTCACGAAAAATAGGAGGAGGCAGAACCCTGTGAGCTGCGCCACCCCGCCAAGCAGATACAGGTCCCCGGACCCGAGCAGGCTGGCCAGCAGCTCCCCCAAATGTGATAGCGCTATCAGAGCGAATGCTAGGAGCACGTAGAGCGAAAGTCTGTTCTTCTGCTCCGAATACGCCATGATCCCCTGAAAGACGACGAAGGACACGAGCACCAATATGACAAGTTCGCCGACGTCGAGGACTAGGGTACCGAACAACAGGGGCGTAGCTTGTGCAACGACCACCGCGGCGGCAGCGCCGTTCCCATCCGAGGGTTGCCCCCTCTGGACGCGTATCGTGTACCCGGTACCTATGAGGAGGTAGGCGGCTGACTGGAGGACGAGGTACACGCCCGTCGCGCCGTAGACCAGAGCTTCCCTGTTGGCGAACCTTCCGACGTTGAACTCGGCCAGCAGGTAGATCGACCCCTGCGCCAGGAGGCCGACCCCGAGCAGCATGAATCCCACGCTGAGAAGCCTGAGGAAGCTTGAGCCAGTCACCTTCCTGTATCGGAACGCGTAGTAGCTGACCGCCAGGGCCACCGATCCGCTGACAAGACTCAGGAAGGAGTTCTGGATGAAGTACGGGTGGATCACTTCTATGTTCCTCCTGCCTGATAGGCGGGCGGCCGAAATGGCTGCGGCTCCAGGGGCCACGAATTCAAGAACTGACTTGCCATCGTTTTGCCAGGAGGTGTTATAGGGTTTTCAAGCGGGGCTTCCCCCGAGACCAAGACGAACTCGGCCGTCTTCGCGAGCACCGAAGTACGTCGAGCGCAGGCTCGACGGTCGAGATGTCCGCGTGATTGAGCTCCACCTACCGCGCTGGCGTCCGCCCAGGCCGGGGGCACGTTCGTCGGCTCCCTGCTGAAGGAAGGGGAGGAGTCGGTCTTGGGGGCCCCGGGGAAGAAACTGGGGGACGAGGCTTCCAAGAGCTAAGCCCCGTTCCTGCTGACCACGGCAGGAGCCGGCGGCGCTACGGGGCGCCAAAGATAAGTCCCACCGGGAAAGACCAGGGCCCAGATGACCCGGTCAGCCTCCAAGGTCAAAGGACTCTTCACAGCGCTCCTGACTCCCTTCGACGACAACGGGAACGTGGACGCAGACCGGCTGGCGAAGCTGGTGCGCTTCCAAGTCTCGAAGGGGACCGAAGGCATCTTCCCCTGCGGGAGCACGGGCCTCGGACCCATGCTCAGCCTTGAGGAGAGAAAGACGGTGGCCGAGACCGTCATAGAGTCTTGTCGCAGGAAAGTCCCCGTCGTGGTCCAGGTAGGTGCTCCGGACACGCCTTCGACCGTCGAGCTGGCGCGGCATGCCGCAGGCGCAGGGGCCTACGCCGTGGCGACCCTGACGCCGTACTACTACAAGCCCGGCGAGCGGGCGGTGGCGAAGCACTTCGAGGCGGTCGCCGACGCGGTAGATGTACCAGTACTTGCCTACAACATACCCCAGTTCACAGGGAACAGCCTCCAGGCGAAGGCGGTGGCCGACCTCGCCAAGGCGGGGACCCTATCGGGAATCAAGGACTCTTCACGGGACTTCCTCCATCTACTCGACCTCATAGACGCGGTCCCGGATGCCTTCGCGGTGATGAACGGGACCGAAGAGTACGGATTGTTCGCGATCAACTCAGGCGCCGACGGCCTGGTCTCAGGGGGGGCGAACGCGCTCCCTGAGCTCTTCAAGTCAATGCTGGCGGCGGACCGGAGAGGGGACCACGCGGCCGCGCTGTCGGCACAGAGGCAGGTGCAGGCGTTCAAGGACCTGGTGAAGCAGGGCCAAATCTCCGCCTACTATGAGATACTCAGGGAGAGGGGGGTAGACTGCGGCTTGCCGAGGCGCCCCCTTCTGCCCCTGGAGAAAACGGAGGGGAAGAGGGTCATCGACGGCCTCAGGGGCTTGGACCTGATCTAGGAGAGCTCCGCGATCTCCCTGTGCCTGAAGCAGCTCGTGACGTGGTCGTTCACCATCCCTGTGGCCTGCATGTGGGCATAGCAGATGGTGGGTCCCACGAACCCGAAACCCCTGATCACGAGGTCCTTGCTCAATGCCTGGGCGTCGGGGGTCACCGCAGGAATCTCCTTAAGCGTCCGCCACCTGTTCGTCTTTGGCCTCCCGCCGACGAACCTCCAGATGTATTCGTCGAACGAACCGAACTCGTCCTGGACCTCCAAGAACGCCCTGGCGTTCTGGACTGCAGAGTTGATCTTCAGCCTGTTCCTGACGATGCCGGGGTCCGACAGCAGCCTGCCGACCTTCCGCCGGTCGTACTTCGCGACCCTCTTCGGGTCGAACCCCTCGAATGCCCTCCGGTAGTTCTCCCGCTTCCTGAGTATGGTGTACCAGCTGAGGCCCGCCTGGGCGCCCTCGAGCACCAGGAACTCGAACAGCAGCCGGTCGTCGTGCAGCGGGACCCCCCACTCCTTGTCGTGGTACTCCTGGTACAGCGGCTCGTCGAGCAAAGACCAGCCGCAACGTTTCACGGCCCCCACGACCGCGCGTCGTTCTGCCCTGGATTCAACCCTTCCGGCCCGAAGGCAAGGCGTATACACCACGGCTGACGGGCTGCAACCATGCCAGTCTGCCCAAAATGCGGTAAGCTGATCAGTGCGAAGAAGTTCAAGCGGCACCTGGAGCGCTGCGGCTCTATTCACAAGCACGGCCCAGCTCCGTTGCAGAGCGGGGACAACTTCCTCGAGCGGGTATGAAGCTTAAAACCACCTTGAGATGACCGTTTTCTAGCGCCCTGGTCGTATAGAGGTCAGTATGCTGCCCTGTCATCGGTTCAGAGCCGGCAGAGCGGCAGCGACCCGGGTTCGAAATCGCCGAGACGAAAATCCCGGCCAGGGCGCATCCATGACTCAGTCGAATATCACACGCGAGCCGAAGCAGGTCATCGAGTGAGCCCGCCCGCTAAGGCTTTTAGCAGACTTGCGCCTCAGTGAGTCGAACACCTACGTGAAGCGCCCGCGTCTCCTTGTCTTTTCCGCAGGCATCGTCATCCTGCTCGCCTTCGCCTCCTCTTCGGCTGGACTGACCAGCAGGTCGCTTACACTGACAGTCTACGCTGACGGATACGTGCACGTCCGCCAGTCGTTCGCCGTCGACCCCAACGCCACCTCGGTCCAGGTGCCGCTGCTCTCTGCCGCGGTCTCGGACCTGGTCGCCACTGACCAGAACGGGTCTCCGCTCTCGTACGGTTTCGCGTCCGGGGGGAGCAACCTGACGGTCTACTCCCTCGGGGCTAGCTCGGTGACCCTGGCCTATGACACCAGTTCGCTGACTTCGAAGAATGGCACGGTCTGGACGCTGACTTACCGCGCCGCCTTCAACTCGACCGTGGTGCTTCCGCCCCTGTCGACCCTGACCTCTGCGTCGGGTGTTCCTGCATTACCCCCCTACACAATAAGCAAGGCGGGGACCTCTCCTGAGTTGACCCTGCCCGCCGGCAACTGGGATATCAGCTATGGTGTTCCCTTCGTCGGGGTGTCGTCAACGACAGTCGGCCAGCCGACGACGTATCAGACAGGGGCGTCAAGTCAGCCGGGAGCGGGGCAGGTGGAGCTCGCGGCGGGAGCCCTGGCCGCGGCTTTCGCCGTCGGAGTAGCATTCGCCCTTTGGCGCAGGCGGAGGTACGTGCCTAACCGGGGGGACCTGCGCCCCGACGACGTTCAGGTGCTGGGCTTCATCAGGGAGAAGGGGGGAAAGGTCCTGGAGCCGGAGATAAGGACGAGGTTCGCCCTCCCCAAGACCTCAGCCTGGAGGCAGATTAAACGTCTCGAGAGGATGGGGTATGTGAAAGTCACCAAAGTGGGCTCACAGAACCAGATTGAGCTTGTGAACGAAAGGGAGGCCAGGAGCTAGCCTAGGCGGAGGCGCCTGATGCCGCTTGGAACTCCAGGTTAGCCTGGGCAACGGCAGCGGCCCCCGCAGAGATGTTCTGACTCGAGAAGAACTGCAGCGCTTGGGTCAGATCCGCCCGACCGGCTGCAACGGCCGCAATCCTGACTCTCGAGTCGCCTTCCAAGTAGGTCGCTGCAGCCGTAGTCGCGCTCACAGAACCTTTGGTCTGGGTGCCAAGGGACGCGCCAGACGCGCTGAGAGACGTGTCAGCGCTGAGGTACGTCCCTATGGATGCCCGGAGGCAGGCCTGGGCCGACGCGACGAAGGCCTGTGCTGCTTGGGCAGTCGCCGACGCGTAGGTGGAGACCTGCCCCAAAGAGTACCTGACGGTAGCGTTGAGATAGGCGCCCCCTGACGCGGAAGCTCCCGACGCGGCCGCAAGGAGGTCACCGCTCACTAGAATCGCCGTCTCGCTAGTAGAGACGGATGTGTTGAGGGACGAGGCGTCAGCTTGGACGGTCCCCATCGCGGCGGTCTCATGGCCGAATGCGGTGTTCGCGCCGTCCACGGTACCCGACACCTGCAGGCTGGTGAGGTTGCCGTAGACGGTCTGAGCGGCGGGGAGTGCGGATAGGATGGGCGTCAGGTCCGCGACCACGGTCTGGTAGTCCGAGACGTAGGCGCTTCCGGCGGACTGGACGGCCACGACGTCCGAGGTCCCCGTACCCAGGTAGCTGGAGAAAGAAGCCAACGGGGTCCCGGAATAGGCCTCGCTCCAAGCGCCGGCGGAAGCCAGGGTATTGCTGTAGGACGTCGTCGCCGTCTCGCATGCCTGGATGGCCTGAACCAGGTTTGTGAACGTCATGATTCCTGCTAAATTGAGCAGGATGGACATGTCTGAGTTGACCTTTCCAGCCGTCGTCGACGCTGCGGAGACGCTGGTCGAGACTGCACCCGTGTTGACCTGAGAGATTGCCCCGTCGAGTGCGGAGGCGGACGAGATTATGCTGGCCGTCGCTGAAGCCTGTGACTGGGAGTATGCGTTCCAGCTGGTCTGGTATCCGGAGAGACCTGTGACCGCTGACTGCTCAGACCCTATGGTAGCGTTCGCCTGGGCGTATTGCGGGTCGACCACGGCGCTCACGTATGCGTCGGCCCTCTGGGTATAGCCGTAGGACGCGACCGCCATGAACTCAGACTGCGTCGAGTTCATGCCCGCCCTGGCAGCTTCCACGAGGCCCATCGCCTGGGAGAAGCTGGCCGTGGCGCTCGCCTGGCCGTCGGCCTGGGCTGCCAGCGCCGCAGCCTGAGTCAGATTGGCGGCCGCACCATCAATCCGGGCGTCCAGCCGAGTGCAAGCCTGGACGAACGCCTCTCCTCCTGGGGACGAGATCCCGGCCCCGGCGCAGGCGGCCGAAGCTACCGAAGCCGCCGCGTTCACGGTCGCGTTGACTTCGACTATCGCCTGCTCCACCACGGTGTACTCGACCGTCGCCGAGAGACCCGCGCTGCTAATCGCCAGGCTTGCCGCGGCCGCTGCTGAGGCGTAGTCTTTCATCGCAGCCTGCGCCAATCCGATGCCTGCGGCTAGGTTGCCAGACACGGCGTCTTGCTGGGCGGCAGCAAGAAGCCCGTCACCCTGGCTAAGGAGCGCCTGGGACGAAGACACGGAAAGCCCCTGGGACGAGGCGTAACCTACTACGGAGCGGGCGTAGGCGCCTGACCCTTCTGTTGCGGCAATGAGAGTCGAAAGCTGACTGGCGCTTTGGGCGGACGCCCTCGGCATCCCGGCAATCGGGATGGGGGCGAGGAGGCCAGCCACGAGAAGGCAGAGCACCGGGATTGTGAGCCTCTTCCGCGCCGGGGTCAGGTTCATGGTCGGAAGTCACCTGAGGACCTGGGATAAGGAACCCTTTGGAACGGTCGTTCCAGCCTGAGGCTGGTCGGGGTCAGCCTGAGGCGCCCTTCCAGTTCCCAGAGGGTGTAGTCGAGCTCCACCGGCTTCGAGGAGGGCCTCTCTTCCATGAGAAGCCTGAGATGGACCTCGGTACGCGCATTCGAAGCCTCTGGGAGGTTCTCCCAGGGGGCTCCCATCGGGGTCGCCTTGAACCTGTCCGCGCTTGTCATTATGGAATCACCAAGAAAATGGGGGGTGGCCTTAGGAGGCCACCACTGTGGTACTGGCATAGGTGTTGGCGCCGATGCAGGTGACAATGTACTCCTGACCCGTCACTATCCCGGTCAGCTGGGCGCCTGAGATGGCGTTCCCGCTGTAGTCCAGGCTGGTCGAACCTCCCGAAGCGACCGTGACGCCCCCGTTGAGGAGTGTCGAGGCCTGGAGGGTGGAGGCTTGCTGTACAGAGCCAGAGCTGCCGACCGTGAAGACTGCAGACCCGCTGAGGGACGACGGGAGGCTTGCCGAAAGCGTGGCTGTCGCTGAGAGCGGAGTCACGATTATCTCCTGGACTTCGGCGTTGGCGCTTCCCGAGTTCTGCAGGTTGAGGGTCATTGTGCTCCCTGAAATGGTCCCATGGACGATCAGGTTGGTGCTGGTCTCGGAGACGAACGAGCTCCACCACGCCTGACTCGACAGGTCGGCCGTGGCCCCGATCTGAAGCGAAAGGGATACCGCGGCCTGTGGGGGGACCGCCGCTGCCATTGCAGTGGCGCTGAAGACGAACTGGGGGTTCGACGATGTTGCCGTGTTTTCGATGAATGTCCTGAGGTCCACTAGCGCGGCTGCCGAGGAGCTGGAGTTGACGCTGACTCTGTTCTGGGATTGGGCGGTTATGGTGCTCGAAGCTACAGCTGCAGTGTAGGTGGTGCCCTGGTAGACGACTTTGCAGGAGTCGACGTTGAACCTGAATGCATCGTAGCTCGTGGCATTGACTTGGGATGAGGCGAGGGTCTGTGCGGTGCCCTGAGACGACATCAGGTCCATGGTCCCGGAGCCGCCGACCTGGGTCCAGCCGCTCGCCATGGCGTAGCCGGCCTGGTGGGCATAGACGGAACTGTAGGCGATGGTGGCGTCGCTCACGCCTGACGAGGCGACGGCCGGGTCTGCGCCCATGACCGCCAAAGTCCCTGACTTTGATTGGCTAGACTGGGATGTCCCTGACTTCGTTGATTGGCTCGACTGGCTCGATTGGCTCGACTGGTAGGTAAGTGCGATCCCGGCCGCCAGTACCATCACAAGGGCCGTTGCGATCGCGAATGTCATGACGTATGTTTTCTTCATCGGCCTGCGGTACCAAGGCAGGGGAGATTAGGAACCCCGAGGAACAGCCGTTCCCGCACGGGCTGGAACGGGGATGAAACGCGGGGCCGGCCGCGCTAGCTATTGGGTCTACAGCGAAAGTGGCTTCTTCAGACACTTCGGGTGCGGACGGCAAGACGGGGCGAAAATCATAGCCAGGTTCATACCGAAGCGGCAGCGGGGCCCGCATTTCGAGGCTTCGACCCTTAATCCTCAGATTCGAAAATCCTGAAGGGTCTTCCATGCCGTCCGGTTCGGGGCGTTTGAGAGGAACGCGGCCCAATGGCAGGCTCTGCCGCCATCTGGCGGCACAATTGCTATACTCTCTGCCCTCTTTGACTCCATCGCAATGAATCCAGAAGGCGGCGAAGCCGCCAGGACGACGATCAGCTTCCGCCTACTCTGCCGCCTGACCGCTGGGCCGCAAACGCCGACGGAGTTGGCCTCCTTCGAGCGCAAGCATCTGAGCGTGATCAGCAGATGTCTGGGGAACCTCCGTCAAGAGGGCTTGGTGGAATGCGCGCGAGCGAGCGCGAGGCTGAAGTACTACCGGCCCACCCTGAGGGGGTACCTGCTAGTCTACGCGAGCATCAGGCGCGGTGGGTAGCCAGCAAAGGCCGCCTCAAACCCTGCGGTGGTCCTCCTGCTCGTTCAGCGGATGCTTACCGAAAAAGATAGCGAGGTACGGCGCGACCGCTCCGATCACTTTGCCCTCCGCCTTGCGGACGTGCTCTTCGTAGGTAGTCCGGGGGACTTCCATCGTTCCTGCGATGTCCTCAAACCTCACTTTTCTTGGGACGTTGTAGTACCCAAAGTCCACGGCAGCCAGGAGTGACTCGGCTTGTTTCAGCGTCAACCCGGACACAAGGGCGCTCGTTGGGATCAGCATGTTCTCTCTTAGGAGGTTGGAGTTCATTCTGCCTCTCTTCTCCACTCTGAGCTCCCCCAACCTTTCAAGCCGCGCAAACATCGCGGGCAGCTTCGTCTCGTCCAGACAGATCCCCCTCAGCTCCAACCAGCCCTTGTGGTAGACGAGTGGAAACACTGGCATGCAACTGTGGTTCTGCATGACTTGCTCGATGGACCCGCGCCTCGTGTGTTTGCAGCTCATTACGAAGACATTGGAATTCGGCCCTGCCTCGACTCGCTTCTGCAACGCGAAGCCGAGCTTCTTCCTGAGGCTGAGGAACGCCTTGACGGCTTCCTCCCAGTCCGCGTCTGTGGCTGTCCGCACCTGATAGAAGTCCGTGGTGAAGTTGCACCAGTCGTAGATGGTGAGGGTAGGATACCTCTCGGTGAGGCTCAGCAGATCCCACTTCGGCTTCAGCTTGATCGTAATCTGTATCATTGCGGGGCGCGGAAGAGGTCTGCACGATTTAAGCTGGGCGCAGCCATTTGACGACGCAGCAGGTGTGCCTCCAATTCGGGACCACGAATACTCGGGGCCTGTCCGAGCCTCCCGGCTGCATCGTCATGATCTTCCAGATGCCTTGTCTCCGCGCCGGCAGTTCTCCTGGCTTCGACCGTCTGTAGCGCCGCTCTAACCGGCTTGGGGATTCCATAGCAGACGCGATAGCCACGCTGTACGGCGTAGAGGAGGTGTTCCTCCACTAGGTTCGCAAGGCCGCTGTAGGCCGTCGACCTCGCCAGGTTCCTAAGCCCCTTGACGATGTCGCTCTTGCGCATCTCCCCATCGGTGTAGCACCGCCTGAGCACTTCATGGGCGACTCTCGCTTCATTTCCTTGGAGCTCAAGCCTACCAGTGAGCAGCTTGTTCGCGTCGTCGTAAGAGAGGCGTTCTGCCACCATGGCCACAAGCGCCTTTGAAATCCTCGTCACCCCTGCCCAACCTCCTATCCAGAGACAGGCGCCGGCGAGGTCCGCGGCAAGCCCGGGGAGGCCCATGGCCCGTTCCGAGATTGCCTGATATGCGTCGGGTTCGTAGGGGTCTCCATCCATGGCGCAGGATTCCACGGAAAGCCTGAGCATCAACTCTATCTCTCGCCTTTCGAAACGCGGCAGCAACTGAACGACGAACCCCTCTGGGACTGACCTCATGCGTAGCAAGCCACGATATGTTATGTAAGAGACGCTCAGGACGTATTTCGGGAGGACGCTCCTGGGGTGAGTCGGGTGGCTCCTTCCCTCCATGATCTGTCCAACCACCCGGTCGCAGTCGTCGACGATGAGCGGGCCATGCTGCTTCAGCTGATTCCTCTCAGAGGAACCTGCTAGGCTTGCACGGCGGGGCTTCTTCGCCCAGTTATGTTCAAGCTGCCACCCTGAGCAAACAGCGCCGGACGAACCAACCTTCTCACTCTTACCGGTCTGGTTAAGGCCCTTCGCCAGCAGGCTCAGCAACAGCGTCTTCCCTGAACCGTCAGGTCCCACAAGCAACACATCCGTCCCAGAACGCACACGCTTCGCCAGACGCGAGAGGCTTAGCCTTGTCTGCGCAGACAATAGTCCGGGCCTGGTCAAGACATACTCTGCGCTGAACGGGTCGTTAGTGAATCCGAACGCTCTTAGCACAACCTTCCACAGCGCAGCGTTCTCCGCCGGATTCCCGACGGGTGGGTTCCAGTCAGGGGCCGACAGCGAGGGCCCGCCGAATTCCATGCATATCGGTGGGCGAACTGTCTGCATTAGGATATAAATCAAGTACCGCCAAATGGCGGCTGACATA
This sequence comes from archaeon, assembly GCA_021788415.1. The sequence continues at coordinate 203,660 of JAJYKR010000001.1, forward strand.
CGACAGGCACAGCAGATTGACCTTCGATGAGATTCTGCATGGCGGTCTGGGCGCAAACTCAGTTATGCGTTCGTTGTTCCTCCTTTGGAGCCGGGGGGCCGACGAGCGGCAGGCTGATCTGACGGTACTGGTGTCTGACCCAGGGCGACGCCGCCCTGCACATTTTGGATCCATCGTGTCAGGAATCGGTTCGGTCCAGACGCAACACCCTCAGATGTCAACAAAGTTTAAGTAAAATCCAAAATCGTCAACAATCCTTAAAGTAAATTAGACGACTTTTCAGTCCGAGAATGAAAATTACCAGACGCAAAGCACTTACCACAACTGCAACAGTCGCCATCATCGTCGTAATCCTCGTCATCGCGGCCGCCGCCGGCTACTTCGTCCTCACCACATCGCCTTCGAAGACAACGACCTCGACGACTTCGACATCGTCAACTACCAGCACGGCCTCGTCAAGTACCCACTCGGTCTCTTCGACAAGCCAGTCGAGCTCCTCGACCTCAGCGCCACAGACGCCGCTGACGGTGGCATCGTGCACCTCTGCGATATCGGGGACAGTCCCCCCTACCCAGTCGTTCACCTACACCGCCGCAAACTCGTCTGCGAACTACAACTACCCGGTCACCTCCACTCCGCCCACCACTGGCGCAGGCCAGTATGGGCCGACCAACGCTAACCAGCTGGTCGATGAGTCAACAGGGGCTCCGCCGGACTACCTGGACCCAGCAGCTGGGTTCTACTCGCAGGACCTTCCATACTACAACGCAGTCTTCCAGAACCTGGTCATGTACAACGGCAACAGCGGCAGCCAGCTCCTCCCGGTCATCGCAGACCAGTACTGGATCACCAACGGTGGCTGCACGAACGTCTTCCACATCAGGTCGGGCGTCACGTTCTCGGACGGGACACCAGCAACAGCATACGACCAGTGGTTCTCGATCGTGCGCACCCAGTACATCAACGCGCCTTCCGGTGTCAGCCTGTACAACTGGAACGAAGTGTCCTACAACGAGACCGCGGGCGCCCAGTTCGGGTCTGGCAGCTACTCCTACAACGCCATGGGCAATCAAATCCCGTGGGGTCTCAGGGCCGCGATCCAGTCTGTGACTGGACTCCAGACGGCAGCTGATACACCGGCGGCCGTTAACCTGGCAGTGAGAGCGCTGAACCAGATGCTCTCCAACTTTAGTCCCTCCAACACCACCCAGGCCGCCATCATGGCGTACCCTGAGCAGGCATACGTGGCCAACTCGACGTCCTACTTCAGCGCCAACTATCTGAGGACCCTCGGGCCATTCGGTCCACAACTGTGGGCAGGGTTCGACGGCCAGCAGATGGTCGAGCCTGCGTTCGTCGACGCCCACGGAGGAGTCGCCAACAACACAGCCAACTCATACTTCGACACCCACGGCGGGATCGGGACCGGCCCCTACATCGTATCGTCGGTAGGGGCTGGGAACAACCCGGTCGTGCTGACAGCTACCCCCAACTACTGGGCGGGTCAGTCGTCTGCCACGAACGTCCCTGTCATCGCAAGACCAGCCAGCATCAACACCGTAGTCATAGCACCGTTCTCGACAGACGCCCAGGCCGAGGGTGACTTTAGCACCAACAAGGCACAGATTTCTACCGAGGCGCCGTTCAACTACAACGCGATGTATGACGGCCTCCCGGCTAACGTGAGATCCACCTTCTCCTTCAACCAGATATTGAGGGGGATTGGCGCATTCCCCTACGCGCTCTTCGCCCAGTTCAACACCTACCAGTCTCCGACCAACTTCACCAGCTTCAGGCAGGGTATGGCGTCCGCGCTGAACTACACGGCGCTCAACCAGCCTAACTACTTCAACAACACAGCCTACGACGGATACTTCGTCGGTCCGCTGACGCCGGCCTACGCATACTACAACCTACCGAACTACCCGCTCCCTCAGGAGAACACCACTGCGGCCGTCAACTACTTCCAAGAGTTCGGCCTGCAGTCGCACACCTACACGGTCCTCTCCACTGCCTTGACGCTGTCCAACGGGACGACGCTGGCCGCAGGGACCATAATCGGTGACCAGAAGGGTTCGCAGCTACAGCCGTTCAAGCTGTACTACGCAGTCCCTCTCACAGGCGCTCTGGAGGTCACGCTCACCGTGATCCAGAACTCACTGAGCCAGTTCGGCATCACCGCGGTGCCGTTCGGGACCACCACAACGGAGCTCGACATACTCGACTCCAAAGCACAGACCTATCCAGCGGTCCAACTCATAGGCTGGGGCGCTGACTTCAACGACCCATTCCTGGGCATGTTCTTCCCACTGATGACCCCGTCACCGTACAACGGGTTCTACACCAACTCCACCGTCAACGCAGAGGCACTGGCATGCGAGTTCCCAGCGTCTACGGCTCAAGCGCAGACCTGCGCTAGCACGCTGTACAAGATGGCACAACAGAACCAGATATGGATCTACACACCAATCCCAGAGATTCCTGCAGGGCAGCCCAACGCGGGCTTCCCAACGAACTTCTTCTTCCTGCAGCCCTACGTCCACGGCGTCGTCGACAACGAGTTCGTGGGCAGCTTCTACAACCAAATCTACTACCAACCGGTCAACGTATAGAGACAGTCCTGGGCCGAGAGGCCTGGGACCCTCCTTCTGTTTTTTGAGAACCCAGCGGGAGCTCTGCCCTACCCAGAAAGACGGCTCCTGGGGTCGATCAGTGCCCGACGGATGGTCCAGGGCGAGCATGGAATGAGCCCGCCTTATGCTGAGACCCGAGCGTCACCCTGGAGGAGACGGATTCAACTTCGCCGGGGGCGGGACCCCTGGCGCTTTCTCTTCCGCCTCCCCTCCGCCCTTTGGCTTTGAAAGTCCCTCGTATTCCCGCTGGAGCCCAGGCCCGACGACCGCGAACCCGCAGAACACGGCAGCGGCGAATCCCGCGAGAGCGTACCAGCCCCAGGCCGGGTCGAAGCTAAGGAGCTGGAAGCTGGCCGGCCCGACGGCCGCGGCGATCGACCTCCCCGACGAGGTGGCAGCGTAGTAGTAGCCCTGGTATGTCCCCCTGTTGCCGGACTTCGAAAAGAGGGCAATCACCGTCTGCGACGGAACCGTGGCCATGATTTCCCCGAGGGTGAGCACGACCATCACGGCCTCGTACTGCAGGAAACTGGTGGACAGCCCGGCCATCACGAAGCTCGCCACGAGGAGGAGCGGAGACAGCAGCAGGGGGAAAGCGAGGGTCCTGGCCCTCTGGACCATGCTAATCAGGGGGAGCTGCAGGATGACGATGACTGCGCCGTTGGTTGCGAAGAGGTAGCCGATCTGCGTGTTGGTGAAGTGCAGTAGGACCCCGGTGTAGAGGGCCAGCGGCTGGATCTCATATCCCACGGCGAAGTAGAGGCACGCCATGAGGAGCAGGAACGCGATGATGCTCGTGTCCTTCTTCCACGAAAGCATCCGCCTCGCATCCCCCTCGCGCGGGTCCCCGGACCGCCTGACCCCCCCGCGAATCAGGAAAATGGTGAGCAGGATGACCGGGACCACCATGGCGGCGCTGATGAAGAAGACCGAGTCGTAGCCGAAGGCCTGGGTGATGGGCCCCCCAACCGCCGGCCCTATCGCGAAGCCGAGGTTCCCGCCGATGGTGAGCAGGTTGTACCCAGGCCGGATCTGGCTGACAGGCTGCCCAGCGATTATCGACCCGGTCGCAGGGTTGGAGAAGCCCCTGAGGAACGAGAAGAGGGGGTAAAGGACGAAGAAGTACAGCGCGGCGCTGTTGTCGAGCACCATGAACCCGAGGGCGACGGAGGTGGCGATGGAAGTGAAGTACCCAGCGAGCATGACCTTCTTGGGGCCCACGGCGTCGGTCAACCTCCCTCCCAGGAGCTGGCTCCCCAGGTTGAGCGCCCCCGCGGCGAAGTAAACCAGGCCCGTGGACGCCAGGTCGATCCCCCTGACCTCGGCGAGGTAGAGGCCGAAGAACGGCATCGCCATGGAGAAGCCGAGCGAGTTTAGGGTCCTTATCGCGAACAGCACCCAGGACTCCCTCTGGAGTCCTTGCAGACCATATCTGGATAGGAGCGACAAACACGTGCACTGCCATTATGCCCCCGGCCGGGGCCTTCTACCTGAACCCCAGCCCGGCAGAATCCATCTTCTTTACGCAGTCGCCGCAGCGGAGCCCCCTGGGGGTCCGATAGAGCCTGACCTTAGCCCCGCACTGGGGGCACTCCTTGGGCGGGCCCTTGACCTGGAGAGCTGGTTCCTCCATGGAGATGCCCCTTGCGCGCCCTCTTCTTATCCACTACTGAAGGAGGGGGGCTTTCCCTGTCTTAAATACGGGCAACCGGAGCGGCCCAGTTAAAGTGGAAGGACATCCGTCTGGAGGTGCACGTACTTGAGCGGCTTTGAAGCGTTTCCCCTGCACCCGGCCATCAGGAAAGGGGTCGCTTCCTCCGGCTATGTCAGGCCCTTCCCCATACAAGCCCAGGCCATAGGGCCGCTCCTGGAGGGGAGGAACTTCATAGGCCAGGCGAAGGCCGGCTCGGGGAAGACCCTCGCCTTCGGTATCCCCGTGGTGCAGGCCGTCGACCCCTCGGTGGCGCGGGTGCAGGCCCTGGTGCTCGCTCCCACGAGAGAGCTCGCTGTCCAGATAACGCTCGAACTCCAGAAGATTGGGTCATACACGACAGTGAGGGTGGTGACCATCTACGGAGGGCAGTCGATGAACGTCCAGCTGGACGCCCTCAGGAGGGGCGCGCACATCGTCGTCGGGACGCCCGGACGGACCATCGACCACATCAAGAGGGGGACGCTCAGGCTCGACTCCGTCAAGTTCGTGGTCCTCGACGAGGCGGATGTGATGCTCGACATGGGTTTCATCGAAGACGTCGACTTCATACTCGACAAGACACCCAACGCGAGGCAGACGGCCCTGTTCTCTGCCACCATGCCGAGGTCGATAGTTCAGCTCTCCCAGAGGTACGTCCCCGACCCAATCAGGGTGATGGTGGACGAGAACGAGCCTTCCGCGGAGACCCTGGAGCAGTTCTACGCCAGGACCGAGCGGGACCAGAAGCTCCAGCTCCTGCTCGACATCCTCGAGAAGGAGAACCGCAAGAGCGCCGTCGTCTTCTGCAGGACGAGGTATGGCACCATCAGGCTCGCCAGGGAGCTGGAGAGGCGTTTCCTCAGCGTGGTCTCTCTCCATGGCGACCTCTCCCAGAATCAGCGCGACCACTCCATGGGGCTATTCAGGGCGGGGAAGGCAGACGTGCTGGTCGCGACCGACGTCGCGAGCAGGGGAATCGACGTCCGCCAGGTTGACTGCGTCATCAACTACGACGTCCCCGAAGACCCCACGGTGTACTTCCACAGGGTGGGAAGGACGGCCAGGGCCGGAGACGTCGGCCGATCCTACACCTTCGTGAGCTCGGACGAAGAAGGGGATTTCGCCCGCATAGCGGCCCTCGCCAAGGCGCCCATCAATCCCCTGCGCGAAGAAGACGCCAGGAAGAGGTCGAGGCCAGCGCTCTCCTCGAAGGGCCCCAGGCCATGGAGGCACGGCCGCGGCGAGAAGCAACGGGGCAGACCGGGCCGCTGGCGCCGATATCATTAATATCATCCCGCCGGCGGCGTCGGATGAGACTTCTTGGGAAAGAGAAAGGTCCTCAGCGAAGCAAACCTGAAGGAGCTCGTGATGCCCCAGCAGGGGGAGATACTCGGCAGGGCCATCAAAATGACCGGTGGGGACCAGGTGATCGTGAAGTGCGCGGACGGCGTGACGAGGATGTGCAGGATCAGGGGGAAACTGAAGCGGAGGATGTGGATACGCGAGGGGGACATCGTACTTGTCGCTCCCTGGGACTTCGACAACGCGAAGGCGGACATCCTCTGGCGGTACATCCAGGCGCACACCCAGTGGCTCGACGCCAACGGGTACCTGAAGGGGATCTAGGCCAAGACCCTTAACGCTCCGTCCTCCCCGCAGTGGGTCATGGCCGAGGCGTCGGACTTCGACATACTCGTGGTGGGGGCGGGGATTCTCGGAGCCACCACGGCCTACTGGCTCTCCGGACTCTATGACTGCACCATAGCCCTGGCGGACGTAGCCCGGTCACCGGGGGCGCACACCTCGTCCAGGAACACCGGGGTGATACACAGGCCATACTATCTGGACCCTGCGAAAAAGCGCGTCTTCGCGCGGACCGCTCTGCTCTCCCGCAGACTCTGGGAGTCCCTCGCCAAGGTCGACGGCCTCCCCTGGAGGCCCATCGGCACCTACAACGTGGCGGTGGACGAGCGTGAGGTCAGGACGGTGGAGAAGTACCGCACCTGGGGGGTTGAGAACGGAATGGACGAGGGAGAGATGGAGTTCCTCGACGGGGCCGGGGTCAGGTCGAGGGAGCCTGAGGTCAGGTGCAGGGGGGCCCTTTTCTCAAAGACTGACGTCTCTGTCGACTTCGGCGCTTTCACCCGCAGCGTCTGGAGGCGTGATCTCGCCAGGGGGGTGAGGTTCCTCGCAGGGCAGGAGCTGGTATCGGCGGCCAGGAGGCCGGGGGCCGTCCAGGCGACGTTCCGCTCGGGCGGGTCATCCACCACGGTCCGCTGCAGGCTCTTGGTCAACGCCGCAGGCGGGGGGGCGTTGAAGATCGCCCACTCCCTCGGCTTCGGCCGGGGGCTCGCCGCCCTGCACTTCAGGGGGGAGTACTGGGTGGTGGACGAACCCTTCGCCTCGAGGGTGACCTCGAACATCTACCGACCGCCGGAGTTCCCGCAGTATCCATTCCTCGACCCCCACTTCGTGGTGAGGGCGGACGGGTCCCGGCAAATAGGGCCCAACGCCGTGGTCGTCCCTGGGCCCTACGTCTATTCAGGGTTAGGGCTCTCCTCCCTACCCCGGTTCCTGGAACGTCCCCCGGGGCCGAAGGCGAGGCTCTTCGCCAACTCGGACTTCCTCTCCCTCGTAGCAGGGGAGTGGCGGAGCTCCCTCTCTAAGCGGGCGATGTGTGCCAGGGTGAGGAGGTTCATCCCGGCCCTGTCGCCTTCCCTCCTGAACGGGAGGGTCGTCTTCGGGGTAAGGAGCTCCGTCGTCGACAGGTCGGGCTTCGTCCCCGAGGCGCTCCTCTTCAAGGGCGAAGGCTCAGCCCACGTCGTCAACTTCAACTCCCCCGGGGCGACTGGAGCGCCAGCCTTCTCGGCCATGGTGGTGAAGGAGCTCGGGGAAGCAGGCTTCTTCGATGGGTTCCGACCAAGGGAGCCCCCTGCCTCGATACCAGGCTGGGACTTCACGGGCGCCTCCGAGGTCTAGCCGGCGCGGCCCTCTCCGAATCACATCGGTCCACGTATGTGCGGTGGTCCTGGTGTAGGAAGTGGTCCTTCCGCACGGCTCAAGTCCGTGCAGATGCTCCCTCTGCCGTCCTCATGCCGCGTCCCCTGGGATTGGAACGCCTCCACTCCCCGGAGGCCTGCACCGACTTAGCGTCCACTGAGTGTTCGTCGCAGTCGTTCGAGATGCGGGACTGCTAGGGGCTCCGGGGTCCGCCTTCTGATCTAACGCCCTGGGCCCGACTCCCAGTCTTGGGAGCCTCGCTGCACTAGCGGTATCTCTTCCTGTAGCTGGCGAAGGTCAGAAGGTCATAGCCGATCTTGGTGACCCCACCCGCGAACGGGAGCGCCGACACCAACCCAAGCCCGAGCATCACCGCCGAGGCTGGGCCGCCCACGAACGAACCAGCGCTCCGCAGGGTGTTGGTGACCGCGTAGGCCTGGACCCTCTCCTCCTTCTGGAACATCTCTGTCATCAGCGCCTGCCTCGTCGGGACGTCCATCTGCGACACGCTCTGGCGGAGGAAGAGGAAGAGGAGCGCGAGCGGGAGGGACCCAGCGAGCCCCATGAGGATGAGGAACCCATTCGACGCGAGGTGGGTGTAGACCATGGTTCTCAGGTTGCCGATTCGCAGGGCGATCATGGCCGCCCCGTAGGTCGAGGCCGCGGTGACCAAGCTAGCGACGAAGAATATGGGCCCGAGGTACTCGAGCTGGAGGCCGAAGGTCGAGCTGAACCAGATCGATAGGAGGTATGTCGTGACGAAGACCCCGCCGAGCGAGTCCACGGAGAACAGCCCCGAGAGCCGCACGAGGTCCTTCCTCGCCGCCTGGCTGAGGTTAGCCAGGCCTGGCCTCGCTGCGCGGCTCCCTTCCATGCCCTTCAGCCTGCTGTAGACAGCGAAGAGGACCACCCCCACGACTGCGAACCCGGCGAACACAACGTGGAACGCAACCGCGCTGTTCCCGAGGATGCCTGGGCCCGAAGAAGCGAGCTGTCCAAGGGCGGCCGCCGAGTAGCCTATCATGTTGTACCTCCCGAAGGCTCTGACGCTCGACCCCTCTCCGCTCAGGTCGGGGAGGATCCCGGCTTCGATGGACTGGAACGGTCCCGCCTCCGTCCCCGTGCTGCTGATGTTTCCCGCCAGGCATGCCAGGAGTATTGCGGCGGCGGCCTCGTCCAGCGCCAGGACTGCACCCGCCGCGACCATTAGGAGGCTGAATATCTGCAGCAGCCTCTTCCTGCCCACCCTGGCGCCGAGGTATGTCACAGCTAGGTTCGAAGCTGCGTTCCCCGCAAGGATGGCCACCAGGGCAAGCCCTTGGAAGAAGGGACCGTAGCCGATGGCCCTCAGGTAGAAGGGGAGGGCGATGCTGAGGAGCCCCGACACGAACACCCTCCCTCCCTTGGCGAAGTAGATCGGCAGGGGTCCGCCCCCCTGCGGCCCTCCGCCGCTCAATTCGAAGGAGCCGGGCGCTCCCGCTTGGGGGTTCTGCGCGCCGTCCTGACCGCCCCCGCCCTACCTCTGGTCGCCCGGGACATGTGCAACAACCCTATCCCACAGTATCTAAGCGCTCTCCCTGAGCCGCCCGCTGCAGGCGAAGACCACCCCTCCCGTGAGCCGGGCGGACTCGATTTCAACGAACCCGTTCGATTCCATGGCGTCGACCATTTCCAGGTCCCAGGTTGTGCCTTCGATGATCTGGGGGAGCCTGTCGAAGGTATACGCCTCCCTCCTCCCCGCAAGCCCGAGGGCGAAGCCAATCACGCGCAGCCCGCCCTGGATGTACGCCTCAAGGAAGGGGGCGAGGGGTCCCCTCGGCTTGGCGAAGTCGTACACCACGGCCTTCCCCCCTGGCTTGGCCACCCTCGCCAGCTCCCTCACGAACTTCCGGACGTCGACGTATTTCGGGACATAGCAGCTGACGACGGAGTCGAAAGAGCCATCGGCGAACGGGAGAAACTCGGCGTCTCCGTTAAGGACCAGGCCGACGCCGGGGACCCTCTTCTCCATGGCGACGCGTATCATCTCAGGGGCAAGGTCGAGGCCGACGAACCTGCAGCCCATCCCTGAGAGGAGCTCCTCGAGGACCAAGGTCCCGCTCCCCACGTCAAGGACGAGGCCGCCCTCCACGTTCAGCCTTCTCGCGACCCAGGCCTTCCAGCGCCTGTCTTGGAACAGGGTGGCGTAATCCAGGGCGTTCTCGTAGGACCGCGCCAGCCCGGCGAATATCTTCGACGACGTCCGCTTCATCTCTTCGGCCGGCGCTACCGCGTCTCCCATTCGGAGAAGCCATGCGCCCGCCGTCTCTTATCCCCTCTGGAACGCGCCGACCCGGGAAACGGTCAATAGTGCGGGGATGCCGCTTGAGGCCCTTGGGCCAGGCCGACAGCGAAGGCACGCGGCTGAGGGAGTGGTATGTCCCACGGAGGGGGCCCAGGCGCCTAAGGCTTCTGGTGGGGCTCAGCTTCTATCCATACTCGCTCATGAACGCCAGCTATGTCCTCATCGGGTCGCTCATAGCCCCGATGGTCCACGTCGAGAGGATGGCGGCGCTGGCAGTGGTGTATCTCCTCGCCGTCGGCGTCTCGGCCCATTGTCTCGACGCCATGGCCCCCAACAGGCCGTGGGGGAACTTCTTTTCGCGAAGGCAGCTCGCGGCCGTGGCTGCGGCCGCGCTGGTCCCGTCCCTGGGGCTTGGCCTCTATCTGGCGCTGACCTATGCTCCTCTGCTCCTCATGGTGGGGGCCGTCGAGCTCTTCTTCCTGCTCGCCTACAACCTCGAGCTATTCGGCGGGGCGTTCCACACGGACCTGTGGTTCGCGACTTCCTGGGGGTTCCTCCCTGTGATCGCCGGCTTCGTGGTCCAGGCGGACACAGTGAGCGTCGCGTCAGTCGCCGCCGGGCTTTTCGGCTTCTTCACCGCCTACGTCGAAATCAGCGCCTCGAGGCCCTACAAGGCGATCAAGCAGGAGCAGGGGGGTGGGTCTCCCCTGGCCGCAAAGCTCGAGGGCATCCTCAAGGGGATAGTGCTTGCCGTGATCTCCACGGCCGCATTCCTCATGGCCCTGGCCTTCTCGCACTGACCATCATATCCTGGCGTACTCAATGCCCACAGCTTCCCGCCGGCGAGTGCCGCGGCCGGATCCGAACTGCGAGAAGAGCGGGCTTTGCCCGCCCCTTCCTCCTAGGAATGCACCGACGGGGTTCTAGGAGTACGCTTCGAATCCTTTCCCCAGTGCGCCCAGGGCGAGCTTCTGCTCCATGATCTCGTTGGCCCCTTCGTATATCATGGTGACCCTGGTGTCCGCGAAGTGCCTGGCGGGCCTGTTCTCCAGCGAGTAGCCGTTCCCGCCGAAGATCTGGACCGCCCTGTTGGCGGCGTCGAAGGAAGCGTTGGCCGCGAAGTACTTCGCGCGGGCGCAGGCCAGGTCGGTGGCGTCCCTGAGCTCCGTGTTGCCTGGGTTCTCTTCATACTTCTGCTTGACGAACGCGGCCTGGAGTAGGAGCAGCCTGGCCGCCTCCAGGTTCGTGGCCATCAGCCCTATGTGCCTCTGGACAAGCTGGTGCTTGCCGATCACCTTGCCGTGCTGGACCCTCACCCCGGCGTAGCTCACGGCCTCGTCCAGGCAGTCCTGGATGACGCCGACGCACCCGGCGGCCACGCTCAGCCTCCCATTCATCAGCCCTGAGAGCGCGACGGACATGCCCTTCCCCGGCGGCCCGAGCACATCCTCCTTGGTCACCTCGACCTTGTCCAGGTAGAGGGTGGACGTGTCGGCCGTCGGGAGGCCGAGCTTGTGCGGGATGAGCTCAGCCTTGAACCCGGGGCTCTCCGTATCGACAATGAACCCGCTCATCCCCTCCCTCCTGCCCTTGGGGTACGCGAAGACCAGGACGTATTTCGAAGACGAGCCCAGGGATATCCACATCTTCTGGCCGGTTATCTGGTACTTCCCCCCCTTCTCCTCGAAGTAGGTTGTGAGGGAAGCGGGGTCGCTCCCGGCATTGGGCTCGGTGAGCCCGAACGCGAGTATGGCGTCCCCCTTCGTGGCGGGGGTGAGTATCCGGTTCTTCTGCTCTTCGTTCCCCCAGTGCTGGACCGTCATCTGTCCGAGAGCCATATGCACCGAAAAGAACGTCCTCACCCCGGTCCCCTCCCTCCCTATCCTCTCGATGGCCAGGGCATAGGTGACCATGTCTGCCCCCTGGCCGTCTCCGTACCTCCTTGAGACCGGGAGCCCCAGGAGGTGCGCCTTCGCGAAGAACGGTCTGGTCTGGTCGTTGATCTTGTGCTCGAGGTAGTACCTGTCCTCGATGGGCCTGAACTCCTTGCAAGCCCTGTCCACCTGCTCGAGGATCATCTCCTGCTCTTCGGAGACGTCGAAGTTCATCTTCGAGAGGTTCATGAACTCGTCCTGTTTGGGCATCTACTCCTTCCACCTCTCTTTCCTGACCCGGCCTCGGACGTGTTCCACGATGTCCTCGAAAGAGCTCCCCGGGCCGTATAAGCCGGTTATCCCTAGCTTCAGCAGCCTCGGCTTGTCCTCCTCGGGGATTATCCCGCCCCCGACCACCACCACATCCTTCCCTCCCAGCTTGTCCAGGAGCTTCTTCACCTTCGGGAACGCCGTCATATGGGCCCCGTTGAGAAGGGACAGGGCCACCACGTCAACGTCTTCGTCTATGGCCATCTGCGCGACCTGCTCGGGGGAAGGGAGCAGGCCGCTGTAGATCACCTCCATCCCTGCGTCCCTGAATGCCCTGGCGAGAACGAGGGCCCCCCTGTCGTGGCCGTCGAGCCCGGGCTTCGCGACGAGTATCCTGATCTTCCTCTGGAGCGCCGTCGCCTTCCTTGCCAATCTTCTTCGCTCGAGCCCCCGGGGCCTTCAAAACCTTTTGCCGCGGCTTGTGCACTTGGCTGGAGCCTAGAGCAGCATGGGCTCCTTGTATGAGCCCCAGACCCTGCGCCCGACCCCCATCACTTCGCCCAGTGTCGCGTACTTCGTCACGGCGTCCAGCATCGGGTACATGGAGTTTGCATCTTCGTTTTCAAATGCCTTCTCCATTTTCGCCAGCGCGGCCCTGACCTTCGCCTCGTCCCTCTCCCGCTTCACGGCGGCCAGCCGCCTGGTCTGCGCCCTCTGGGCCTTGAAGTCGATCTTCAGTGTGTCAATGGGCTCCTTCTCGGGCTTCGAGTACTTGTTCACGCCGACAACGGAGTCCTTCCCCTGCTCGACACGTTTCGAGAGCCTGTAGGAGTTCTCCGCTATCTCCCGCTGGAGGTATCCAGTCTTCACCGCCTTCAGCAGCCCCCCTGCCGCCTCAATCCTGTCGAAGTATTTGTACGCCTCCTCCTCCATCTGCTCCGTGAGCCACTCCACGTAGTACGACCCTCCGAGGGGGTCTATCACGCTGGGCAGGCCGGTCTCCTCCGCTATGATCTGTTGGGTCCTCAGTGCCACCTCCACGGCCTGCTCCGTAGGAAGGGCCCAGGCCTCGTCGTATGAGTTGGTGTGCAGCGACTGGGTCCCCCCAAGGACCGCCGCCAGGGCCTCGATGGCGGTCCTCACCACGTTGTTCAATGGCTGCTGCCAGGTGAGGGACGCCCCCGAAGTCTGGGTGTGGAACCGCATCAGCAGGCTCCTCTTGTCCGTCACTCCGTACTTCTCGCGGAGCACAGTCGCCCAGACCCTCCTGGCCGCCCTGAACTTTGCGATCTCCTCGAAGAAGTCCATGGTCGAGTTGAAGAAGAAGCTGAGGCGAGGGGCGAACTGCTCCACCTTCAGGCCCGCTTCCAAGCCGAGCTCTATGTAGCCGAATCCATCGGCGAGGGTGAATGCCAGCTCCTGTACCGCGCTGGACCCCGCTTCCCTGATGTGGTACCCGCTGATGCTGATGTAATTCCAGAGGGGCATCTCCTTGGTCGCGAACACCATGAGGTCCCTGACGAGCCTCAGGTGCGCCTCGGGTGGGTAGGCCCACTCCTTCTGGGCGATGTACTCCTTGAGCATGTCCGCCTGCACCGTCCCCCTGAGCTGGGAGGCGGGCACCCCCTGCCTCTTCCCCACGCCAGCGTACATGCAGGTAAGGACGGTCGCCGGAGCGTTGATGGTCATCGACGTGCTCACCTCCCCCAGAGGGATGCCGTCGAAGATGACCTCCATGTCCTTGAGCGAAGAGACGTTCACGCCGCACCTCCCCACCTCGCCGTGGGCTCGCTCGGAGTCGCAATCATATCCGTAGAGGGTGGGCATGTCGAACGCTATGCTCAGCCCCGTCTCTCCGTGATCGAGAAGCAGCTTCAGCCTCTTGTTGGTGTCCTCGGGGGTGCCGAACCCTGAGAACATCCTCATGGTCCAGGTCCGGCCTCTGTACATGTTCGGGTAGACCCCCCTCAGGAACGGGTACACTCCAGGGAAACCCTGGTCGGAGTACTCCGAGTTCGCTACGTCATCCGGGGTGTAGAGCGGCTTCAGCGGTATCCCTGACGCCGTCTGCGGGTCCCTCCCCGCTCCCGGGGACTTCTCCGCCCACTCCGCGTACAAAGTGTCCTGCCACTGCCTGAGCCCCTCTCTTGCCCTCTCGACCGCCTTCCTTTCATACAGCGTCCCCTTCTTCGCCCTCCTCTCGACGACAGACTTCGCCTTCTTCCGCCAGTAGGCATCCCCTGCGTCCCTGAGCATGTCCTTGGCACCGGCGGACGCCCCGGAAGATAAAGAATCTCTTCGAACCGATAAAAGAGACCCGGGCGACGGAGGCGGCCACGGCATCTCAGACTCGACTGACATCCGCCATTTTGAAAGGCGACAGGTCAGCCCTCGCCAGGGCGATCACCCTCGCGGAGAACGACCCGGAACGCGCCTCGGGCCTCCTGGAGAAGCTCGGCGCCCCTGGGAGGGCGTTCGTCGTCGGGGTCACGGGCCCGCCGGGGACGGGCAAGAGCACCCTCGTCGACAGGCTGATCGACTCCTACCGAGAACTGGGGCTGAGGGTGGGGGTGGTCGCCGTGGATCCGAGCAGCCCTCTCACAGGTGGCGCCCTGCTGGGGGACAGGATTCGCATGACGAGGCACACAGGCGACCGAGGCGTGTACATCAGAAGCATGGCGTCCAGGGGATGGACCGGGGGCCTGTCAAGGGCGACTTCGCAGGCCATCAGGCTGATGGACGCCGCGGGGTTCGATGTGATACTGCTCGAGACCGTGGGCATAGGCCAGTCGGACATCGAGGTCGTGGGGGTATCGCATTCAGTCCTCGTTGTCATGATGCCGGGGCTGGGGGACGACGTCCAGGTGTCGAAGGCAGGGCTGATGGAGGTGGGGGACGTATATGTGGTGAACAAGGCCGACCTTGACGGCGCCGACGCCATGGTGGTCAGCATGCTATCCCTGTTCCGGGGGAGCCGTCGCTCGCCCCCTGTGCTGAAGGTCTCGGCGCTCTCCGGGGAGGGGATAGAGAACCTGCGTAAGGCCATAGACGAGGCGCGGACGAAGTTCTCTTCGGGGGACCGTGGACTCAGGCTGCGCAGCGTCAGGGGGATGATTGTGGAGACTGCGAGGGGGGCGGCCATGGCGAGGTTCGCAGCAGTGTCAGAGTCGAAGGCGGAAGCCCTGGCGCAGCAGGTGGTGGATGGAAGGATGAGCGTCGAAGAGGCTGCCAGGCGACTGGGCCGCTAGCTCATCGCTTCTCGATGGGGACGTAGCTGCGACCCGCATGGCCGACGTAGGTGGAGTCGGGACGAATCAGCTTGTTCTCCTCCACCTGCTCGTTGTAGTGGGCCATCCACCCGAAGACCCTGCTCGCGGCGAAGATCGGGGTGTAAAGGGGGACCTCGATGCCGAGGAGGTAGAAGATGGGGGCGGCGTAGTAGTCCAGGTTCGGCGGAATCTTCTTCTTCTCCCACATCTCCCTCTCGATGGCGTCGCAGAGCCTGTAGATCCTGTCGTCTCCGCGCTTCTTGGTCATCTCCCCCAGGTACTCCTTGCATAGCCTTGCCCTGGGGTCGAACTGCTTGTAGACCCTGTGGCCGAACCCCATGAGCTTCCTCCCCTCCCTGAATGTGGCCTCGACGAAGGGGCCGGCGTTCTCAGGATCCTTGGCCCGCAGGAGCATCTCCATCGCAGCCTCGTTGGCCCCTCCGTGCAGGGGCCCCTTCAGGGAGGCCAGCCCCGCCGAAGCGGCCGCGTAGGGGTCTGCCAGCGTGGACGCCACGACCCGCACGGTGAAGGAGGACGCGTTCATGTCGTGCTCCATGTAGAATATCAGCACCCGCTCGAACACCCACCGGTCGAATTCGCTCGCCTCCCTCGGAGTGAGCATCTGGAGGAGCCTGTCGGCGAACCCCCCCGTCTTTCCGGGAAGCCTCGGCGGCTCCCCCTTCGGGACCCTGAGGCAGTTCGCGGCCAGCACCGGCATCTTCGACTCGATGGAAGCCTCCTTATCCTGGATCGACTGCTCGGCGTCGATGCTCCCGAGGGCGGACACCCCCGTCCTGATTGCGTCTATCGGATGGGCGCCTCCCCCCAGTGCCCCCATGATATCGAAGACCCTGCGGTCCAAGCTCGACCTCCGCGCGATCCCCGAAGCGAAGGAGTCCAGCTCCCCCCTCGTCGGTAGCTTCCCGTTGAGCACCAGGTACGCCGTCTCCTCGAAGCTGGCGTTGGCCGCCAGGTCTGCGATGGGGTAGCCGCGGTACACCAGGGACCCGTCCGCGCTGCTCTTGGAAATCCGCGTGTCAGCGACTGAGACACCGGCCAGCCCCCTCGGGACCTTGACGGCCTCCAAGGGCTCCGTCAACTCCTGCCCCTCCTCAGGCGCTTGGCCGCCTTCATCGCCTTCTCATCAGCCTCTTCGAACTTTTCATAGTCGATGAGGCCGTAGAACTCTTTCCTGGTCATGAGGGAGCCGAGGATCCCCTTCTGCGTCCCCTCGCTCTTCAGCGCCGAGAATGTGTCCTTCACCGTCTTCATCATCGCCCTGAACGCAGTCACGGGGAATATCACCAGGTTGTACCCCAGGGCCTCAAACTCCTCCGCCGTCATGTATGGTGTCTTCCCGAACTCAGTCATGTTCGCCATCAGGGGGAGCCTGACCTTCTTCCTCATCTCTGCGAACTCTTCTCTCCCTTCGAGGGCCTCTGGGAATATCATATCCGCCCCCGCCCTCGCATAGGCGGCCGCCCTCTCAAGGGCGCCGTCCATCCCCTCCACCGCCCTGGCGTCAGTCCTGGCGATTATCATCAGCTTCCTCCCCGCCGCCTCCTTGGCCGAGACAAGCTTCTTGACCATCTCGTCTACCTCCACGAGCTCCTTCCCCTCCAGGTGCCCGCAGCGCTTCGGAAGGACCTGGTCCTCTATTTGGACGGCGGCCGCCCCGGCTGCCTTCATCTCGTCGACCGTCCTGGCGACGTTCAGCGCCTCGCCGAAGCCCGTGTCGGCGTCGACTATCAGCGGGACCGCCACCCTGGAAGTGATCTGCCGCGCCGCCTGCGCCACCTCGCTGAGCGTGGTGATCCCGAGGTCGGGGAGCGCAAGCAGATTCGAGAACCCCGCCCCTGAAAAATAGATGGCCCTGAACCCTTCCCTCTCAGCCAGCTTCGCGACCGAGGGGCTGAACACTCCGGGGGCCACGACCACCTTCTCCCCTTTGACAAGCTTCCTCAGCACGTCGGCCTGCGATGGCAAGTCCAGCTCTTCCTCCTGCGCCGGGCCGACCCCCTTTAGAGTTTCCCCCATCAGCGTTAAATCGAGCCCGGGCGCCGTAACCCAGGTTGCTCGAGTCGGACACGCACGAGGCTCCCCACGATACGGTGTTCGTCCACGGGGCCGGAGGGAACAGCCTCCTCTGGAGGAGGACGCTGCAGTACCTGTCCGGGGGCGCCCACGGCTACGCGGTCAACCTGCCTGGCCACCCCTCTGGGGACATAACCTGCAAGAGCGTGGATGACTATGCCGAGGCGCTGCATAGGTTCATAGCGGAGCGAGGCCTCAGGAGGCCGGCGGTCTGCGGCCATTCGATGGGAGGCGCCATCGCCCTCGACCTCGCCGTCTCTCACCCAGAGGACCTGGGGGCCCTCATCTTGGTCAGCACGGGTGCGAAGCTCGGGGTCAACCAGCAGATACTCGACGGGCTCAGGGAGCAGCCCATGGGGACCATCGAGAAGGTGATCACCCCCTGGAGCTTCAACTCGATAGACCTCGGGCTCGGGAGGGAGGCCAGGACCGCCCTTTCTGTCTCCAACCTCCCGGTCTTCCTCAACGACTACCTGGCGTGCCAGGGCTTTGACGTCCGGTCCCAGCTGCCAGGGATAGAGGCGAAGACTCTCATCGTCTGCGGGGACAAGGACAGGATGACCCCACCCAAGTGGTCGGAGTACCTCAACGCGAACATACCAGGCTCCGAGCTGCGCGTCATCGAGGAGTCGGGGCACATGCTCCCATTGGAGAAGCCGCGGGCCCTCGCCCAGGTCCTGCAGTCCTTCCTCTCAGGCCTCAGTCCGTAAACTCTTCGCCGCCGCGAGCTATCCTCGTCATCTCTCCGACCAGGGCTATCATCCCCTCCTGGGTTATGGAGGAGACGGGGTAGAGGTCGGCCCCGAAGGAGAGCCGCCTGATGCTCCTGAAGAGCTCGGAGTAGAGGGAATACTGCTCGCCGTCCTTGGTGGTCGACAGGGCGTCTTCGAACGTCTTGGCGTCCCTGCTCCACTCGGCGATGCGCTTCACGCCGTCCTTGGCTATGTCCCTCTTCGTCAGGACGGTTATCTTGGGGATGCTCAGCCTGAGCCCCACGGAAGCTGAGAGGAGCGCCAGCGACAGGAAGTTGGACGGGGTGCTCGCCAGGAGAGGGTCAAGCAGGAAGAGGAGGACCTTCGAGTCCGCCCTCATCTCTCGCACGATGAACTCCCCGCTCTCCCTGAATGCGAAGAGCTCTGTCTGTCCGGGCGTGTCGACTATCACGTTCTCGGTCTTGAAAGAGTCGATCTCGTCTTGGATCTCGGCGAGCTTGGTCGCCGTGAGGTCCGCTGCCAGGATCAGGGCTCCGTTGGGTCCGAGGCCATAGTCTTCCATCACGTCCTGAAGCTGGACCCTCTCCCTGATGTCAACGTCGGGCTCGTAGGGGAGCTCCACCACCCCCGGATCGAGGTTGACCGCTATCGCGCCCTCGCCTCTGTTGGCATACCAGGTCTTCAGAGCGGCTGTGAGGAGGGACTTCCCTGACCCCGCTGTCCCAGTGACGAAGGTGACCTCCATGCGGATCCCCTAGGCCGAGCTCCTCGCCGCGCCGACGGTCCCCCCTATGGCCGCCACCGCCTTCTTCATCTCCGACAAGATCGCCTCCCCTTCAGCATCGGCCCGCCCCCTGTCTGGCCCAGCCACGACGATGTCCAGCATGATCCTCGATACGCCCTCCCTGGTCCCCCTCGGGTGGGACTTTATGTATGCCCCGGGGTGCCTCTTCATCTCCTCGGCGAGGTAGGGGGCCAGCGCCGACTCCGGGACCCCTTCTAGGCGCATGGTGAGGCTCCTCCTGAATATCTTTCCGACCTTCGCCCTGATCTCCGGCTCAACAGACCTCCTGAAGATCCCCCTCATCTCAACCGGGACCCCCGGGAGGCAGAAGACCACGGTCCTGCCTGCGACCAGCCGGACCCCGGGCGCTGTCCCGGCGTCGTTCGGCAAGGGGGTCGAGCCGGCCGGGATGGTAGCCATCTTCATCCTCGGCGGAGTGAGCGCCACCCCCTCCATCCCCCGGTCCCTGTAGTGCCCTCTGATGAGCCGAAGCGCCTCCCCGTCCCTCACGAGCTTGAGCCCCAGGGCCCCTGCAATGCCTTTGAGCGTCATGTCGTCCGGGGTCGGCCCGAGGCCTCCTACAGCGACCAGGAAGTCAGGGGATCGGCGGACGATGGCGAGCACGGCCGCGCCTATCTCGTCCAGATCGTCGTCCACGGTCGTGATCTCCTTGATCATCGACCCCATGCGCGCGAGCCTCCTGCCGATCCAGAGGGCGTTCGAGTTCAGGGTCCTGCCGATGAGCAGCTCCTTCCCCACCGCGAGCATCTCGACCCTGACCAATGCGCCCCTCCCCGGCCGGCAGGCCTTAAAACGAGTGCAGGGGTTCGACAGCCATGGCCAAGCGGCCCCCCAAGATCGTCCTGGGCGCCGGAACGCTAGTCCACAGGGACGGCCGGCTTCTTGTTGTGAAGAGGGGGGAGGAGCCCAACCGCGGGCTCTGGGCGTTCCCTGGAGGGAGGGTGGAGGTCGGCGAGACGCCGATGCAGGCCGCAGTCAGGGAGACCAAGGAGGAGGTAGGGCTCGACGTGGAGATAGAAGGGGTGTTCGACGTGGTAACATACATGCCCGAGGAGCTCGGGAAGGGGTACCGGATGCAGGTCGTCCTGGTCGACTACCTCGCGAGGCCCAACGGGGGGCGCGTAAGGCTGAACGGGGAGTCGTCCGACTACAGGTGGGTGCTCCCCGACGGGCTCAAGAGGCTCGACACTACCCAGCAGATGAGGGATTGCGCTGCGAAGTTCGCCCGGCTCAGAAAGCGCTGAGCCCAGGGTACACTAGACGCTCTGGGCGCCCTCGGCCAAAGGGACGGGCGGTCTACTTCTCCTTGTTGCCGCTGAGCCACCACTCGAGGTAGTCCGCCTGCTGCCTCGACCTCTTGCGCCTCTCGTCCTCTTCGGGCGTCTTCGCCTTGAACCTGGCGTCAGACAGCTGGTCCCTCGTGAGGAAGGCCCCGCACTTCTTGCACCCGAACCTCTTGGTCGGGGCGTCGTACAGCAGTATTCCGACATGACATTCAGGACAAATCTGGTCCAAACAACGCTCGTTGTCTATCAACTTCAGCGTGTCCTTAACGGTTTCTGTATCCGCGGTTTTCACCCGCAACTCGTTAAATAGAGACGGGAGCCGAGCCGTCCCGAGTGACAAGTGGCCGAAGCGGTTGTCCTGCCAGGGCCGGCTTCTGAAGACCTGGGACGCTCCGTCGCGGAGAAGCTCGACCTCCCCCTTCTGGCGGCCGACTTCAGGATATTCCCAGACGGCGAGTCGAAGTTCACGATAAGCGACAAGGTCTCGGGGAAGAACGTGTTCCTGGTCCAGTCCACCCACCACCCAGTGGACCAGCACCTATTCCAGCTGCTCCTCGCCTCCCACCAGCTTAGCGAAGAGGGCGCGAAGGTCACCGCGGTGGTCCCTTACCTCGCCTACGCGCGCCAGGACAAGCAGTTCCTGCCGGGGGAGAGCGTCACACTGGGGATCGTGGCCCACCTGATGCGCTCGGCCGGGGTCCGCAGGATGGTGACCGTGGACATACACTCCGCCGAGGGGCTGGCCCTCTTCTCTTTCCCAATCTACAGCGTCTCCGCCATACCCAGCCTGGTGGAGTACGTGAAGGAGCAGGTTGCCCCCAGGGCCCCCGTGGTGATCTCCCCCGACTTCGGCGGGTCCAAGCGGACCGAGGCCTTCGCGGCCCTCTACGGCGCCCCCTTCCTCCAGCTCGCCAAGACGAGGGACAGGGTGAGCGGAGAGGTCACCGTCGCTGGCTCCAAGCTCGAGGTGGAGGGGAAGGACGTGTTGATAGTCGACGACATCATCAGCACCGGAGGCACCATGAGGGCCGCAGCCGAGACGGTGATGAGCCAGGGGGCGAGGCGGGCCATCGCGGTCTGCGTCCACGGGCTCTTCATGGGGAACGCCCTCGACATGTTGGAGAGGGCATCGGTGAAGACCGTCATATGCACCAACACGGTCCCGGGGAAGATCAACCAGGTGGACGTCTCCGACGCCATCGCGTCGCACCTAAGGACGATTGAAGAGTAAGTCTCTGGTCCTCCTTTCCGGGGAGGGCGGCACCATCCCGGCGTCCGAGGCGAAGTCGCTCTTTTCAGCCTACGACCCCAGCTCGGAGTTCAGGTCCCCCGCCCCGAGGATACTGGTCGCGGAGTCTGAGGCGGACCCCTTCCGCGTAGGGAGGAGGATCGCCTTCGCGCGTCGGGTGGGCCGCCTGGTCTCCGGGGCCTCTGAGGCGGCCGAGCTCCTCGAAGGGCACCGGGTCAGGTTCAGGGCCTTCGACCTGGCAGGCGGGAGCATGCCCGCTGACCCGGAAGAGTACATCGGCGATCTGCGGGCCACCATCGACCTGCGCGCCCCCGACCTGGAGCTGACCTTGGTCAGGGGGGAGCGGGAGTACCTCGCGGTCACCTCGCCCGGGACGATGGCCCAGGGATGGTCGCTCCGGCGGCCCCGCCAGAGGCCCTTTTTTCACCCCGCCGCCATCTTCCCCAAGCTGTCGAGGGCCCTGGTGAACCTCTCCCGCTGCGTCGAGGGGGACGTCTTCCTCGACCCATTCGCGGGGACGGGGAGCATCCCCCTGGAGGCTGCGATGGTCGGCTGCCGGGTGGCCGCCTCCGACGTGGCGGAGAAGATGGTCCGGGGGGCGTGGAGGAACATGCGCCACTTCCGCCAGGAGTGGCTTGGTGTGGTGCGCGCCGACTCCGGGCGGCTCCCGGTGACCCAGGCCGACGCCGTGGCGACCGACGTCCCCTACGGCAGGGCCTCGAGCACCAGGGGGCTCGGCGCCGAGGAGATCATGGCCAGGGCACTTCCTACGCTGGCGGCCGTCGCCCGGCCGGGAGCCACGGTGGTCCTGATGCACCAGAAGGAGGTGGCGGCCGACCCCGGCGAGGACTTCGTCCTGATGGAGGAGCACGACCTTCACGTTCATAAGCGCCTGACAAGGACAATCTCTGTCCTGAGGAGGAGATGAATTCGGCCAAGCTTTCGGTGACCTTCCTGGGTACCAGCTCTGCCGCTCCGACCAATTACCGGGGGCTGCCGGCCATTGCGATAAGGAGGGAGGGGCACGTCATCCTCATGGACTGCGGGGAGGGGGTGCAGCGCCAGGTCCTGGCCCAATCCATAGGCCTGGGGAAGGACATGACGATACTGATCACGCACCTGCACGGGGACCACGTGACAGGCCTCCTCGGCCTTCTCCAGACCATGAGCCTCGCCCAGAGGCGGAAGCCGGTGGTCATAGTCGCCCCGGCCAAGCTCCTGCGCTGGCTCGAGGTGAGCTCGGACCTCCTGAACTTCGGGCTCACCTTCCCCATCAGGTTCGTGGCCGCCCGCCCCGGCGTGGTGCTCCGGACCCCCGAGTTCAAGGTCAGGGCGGCCAGGGCATCCCACTCCGTGGAGGCCTTCTCGTATCTCGTCGAAGAGCTTGGCCGCCCCGGGGTGTTCCACCCCGAGAAGGCGAAGGCCCTGGGCGTCCCCGAGGGGAGGCTATGGTCGGCGCTGCAGAAGGGGAGGTCGGTGACAGTCGGGGGGAGGAAGGTGGCATCGTCCGAAGTTGCCGGCCCGCCGAGGCCGGGGAGGCGCATAGGATACTCAGGCGACACCCGCCCGTCACCCAGGCTTGCACGCTTCTTCGAGGGATGCGACCTGCTGATATTCGACTCAACCTTCAGGGGCTCCGACAGGGACAAGGCCCTGGAGCGGATGCACAGCACCTGCGTGGAAGCGGCCGGCCTGGCGAAGGAGGCGGGCGTCAGGAGGCTTGCGCTCACCCACTTCAGCGCACGTTACACTTCAGCGACGGCTCTGCTCAGGGAGGCGAGGAAGGTCTTCCACGACACCGTCGCCGCCGCGGACGGGCTCACCCTGGCCGTGGACTATCCGCCCGTGTAGGCGGTCAGCCAGTCGATGACTTTGTCCAGCTCCTCCGACGTGATGGTGAGGTAGACTGGCCCCAGGGGGGACTCTTCCGGACTCCCGCACACGGCGACCACCCCGGCGGCCGCAGCCTGCCTGTTCAACATCATCGAGGCGGAATGGCCTGCCCTGTCCCGAAGGAGGAGCTTCCTTGCCGCGGACCGGACGTGCCTGTCCCTGAGCTGGTCTCTGATGTGGACCAGGGTCTTCGGGTCTTCGTTCGCCAGCCTGGCCGATTCCCCCCTGATGGAGACCGCCTCCGGGCCCATCCCGGCTATGGTCGCCAGCGCCTGGGCCACCTTCGCAGGGTCTTCTGAAGGCGAGACCCTGGCCTCCAGGGTCAGCCTGGCCCTGAACTCAGGATGAGACATCCTTCTCCCAGCGTTCGACCAGCCCCGCCAACTCGGCGGCCAGCGCCTCGGGGGTGGTCCGCTGGTTGGAGACCGTCTCGTCTGCAATCGCGATGGCCTCGCCTATCCCCACGTCGAGCTCCCTCCTGTCCCTGGCTGCGAACATCTCATAGGTGAGGGGGTCATCGCTCCGCCCACGCTCCCTCAGGAGCTCGAACCTCCTGGCCGGGGATGCAGCAACGGCGACCAGCAGGACCCTCGCGTTCCTCCGGAACGCCTCCACCTCGGAGGCAGACCTGATGCCGTCCACCACCACTCTCTCCGCCCCAGACAGGGCGACCGTCTCCAGGCAGAGGTCGGCCACCGCGGACGGCCCGCGCTCCTTCCTCAGGAGCTTCATCACCTCCCCGGTGTTCTTCGCGTCTGGCTCGAGCCCTCGCCTCCTGGTCTCTGCCCGGATCACGTCCCCCATGACCACGCGCTTCCAACCTTCGCTGACGAGCCGCTGGGTCGCGGTCGACTTGCCGGCCCCGGGCATGCCGGTCACTGCCACAATGCGGAGCAATCTGTCCCTCTGCCCGACCGGTAGCGAATTTAAAGGAACCACGGTCGACCTGGTGCAGATGCGACTCTTCGTGGCGCTGGAGTTGCCGGGGCAGGTCCTCGACGCACTCACGAGGTTCCAGGCTTCCCTGGCCGCCACCGGCTCGGACCTCAAGCTCGTGGAGCGTGAGAACCTCCACTTCACGGTGAAGTTCCTGGGGGAGGTTACGGAAGCGGAGGCCGACGAGGCGAAGTCCAGGCTCGCCGGGCTGGCGCTGGAGGGCGGCGAAGTGGAGCTGAAGGGGGTCGGCGCCTTCCCCGACGAGCGGAGGCCCAGGGTGGTCTGGGCGGGGGTGGCGGGGGAGCACCGAATGCTCGTCGAGCCCCTGGCAAGAGAGGTCATAGCCTCGCTCGAGGGGCTCGGGGAACGCGACACCAGGCCATTCCAGGCCCACGTCACCCTGGCCAGGGTGAGGTCGCCCAGGAACGCCGGGGAGCTCGCAGCCCTGATCAGGGGGAGTTCAGGCGTCTCCTTCGGGTCAGCGCGGCTGACAGAGCTGAAGCTGAAGTCGAGCAGGCTCACGCCTGCTGGGCCCGTCTACGCCGACATCGGGGTGTACCCGCTGAGATGACCGGCCTGGCGGAGGTCGTCGCCCGGGCAAAGCGGACGGTGGTCCCCTCCCCGGCGGAGGCCGCAGAGGTCGAGTCCATCGCCGCCTCACTGATCTCCAAGACCGAGCGCGCGGCCGCTCGGCACCCGCAGACCCGGGGGGTGCTCCTCGGAGGATCCTTCGCAAAGGGGACCTGGCTCTCTCATCGCGTGGACCTGGACATATTCGTGAGGTTCGACCCTTCCACCCCAGAAGAGGAATTCGAGAGGGTGGGCCTCGACATAGGGGAAGAGGCCACCAGGGGCCACCCGGTCGGGAAGATGTACGCCCAGCATCCATACACCGAGGCGACGGTGGACGGCGTCAGGGTGAACATAGTCCCGTGCTACGACGTGAGGAAGGGGGAGTGGAAGAGCGCGGCCGACAGGTCCCCGTTCCATGTCGGACTGATCGAGGCCCTCCCCGATGAGCAGAAGGTCCAGATCAGGCTGCTCAAGGCGTTCATGAACGCCGCCGGCGTCTACGGCGCGGAGATCCGCCGCCAGGGCTTCAGCGGCTACGTCGCCGAGGTGCTCGTCCTGAGGCTCGGGGGGTTCCGGCAGGCGGTCGAGTCGTTCGCTCGCTACTCGGTCCCCCTGGAAGGGAAGGCGTTCAGTCTCACTGACCCGGTCGACGAAGCCAGGGACCTGGGGACCGCGGTTTCGGGGGAGAGCCTGGGTGTGATGGTGCTCGCCTGCAGAGAGTTTCTAAGGCGCCCCCGCATGGCCTACTTCAGCAGATTGCCGCGAAGAGTCCGAACCTCGCTGGGCGGGAGGGTAGTCGCAGTCGTCTTCTCGCACGTCACCCTCTCCGAAGACACCCTGTGGGGTGAGCTGAGGAGGACAACGAAACACGTAGTGAAACACCTGGAAGAGGAGGGATTCAAGGTGGCAAGGTCCCTCGCCGCCTCCGACAACCTGAAGCGGAGCGCGATCCTCCTCATCCCCGAGTTCGACAAGCTCCCGGCCCTGGAGCAGAGGGTCGGACCGACGGTCGACAGGCAGAATGACGTCGAAGCTTTCCTGAGGTCCAACTTGAACAGCTCCAGGCTGGTGTGGGTCGACGGCGACGCGAGGGTCAGGATGCTCCTCCCGAGGGAGCGTACCCGCCTGGACCGGCTCCTGGCGGACGTCGCCAGGGGGAGGGCAGGACCCGTGGGCGCCTCCAGGGAGATCGAGGCGGGGATGAAGAAGAGCGCCATGGTGCTCCGGGGCCGGGCCCTGTCCCGCGCGGCCGCGACTTCAGGTTGGCTGAGAGATGGAATCAGAGAAATCACCTCGGACGCCATCGGAACGCGCTGACCTCAGCCAGCTGACGCGGACTCCGTACGTCAGAGTCCTCACCTACCCGGGTATCTCGCTGGAGGAGGCGAAGTCGAGGGTGAAGCAGCTCGAGGGCCTCGGCGTGGAGGAGGTGGTCTTCGAGGGGCACACGAGGATAGGTAGCCTGGGGGTCCTGGGGCTGGGGACAGTGGGGGTCGTGGTCAAGGCCGTGGCCCGGGGCGGGGAGTGCGCTCTGAAGATCAGGAGGACCGACGCTAACCGCCCGGACATGGAAGAGGAGGTGAGGGTCACGAAGATGGCGAACCGGATAGGGGTCGGCCCGGAGGTCTACGCCCACACGAGGGACGTCATCATGATGAAGCTCCTAGAATACGAGGAGTTGGCGGAATGGCTGAAGCGCCTGAAGGGGCCCGGCCGGAGGGAGGCGGCCAGGGGGATGGTCCACGCACTGCTGAACCAGTGCCGGAAGCTCGACATCATGGGCATCGACCACGGGCAGCTGAGCAACCTGAGGAAGCACGCCGTGATTGCCGAAGGGGCGCCCTGGATCATCGATTTCGAGTCCGCTGGGACGGGGCGGCGGCCGAGGAACGTGACCACCGCAGCGCAATACCTGTTCGTCGGAGGGGCCTTGGCCCCAGCCATGCGGAGGGCCCTTGGGGTCCATGACACGGAGAGGCTGAAGGCGCTCTTGGGCGCCTACAAGGAGGACCTGTCTGACTACGCCTACGCCAAGGCGCTGGAGCACCTGAAGGTCGCGGGGCGATGAGCTCCTGACCGCGCCGCCTGCGAACCTTTAAACTGAGACCGAGTTCGGCTCCTACTCGCGGGGTCGTAGTGTAGCTTGGTCCAGCATACCAGAGTGAATGACCTTCACGGTGAGCCTGGGGCGCTGGCGATCGCGAGTTCAAATCTCGCCGACCCCACATCCATTTGGGTTCACGCTCTTTCGCCCAGACGCCATAGAATGACCTACTCCTGGCGCTGAGCCGCATCGATTTCCCAGAAGCCAGCCTGGGTTTGCTCCGTCCCGATCTTCACGCACCGGCCTCCGCGACCATGGAACCTCGCTTTCGGGATCATTGCCCTGCCAACTTTGGGCGGGCCGCCGTTGGCCAACTGAAGAGCGGCTACGAACGTCATCGATGAAACCAGGCCCTGAATCTACGCCGGCACAGCTTGGACGCTGTCGTCCTACCCCGTGGAACGGGAGGGACCCCCCTGCGCCCCCGGGGCGGGCCGGGGCCTTCCATCGAGCTTCCAGAGGTCCCTCGACGCACCGAACAGCACGGACGAGACGAGCAGGGCGGCGCCCACGTACGCATAGACGGGGAGGACGCCGATGGCCGCGATGAACAGGCTCCCGAAGACTATGGCCGGCGGACCTCCGACGAAGCTGAGGAGCCCATCTATGGCGAAGTAGCGGCCCCTCATCTCCGTCGGCACGATGTTCTGGGCGGCGGTCAGCCACGCGTTCCCGCCGAACCCCTGGGCGAACCCTGCTGCAAAGAGCGCAGCGACGGCGACCGCGGCAGAAGGCTCGAGCCCCATGAGCAGATACACCCCCCCGGGGACGCTCCCGGCCATGAGCACCCAGACCGCGCCCGCGCGGCCGAGGGCCGACGTCCGCCCGAGTGTGAGGGAACCTAGGGCACCTCCAAGGACGTTCGCGCCGGTGGCTATCCCGAACGCGACGGCGCCCAGGCCGACGCCCTGGACCATGTAGACCACCAGGTAGTAAAACACGACCGCGCTGAGGAAGTTGAACACTGTGGCTGACGCCGAGAGGAAGAGGAGCCCCCGCTGAGACCGTAGCCAGCTCATGCCGTCCTTTACCTCGGAGAGCATGCCCGCACGCGTTCCCGACTTCCTCGGTCCGTCGGGTGTCGAGCGAGCCACAAGGAGGAGAGCGAAGAGCGCCGCCAACCCAAAGGCGGCGGCGCCATAGGCGAAGGCGACCACGGCTCCTGCGAACGCTATGATTCCGCCGCCTATCGCGGCCGAAGCCGACCCGATCACAGAGGTACCTGCCCTGGTGACCCCGTTCGCGTCAGATAGCTCGCCGGCGCTCACGATCTCAGGCAGGTAAGAGTAGTTACAGGACCGATACAACTCCGTGGCCGCGGACCAACAGACAGCCACAGCCACGACCACGGGGAGCTGGAACCCGTACAGCGCGAAGACCGCCGCCAGGAGTCCCAAACTCACCCCTCTGATGACATTGGACAGGAGGAGGAGGTGGCTCCGGCTGTACCTGTCCACCCAGACCCCGCCCGGCAGGGTGAACCCTATTGTGGTCAGGGACTCTGCGAGGCCCACTACGCCGACATAGATGACCGACTTCGTGACCTCGAAGACCATCCAGATCACAGCTATCCCGAAGACCGAGGAGGCGGTCCGTGAGGAGACGTTCATCGCGATGTAGTGGAGGAACCTGCCGTTCCGAAACAGCGTCTTGGTCTTCCTGGGCTCTTCCCCGGAGCCGCTCACATCTCAGCCAGGAGTCCTATCGATATATCTCCTGCTCACCAGGAGATGGCTGCGGAATCGGGCCGGAGAGTCGCCCTGGCTACGCGGTGACCGCTTTGGTCTTCTCAGAGAGCGCGGCGTGGGCCGCCGCAAGTCTAGCCACAGGGACCCTGAAGGCCGAGCAGCTGACGTAGTCCAGCCCCGCCTCGTCGAAGAACGCTATGCTCTTGGGGTCCCCGCCGTGCTCCCCGCAGATGCCGACCTCCAACCCCGGGTTGGACTTCCTCCCCTCCTGGACCGCCAGCTTAACCAGCCGCCCGACCCCCACCGTGTCCACCGAGTCGAAGGGGCTCCGTTGGAATATGCCCATCTCCAGGTACTTTGGGATGAACTTTGCTTCCACGTCGTCCCTGCTGAAGCCGAAGGTCGTCTGGGTGAGGTCGTTGGTGCCGAACGAGAAGAAGTCGGAGTGCTCCGCTATCTCCCCCGCGGTGAGCGCCGCCCTGGGGGTCTCAATCATCGTCCCCACCTGGTACTCGACCTCCGTCCCCAACTCCTTGAACGCGGCGGCCGCGGCCGACTCGACCACCTTCCTCAGGATCTTGAACTCCTCGACGCTGGAGACCAGGGGGAGCATTATCTTCACCTTCGCCCGCTCCTTCTTCTCGCGGTCGAGCTCGACGGCCGCCTGGAGGATGGCCTTCGCCTGCATCTCGTATATCTCAGGGTAGGTTATGGCGAGGCGGCACCCACGATGCCCGATCATGGGGTTGTGCTCCGAGAGCTGCCTGACGCGGTTGAGCATCGCCTCGGTCCCCTCAAGCTCCTCCTTCGACGCGCCACGCTCCTTCATCTCCTGGATGTCCAGGAGCAGCTCCTCCACTGAAGGGAGGAACTCGTGGAGCGGCAGGTCAAGGAGCCTCACCACCACTGGCTTGCCCCCCATGGCCGCGAATATCCCCCTGAAGTCAGAGAGCTGGAACGGGAACAGGCGGTAGAGGTGCCTCTTCCGGGCCTCGGCGTCCAGGCTCATTATCATGTCCCTCACGATGGGGAGGCGCTTCGGGTCGTTGAACATCCTCTCGGTCCTGCACAGCCCTATCCCCTCGGCGCCGAACTCCCTCGCCTTTACGGCCGCCTCTGGGGTGTCGGCGTTCGCCCAGACGCCCAGGCGCTTCACCCCGTCGGCGGTCTGCAGGAGGGAGGTCAGCTCCGGGGTCGGCTCTGGGTCCACCATCTTGACCTCACCCTTGTACACCGACCCCGTCGTCCCGTCTATGGTGATCGTCTCCCCCTTGGTTATCCTCTCCCCCGACTTCGTCTTGAAGAAGCCGCCTTCCATGGAGATCTCGATCTCGCTGCACCCTACGACGGCGGGCTTCCCCATGCCTCTTGCGACCACCGCGGCGTGACTCGTCATTCCGCCTCGCATCGTCAGGACCCCCTGCGATGCTATGAGCCCTTTGATGTCCTCGGGGGTAGTCTCCGGCCTGACTAGTATCACCTTCTGGGAGCCGCCCAGGGAGGCGGCCTCCTCGGTGTCGAAGACGACCATCCCAGATGCGGCCCCCGGAGAAGCGTCCAGCCCCTTGGCCACGGGCCTGTCCTTGGAGCTGGGGTCCAGCCTACGGTGGAGGAGGGCCTCGAGCTGCTCCGGCTCGACCCTCGCCACCGACTCGCTGGGGGTGATCAGCCCCTCCTTCGCCATGTCCACCGCCACCTTCACGGCGGCCTGGGCGGTCCTCTTCCCGTTCCTCGTCTGGAGGGTGTAGAGCTTCCCGTCCTCGACTGTGAACTCAAAGTCCTGCATGTCCTTGAAGTGCGCCTCGAGCCGGTTCGCCACGTCCTGCAGCCGGCCCTTCAGCGCCGGGTGCATCCCATCGATGCCCACCGGGGTCCGTATCCCGGCCACCACGTCCTCCCCCTGCGAGTTGGGGAGGTATTCGCCGAAGAGCTTCTTCTCGCCGGTCGAGGGGTTCCGGGTGAACCCGACCCCGGAGCCGGAGTTCTCCCCGAAGTTCCCGAAGACCATGGTCTGGATGTTCACAGCCGTCCCGAGGTCGTCGGGGATGCTGTAGAACTTCCTGTACTCCTTCGCCCTCTCGTTGTTCCACGAGCCGAGCACCGCCACCACCGCCATCTCGAGCTGGACGTAGGGGTCCTGGGGGAACTCCTTCCCAGTCTCCTCCTTGATGATCCTCTTGAATTCGTCGGCGACCCCTCTCAGCTCCTGGGGGGAGAGGTCGATGTCCATCTTGGCCCCGGCGGCCTTCCTTCGCGCTTCGAGGACCTTCTCGAACGACCCGGCGTCTGCCCCCATGGCGATCTTGCCGAACATCTGGATGAGCCTCCTGTAGGAGTCGTAGGCGAACCTCTCGTTCTTCGTGATCTCAGCCATCCTCTTCGCCGTGACGTCATTCAGCCCGAGGTTGAGAATCGTGTCCATCATCCCGGGCATGGAGAACGGGGCCCCCGACCTGACAGAGAAGAGCAGCGGCTTCTCTTCCCCCCCGAAGGTCTTCCCAGTCTGCTCCTCGACCTCGGCTACCTTGGCCCGGACCTCGCCGAAGAGTCCTTCGGGGACCTTCCCCCCGTTGGCGTAGTACGCCTTGCAGACATCAGTCGTGATGGTGAACCCTGGAGGGACGGGGAGACCGAGGGACGTCATCTCCACCAGGCCGTATCCCTTTCCGCCGAGGAGGAACTTGTCCGCCCCGAGCGCGTCTTTGAACAGCACTACGTTGCGCACGGGTCCTTCTTCAGGAGCTTGACTTTGTGTGTTTGTAAGTCCTTCGGGGAGGGGAGTCAACCTCCATGCTCGAATACGCGACCGCAGCCCCTCCTGCCCTCAGACCGGTCTATCCAGACGGGCGCAGCCAACCGCAAGTAGGAGGAGGGGCATGAGTTTAAAATCGCGGGGTCGGGAGACGGCGAAGTGAGCGCGGCCGGCGGCGGTCATCAGTCTCAGACGAAAGGGAATGATCTGAGAGTAAAGACAGCGGGGTCACTGCTCCTTCTGGGCGGCCTGGTATTCTTCCTGCTCAACACGGTCGCCGAGGGAATCTATCCAAACTACAACGTCGGGTCCAACGTCCTCAGCGACCTTGGCGCGCTTGGGACCAACACCTTCCTCCTCTGGGACGGGATGCTCTTCCTGAGCGGGGTGCTCCTGCTTCTGGCCTCCTATCTCCTGTTCTACACCGAGAATAGCTTTCGGTCGACCGCCGTCGGTAAGCGAGCCAACCTGGTCGGGGTCCTTTACCTCCTTCCCGGGATAGGGGCGATGATCGTCGCCCTTTTCCAGGAAAATTCGGCCCTCGGGGCCGCAGGGGTCCACGGTCTGGGCGCCATGGTCACTTTCCTCTTCGGAGGAATCTCGGCTGTCTACGCCTTCAGGCTGACCAAGGCGCCCTTCCGCTACTTCTCATTGGTGCTCGGATTGCTCACGCTGGTCTTCATACTGGTGTTCGTCACGAGCGGGGCCACGCTCGAAGGGCTGACCGAGCGCCTGATCGTCTACCCCTTCGTCCTCTGGGCCATCGGCTTCGGCGGGTATCTGACTGCGTTGCCGTCGAACGACGGCATCGCTCGATAAGGAATCGGGGACGGGCTCAGCGGGCGAGCTTCGTGACGGTGCTTGGATTGGCGCCACGGCTCGGACGCTCTTCGTCCCCCGGCACCGCCAGCGGTGCCTCCGGAGTTTGGCCCCGTCCACCTCCGGCGCGTCCCGATCTAGGTGGGGGTCTCCAGTTCGGTGCCCTGGGATTCCCCGTCGCACGAGACCAGGGCCCACCTGGTGAGTAGTCCGCCCCCTGAGCCTCTGACTCGGAACCCCTTCAGCATGCACTCCCACTCTTCGGCGGTCACCGTCCTCGGGTCCTTCTTCCTCCCGAACTTCGTCACGCTAAGGTAGGCGAGCCCGTCTTTCTTCAGCATCCGCCTGATCTGGCTCAGGGCGCCCGAGTGGTCCTTCATGCAGCAGAGGAGGCCGTGGGCGAAGACGAAGTCCACCGACCCGTCGGGGATGAAGTCGGCCTCAGCGGCAGACCCGGCCCGCGCCTCGACGACCCTGTCGAACCCTCTCGCCCCGGCCTTCCTGGCGACCTCCTCGACCGCGCCGGCGTCGAAGTCGACCGCGTAGACCTTCCCGCCCGGCCCCGTCAGCTCGGCCATGGGGATGGTGAAGTAGCCCGGCCCACAGCCCAAATCGGCAACCGAGCTCCCTGAAGAGACGTACTTTGAGAGTAACCTCTTCGGGGGGGAGAAGATGCGGCGGACGAGATTGTCCGTCGCGAAGTGAGGGAGCTTTCTGTCGTCTGGGGCTTCGGTCAAGCTGGTGAAAGGCACCTGCGCCGCTTAATAGGCCTAACTCTCTTTCCCCCGCTGTCCGCAGAAAGGCGTAAGAGAGCCCGGAGCCTCTGCGAGCGCGAGGGCGGGGAGACGGGTTGCTCCTCCAGCAAATACTGAAGCTGAACTGCCAGGGGTGCAGGCTGAAGACTGAGCACTATGTCCAGATTTGGAACGGCTTGGTGCTGACGTGCGAGTGCCTGAAGTGCGGAAAGGTGAGGGCGAGCCCCCAGTTGACGAGGGAGGAGCTCCAACCATACCCCATGGACGACGGCACCCCTGCCTACCTGCGTTGACCGGCGGGCCGATTTCTATAACTAGAGCCGCTACCACCCTGCCGGAGCATGCCAGGGAAAGCGAAGTCCAAGAAAGCCGCCAGGCGGAAGCCGTCCAAGAAGACAGAGAACAAATCCAAGGCCGCTCCTCCGACCACTCAGGCTTCGACAGCGGCCCAGACGGAGACCAACGAGCTTCCGAAGCGGTATGAGCTATCCCCTTACCAGTGAAGCGGCCGCACCGTCAGAGGGTCGTCTCACCGCGTTGGTCGCGCCTTGGCGAGTCCGTGCCGCGCCGGCCCCGGCGCTCTTGCGCTGAGCGCCCGCAAAGACCGCTCGTCGAGGCGGTAGAGGTACCAGTCGTCCATGCGCTTCGCTCCGAGGCTCTCATAGAACCTCAGCGCCTTCTCGTTCCATGTGAGCACGGCCCATTCCATCCGGCCGCAGCCCTTGGCACGGGCTTCTTCCACGCACCGCCTCAACAGCGCCATCCCGACGCCTCCCCCTCGCGATCCTTCCGACACGAAAAGGTCTTCGAGATAGAGGGTGGGCTTGGCCAGGAAGGATGAATAGCTGTAGAAGTACAGCGCGTATCCAACCAGCCTCCTCCCGCGAGAGGCGACGAACAGGTTGATCTTTTTCCTCCGAAAGATGTCGTCGAGGAGCCTTCTCGTCGCAATGGGGGTTGGCGGGTCGAGCTTCTCGAACCTGGCGAGGGCCAGGACGAGCTCGATGAACCCATCAGCGTCCGACCTTCGACCGCGCCTGACGACAGTCGCGTCCATGGGCTGGGGGAGCCCCGGGGGCGATAAATCGGTTCGGGGTAAGCGAGGGGCCCGGCTCAGTGCTGCTCCAGATCCTTCATCATCTGGTCGAACTGTTCCTTCGCTATCTCGCCTCTGGCGTACCTCTGGCGGAGTATCTCTCGCGCGTCCCCGTACCCATAGCGGCCAGCGTACCAATGCCTCCGGCTCCAACCACCGCCTCCGAAACCCCAGAAGACCATCCTGAAGATGAGGACGGCGAAGATGACGAAGAATACGAAGCCGAAGGGGAAGAAGTACCACCCGTAGAACGGGTAGCCTGGGAACGTCATGGGCATGCCGTACCCGCTGCCGAACATCGTGCCGAAGAATGCGACGACCGCTATGAGCAACAGCGCGAAGACCGCCCATCCCAGCCAGCGCCCCCCCTGATACGGCCTCTCGGCGTTGTCGGACCGCATATTGGATGCCCTCTGTTCTTAGAGTAAGCGGTGCCTCTTAAGGTTGCAGCATGGTCCTATTCGTCCGACCGCGGCGCTCCCTGCTCTCTGAACTCCCTTTCTGCTTCCTTCTCGAGCTCTTCCATCTTCTCCTCGCTCAGCCTCAGGACGGTCCCCATGAACGGCCCGAACAGGAAGAGCAACGCCGTGACCACCGTCCCCACCGAGACAAATGCGAGTATGGACGCGAATATCTTCCCGACGGCTGAGGTCGGGTAAAGGTTCGCGGGGGGCCCCTGGCCTGTCGCTATGAAGCTGGTGAAGTAGAAAGAGTCGAGGTAGCTCCACCCCTGGATGACGTGCATGACCACCGACCCTATCGCCACCATCGCGGCTATCACCGCGAATGAGTACAGCGCCCTCTCCCAGAACGACCTGGGGACCCTCATCCTGCGCCGGGTGGCTCTCTTCGTGCCCTTCATGCCCATTGGGCGCCCTCGGTCCCTCACAACGTTTTAAACAGAACCTGTCTTCGCGACCTCGAGGATCTGCCGTACTTGAGCGAAGACATCCAGTCTAGCCTTAAGCAGGCGATGAGGGTCTATCCCCAGGGGGTCACGGTGGTGACGGTCCAGGGTCCCGACGGCCCCAGGGGGCTGACCGTGAGCTCCTTCACCAGCGTCTCGCTGGCGCCCCCCCTCGTCCTGTTCTGCGTAGCGAAGAACTCCTCCCAGCACGACTTCTTCAGCAAGGCCGACCGCTATGCGATCAACTTCCTCGCCGACGACCAGAAGACCATATCCGACCGCTTCGCGGGGAGGACGAAGGCCAAGGACAGGTTCGAAGGCGTGAAGCACACCCGGGGGGTGACCGGTTCGCCCATCATCTCCGGGGTGAGGGCCGCCATCGAGTGCCGCTCATGGAGGGCCTACGACGCCGGGGATCACTCCATCGTCGTGGGGGAGGTGGTTGCCGCCAGCGCCTTCCTTCCGAAGCGACCTCTCCTCTACTACTCCCAACTGTACACGACCACGGAGCGCGGGGAATCGCCCGCCCCCCCATCGGACATAGTCTGGTAGCTACACCGCTCCGAGCAGGTAGTCGGGCCTGTCTTTGATCTTGGGGCCGGACACTTGGGCGAACTCCCCGGTCCTGGGGGAGCGCACCGCCATCGCTTCGTCGAACCAGCTCTGCGGGGTCGGCGCTCCCCAGAAGGTCTGCCTCTGGGGGTCGTTCAGCTTCCACCTGATGGGGACCCAGTCGGGGTCGGCGCTGACATAGTCCCCGGTGTACAGCTCTATCCGGTTTCCGTCGGGGTCTCTGAGGTACAGGAAGAACGCGTTCGATATGCCGTGCCTCCCGGGCCCCCTCTCGACGTTCTTCACATATCCGTTGGCCGCCAGGACGTCCGCCGCGTCCATTATCGACGCCCTGTCCGCGACCGTCAGCCCGGCGTGGTGGACCCTCGGCCCCTTTCCGGTGGTGAGCGCCATGTCGTGGCACGTGTGTTTCCTCCTCAGCCAGGCTGCCCATAGGTCCGGCTT
The DNA here is from genome assembly GCA_021788415.1 of archaeon. The sequence continues at coordinate 239,370 of JAJYKR010000001.1, forward strand.
CGCCCCCTCGGTCTCCGTCAGCTCCGTGCAGCCGAAGCCCAGCCCCCTGACGTACCAATCGTACGCCGCCGTGACGTCCGGGAGCATGATGTTGAAGTGGTCGAGGCGCATGACCTTCGCGCCTCTGTAGTGCTGGAACTTCTGTAGGAGCCACTCCCGAGGCTCCGCCTCAGAGTAGAACTCGACCGGGAACCCGAACCCATCCTCGACCAGGAGCGCCCTCCCGACTCCCTTCTCCTCACCCGCCTTCTTCCAGCGGGAGAACCACCCTCTACTCTGTGCGACCTCCTCCAACGCGTCGAGCCCGGCCTCGTCGGCCACCCTGAACGCGAAGTGGTCGACCCCGGGCGCGTCCGATTTCGTCAGGGTGATGGAGTGGTGGTGCCTGTCTTCGAGCCCTCTGAGGTACAGGTGCCCGTCATCCGACTCGGTGACGACGAGCCCCAGGGTGTCGACGTAGAACCTCTTCGCGGCATCGAGGTCAGTCACCAGGAGTTCGATGTGACCCGCCTTCACGACTTCGAAGTCCCCGGCCAAGGACGTCAGTCCCCCCTGTGCAGCAGCTCCTTCACCCGCTGCTTGTAGGGCTCCTTGTCGTACCACGAGTAGTAGGCGCTCGCCATCCTGACAGGGTCGCCGAAGAAGAACCTCTCGTAGAGGTCCTGCCTCCCCCCGAATGAGCTCCCAGAAGCGTCCCAGGCCATCTTGAAGAGCCGGACCCTCTCCTCTCCGTCCGCCATCTTCGCCTGGAAGTACCTGTCGAGGTCCGGCCTCGCCCCGGATCCCAGTATCCCCTCCGGAGGGATGGCCATGAGCCCGCTGGCCCCCGTCTGTTTGATCACGGCCGCGAAGTCAGGGGCGAGCCTGGGCCAGATGTTCCGCGCGGAGTTGAGCGGGGCGTAGTCCGGGGTCATCAGCCCCCATTGGTTCGTCTTCGCCCCCGCCTCGCTCGACCTGAGGAACGCCTTCATGGTCTCCGCGCTCAAGAGGACGTTGGTGATCCGCTCCTGCACCTGGGGGAAGGCGTCCGCACCGATGGTCTCAGCGACCATGGTCATCAGCCCGGCCATGAACTCCGCCTTGGCCGCCTCCCTCACCGTCGCCTGATGCGCCATGAAGACGATGGCTCCGGTCGCGTCGTTCACCCTGTTGGCCCTGTCCGGGTCCTCGAGTATGAACACCCTGTCCCAGGGGACCACGACGTCGTCGAAGACCACCACGGCGTCCTGCTCGTCAAACCTCGAGGCCAGGGGGTGGTCGAAGGTGGACTCCCCCTCGGAGAAAGACTCCCTGCAGATGAACTTCAGCCCCCTGGCGCTCACGGGGACCGCGAAGGCGATGGAGTACGGCACGTCGTCCTGCCCCGACCTAATCACGGTAGAGGGGAACACCATGATCTCGTCCGCAATCGGGAGCGTTGCCAGCATCCTCGCGCCCCTGATCACTACCCCATCGGGCGTCTTGTCCGCTACCCGGGCCGCTATGAATGGGTCAGCCTGCTTGGACGGTCCGACCCCCCTGTTGGTCTGCGGGTTGATCAGCGTGTGAGTCAGTATGAGGTCATTCTCGCGCACGTACTCGTAGTACTTCGAGACGTTAGAGGCGAAGTCCCGCTCCCCCTTCCCGAAGAACTCCTTGGCAGCCGCCATGGCCATGATCGAGCTGTTGAGGTAGTCCGCGGTCCTCCCCATCATCCCTCCAGAAAAGTCAGCCCAGGCCTTCATCATGGCCGTCCGCTTAGCCAGGTCTTCCCTGGTGCGCGGCTGCAGGAAGCTCGTCCCGACTGGATCGTGGGTCGTCGGGGACTCGTAGGTCATGACGTCCGTCAGCTCGGGCTTCAGCTGCATGTCGTAGAGGGCCGCGATCGATTTCGCGACTCCACCGAAGGCCGGGTGCTGGGAGACGGACCCGGTGATTTTCTCGTCGCCGTACCAGATCTCGCGGGGGGTTGAATCGAGCCTCTGAAGGAACTCCCTGCCGCTCTTGGCTCCCATCAGCGCCTCGGTCCGCATCAGGAAACAATCTAATTGAACCTTTACGGGCGCCGCCTGGAACCCTTAAGCCCGGATGGCCGGGGCGGCATCGAGAGCCGCGATTGTCGAACCTCCCTCCGCCGTCGGCCCCCGGGGGCCGAGCCGCCAGCGGCAGCCGCTCGCTCCTCATCCTCTCGCTCTATCAGATGCTCTCCAACAACCGCTCCAGCCTCTTCACCGTCTATTTCGTACTCTATGTGGTCCAGAAGGACGGGGTCTCGGTAGCCGCCGGGCTGGCGGCCTTCTCCGCTGCCTACGTTGCGTCCAGCCTGGTGGGACCGTTCGCCGGGCGGCTTTCCGACCGGCTGGGGCGGAGGCGCCTCCTCCTCATCGCCGCCGAGGCGCTCTCCCTCCCGTTCTTCGTCGCGATTCCGTTCATGGGGGGCTTCATCGCGATCAGCGTCTTCTTCCTGCTGGCCGAGACCATCCTTTCCTTCGGGTCTACTGCGCTCCAGGCATACGTGGCGGACGTCACCTCGTCCAAGGAGCGAGGCAGGGGCTACGGTTTCATCAGCCAGGTAGGCGCGGTCGGTTCAATCATAGGGGTGGTAGCGGCGGGGGTGGTTTCCGAAGCGTTCAGCATCGACGCGATATTCTACCTCGTGGGGATCTTCATGGCGGCCGACCTCCTCCTGTTGGTCTTCGCCCTTCCGGAGAGCCGCATCACGCCTTCGAGAACCCGCAGGCCCCTCCGGGAGATGAAGGGGGTCTTGGTGTTCTCGTTCGCCACGTCGATCAGGACCCTGGGGACCGGGGCGGTCACCGCGTTCATCGGGACCTACGCCTACTTCCTCGGGGCGAACGACTTCGAGGTGAGCCTGGTGGCCGTCGCCGGCTTGGCGACCACCGCCCTGCTGGCTACCAGGCTCGGGAGCAAGGTCGACGCTCTCGGCGAGATACGCGGCTACCTGTATGGGACTATGACCGTGGGCGGGTCGCTGCTGATCTTCGTCCTGGCCGGGGCATGGCCTGAGCTTATCCCAGCGAGGATAATCTACGCAGCGGGGTTCGGGCTGCTCAGCCCGGCAATGCTGAGCTGGGTGAGCAAGATCGCCCCCGAAGGGCGGACGGCCGAGTACCTCGGCGTCTTCTCGCTGGTCAACTCCACCCTCTGGAGCTTCGGCCCCCTCCCGGGGGGTCTGATCCAGGGTCTGCTCGGGAACGTCGGGCTGTTCGCCTTCGCCATAGTGGCGACGGCCGGATCCGTGGTCGCGGTGTACGCGCTGTACTGGAAGCCTACGACGGCCGCCGGTGCCGCCTCAGGCCCCGTGAGCCCGGGCGACGGGGTTGTTGAGGGCGCCTAGGTCCTCTATTTCGAGCTCGAGGATCCCTCCACGCTGGGGGAGGACGTACTCGGTGGGGTCCATGTCCCCCAACGCCTCCTTCGTCCATCCCACGCTTCCACAGGAAACCACGTCCCCCGGCTCGAGGGTGAGGAACTCCGAGAGGTATGACGCCAGCTTCGCAGGCCCGAAGATGTACTCGGCTGTGGACCCTGCCTGCACGAGGTCCCCGTCGAGCTTCGTGGTCATCCGGTGAACCTTGGACACATCGAACTCGTCCGGGGTGACCACCCCTGGACCCATAGGGCAGAAGGTGTCGTGGTTCTTCGACCTGAAGAGGGGTCCCCTCATGGTCTTCTTCGCTATCTTCCCCGTAGCCAGGTCTCGCCTGTAGGCCTCGTAGGAGTCGGCGCGTGAGTCCGCGGGGGCGGTCACGTCGTTCAGGATGGTGTAGCCGAAGATGGATGACGCCGCCTCGGCCTCCGTGGCGCCAGAGATCCTCCTCCCGATTATCGCCGCGAGCTCGACCTCAGGCCTTATCCCCGTCGCCGGGGCCCTGATCGACGTCCCCGGTCCGACGACGGTGCTGGGCGCCTTCATGTCGATTCTGGGCCTGTCGAGGGCGACGTCAGGCCCTCCGAGCATCCCCCTGGTGTTGACAATCGTCGCGAGTATCTTCCCCGGCCGGGGGATTGGGGCGTGCAGGATGACCTCCGTCAGGCCTAAACCGTCCTTGGACGTGGGTACTTCGCGCCATCGTCCCTCCTCTATCACCTGGGCCAGCGGCTTGTCCCCCTCGACCTCGAAGACCGTCTCGTCCACGACGACGCCCGCCCTGCGGCGCCTGCTCTCTTCCATCGGGAGGGTGAATGTGCAGAACCTCACGGGGGCCTCGCCTCAGCCAACCTTTTTTACCTTTGACCGCCCCAGAACCGCATTGCTCGACCACCCGCTCGTCCCGGGCCCCACGTCGGCAGTAGAGGTGGGTCCATGGCATTATGGCGCAGACTACATCGCGGTCTACTTCAGGGGGGAGAGGGCCGCCCTGGCCGGCCTCGTCCCCAAGCCCTTCGAGGTCGCAGATGGGCTCTGCCTGGGTTACGTCTGCGAGATAGTCTCCGTCGCCGAGTCAGGGCTGGAAATGGCGACGGACCGGCCCGACAGGACGATCTACCACGAGGCGGCCCTGGGGGTGAAGTGCGCCTACAAGGGAAGGCCCGGGACCTTCTTCCCAGTGATGTGGGTCACCACCGAATGGTCGCTCCTCCGGGGCCTGCTCAACGGATACCAGAAGCGACTGGCCGACCGCATATCTATGACGAAGCTCCACCCGCTCAACCCTGGGATGAAGCCCGTCGCGCCGGGGACCAGGTTCGGCGGCTTCTGCGTCAAGGGGCCCGACCAGACGCTGTCTCTGCGTGTGGCCGTGGAGAGGGAGGGCGGTCCCGACGACCTCCCCAAGTTCGGCTCTACCTTCGGCATGAGGAGGTTCCCCAAGACCGACGGGAGCCAGGGGAGCGTGGATGAGCCCGTTGAGGTGGCGAAGGCCAACTCGACGCTGTCCGACGTCTGGGTCGGGACGGGGTCCCTTGCAACCACCCTGGACGTGGGGAGGGTGGAGGCGATCTCGGGGGCGGTCTACAGGAGCGGCTTCACCATACTCGGCTCCAAAGCCCTGAAGTGAGCGTCCCCTCGAAGCCGGGGCGCCGGTCTGGTCTGGACGCCAGCCTAGGTGTCTGCTCCAGCCCGCGCCACTTCGGTCCGCGCCTCCTTTCCCCTGAGCACCGAGAGCACCAGTGCCACTGCAAGGAGCGAGATGGACGCCAGCAGCGCAGAGTGCATCCCGTCGACGAAGGCCTGGGAAAGGCCGCCTGAGATCTGGGTGACCCCAAGGAAGATCTCGAAGGCCAGCTGGCGCGGGATTGAGAGGGCGGCGATCAGGAGGGCGACGGCGAAGCTGCTCACCATCCCAACGTTGGAGAACGTCCTCAGCAGCCCAGACGCCATGCCGTAGGACCTCTGGGGGGCGCTGGCCATCACCGCGCTGCTGTTGGCGGGGAAGAACGCGCTCGAACCCGCCCCGTTGAGCACCGAGGCGAGCACCACCGTGTACAGGGGGGTCCCCAGCGCCAGGGTGGAATATGCGACGATCCCCAGCGACTGTAGCACGAGCCCGACAGAAGCTACCACCCTCGCCCCCAGCCTGTCGGACAACCTCCCCGCAAAGGGGGCCACGGTCCCTCCGAGGACGTATCCGGGGATGAGGTACAACGAAGCGTCCCAGGGGGAGAGCCCCCTCGGACCCTGCAGGTACATGATGACCAAGAAGAGCACCGCGAAGCTCGCCAGAGACTGGAAGAAGGCGGCGGACATGGACGCGGTGAGCACCCTCCTGCGGAGGAGAGAGAGGTCGAGCAGGGGGGACGAGCAGTGGCGCTCCCAGACGACGAAGCCAATCAGGAGAGGGACGGAGGCGGCCAGCTCCGCCTCGGAGGAGATGGTGAGGCCCGAGCCTGTGACGTCGGTCAGAGCCGTGAGGAGGAAGAAGAGGCCGGAGCCGAAGAGGAGCATGCCAAGTACGTCTATGGTGCTCTTCACCCTGGCCGTCTTGTCCCTCAGCACCAGGTAGCCGACCACCGTGGCGACCACTCCGATGGGGACGTTGATGAAGAAGATGTAGCGCCAGCTCAGGAACGTCACGAACGCTCCCCCCACCAGGATCCCGAGTATCGCGCCCGCTGACCAGCCGAATCCTGTGATCCCGAACGCTCTCCCCCTTCGGTGCGCGGGGAATGTGTCAGCGATTATCGCTCCGCTGTTCGATGAGATGAGCGCTCCCCCCAGCCCCTGCACGACCCTGAACCCAATGATCTCGGGCCCGGTGGCTGAAAGGCCGCAAAGGAGGGACCCGGCGGTGAAGACTCCGAAGCCAAGGTTGTACATCCTCACCCTGCCAAAGATGTCGCCCAACTTCCCCACCTGGGTGCCCAAGATCGTTATGATGAGCAGGTACGCCATGATGACCCATATCATGCTCAACACGTTGGAGCTCAGGTCCCTCATCATGACAGGCAGGCCCAGGACCACCGCGGTGGTGTCGACCGCGCTCATCAGGACGCCCATCATCACGATGATGATCGCGACCCGCTCGTAGCTCCCGCTCCCTCCGCCAGGGGGCGTTTCTTCGGGAGCCGTCCGGGCTGCAGACATCCAAGTTCGACCGTTCTCGCCGCCATGTAAGGGTTGGGCCCCAGGGTTGGGTCCCGCTGTGCCCTCGTGGCCCTGATCCGTCAGCCTGTTTTCTTGAAGTGAACCCCGCGCCTGGCTAGCTGTGAGAGGAGCTCTTCGACCATCCTCCCAGTCACCGCCTTCTCGGGCGGAATCACGCCTGTCCCTTTCACCTCGCCCCTCCCCAGCATCTGGGTGACAATGGATCCGGTGTAACCCGTGGTCTTCCCCATCGATGTGACCCCCATCTCTTCGTCGTACCTGTCTATCATGTCGTAGACCACCTCCCCTTTCGTACCCTTCGCGATCACTCGCATCACCGTGATGTCCCTTGGGTCCCCCTCGGCGAGCTTCCTCCCCAGGACCTCCCAGGACACTTCCAGCGGCGAGACGTCAGCCCCGCCGGCCCTCACCTTGTCGCGCGAGAAGTACCCTGACTCCATGAGCAGGTTCATCTTCTCTGCGTGCCCCGGCCACCTCAGGGTTATCTCGTCCAGGACCCGCATCCCCTTCATGGTGTAGACGAGGCTCGCCAGGCCGTCGGTGCAGAACCCCTCAAGCCTCCCTATCGGGGGCGGGAAGTCGTACGCCTCGACGGTCGAGAACGGCATCACCTTCACCATAATCCCATCCCTCACCACCCTCGCCTGGTCTGTGTACTCCCTGAGCAGCCCCACGATGGAGAAGACGAGCTTGTACCCGAAGGGAGGCCTGGGTTCCTGCGGGATCCCCCCGACCAGTATATGCCCTTCGTCACCGCCGCCTAACTCTTCCAGTCCCTTGGCCAGAAGTATCCCGCCGAGCCCGGGCGCCACTCCGCATCCAGGGACCAGTGTAGCCCCCGACCTGCGCGCCGCGTCGTCCAGCTCCATCTGCTCGTCCTCGAAGGCGATGTTCACCATCTTCGACCCCGCCTCAACAGCCGCGAGGTCAGACTGGTGTACCACCCCATGGGGGAGGGCCGAAGCGGCGACGTCGAAGCGCTTCAGGAACGACACCACCTTGTCCCGCCGCATTATGTCGAGGACCTCGACCGAGAGCTTCTTCCCCGGGGCCCGCCTCCTGAGGGCCTCCAGCTTCGCCTGGTCGATGTCAGCCACGACCACCTCGTCCACCCCCTCCGAGTTCGCGAGGTCCCAGCCGATCACCGAACCCATCAGCCCCGACCCGAGCACGGCTGCCTTCATGCCGCCTGGGCGGAAGCCGGGTCTTATTGAGGTGAACGTCCCAGCGGGAGGGAGAATGCTAGGCGGCGGAGAACTTCTCCATCGTCTCGGCGATCCAGAGCATCCCCTTCACGAGGTTCTCCAGTTTCAGGTTCTCGTTGGGGGCGTGTATCCCGCCGTCCTCGGCCGAGACCCCGATGTCCACCGACGGCATGCCATACTTCCTGGTGAACAGATAGAGGGGCCCCGTGCCGGGCGAGCCCAGCTGGACTATGGGCTTCTTACCATAAACCTCCGCGGCAGCCGCTATCGCGGCCTGGGCGAAGGGGTGGCTGTGCGGGGTCCTCGCAGCGGGCTCCATGCTCTCGAGCTGGATCTCCACGTCAGCGAACCCGTTGTCGTCCAGGTGCTTCCTGAGCTTCTTGAACAGGTCCTCGGGGTCCTGCTCCGGGACCAGGCGGAAGTCCATCTTCACATGTATCTCCTTGGGGAGGACGGTCTTGGACCCCGGCCCCGTGTACCCGGACCAGATTCCGGCGATGTTCCCCGTGGGCCTCTGGACCAGCGCCTTCTTCGCCTGCTCTTCGGTCATCCCGCCGACGAAGCCAGCGGCTCCGTAGCTCTTCTTGAGCCCGTCCCCGTCGAAGGGCATCTCCTGGAGGACCTGCAGCTCGTCCTCCGACAGGGTGGAGACGTTGTCGTACCACCCGGGTACCATGATCCTTTCGTTGGCGTCCTTCAGCATGTTCAGGAGCCTCACCATCCTCCATGGCGCGCTGGGCAGGGCCGCCGCGAGGCTGCTGTGGGCGTCCTGCGAGAGGGACCTGATCACGAACTCCACGTAGATCATCCCCTTCACTCCGAGGGTGACCTTGGGGGTCCCACTGGTGTCTACCGTCCCGTACTCCCAGATGACCCCGTCGGCTTTGAACAGGTCGCCGTACTTCTCTATGTATTCCGCGAGGTGGACGCTCCCCGTCTCCTCCTCCCCCTCGAAGAAGAACTTCACGTTGCAGGGAGGCTCCCCCTGGGTCTCGACGTACGACTGCACGACCTTCAACCTCGCCACAAGCTCGCCCTTGTCGTCTGAGACCCCCCTCCCGTAGATCGCCCCGTCCCTGATCTCGGGCTTGAAAGGAGGGGACTTCCACAGCTCAAGAGGCTCCTCCGGCTGAACGTCGTAGTGGTTGTAGAACATGATGGTCTTGCCGGACTTCTTGGACTTCATCTCCCCGAAGACGAGCGGGGGCGCACCTTCTATCCTCAGTATCCTCGTCTGGGCCCCTATCTCCTTCAGCATCTTCTCGACGAGGGCCGCGCACTCCTCTATCCCTTCCCTCCTCGCCGAAACGCTCCTCTGCGAAGCGAGGCGGATGATCTCCTTCGCGAACTCGTCGACGTTCTCGGCGACGTACTTCTCGAACTTGTCGCTTACCAAGCGGGTCTCAGAAGAGGCGGCAGGCCTCGGGAGATAAACGTTCGACGGGGCCGTGAGCATCCACCGCCCCCAGCCTTCGCGCTCCCAGGCAGCTGGCCTGGCCGCACCCCCGCTGGACCACGGGCCGGTTACTCGGCTTTCCTGACGACGTGACTTGCGTAGCCGGCCTTGCGTATCTCTTCGGTGACCTTCTCCAGGTCTATCTTGGTGTCGTCATAGTCCACGTAGACCTGGTTCAGCATTATGCCGGCGCTCACAGACTCGACCCCCTTGACCCTCTCGAGCCGCTTCTCGATGCCAAGGGCGCATGTGGTGCACGACATCCCGCGGACTGCGAAGACCGCCCGCTTCGTATTGGCCGAGGCGCGCAACCCGCTAGGGCGCTCCCGGCTTATACCTGAAGAGGAGGAGCGAGTTGCTGACCACCGTGGCAGAGCTTATCGCCATGGCCCCGGCCGCCAGGAACGGAAGATAGCCATACATCTGGACGCCTAACACCGGGACCAGCGCCCCCGCCGCTATGGGAATCAGTGCGGCGTTGTAGGCGAAGGCCCAGAAAAGGTTCTGCTTGATCTTCGCGAGGGTCTTCCTGCTCAGCCCAATGGCCGTGACGACTCCGTGCAGGTCGTCCCTCACCAGGACTATCCCCCCTGTCTCCTTGGCGATGTCTGAGCCGCTCCCTATGGCCACCCCAACGTCCGCCCTGGCCAGCGCCGGCGCGTCGTTTATCCCGTCTCCGACCATCGCCACCACCCTCCCCTCCTTCTGGAGCCTGGCGATGACCTCCTCCTTCTGCTGGGGGGCGACCTCGGCGAAGACCCTGTCTATACCGATACTCTTCGCTATTGCCGCTGCGGTCTTCCTGTTGTCCCCTGTGAGCATCGCGACCTCTGCCCCCATGCCCCTGATGGCGGACACCGTCGACAGAGCCGACGGCTTCAGCGTATCTGCGACGCCGATCACCCCTACCGCCTTCCCGCCTGCTGCGAGGACCACCGCGGTCTGGCCCCCGTCTTCGAGGGCCGAAAGCCTCGGCTCAACCGGAGCGATATCGACCCCCAGCCGCGCCATCATCCTCCTGTTCCCAAGGGCCACGGTCCTGCCTTCCACCAGGGCCGAAACCCCTTCGCCCGCCGTCGCATGGAAGTCCTTGGGATCTGGGACCGACAGCGAGCGCTCCCTCGCCGCCCTAACGATTGCCCCGCCAAGGGGGTGCTCCGACCCCTTCTCTACGGAGGCGGCCAGGCGTAGGGTCCCCTCCTCCGTCTCGCCCTCCGCTGAAGCGATCGCGGTCACCGATGGCCTCCCGACCGTGAGCGTCCCCGTCTTGTCGAAGACCACGGTGTCCACCTTCCCGGCACGCTCGAGGTGCTCCCCACCCTTGATCAGGACCCCGTTCTGAGCCCCCTTGCTGGTCCCGACGAGGAGCGCGGCCGGGGTGGCCACTCCGAGGGCGCATGGGCACGCTATCACAACCACAGAAACGAAGGCCAATGTCGCGAAGTCGGCCCCGATGTGCCCCAGGAAGTACCAGGCCAGCCCGGTGACGGTGGCCGCCAGCACCACCACAGGGACGAAGTAGGAGGCGATCCTGTCAGCAAGGCGCTGAATCGGGGCCTTCCCTACCTGGGCCTCCTCCACCAGCTTCACTATCTGGGAAAGCGCGGTGTCCTGGCCCACCTTGGTCGCCCTCGCCTTCAGGAGCCCTCCGCCGTTGATGGTCGCACCTATCAGTCCGTCCCCGGCGTTCTTCTCAACCGGGACGCTCTCCCCTGTTATCATCGATTCGTCCACCCCAGAGCTCCCCTCTAGGACCACAGAGTCAACGGGGACCTTTTCCCCCGGGCGGACGATCAGCACGTCTCCCACCTGGACCTCTTCGATGGGGACCTCCGACTCGGCTCCGTCCTTCAACCTGCGGGCCTTCGTAGGCTGGAGGTCAACCAGCTTCCTCACAGCTGCGGAAGCCCGCCCCTTGGTCACATGCTCCAGGTACCTGCCGGCGAGGATCAGCGTTACGATCACCGCCGAAGTGTCGAAGTAGACGCCGGAGAACGGGAAGAGGCCGGGGAAGAAAGTCACCAGCGCCGAGTAAGCGAAGGCGGCGGAGGTGCCGAGGGCGATCAGCACGTCCATGTTCCCCATCCTGTTCTTGATGCTGTCGAAGGTCCCGACGTAGAACCTCCACCCGACTCCGAACTGGATGGGGGCCGCCAGGACGAGCAGGAGGTAGTCTCGGACGGGGCCCTGGAGCGGCGAGAGATAGGTGAAAAAGAGTATCGGGACAGAAAGGACGGCAGAGGCCGCGACGGAGATCTTGAGCCGCCTGATTTCCTTCTCGGGGGCGAGGAACTCGGTCATGCAGGACTCGCTACAGAAGTAATAGGTGACCCCCCTCACCTCGGCCTTGAGGTCGGCAGTCTTCTCGTCCACGAACATCCCGCAAACGGGGTCCTTCGCCATGGCTCGAATGTCTCCCTGATACTTCGGGTTAAAGTCATCCCTTCAGAGAGGAAGCATCGCCTGGAGCAATGCTCGGGTACATGGCCTCCCCTCCGCAACGTCTAAATCGACGGGAAGGGGCATTCCGGTCATGCAGAAAGATCCTATCTGCGGCATGATGGTGGACGAGAAGACCGCCACCCTGAAGTCGGAGCACGAGGGGAAGGCCTTCTACTTCTGCTCGTCGGGGTGCAAGGCAGCCTTTGACAAGGACCCTCACAAGCACGCCCACCACTAGCCGCCCATGGCCGGTTGTCATATGTGAGAATCGCCCACATCGCTTAAACGCCCTCGCCGGGGCGCCGGTCAGGATGTCCTTCGCAGGCGGTCCCGCGGGCTCCGCGGCATGAGCTCTCCCACGGGCCGGCAGCGCACGGTCCGCTCTGAGCTCGAAAGCGCAAATACGGGCGGGGCGGGACGGGGCGCGGAGTTGAAGCCGAAGCCCGCCCCAGAGGAAGACTCTTCGCGAAAGGCGCTCGAGTACTCGAAGTTCTATGGTGGCAAGGTGGGATTCGCTCCCAGAGTACCTGTGAGGTCCCTCGACGACTTCTCCGTATGGTACACCCCGGGGGTCGCCGCCGTCTCGAAGGCCATCGAAGCCCAGTCGGAGCTCTCCTTCGAGTACACCGGCCGATGGAACACAATAGCGATCGTGACTGACGGGACCAGGGTCCTAGGCCTGGGGAACATAGGCCCTGAGGGCGCCCTCCCTGTCATGGAAGGGAAGGCGCTGATCTACAACTACCTCGGCGGGGTGAACGCGCTGCCGCTCCCCGTCAGGGTGAAGAGCGCCGACGAGCTGATAGCGCTCGTCAAGGCCCTGGAGCCCTCGCTCGGAGGGGTGAACCTCGAGGACATCGAGTCACCGAAGTGCTTCGAGGTGCTGGACAGGTTGCGTGGAGAGATGAACATCCCGGTCTGGCACGACGACCAGCAGGGGACGGCCGGGGTGACCCTCGCCGCTCTCTTCAACGCCCTGGAAGTCACAGGGAGGGAGCTCAGAGGGACAAGGATCGTACTCTACGGCGCCGGCGCAGCCAACGTCGCGGCCGAGAGGCTCCTCGTCGAGGCGGGGGCAGACCCCAGGGACATCCTCGTGGTCGACTCCAAGGGGATCCTCCACCCGGAGAGGGAAGACATTGACCAGCTCATGCTGAAGAACAAGTGGAAGTACGAGATCGCGATCCGCACCAACGGGGACAGGCTAAGGGGGACGCTGAAGGACGCCCTGAAGGGGGCCGACGCCCTGGTCGCGGCGGCGCGGCAAGGCCCCGACGCCGTAAGGCGGGACGAGGTGGCCGTGATGAACAAGAGGGGGATCGCCTTCTTCCTTGCCAACCCGGTCCCGGAGATGCTCCCGGCTGCGGCCCATTCGGCCGGGGTCGAGGTGGTTGCGACGGGGAGGTCCGACTTCCCCAACCAGGTGAACAACAGCCTGCTCTTCCCCGCGATCTTCAGGGGAGCCCTGGACGTGAGGGCGAAGACCATCACCGACCCGATGGTGATCGAAGCGGCGAAGGAGCTGGCGGCCTTCGCCAAGGAGAAGGGGATCAGCAGGGACTACATCCTCCCCACCATGGTGCAGTGGGAGGTGTATCCGAGGGTGGCGACAAAGGTCGGCCAGGCTGCCATCAGGGAGGGGGTCGCCCGGCGGAACCTGTCGGCAAGCGAGTCGATGCAGGCGGCCATGGCCACCATCGAGAGGTCAAGGAAAGTGATGAATGCACTCAGAAACGGAGGGGTGATACTCGACCCCCCAGAATAGGCGTAAATCAATCCCTCCAGGACCGGCGAGGGGGCTGGACATGGAGATCAGGCGCGCCAGGAAGGACGACGTCGAGGCGCTCTCCGACCTTATAGTGCGGACCAAGAGGCTGAACAACGAGTTCGACCCCCTCTTCGCAGTGGTGCCTGACGCGAAGGCAAGGGCGGACAAGTACATCCAGTCTTCCCTGGCTGCTCCCGGGCACCTCCTGCTGGTGGCGGCAGAGGGGAAGAAAGTGGTGGGCGTCCTGAGGGCCGAGACGCGCGAGCGGATATTCTATGAACCGCGCAACGAAGGTCGAATCACCGACTTCTACATCCTGCCCGAGTACCGCAGGAAGGCCCTGGGGGACGACATGATCCAGCAGGCCGCCGCCGAGCTCAAGAAGATGGGGGCAGAGATCATGGTCGCCGACGTCCCTGCACAGAACGAGATTGCCAACCGCTTCTACGTCAAGCGCGGCTTCAGGGCGCTGATCAACCAGTTCGCGAAGAGGCCCTAATAGTCCAGAAGGCTTCCGAGATCAGAGTCTCTCGCGGGACCAAGGTACATGCCGCAGCGATAACAGAACAGGTTCCTCCCGGAGCTGGCCGGCACATGCTCCTGTGTCCTGAGGCAGTAGGTCTCCTCTGGGACCGCTGTAAGGAGCATTGGCCTCGCCATCGCGTTTCCATATTTAACCATCGGCGCCAGCGGCAGAACCATTCGTCTATTGGCTAAGTGCCTTCCTTGCCCCCGGTGACGCCCCGCGGCCAGTGGCCTGGCCTATGGATTCAGAGCGGAGAGTACCTCGACGTCGTGCCCTCTGGGGCTGACCTTCCTGAAGATCTTCTTTATCCTCCCGTCGGCGCCTATGACGAAGGTGGATCGCTCGGTCCCCATGTACTTCTTGCCGTAGTTCATCTTCTCCTTCCAGGTGTCGTAGAGGCCGTGGGCCTTCAGGCTCTCGTCGCTGAGCAGGGTGAAGTTGAGCGAGTACTTGCCGATGAACTTCGCGTGTGACTGGAGGGAGTCCTTGCTCACGCCCAGGACGACTGCGTCCAGGCCGTCGAACTTGGGCAGGTTGTCCCTGAACGAGCACGCTTCGACGGTGCACCCAGGGGTGTCGTCCTTCGGATAGAAGTACAGCACCACCTGCTTGCCTCTCAGGGAGCTGAGTTTGAGGGTGCTCCCCGAAGACGACGGGAGCTCGAAGTCGGGGGCCATCTCACCTTCCTTGGGCTCGTGGCGGGACCTTTTCACGGCAGTCCTTCGAGCGCCCTTCAGAAAAGGTTGGCTGTCGCCCCTCGACCGCGCCTGGTTTCCCCATCAGGAAGGTTAATGATTCCCAGCCTCGACTCCAGGCGAGTTGTCCTTCGACGTGCACGTGCACCCGTGGACCCGGGATTTCATGAAAAAGAACGGGCCGATAATGAAAGCCTGCGACTTCTTCAAGCTCGACGTCGACAAGCTCCCTGGCTCGACCGAGCAGATCCTCGAAGAGATGGAGGCTTCCGGGGTCGCCAGGGCGGTAATACTGGGCCAGGACACAAGCGCGACGAGAAACCCGGCCTTCCGGAACTACACGCTGAGGAACGACGAAATCGCCGCCATGGCAGCGGGGTCGAAGGACAGGCTGGTCCCCTTCGCCGGGGTCGACCCCAACGCCGGCAGCGGCGCGGTCAAGGAGCTCAAGCGGGCGGTCAGGGAGCTCGGAATGCGCGGCCTCAAGATCCACAGCAGCGCCAACTCTGTTTACATCAACGATAGGAAGCTGATGTTCCCCATCTACGAGTACTGCCAGGAGGCGGGCATCCCAGTGCTCCTGCACACAGGTACCACCGGCCTGGGGGACACGGAGATCAGGTACAGCAAGCCGGAGCTGGTCGACGAGGTGTGCACAGCCTTCCCGGACCTCAAGGTGGTCATGGCCCACTTCGGATGGCCCTGGCCCGAGGTGACCCTGGCCATCGCCCTCAGGAGCCCGAACGTATTCATTGACGTTTCCGGCTGGAAACCACGCTACATCCCACAGTCTGTTATGCCCTATCTCAACGGGATCCTCCAGGACAGGTTCCTATTCGGCACGGACTACCCGATGCTCAGGCACAAGGAGTGGATGGACGACTTCAAGGCCAGCCTCGAGCCAAAGCTGAAGCCTGGGGTGTCTGAGAAGCTGCTGTCGGGTAACGCGAAGCGGCTCTTCGCCTAGGGCTGGATCAGCTGCATCTTCAGGGGCTTCCGTCCGGGGTAGCCCTCCTTCCATCCGTGCCAGAAAGAGACCTCTGACTCGCCATACCTCCAGCACAGGAGAACCTTCTCGCCGTACCTCTCTGCGGGGAAATCCACCAGACCGAACTCCAGGTCTTTGACCTCAACCCCGAGGTCCTCCAACTCTGCGAGCTTCCTCGTCATGTCGTCCACGAGGGCGTCCAGTTGGGCCGCTCTCTCGGCCAGTACCGGGGTCCTGATTCCCAAGAGATTGTACCTCTCGATTTCTCCATGGAGCTGGTCCACGACCTTCTTCCTTTCGACCAGGGACTTCACCTTGGGTCTGATGTCTGAGAGGAGCTTGGACGCTTCCTGGGGGGTGAACTGGTGTGTCTCTTGGTGCTCGAACGCCGTTATCTGACTCGCCACCGCCATTCTCCTCGCCGCCAATAAGAAACTTCAGACTGTAAATTCGGCGACCAAGCGTAGTTCTTTCGTTGACCCAAAGAGTCTCCATCGTACCCGCGGGGGGCTGCGAATCCCTCGACCCTGTTAGCGTTAATAATTCCTGGCCCGACCCGCCTGTCTGATGTACACCAGGAGGGGGGACGGGGGCGAGACTTCCCTCTACGGGTCCAGGCGGGTGCGCAAGGACGACCCACGGGTCGAAGCCTATGGCACCATAGACGAGCTGAACTCAGTGCTCGGCGTCGTCTTGGCGGGGACGAAGCGGAGGGAGCTGCGCGCCTCCCTGACGGAGGTCCAGGGCATGCTCTTCATAGCCGGAGGCGACGCGGCGACGGAGCTGGCGTCTGCCCAACCTGTCCCCAGGATCGCCGCCGCCGATACCAGGAGGGTGGAAGAGATGACCGACTCCCTCCTTGCCAAGCTCCCGCCGCTCCGCAACTTCATCCTGCCGGGCGGTTCCGCTTCCGGGGCGACGCTCCAGCTGGCAAGGGCAGTGTGCAGGCGGGCGGAGAGAAGGCTGGTCACGGCCGCGCAGGCGGAAGAGATGAACCCCGAACTGCTGCCGTTCTTCAACCGGCTTTCATCCTACCTGTTCAACCTCTCAAGGTGGCAGAACCAGAGGGCAGGGAAGAAGGAAGAGGTCTGGAGGCCCAGGAAAGGTTGACCTAGACGTCCTTTGTCCTCACCTAGGCCTGTATCGCGCCGTCCCAGGCGCCCCTGCGTGGTATCTGTTTACTTCACGAGTTCGAAGGCGGTGGATATCCCCTGGCCTACCCCGATGCACATCGTGGCCAGGCCGTACCTGGTCCCAGTCCGCCGCATCTGATGAAGGAGGGTGGTGGCTATCCTGGCACCGCTGCAGCCGAGGGGATGCCCCAGCGCTATGGCTCCGCCGTTCGGATTTACCCTCCCCAGGTCGAGTTCCGGCATCTCCGCAGCGCAGGCCAGCACCTGGGCGGCGAACGCCTCGTTGAGCTCGATGACGCCGAACTCTTCCATCCCCATCCCGAGCCTGGCCAGGAGCTTCCTCGTGGAGTGCACCGGCCCCAGACCCATGTAGCTCGGATGGACCCCTGCCGTCGCTGAGCCGAGGACCCTCGCCAGGGGCTTCACGCCAAGGTCCCTTGCCTTCCCCTCTCGCATGAGGACCAGCGCCGAAGCGCCGTCGCTGATACCAGACGAGTTCCCCGCGGTGACCGTCCCTCCCTTGCGGAAGGCGGGCTTGAGCTTCGAGAGCTTCTCGACGGACGTGTCCCTTCTGGGCCCTTCGTCATCGACAACCCCTTCCGGCTTTTCCGGCGTGCTGACCGCGACCAGCTCCTCCCTGAACCTCCCGCTCTGGGACGCATCCACCGCCTTCCTGTGGCTGCCGAGGGCGAACTCGTCCTGGGACGACCTGGAAATCTTGTGCTTCTCCGCGAGGTTCTCCGCCGTCTCGCCCATGGACAGGGGCGGGTAGTCCTGGGGGAACGAGGGGTTGACGAACCTCCATCCTATGGTGGTGTCGACCAGGGATACCCCGCCCCTCTCGTAACCCGCTTCGGGCTTCAGGGCGACAAGGGGTGCGCGCGTCATGCTCTCGACCCCCCCTGCGAGGAGGATGTCGCCCTCCCCAGTCGAGATCACCCTCGCTGCGCTGTTGATGGCCTCAAGCCCGGACCCGCAGAGCCTGTTCACGGTCGCCCCCGGGACCGAGTACGGGATGCCGGCTAGGAGGGTCGCCATCCTGGCCACGTTCCTGTTGTCCTCCCCGGCCTGGTTCGAGCAGCCGAAGTAGACGTCGTCCACCATGGCCGGCTCGACCCTGGATCTCTCAAGGGCGCGCTTCATGACCAGCGCTCCAAGGTCGTCGGGCCTGACCGACTTCAGCGCCCCGGCGTACCTGCCGACGGGGGTGCGCAGCGCCTCGACGACTACTACGTCCTTCATGGGGGACGAGGCGGGCGGCGGCCTTATCTCCTTTGCTTGCCGGCGCCTTTGGGCACCCGTCTATTCGCCGACGAAGGACGGGTCTCTCTTGTCGAAGAAGGCCCTGACCCCCTCGACGTGGTCCCTTGTCCTCCCGGCGATGTCCTGAAGGTACATCTCGTACTCCAGGGCCGACTCCATGTCTACGACCACCGCCCGGTTCAGGGCCCGCTTTGTCAACCCCATCGCCTTGGTGGGTCCCTTCGCCAGCCTCTCGGCAATCGAGGCGACCCGGCTCCGTAACTCCCCGTCCGGGAAGACCCAGTTGACAAGCCCCAGACCCAACGCCTTCTGCGCGTCTATCGGCTCCCCGAGGAGCCCGACCTCCATCGCCCTCCCGAGCCCCAGGATCCGCGTGAGCCAGAAGCTGGTCCCAGAGTCAGGCGCGAGCCCGACCTTGATGAACGCCTCATGGAAAGTGGCCTTGTCCGACGCAGCCCTCAGGTCGCAGGCCAGCGCCAGCCCCAGCCCCGCCCCCGCGGTGACTCCGTTGACCGCCGCCAGGACCGGCTTCTCCATCCTCCTGACCTTGGCTACGATGGGGTTGTACTTCCTCTGCAGCACCTCGCCCAGGCGCACGGGCTTGCCGCTGTCGTAGTTTGACCTGTTCATGTTCAGGTCCTCGCCTACGGAGAACGCCTTCCCTTCCCCGGTGAGCACCAGGCACCTGGCCTCCGCAGACTTCTCCCCCTCCCTGAGCGCCTCCAGGAGGTCCGCCCCCATCTGCTCGTCGAAGGCGTTCAGCTTTTCCGGCCTGTTCAGGGTGATCCAAAGGACCCCGCCGGCGGCCTCCGTCGTAACCGTCTCGTACTTCATCTACTTCCCCTTGAATACTGGCTTCCTCTTCTCCATGAACGCCTTCATCCCTTCCTTGGCGTCTTCGGACGCGAAGAGGAGGTAGAACAGTTGGCGTTCAAAGTCCAGGCCGTCGCTCAGCCCCATCTCGAAGGCCTTGTTGACGGCCATCTTAGCGAGCTTCACCGACACGGGGGACTTCGACGCGATCTCGGTGGCGACCTTCTTCGCCTCTTCCAGGTATGCCTCCTTGGGGACCACCCTGCTCACCAACCCCAGTGCCTTCGCCTCGTCCGCCCCTATCCTCGTCCCCGTGAGGATCATGTCCATGGCCTTGTACTTCCCCACGGCCCTGGTCAGCCTCTGGGTACCGCCGCCCCCAGGCATCACTCCGATGTTTATCTCTGGCTGCCCGAGCTGGGTAGTCTCCGACGCTATCAGCACGTCCAGGCTCATGGCGAGCTCGAGCCCGCCCCCAAGGACGAAACCGCTCAGCGCGCCGACGACGGGCTTCGGATACCTCCCCAACCTGTCCCAGAGGGGGAAGAAGTGGCCTGACATCGACATCTGGACCGCCGACATGTCGGCCATCTCCTTGATGTCCGCTCCGGCGGAGAACGCCCTCTCGCTCCCTGTTATCACGAGGCACCTGACCTCCTCGTCAGACTCGAAAGCCGCCAGGGCTGAGATAAGCTCGTGGACTAGCTTGTTGCTCAGTGCGTTCAGCGCCTCCGGTCTGTTGATTGTTATGATACCAAGCGGGCCCTCTCTCGACGCCGACAGAGTCTCGTAGCTCATGCCGTCGAGGCCGCCTCCGGTTTGTATTAACTCCTGCGAAGCGGCTGAAAATGCCGGGGGTGGCACGTCGGCACCACGTGCTGGCGCGCCAACTTGTACGGAAGAAGCAGGCCTTCTACTGGCCCGCAGCCCCGGGGGCGCTAGGGGCGGCAGAGCCGCTCTTCTTGCCTCCGAGGAAGGCACCTGCGAAGACGACGATGACCGTCAGCAGCCACAGGGCCGTCGTGGTCATGTCGTACACGTTGTCGAGGTCGACCGCCACGTTGACGATCAGCCCGACCAGGGCCAGGATACCGCCTATGATTACCAGGTTCCTGTTCATGGTATTCAAAGCTCAAGGCCCCTGCCATGATATTTAGACGTTTCAATCTGGGTCCCGGTACCCGTTAAATGGGGGGCTGCCCGCCGGGGCCCGTGACAGTGTGGCACGAACAGAGGCTCCGCGTCAGGTACGAAGAGACTGACACCATGGGCGTCGTCTACTACGGGAAGTACCTGACTTGGTTTGAAGTGGGCCGGGTCGGGCTTCTCCGGGACCACGGTCTGGGGTACAAGGAATGGGTCCGGCGCGGCATGGAGTTCCCGGTCGTGCAGGCCCACGTTGACTACAAGGCCCCCGCCCGCTTCGACGACGAGATACTCGTGAAGACGAAGGTCGCCTCGATCGGCAACAGCAGCATAAGGTTCGAGAACGAGGTCTACAAGATCCCCGAGGGGTTGCTCCTTGCCACGGGGCACACCGTCCAGGTGCTCACGGACAGGGAGGGGGTGAAAATCCCCTTCCCGCCCGAGCTGAAGGAAAGGCTCACTTCGACTTAGTCGCGCTGGGGGAGCCCCACTCGTAGAACCCCCTGCCGCTCTTCCTACCGACCAGGCCGGCCCTCACCATCTCCTTCATGAGTGGGCTCGGGCGATACTTCGAGTCCTCGAACTCGTTCATGAACACCTGCATGATGTTCAGTGTCGTGTCGAGGCCGACGTAGTCCAGCAGCTGGAGGGGACCCATGGGCCAGTTGAGGCCCAGCTTGACGGCCTTGTCGATGTCCTCCGGCGCCGCGACGCCCTCCTGGACGAGGAAAATTGCCTCGTTCAGCGCGGGGACGAGTATCCTGTTCACGATGAACCCCGGCGAGTCCTTCTTGCAGAGTACAGTCTCCTTCCCCAGCCTGACCGAGGCGTCCTTCACCTGGCTCACCGTCCGGTCTGACGTCTTGTTCCCCCTGATTATCTCGACGAGCGGCATCAACTGCGGCGGGTTGAAGAAGTGCATCCCACAGACGTTCTCCGGCTTCTTCGTCGCCGAGCCGAGGAGGGTGATGCTGATGGAGGAGGTGTTGGACGCTAGTATCGTGTCCTCTCCCGCCAGCTGGGCGAGCCTCCTGTACAGGTCGAGCTTGAGCTTGGGGTCCTCGGTGGCCGCCTCCATCACCAGGCTGCTCCCCTTCACCGCCTCCGCGAGGTCGAGGGTGGGGTGGATCCTCCCCAGCGCTGCCTCCCCCTCATCCTTGGAGAGCTTCCCCTTCTCCACAAACTTGCCTATGGAGTCCCCGATCATCTTCATCCCACGGTCCAGGTAGCTCCGCTCGACGTCGAGGATCGAGACTTCGAACTTCCCCACCTGAGACGCGACCTGGGCTATTCCGTGGCCCATGAGGCCCGCACCCAGCACAGTCACCTTGTTTCCGCTATCCATGCTCACCCGGGCCGCCGCAGAGCAGATTAATCTTTGGCTGCCTTCCTTTCAAAGAGGATGTTGGAGAAGTGCCGCTCGAACCCGGCGGTCCTCAGGCAATGGACTAACGGAGACCCCTGCGGCACGAACACCCAGCGTTCGGACGCATCCTTCCTCCTCCCCAGGACGCACCTGACGAGGCGGACCGCGTCTCTCGGCTCCCCTCCGATGAACCCTATCTGCTCCCAGACGCCCCTCCCCTCCCCCCCGGCCTTCGTGACCGCGACCGCACCCCCAAGCCTCCACACCGAGCCTTCGTCCACAAGCCTTCTGAGAACCTCGGGGGTGATCATCGCCGCCCCCCAGTTGTGCCAGAAGACCCCGTGCCCGAGCTTGAACTCGGCCGAGCCGCGCACCAAGCCCATGATCTCGTCGAGGCCGCCCGGGCGGACCCTGGTCGCCCCTCCCCTAGAGAGCGGACCCTTCGATGGCTCGTAGATGCTGAAGCGCGCCACCTCTGCGAACCCGATGCGCGCTATCTGCCTGTGCGCCGTCTTGTTACGGGATCCGCTGGTCAGCCTGAACGTCCCGATTCCCATCCCCCTGGCGACCTTCATGGAGTTCTCTCCCAGCATCGTCGCCAGCCCCTTCCCGCGGTGGGCGGGGTGCACCCTCGCTCCCTCGAACCACGCCGACCCGTCCTCCATGAACCTCAGCCTGTTCATCCCCACGGGGACGCCGTCCGCCTCCACCACGAACACCCTGTTGACCCTGTCCCTGATCCACTCATCCCAGACCCCTGGGATGTAGTCGTGACCTCCCCACACACCCTTGATGAAGCTCATGAGCGGCTCCTTGTCTGACGGCTCGGCTGGGCGGACCAGAGGCCCCATGGCGGTGCGGCCCGCCATCTGCATATGAACCCGCGCCCGCTAAAGGATAAGAAGAGTGCCGCTGGGCGCGGAGAACTGGGCCGGGTTGGCAGAGTGGTTATTGCGCGGGCCTTGAGACCTCAGCAAGCAAGCCCGTGACCGTCATAGGTCGCGTAGGTCCGAATCCTACACCCGGCGCCTATCCTGTATTCCTCCGCCTCTGGGCTGTCCCCTGAACGTTCTCTTCAGGTCTTCGAAGCGGACCTTCCCACAGCTTCCCTCAGGTACCCTTGGCGCGTCCACGTCTGCCACGAAGACCCCCGGACGCACCCTGTTTAATCGCCGAAAATGACGTCGCAACAGCTGCTCCCGATGGCCAAGGAGACCTCCGAGTCTGCGATCATGCCTAGAGAGGAGACGGCCATGGGGCCCCCACCCTCCTTCCAGGCTCACGGACTTTACAGGCGCCGCTTCTGGGGTCCTCACTCCCCGCCGCCATGCAGCTGCCGACGACGCCCTGGGCTGGAGGTTCAGGTCCATTGGATCCAGTCGACCCGCGGGGCCCTCGGCCTGTTGGCGTTGGCGAAGGCTTCGACGAGGTCCCTGGCCGTCACCACGCCGACCCCTTCTCCGTCGAGAGACAGAGGCAGGCGCTTGAACTTGTGGGCGGCCATCAGCTGTGCCGCTTCACGGCCGAGGGTGCCGGGTTCAGCCATGACCAGGGGGCGGGTGGCGACGTCCGCCAGGGGGGTGTCGAGCCTCCTCCGCCGTGCGAGTACCCTTCTGACCAGGTCCCTCTCAGTGAATATCCCGGTCCACTTGCCGTCTTCGGAGAGCAGGACGCTCCCCACCTTCCTCTGGTCCATCAGCGCGACCACCGCGTCGACTGGGGTCTCGGCCGTCGCAGTGACGACGTTGGTGGAGATCACCTTCAGTATCGAGAAGTCCCTTCCGACGTCCTTGATCACCCTGACCAGATCGGTGGGTGTGACTATCCCAACCAGAGCGGCCCCATCGAAGACCATGAGCCTGCTCTTCTTGGTGACCATGGCGTCGGCCACCTCCTCGAGGGTGCTGGCCGACTCGATCGACGGGAACCTGGGCGACGCGACCTCGGAGATCACCGTGGCCTGCGGGTCCTTACCTCTTGCCAGGACCCTGCTCAGGAGGTCCCTCTCGGTGAACACGCCGCAGGGGCCGAGGTTGTCCAGGACCACGACGCTGCCGATGTCGTGCTCGTCCATGGCGCGCACGGCCTTCTCGACCTTCGACTCCTGATAGACAGTGATGACACCGGTTCCCATGAAGTCCTTCGCAAGCGGTCCGGCGTGCTTTTGCGACATCACATCCCATTTTCCGATTCGGCGGTTTCAGCATATTAAACTGGGGTTACGATTCCCAACGTTGAGAAACCGGAGAGGGGAGCCTAAACGAACTGAGGCTCACGCCTCCGCGGGCGACCGCTGGCTGACCCATCGACCAGGGACCGAGGGTTCTCTTTATCACGGCGGCCCAGGGCACCTCCGGGGAGATGTCCGGCCCAGAACGTCCCGCACGCCCTATCACCGGGGCGGACCTGGCCCGCCTGATCGACCATACCGCGCTGAAACCGACAACCACGGCCGCCGACATAGACGTCCTCTGCTCGGAGGCGATCCGCTACGGGTTCTGGAGCGTTTGCGTCAGTCCGGTCTACGTCGGTCGCGCCGCGCTGAGGCTCCGGGGGAGCGGCAGCCGCATATCAGCCGTGGTCAGTTTCCCTCACGGCACGAGCACGACAGAGGTGAAGCTGGCGGAGGCGAGGAGGGCGATCGAAGACGGAGCCCGAGAGATCGACATGGTCTGCAACATAGGGGCGCTGAAGTCGGGGGACGACGGGCTGTTCTCCAGCGACATCGGGGAACTCTCCGCCCTCTGCCGGGGGAGGGGTGCCCTCCTCAAGGTGATTCTGGAGTGCTGCTACCTGGACGAAGGCGAGAAGGTCAGGGGGGCGCTGCTGGCGGAGGGGGCGGGGGCCGACTTCGTCAAGACGTCCACGGGGTTCGGGTCCGGGGGCGCGACGAGGGAGGACGTCGCCCTGCTGAGGAAGACAGTCTCCGGGAGGGTGAAGGTGAAGGCCGCCGGAGGCATAGGGACCGCCGAGAAGGCCCTCGAGATGCTGAACGCGGGCGCCGACAGGCTCGGGACCAGCTCGGGGGTAAAGATCATGGAGAGCTTCGGCGGGCTGGGCTAGAAGACCAGCTCTCTCCCGCTCCGGCCGTCGATGGTTACTTGCCTGCGCTTCCTTCGCACCACCAGCTCGACCCTGAACACGGGGTAGAGGAATGGCTCGAAGCTGTCGACGTCGGCGCCGTCCCACAAACCCTTGACCGCATCCCTCACGTCCGACTCCTTGATCTTCGGCTGCACCACCCTCGCCTTCGTGATGTCTACGGGCGCGAGCTCCAGGGGGGTGGTCGCGGACGGGACCGGAGGGAGGTCGGTGAGTCGCCTGTACAGCTTCCTTTCCCTCACCTCCGCGGTCCTCACCAGCCTCTTCCCATTGAGGAGGGTGAGGGCCCTCGATACCGTCCCCCTGGACTCCCCGAGCTCGCTCGCCACGTCGATGGCACTGGTGTCGCTGTCGGGGCTCAGCTCCCTGAGGATCTCGACCTGTAGGGTGGACAGGCCGAGGAGCTTCTCGAACCCCCTCGTCACCTCGAGGCCCCTGTCCACCAGGACGAGCTTCCCGGAAGCGCCGTCCAGGTATGTGTACGCCGTCTCGAACCTGCGCTTCAGCAGCCCGCGCCTGAGCCTCACGCCCAGCTGGACCAGCGTCCTGAACTGAGGGGTCACCTCGGTGACCGTCTCCTTCGGGCCGAATATACCGAAGCTCCGCTCCCTCTTCACCAGGACGGGGAGGTCGTCGACCCTGATCGACGGGTCCAGGCCCAGCACCCCGCCGCCTCCGGGAGCGCCGCCGGCCTCTTCGCCCCTGGCCGGGACGGGGGTCCCCCCCGGCCTGAAGTATGCCTTCGCCGCCCTCCTGGCCAGCGAGGGCGTCACTCCGCCTGCCCTGGTGACCCGATGTTTGACCGAGACGAGCGACGGGACCGATGAGAGTCCCCCCATGGCGAAGAACTGGCCGGTCTTCAGCGACGTGAGCCCCCTCGGCAGCCCCTTGCCGGGGAAGAACTGGGCGACCGACTGGAGGTCGTTCTGGATTATGAGCTTCCCGATCAGCTGATTGCCGCACTGGCTGAGCACGTTCTTGTCTACCAGGGACGGACGCTGGGAGCAGACCATCAGCCCGAGCCCCCTCTTCCTCCCTCTCCTGGCGACCTCGGCGAATATCGGGACGCGCTCCCCGATCTGCGGGATGAACTTGTCCGCCTCTTCCACCACCACGAGGTAGGGGGTTCTCCTCTCCGTGAGCGTCTTGTAGAGCTCCCCCATGAACCTGGCGACCTTCTCCTTCGCGTCAGGGATGTCGGAGACATCGAGGATGAGCGGCGAGATGTCCGGGGCCTGCCTCGCCAGGTCCTCCAGGTCGAGCCCCTCCCATGAGAGGTCGCACCCGCTTTCCTCCCCGACCCAGATGGCTTCGAACTTCTCCTTCAGCCCCGTGTGCTCCCCTTCGGTGTCGACCACCGCGAACGGGACGCCGTTCCTGCAGAGCTCCTCGCAGATCACGCCGACGGCGTAGCTCTTCCCGCTCCCGCTGCTCCCCAGGACGCAGGTCCGGCCGGTGGCCACGACGTTGGCGTCGACCGAGAACGCGCCGTCGGCCTTGGTCCCGATGTCCAGCAGCGCCTGCCCGCCATCCGACTCAGACAAGTCTTCCCCTGGGGCCCCCCTCCCCGCGCGTAAAATTGTTGCCGGATGAGGGACGCCCCGGCCGTAAACGCTTTTATTGCAAACAGCCCCCAGAGTCTCATGTCTCCTTACGCGCCGTCCCACCGGAGCTGAGCGCATGGTTGACTACCTTCAAGACACCTACGCACCGAACGGGGTCTGTTTCGGGTGCGGCCCCAAGAACGAGCTTGGACTCAGGCTGAAGAGCGCCCCCTCCGGGGAGTCAGTGGTCGCGGACTGGACCCCCAGAAAGGAGCACACGGCCTTCGAGGGCTACGGCAGCGGCGGGATCATCTCAGTGCTCATGGACTGCCACGGCAACTGGGCTGCCGCCTACGCTTTGATGAAAGCCAGGATGCTTCCAGCCCCGCCTGGGACCGTGACGGCCGAGTACACCGTGAGGTTCCTAAAGCCCAGCCCCATAGACAAGCCCTGGCACCTTGCCGCCCGGGCGACAAAGGTCGAGGGGGACAGAGCCTACGTCTCCGGGGAGCTGGAGGTCGGCGGCGCGGTCACCGCCACCATGACGGGTCTCTTCGTCGCTGTCAGGGAGGGGCACCCGGCCTTCGGCCGCTGGCGCTAGGGGGTGCCCGGGGTGGCGGTCGTGCCGGGGTCGTCGGGGCCGATCAGGGAGCTGGGCGCGGCCTACAGGTCGGGGGGAGCCCTGCCCACGACGGTGGTCCGCGAGTGCCTGAAGTCCATCGAGGCCTCCAACGGGAGGCTGAACTGCTTCATAACAGTCCTGGGGGACTCCGCCCTGAGGGCAGCCGGCGAGTCAGACCGCCGCTTCAGGGAAGGCAGGCCCCTCGGCCCCCTCGACGGCATCCCGGTCGCGGTCAAGGACATCATATACATCGAGGGGGTGAGGTGCACGGCAGGCTCCAGGATACTCTCCGGGAACGTGGCCCAGTACGACGCACCGGTGGTGAGGAAGCTGAAGGCCGCCGGGGCGGTCATCGTCGGGACCACCAACCTCCATGAGTTCGCGGCCGGGACGACGAGCGTCAACCCGCACTACGGCCCGGTGCGGAACCCGTGGGACCAGGCGAAGATAGCAGGGGGCTCGAGCGGTGGCTCCGCGGCCGCCGTGGCAGCCGGGCTCGCCGCGGCAGCTCTGGGGACAGACACCGCCGGGTCAGTCCGCATCCCCGCGGCGCTCTGCGGGGTGCTGGGGGTCAAGCCCACCTACGGCAGGGTGAGCAGGCTGGGGGTGGTCCCCCTCTCGAGCTCCCTGGATACGGTCGGGGTCCTCGCGCGGTCGGCCTGGGATGCGTCTGCCATACTGCAGGCTGTAGCCGGCGGGGACCAGGGGGACATGACCACTGCGAGCGAGGCTGTGCCTGACTACCTCGCCTCCCTCGCCCTCCCCTACGCGCCTGCCAGGGTCGGGGTGGTCAAGGAGTACTTCTTCGAGGCCCTGGACCCGGCGATCGAGGAGAACGTGGAGGCCTTTCTCTTGAGGCTCCGTCAGATGGGGTGTCAGGTGTCAGAGGCGAGCCTCGACGGCATAGGCGAGGTGTACGAAAGGTGGGTGCCCATAAGGCGCGCCGAAGCCACCGCGTTCCACCTCCGCTGGCTGCAGCAGACCCCCGAGCTCTACGGGGACGACGTCAGAAGGCTCCTCGAGCAGGGGAAGGACGTCCAAGCCGTAGACTACGTCAGCGCGGTCAACGCCCGCCCCGCCTACATGGAGAGGTTCGCCGCCTCCATGAAGGACTTCGACGTCCTCGCCCTCCCGTGCACTGCGATCCCCGCCCCGGACATTGGGCGGTCCAACGTCCACTTGAAGGGGAAGGAGGTGCCGGTCTACTCGGCGCTGAACAGGCTCACGCTTCCTTTCAACTACGTCGGGTTCCCAGCTGTCTCAGTCCCCTCGGGG
The DNA here is from genome assembly GCA_021788415.1 of archaeon. The sequence goes on from JAJYKR010000001.1 coordinate 267,261, forward strand.
CTGGCCGAAGGGACCCCGCTGGGGGTGCAGCTGGTCGGGAAGCTCTTCGACGAGGCAACGCTGTTCCGTCTCGTGAGCGCCTACGAGGGGAGGTACGGCCCATACCCCAGGGCGCCAGGCTGCGCTCTCGCCGCACCGCCTGGTTAAATAGCGTGGTCGCATGTTAGAATGAGGGTTTTCCATGAAGTCAACCTGGGGGATCGGCGCGCTGGTCGCCATCCTGCTTTCTATCGCCGCCGGGCTGCTGAAGCTGGTCGACCTTCGGGGGACCGTCTCCGTCATCCTGCTCCTGGTCGGGCTCTGGACCTTCGTCACCGCCTTCGCCTTCGTCGGCAGGGAGGACAGGGCATTCTACGCGGGCTGGGGGGTAGTCATCGCCGGGCTCTCACTGACGTACCTGGTCCCCCTGACCGAGGCGCTCGGCTTGATTCTCATCGCCGTCGCCGTCCTCATCGTCGTGACCGCCTACTTCGGCAGGACCCCCAAGGTGCTGACGGCCGCGGCCAACCCGGCGTCCCCGCCAGGGGATTCGCCTGCAGTCGAATTCACCTGACAGACTCAAAGTCGTCCATCAGGACCTCGCCCCCCAGGACGACCCATCTCGCCCTGCCGGGGAACTCCCTCCCCTCGTAGGGGGACCAGCCACATCGGCTCCTGACGTCGTCCCCTCTCGCGACCTCCGGGGCATGCAGGTCGATCACGGTGAAGTCCCCCCTCTTCCCCAGCGCGACCTCGCCCCTGTCCGTCAGGCCTAGGTACTTCGCAGGGTTGAAGGAAGCGACCCTGGCGACGATCGCCGGGTCCACCCTCTGGCTCAACATCAGCCAGGAGACCACATGAGAGTAGTCGTCGAGCCCCGGGACCCCAGCCAGCCCGAACTCCTCTTTCTCCTCCAGCAGGTGCGGGGCGTGGTCCGTGACCAGGAACGACACCCTGCCCAGTCGCAAGCCTTGGACCAGCGCCTCCCTGTCCTCTTCCGCCCTGAGGGGAGGGTTGGTCCTGAGGAGGGGATTGTCGAGCATGGCCCTCCGCGAGAAGTATGCGTGGTGAAGGGTGGCTTCGCAGCGCAGACGCAGCCCTTCCCTCCTCGCGCCCTCCACCAGCGACAGAGTCTCGCCCAGGGACGCGTGGCAGACGTTGGCGCTGAGTCCCTTCTCTCCCTCGAGGGCACGCACCACCCTGGCGACGGCCTCCGTCTCAGAACTCGGTGGCCTCATGTCGCAGTAGGCGTCGGGCCGCGACACCCCCGAGAGCTTCTCCGCCGCCCCGTCGATGACGTCCTGGTCTTCGCAGTGGATGCTCAGCGGCTTCCCGGTCCCGGCGACCAGCCTGAACACCCGCGGCAGCTCTTCAGCCGGGAACGACCTCGCGCCCGTGGTCTCCGACATGTACAGCTTGTAGCCGGCGACGTCCGGGGACAGCTTGACGAGGCTCTCGGTGCTCCCCCTCGCGATCCCGCCATAGAACTTGACCTCCACCAGGGCCCTGGCCGCTGCCAGCCTCGACTTCTCCTCCAGGGCCTCCGGGGTCGTGGTGGGGGTAGGGTTGTTCGGCATGTCCGCCACTGTGGTCACCCCGCCATGTATTGCCGCCATGGTCCCGGTCCGAAAGCCCTCCTTGCGCTCCCATCCAGGCTCGCGCAGGTGGACGTGGGCGTCGACGAATCCTGGGAAGACGAGGCACCCATCGGCCCTTATCCTTCTGGCCCCACGGAGCCCGTGGCCTATCTCCCTGATGACCCCGTCAGTCACCCCCACCTCGGCGTCTTCGGGGCCCTCGGGAGTCACGACCCTCCCGTCGAGGACCAGGTCGTGCTCCATCTGCGCCTATGTCCTCACGTGGTCGGGGACCTTGTCGAAGTCGAAGAGCGCGTCGCAGTACTGGCACTGGAGCATCCTCTCCTTCTTGAGGGTGGCGAACCTGGTGGTGACAGGTTCCCTCTCCGTGTTCGAGATGCAGTTGAGCTCGGGGCAACGAAGGCGCCCTTCGATAGCGTCCGGCACCCGTGGCGTGTACTTCGAGACCTTCCCTTCGTCGATGTAGTTGACCGTGATCCCGGGGAAGACCAGGCTGAGTATGTCGGCGTCGCTCTCGTCCACGTGCCACCGGTCGATCTTGATGATGTCCTTCCTGCCGAGCCTCTTGCTCGTCACGTTCTGCAGGATCACGACCGAGACGTCTGCCTGCATCTTCGCCAGCCTGTCCAGCCGCAGAACCCTGGAGACCGTGTCCGCCCGCCAGTCCGGGATGTGGTCTATGACCGTCCCCTCCTCGATCCTGCTCACGAGCATCCTCTCGCTCTCTGTCTGGGCCGTCTACCTTGCGCCTCCGAGTATGAGGTTCAGCAGCGCCATCCTCAGGGGGAGCCCACCTGCGGCCTGGACGAAGTACTGGGCGTAGTTGGTCTCGTCTATGTCCGTCGAGAGCTCGTCCACCCTGGGGAGGGGGTGCAGGACCTTCAGGGAGGGCTTTGCGTCCCTGAGCGCCTCGAGGTTGACCTCGTACATCCCTTTGACCTTCTCGTATTCGGTCGGGTCTGGGATCCGTTCCTTCTGGATCCTGGTCACGTAGAGCACGTCCAAGCTCCCGGCGACGTCCTTGAATGCCCCCGCCGTCCTGGGGGTCACCCCCCGCTGCGTCAGGAAGTGAGACACCTCAGGCCTCATCTGGAGGGCCTCGGGTGCGATGAACGTGATCTCCACGTCGAAGTTGGAGAGGGCATACGCGAGCGACGAGGAGGTCCGTCCGTACCTCAGGTCGCCGAGCATCCCCACCTTCAGGCCGTCTATCCTTCCGAACGCCTTCTTGATGGCGTAGAGATCGACCATCGCCTGGGTCGGGTGCTCCCTGCTACCGTCCCCGGCGCTGACGACCGGGACATCGGAGATCTCGGCCGCGAACCTAGCTGCGCCCATCTTCGAGTGCCTGATGATGAAGACGTCGGCGCCGTACCCCTCGAACATGCGGACCGTATCGTGGAGGGTCTCCCCCTTCGTTATCGACGAGCCAGTGGGGCCGGCGAAACCAGACACCCTCATGCCGAGCTTCTCCGCCGCGATCTGGAAGCTGGAGTAGGTCCTCGTGGACGGCTCGAAGAACAGGAGCGCCGCGAGCTTGCCCTTCAGGGTGCCGTCGAGGCTCTCCCTGCTCTTCTCCAGGTCTTCGACGGCCCGGAGCATCTCGTCGTACTGGTCCCGCTTGAAGTCGCGAGCGCTTACTACGTCCCTCCCGAGGAAGTCCACGCTGGGGCCCATCTATCTTACCCCCGCTTGAGGAAGGTTATTGATTGTTCCTCCCAGCGACCGACCTAAGAACCCTGTGAGAATTTTGAGCCCGCCCTGTGTTTAGCCCCCGGAGCGATTTAAGGCTTCGACCTCGTCTGCAGGGCCACTTGGGAGGGAGACCGGAACCGGCCGGAAACCGAGATAAGCGGTCGCCATGACCCGGGTGCCCTTGCTCCCCACAGAGTTCAGGCTGGTTGACTGGATTCTAGGGCGCTCAAAGGACGCAAAGTACAACCTCTCCAACAGCGGCCTCCCCGAGCCCCCCCTCGCAGAGCTCGGGGTCGATACCTCATTCGAGGCGTTCAGCAAGGAGAAGGACGTCCACGAGAGGGTTCTGGCAGAGACCGTCGCGAGGATCTATCGCGTCGAAGCAAAGAACGTGGTGGTGACCTCCGGCGCTTCGGAGGCGATCTTCCTTGCTTTCTCCGTCCTGGGCAAGGGGAGCGCCGTCGTCCCCGTCCCCAACTACGAGCCCATGCTCTCCGTCCCCCGCTGGCTCGGGATGAAGGTCGGACACTCGCTCGACGGCGCGGTCCGTCCAGGCGCGGTCTATGGCCTGACCGACCCGAACAACCCGACGGGCGCCAGGCTCGGGAGCGCCGCCCTGGACAGGCTCGGCGAGATCTCGAAGAAGGCGCCGGTCTTCGTGAACGAAACCTACGGCGGCTTCGCCTTCGAGGAGCCCGCCACACTTCATTCGAGGCTGGATGATGTCGTCACATGCAGTTCTATGACCAAATTCTACGGCCTCGGCCGGCTGAGGGTGGGATGGATGATAGCCGACGCCAAGAGGGCCGGTCTTCTGAGGAGGGGGAAGAAGCTGCTGAGCGGCCACGACTCCGAGTACAGCCTCTGGCTGGCGAGGCAGGTCCTGGAGAAGAGGGGGCCCTTCGTCGAAAGGGCGCGGAGGACCTACGAGGAGAACCTGGCGGCGGTCCGGAGGTTCGCCCGCAGAGGCCTCGGGGTGTCGGCGGAACTCTCCGGTGCCGCCCCCTTCCGCCTCTTCCGTTATGAGGGGGGTCCGAACTCGGTCTCCTTCGCGAAGGCCCTGCTGGCGCACCGCAGCGTCCTCGTCGGCCCCGGCGACTTCTTCGGGGCGCCAAGGTCGTTCAGGCTCTGCTTCACCTCGCCCAGAGACGAACTGGAGGCCGGGCTGGAAGAGCTCGCGGCGTTCCTGGGCGACCGGCGCTGACGGACGGTCCGCGAGCCGGTGCACCCCGGAGGAACTCCAAACCCTTAAAAGCGAAACGAAGGAGGTTTCTCTTCTTAGAGTGCCTACTCCGAAAAGGGACGCGCTTCTTCTTCTCGAGGATGGTTCTACTTTCTTTGGTCAGGGCTTCGGGGCCGAAGCAGACTCGGTGGGCGAGGTCGTCTTCAACACAGGCATGGTCGGCTACCTCGAGTCGATGACCGACCCCTCCTACGCGGGACAGATCCTCACGTTCACGTACCCGCTCATAGGAAACTACGGCGTCCCGCCGTACTCTGCCAGGGATGAGTTCGGCCTCCCGCGCTTCTTTGAGTCCGATTCCATCAAAGTGAGCGGGATCGTCGTCCAGGAGGCCTGCGACTCTCCAAGCCACTGGGCCTCGAAGAGGCCGCTGTCGAAGTGGATGGAGTCAGAGGGGATCCCGGGGATACAGGGGGTCGACACCAGGGCCCTCGTCACGAAGCTCAGGGAGGCAGGTGTGATGATGGGGATCCTGGCCAGCGGCCCGGACGCGAAGGACAGGAGGATGCTCGCAGAGTTGCTCGCGAAGGCGAGCAGCTACTCCTCGCAGAACCTGGTGAAGCGGGTGTCGGTCTCCGGCCCCGTGGTCCATGGGGAGCCAGGCACGAGGGTCGTCGTCCTCGACTGCGGGACAAAGCTCGGGATAGTGAGGAACCTGCTCAGGCGCGGATTCCAGGTGGTCCGCCTCCCCTACGACTCCTCATATTCGGCGGTCATGAAGTACGACCCAGCGGGGGTCGTCGTCTGCAACGGCCCGGGGGACCCTAATCTACTGGCCGACACCGCGAAGTGCGTCGGCTCGCTCATAGACGGAGATGTCCCCGTCCTGGGGATCTGCCTCGGGGAGCAGGTGGTGGGGATGTCCCAGGGGGCCGAGACCTTCAAGCTGAAGTACGGTCACAGGGGGCAGAACAAGCCCTGCGTGGACCTCACCACCGGGAGGGGATACGTGACCAGCCAGAACCACGGCTACGCCATCTCGGAGAAGACCCTGAAGGGGACCGACCTCCGCCAGTGGTTCGTCAACGCAGACGACAAGACCATCGAAGGCGTCTTCCACGCTTCCAGGCCGTGCATGGCCGTCCAGTTCCATCCGGAGGCGACCCCGGGACCCTACGACACCCTCTTCGTATTCGACAGGTTCGCGGAGATGGCGCGGAGGGGAAGGCAGCCAAGAGGTGAAGAGCTTCGAAGCGTGAGAGCGTAAAGAAAGTACTCGTAATCGGGAGCGGCGCCATCAAGATCGGCGAAGCGGGGGAGTTCGACTACTCCGGGAGCCAGTGCCTGAAAGCGCTGAAGGAGGAGGGGGTCGACTCAGTCCTGGTCAACCCCAACATAGCTACGATACAGACCAGCTCGCAGTTCTCCGACCGCATCCACTTCGTCCCTGTGTCGGTCGACTCGGTCACCAGCGTCATCGAGAGGGAGCGGCCGGACGGCATCCTCCTCGGCTTCGGGGGCCAGACGGCCCTCAACTGCGGCATAGGCCTCTCCGAGTCCGGCGCCCTCGAAAGGTACGGGGTGAAGGTCCTCGGCACCCCCATCCGAGGGATCCAGCTTACCGAAGACAGGGACCTGTTCAAGAAGACCATGATCGGCTGCGACGTCCCCGTTCCGCGCAGCTTCGCCGTCTACTCCTTCGACGAGGCGAAGAAGGCGGCGGACGAGCTGGGCTTCCCTGTGATAATCCGGGTGGCCTACACCCTCGGGGGGAAGGGCGGCGGGGTCGCGAGGAACCTCCAGGAGCTCGCGCAGATAGTCGAGCGCGGCCTGAACAGCTCCCTCGCGCACCAGGTCCTGGTGGAGGAGTACCTCGGCGGGTGGAAGCAGATCGAGTACGAGATAATGCGCGACAGAGATGACAACAGCGTCATCATCTGCAACATGGAGAACATGCTCGGCATGCGCGTCCACACCGGGGACAACATCGTGGTCGCCCCCTCCCAAACGCTCACCAACGCCGAGTATCACCTGCTCCGCACCGCCTCCCTCCGGGCAGCTCGGACCTGCGGCATCGTCGGGGAGTGCAACATCCAGTTCGCCCTCCACCCGGGCTCCGAGAGGTACGCCTCCATCGAGATCAACGCCCGGCTATCGAGGTCGTCGGCCCTCGCCTCCAAGGCGACCGGGTACCCCCTGGCCTACGTGGCAGCGAAGCTCGCCCTCGGCTACCACCTCACCGAGCTGAAGAACAGGGTGTCGGGGACCACCACCGCCCTCTTCGAGCCTTCCCTGGACTATCTGGTGGTGAAGATGCCCCGCTGGGACACGGTGAAGTTCGACGGAGCCGCCAGGGGGATCGGGACGTCGATGAAGTCAATCGGGGAGGTCATGGCTGTGGGGAGGGGCTTCGAGGAGGCCATCCAGAAGGCGGCCCGCATGGCCAACCCGCAACACGACGGCGTGGTCAGGAGAGGGAGCCCCCCCGCGCTCTCGGCAGCCCTGGGGATGCTCGAGCGCCCGTCCGATACCATCGCCTTCGACCTGGCGGAGGCGCTCCGCGCAGGGGCGGGGGAGAAGGAGGTCGCCGCCAAGAGCGAGGTGGACCCGTGGTTCGTAAGCAAGTACAAGAACGTCGTCGACTTCCACGCCTTCCTCGAGTCTCAACCCCCCGGCGCCGCCCCAAGCAAGGAGATCCTGACCAGGGCGAAGAAGCTCGGATTCTCCGACAGGCAGATCGGGGACCTCCTGGGGATCGGGGAGGACAGGGTGAGGGAGGCACGGGTGCGCATGGGGGTGACTCCTGTCACCAAGGTCATCGACACCCTCGCAGCCGAGTGGCCTTCCAGGACCAACTACCTCTACCAGACCTTCGACGCAGCGGTCGACGAGGCCCCTCCCACGTCCGGGCGTAAGGTGATGGTCCTCGGGGCGGGCCCCTACCGGATTGGGAGCTCGGTGGAGTTCGACTGGGGGACGATGAACATGGCCTGGGCGCTGAAGGGGCTGGGCTACGAGGTCGTGGTGGTGAACTGCAACCCAGAGACCGTCTCGACCGACTTCGACATGAGCGACAGGCTCTACTTCGAGGAGCTGACGGTCGAGAGGCTCCTCGCCATCTACGACAGGGAGAAGCCCGAAGGGATGGTCCTCTGCGTCGGCGGGCAGACCCCCAACGACCTCGCCGAGTCCCTTGAGAAGAGGGGGGTCACAATCCTGGGCACATCTTCGCAGTCCATAGAAACCGCCGAAGACAGGACCAAGTTCAGCGCCCTCCTGGACCGCCTGGGGATCCCGCAGCCGGCCTGGGGCTCCTTCCGCTCCCCCGCCGAGGCGGCGACCTTCTGCTCCAGGGTCGGGTACCCTGTGATCGTCAGGCCCTCCCACGTCCTCAGCGGCTCGGCCATGCGCGTCATCTGGGACCCCTCCGAGCTGGAGACCTACATCACGAAGGCGGCCATGGTGAACCCGGAGTACCCGGTGGTCGTCAGCGAGTTCGTCGAGGGGGCGCGGGAGGTCGAGGTCGACGCCGTGTCCGACGGGAAGAGCACGGTGATCGGGGCCATCATAGAGCACGTCCAGGACGCGGGGATCCACTCCGGGGACGCGATCATGAGCATCCCCACGGTCTCCGTCGGCAAGGCCGCCAAGGAGAAGATAAGGGTCTACACGAGGAGCATCGCGAGGGAGCTGAAGGCGAGGGGCCCCCTCAACATCCAGTTCCTGGTCCGCGGGGCGTCGGTCTACGTCATAGAGTGCAACCTCCGTGCTTCGCGCTCCCTCCCCTACGTGTGCAAGGCGACCGGCGTAAACCTCATCGACGTCGTCGCCCCCGCGATCGAAGGCGGGACCTTGAAGAGGACGGCGGACGTCGAGGAGCCGAAACGCTTCGCCGTCAAGGCCCCCATGTTCTCCTTCCTGCAGATGGACGGGGCCGACCCCAAGCTCGGCGTCGAGATGCGCTCCACGGGAGAGGTCGCCTGCTTCGGCGACACGTTCCCAGAGGCGCTGTCGCAGGCCTTCCTGGCGACGGGGCACCGAATGCCCAAGAAGGGGGACCTGGGGATAATGCTCCTGGAGCCCTGGCAGGAGACCGCCGGGGTCAAGCCCCTGCTGTCGCGCCTCAGGGGGGAGGGGATAGAGATGCTTGAGCTCGACGAGCAGGCCCTGGACTCCAGGATGACCGAAGTGATGGACCTCATAGCCGGCGGGAAGGTCTCCTTCGTGCTCTCGTTCAACGCAAACACCAACGTCGACTCCGAGCTGTTCCACAAGGTGAGGCGCAAGGCTGTCGACCTGCAGGTCCAGGTCATCTCCACCAAGGAGGAGGCCGAGGCCCTCCTCCTCTGCGTCGGAAGGTAGGCGACCTCCCTTGGGGGGCGATGAGCGCGTGGACCTCGTCGACGAGGGGGACTCGGTGGTGGGTACCTCCACCCTGGGCGAGTGCGTGAAGAGGGGGCTGCTGCACCGGGCCGTAGCCGTGGTCGTTTCGAGGTCGGACGGCAAGATCCTGCTGCAGCAGAGGAGCCGGGGAGACCTCTGGCAGCCAGGTATGTGGACGCTCTCCTGCACCGGCCACGTGAGGGAGGGGGAGACCTACGGTGAGGCCGCCGTCCGAGAGTTGGCCGAGGAGCTCGGGCTCCACTCAAGCGTCCTGGGCCTGGGGAAGTACCTGCTCCCGCCGATGAGGGAAGGGGGGCTCGTCGAGCGCGAGTGGGTGTCGCTCTTCGCCGCCTCGTCCGACGCCCCCACGCGGATCGATCCCGTAGAGCTGGAGTCGGTCAGAGAGTTCGACGGGCCGGGGCTGAACGCGATGATGGATTCAGGGGAGCTGACCCAGGACGGCGTCCTGCTGCTCCGCAAGTACCTGCGGCTCAGGCCTGGGCGAGGGTAGGCTCCGACGTCTTATTACGACGCCAGATTCGGCCCGACGCGTTGACCCCCCTCGAAGAAATCGGCTCCCACCTCGCAGGGACATCCAGGGCGATCGTAATTTCTGAGAAGGACGTGGATCTTAGGCCCTCGGCGCCGGACAATAGGCTCTTCCTCCTGAAGATTGGGGATGGCTCCCTCGCAGCGGGGGGGAGGGGGGGCGGCTTCGGCGAGAGGAAGGTCACAGCTGTGTTCTGCTATGGCAGGGCGGGAGGGGCCTGGTCGAAGCTATACGAGGCAGAAGGGGGGGAGGCCGAGGGGTTCGAAGTGCCGTACTACGTCGCCAGGCTCCCGATGACCCTGGCCGACGGGGAAGAGAGCATGGGCTACGGGGTCGTGGACCAAGAGCTGGTCGGGGACTTCCTGAGGAAGGCTGGCGTCTCCTCACCTTAAATAGAAAGCGCCGCCGGCCCGGACCAGATTGAAGGTACTGGTGACGGGCGCCTCCGGGATGGTCGGCCGGAACCTCGCGAGTTACTTCAAGGAGAAGGGGGTCGGGACCATCCCGACCGACCTCACCGGCTGGGAGTTGTCGGGGGACCTCCTGGACAGGGGCTTCGTGTTCGAAACACTGGCGTCGCAGGACTTCGACGCGATCGTCCATCTCGCGGCCATCACCGAGATCAAGAAGACCATCGAGGACCCCGGGCTCTGCTTCAGAGTCAACTGTTTCGGCACCCTGAACATGCTCGAGCTCGCAAAGAGGAAGGGGGTGAAGAGGATCATAGTAGCTTCCTCGGCCAATGTCTTCGGCGCCCCGAAGACCAACCCGGTGTCCGAGGAGTCACCCTTCGACCCTCGCGTCCCCTACGACTACTCGAAGGTCGCCAACGAGAACATGGCGATGGGGTTCTACAAGTCGGTGGGGCTCCCGGTGTCGATCACGCGAAGCTGGCTCCTCTTCGGCGAGTACGACCAGCCCACCAGGGCGACCATCAGGTTCATCCGTGCCTGCCTTAAGGACGAGCCTCTCACCCTGTACAACGGAGGGAAGGACACCACCTCCCCCTCCCATGCCGTCAACTACGCCAGGCTGGCGCTCTCTATCATCAACGACGACAAGGCGCTGGGCCAGGCGTTCAACTTCGGCGGCCTGGGGCCCGTCTCCATCAGGGAGCTGGCGGAGACCGTCAAGAAGCTGACCGGGTCGAAGTCGGAGCTCAAGCTCCTGCCGCCGAGGAGCGAGCTCGAGAAGGACCCTCAGATCAGCTACCCCACAATCAAGAAGGCGCAGACTCTGCTCGGCTACACCCACGAGGTGACGCTGGAGCAGGGGCTGCAGCGGACCATCGACTGGGTGAAGAAGCAGGAGTAGGGCGCAGGCCCGCCTGGCTTTGCTCAGCGAGGCTTCTTGGGGCTCAAGGGCGCAACCCACTCTGTGTTCGCCTGCCCTGGCATGTGCTCGTCAGCGGACCGCCGACTAGGCCACCGTTTACCGCAGATCTACGAAGCGGTCTTCATCTGGTCTCTGCGGCATGCCATCAAGGGCCTGGCATCGCACGGAGGTGCGTCCTGACGTTCCTGCCAGCATATGTGCTTCAACCTTGACGATCCAACATTTCACCGCGCGTTCATGCTGTGTAACGCGGCCAGCGCCCCCATCGCGCGCGAGATGACTCGGCCGGGGTTCGAACCTAGGATGTTAGGATAAGCTCTACCTTCACGTCATCGGGGATCCTCAGCTTCGTAATCTGCCTCATGGTCCTGTCGTCGGGCTGGACGTCGAGGATCCTCCTGTGGACCCTGAGCTGCCAGTGGTCGAAGGTGTGGCTCCCCTCCCCGGTCGGCGCCTTGCGGGTGGTTATCTTGAGCTTCTTTGTGGGGAGCGGCTGAGGGCCTCTCACCTTCACCCCGGTCTTGTCTGCGATCTCCCTGATGTCGCTGGCGACCTTCTCCAGCTCTGGGAGGTTGGTACTGGTGAGCTTGATCCTGGCGAACTGGGCCATTTTCTTTCACCGGCGTCGAGGAACTCTATTTAGATGTTGCCGAGCCCGGCGATGGCGTACCCACGCTACCTGCGCTGGTCCCAGGAGTCGCCCGCGTATGCTCGCCTGACGGCCGGGACAGCTCCCAGCGCCTGCTCTGGGGTGTACCTGTGGGGGTTGAGCTCCAGACAGACGAGCACGTCCCTCCCGGACACCTGCTTCAACAGCGACCCGAGGGGGGCGGTCCCTCTCCCGGGGATCAGGTGGTCGTCCAGTTCGCCCGAGTTGTCGGTCAGGTGTATCTCTGTCAGGTCTCCCCCGAGCTCCCAGGCGATCTCAGCGGGGTCCTCGCCGCTCGCGTGGGCGTGGCCGCTGTCCAGGGTGACACCCGCCCCAGGGACCTTCTTCAAGATAGAGTAGAGGGACTCCGGAGTGCTCGCCAGAGGGTAGTAGTACTTCGAGGCGCTCTTGGTCTGGTTCTCGACGTTGATGCTGACCCTCCCACCAGCCGCCCTGACCAGCCTCCGCAGCGTTGACGCCGCGCTGTCCTCGGCCAGAGACACCAGCGCCTCGTTGTGCACGCTCCCCGGATGGACGGTGACGACCCGCGCCCCCAGGAAGACGCAGTACTCCACGAACGACTCCAGGGTCTCAGCGATCGCGTCCTTCACCGGCTGGAACGGCGTCGCGGGGTTCAGGTCGGTGAACGGGGCGTGGGCGGTCACGACCATGTCGTAGCTCGAAAGGGCGTCCCTGATCCCTTCCTTGCCGGCCCAGCTCGGGTAAGCGTGGGGAACCTCCCCCCAGAGCTCGATGTAGTCCAGCCCGGCCTCTCCGATGGCCCTTACCGCGGCGCCGGCTTCCAACCCAAGGAGCGACCACGTGCTGAGGCCCAGCCTCAACCTCCCCGACCCCCGCGAAGGACCAGCGCTCAGGACCCGGGCGAGCTTTCGGCCGCTCGGAGCCTCTTGACCAGTTCCTTGAGCATCGGGATCGCAACTTCGGGGTGCGCCTTTATGAGTCCCGCGAACCCCCAGGACGGGAGGACCCAGCACCTCGTCTGAGATAGCGCCACCACGTCCGCCGACCTCGGCTGCCCGTCTATGACCGACATCTCTCCGAAGAACTGGCCCTTCTCCAGCACGGCCAGGGCCTTCTGCGCCTTCCTCACCTCCACCCTGCCGTCCAAGACCAGGTAGAACCCCACCCCCGACCCTTTCTCGCCTACGACGACCTCTCCGGCTTTGAACGAGACCTCCTTCCCTTCCCTGGCGACCGCCTTGCGGCTCTTCTCGTCGAGGCCCTCGAAGAACGGCACCTCCGCTATGAGGTCAACTGTGTCCGAAGAATCTCCCATCCTGCTTCACGGACGCCTCCGCCGATTTAAACTCACCGAGCGCCGCCTGCTCATCTGAGCGCCTTCCTCCTTAGGAGGTATGCTCGCCAGACCACGATGTCGGCGGCCACCCCCGCGGCGAGTATCACAGCCAGCGCCAGCGACAGGGCGGGAAACTTCGCGGCGGCCGGGGTGAGCGTGACTTCGGCGGTCTGCCCTGGATACACCTGCACCACCTTGCTGACCGTCGTCCCCCCGACGCTCATGGAAAAGTTGTACTCGCCCGGAGGGAGGACCAACGTGAGGGCGCCCCCCCTCCCGGTCTTCAGATGAGCCGGCTGCGACCCAGCCTTATCCACAGTCAGAGTGGCGTTGCCGATGGGGGTCCCGGCGGAGACAGCGAAAGCGTCCACGGTCCCCAGCGAGGGCTGGATGCTCTCGGTCTGGTAGGGACCTGAGACCGAGACGGGGAACGCAACCGTGGTCACGTTCTCGAAGTCCAGCGCCACCGACGCCAGGGCTGGGAACGACCGGGCGGTCACGTACAGGCTTCCGCCGTAGGCGTCCGATTCAACGACATCCGCCCCAGATGCGGTGGCCGTCACCATCCCCAGGCTCACAGCCTGGGTCGCGTTGCCTAGGCCGATCCTCGTCTCCGGCGCCGGGACCCCGGACAGCGTGAAGGAGTCGATCCCATGGTCATTGTAAGTAGTTATCAGCGAGGTCGGCCACGAGGAGGCCGTGCCGTTGAGGGGGGCGCTGAGCTGGAACGAGCCTGACGTCACTTGGATGATCTGGCTGCAGGCGCCCAGCGAGACCCAGGCGCTACCGTTCACCATGAGGTATGGGGTGTCGTAGGCAGAGATCCCGGCGGAGGTCCTGACGTAGGACCTGAGGTCGTAGGGCCCGGTCCTCAGGCTGAGATAGGTGGCCATCAGGCCGGTCGAGGGCTCGGTGCTCGCGCCCAGCGTGAGGACCTGGCTCTGGCCGGCCATGGTGTCGTAGGTTACCAGTCCCCCCGCGGTGGAGTAGGTCCGGGGGGTGTAGAGCTGGAACCAGGCCGAGAATGGTTGCTGGGCCTGGGGGGCAAAGGCGCTGATGGAGCTGCCGTTCAGGGACACCGTCATGTCACTCCCTACAGACCCGGGGAGCTGGAATGTGGACTCCCCTCCAGCCCCCGGCCCCATCAGGCAGGCCTGGATCCCATAGGCGGAGGTGTCGGCAACGGAGTAGCCCAGGACCAGGTCCCCCTTGGACAGGCCGACAGAGGCCACCGCCGGAGGAGGGAGGGCCGTGGCGTTCAGCACCGGAAACACGACCTGGGCGAGGCCCCCCCCGAGGTATGCATCCAGGGTCCACTGGCCTACCGGTCCCGTGGAGGGGAAGGCGAAGATCTTGGCGAGGCCCCCCGGGGGGAGCTCAACCGAGGGGAAGACCGAGCCGTTCGGGGTCGCGAGTATCAACGTCATCGTGCTGCTGTTGGAGTAGGACTGGACCCAGAGGTCGTCGCCGGGGGCGAAGATTGGGACAGCCCTGGAGGCCGGTTGGACGCTCAGCGGCCCGTACCCCAGTCCCAGCAGGGACTGGACGTAGGAGGTCGTCGCTGCGGCATGGGGGGGCACGGCCGCGAACGTCAGGATGAGCAGGGCAGCCAGGGCCAGGGCGGACTTCTTACTTCGCAACGCCTATCCCCCATGACGCAGCCACCACTCCCAGCGCCGGCGGAGCCAGGACCAGCGGCGGATAGAGACCGGTGAGCGACGCCACGACCGCCCACCCCGCCGCGGCGCCCGTCGCGACTATGGCAATCAGGATCTGCCTCGGCTCCACCGCCTTGCTCCTGACGGTCCAGCCCACCGTCGCGTAGAGCAGCAGTATCACGTAGAGGGCAGCGAAGTCCAGGTAGATGGGATCGGAGGCAGCGAAGGACACATACCCGGAAAAGGCGCTCCGGATCACAGCGCCGACGTCTCCCCCGGACGTGGCCGCGACCTGGGCGGAGTTGACGAGCAGCAGACCCAACTCGGCCGCCGCGAAGCAGATTGGGAGCACCTTGGTCAGGCTGTCAGAGCGATACATGGAGGCGGCCACCCGGAACGCCACGAACGCCAGCCCGCAGGCCGACACGCCCAGGACCCACCCCAGGATGAGCCCCTGGGCCAGGGCGAGGAATAGGTTCCCGCCGAATGCGAAGTACATGAGAACCAGGGCGGGGAGCGCGAGGATGTCCGCCCCGTAAAAGTCAATCACGAAGGCGCCGCTGGCTCCCCTCAGCCTCGGCACCAGGAACAGCGACTCCGTCTTGCCCAGCTGCAGGGCCACGACCATCAGCTCGAAGAACGTCGCCTGGGACAGGACGCCGGAGCCCATCAGGGCCCCCACGTACTCGAGGTCGATGTAGACCAGGGCCGCCGCTGCCGCGACGGGGAGGACGAGCTCCTTCGCCTTCATTTGCTGAGCACCATGGCCACAAGACCGCTGATGTCCTCTCTCCCGGTGAAGAACGCGACGCCTGACCCTATCACCGGGTTCCTCTTACCCCATGAAAGCACCAGGGACGGCTTCTCGAGCACCAGCGCCATTGTCTCCGCGTCCTGGGTCTCGACCTGCCCCACCACCACGAAGTCGGCGTCCCCGGGGGCTCCCCTGGACTTCTCCCTTCCGCCGTCCCTCCTCCAGAGCCATACTATCATCTCCGCCAGCTCCGCCGGGGACCTGGCCTCTGTCACCCTCGCGTCGCCGTCGACCACGTGAAGGAGCCTCACCGCGGTCCCCGACAGGATCGCAGGGAGCGCGACCCTGGCCATGGCCTCCGACGCCAGGTCCATCCAGATGGCCGTCCCGCGCTCTTCGGCGTCCCTCTTCTCCAGGAAGCAGACGGTCATCGTTTCAGGTATGTTCGCCTCCCCCACCCTGACGTACAGGCGGTCGCTGGGGAGCTTCGCCTCCCTCTTCCACATTATGTCCCTGGAGCTCGATGAGGTGTTGTAGACCTCGGCCGAATAGAACTCCTGCCCGAACCCGCTCCTCCCCGCGGGTAGGTCGCCGAGCATGGCCGCGGCAACCCGGATCGGCTCTCTGCTCCCAAGCAGGAAGGTCGGGAGGAACTCCAGCGTGAGGTCGAGCTCATGGAACTGGCTCCTGACGAAGAGCCCGAGTGGGTCCCCGGCCCCCACCCTGACCACGAACCCCTTGAACACCCCGGCGAACCTCGACTCCACCGTGAGGGTCCTCGCGCTTCCCTCTCCTTCCAGCGAGGCCTCCACCCCGTTGGGGCCCGATACCAGCTCGAAGTCCACGGCGACCCTCCTCCGGCCCGACCATCCCCTCAGGGAAGTCGTAGCCTTCCCGCCCTTGAACGTTCTTTCGCGGCTCTTCTCGGCGTGGAGGGTCAGCGCCTCGGGAGGGAGCGCCACCACCGCGAGGAGAGAGATCAGCGCCACGAAGGAGAGCGAAAGGGCCGTCGCCATCCCCCATCCGAAGTTTGAGAGCGCGCCGACGACGGTCACCAGGGCTGTGGCCTTCAGGAAGTCCTTGCCGTGTCTTGTCAGCCTTATCGTGGCGGCTTCACTCTTGTGAGTATCTCTCGAACTATCTGCCCGGGGTCGCTGGCCTTGCCTACCAGCACCGCTGACTGGTCCAGCTTCAGCCTGTGTCCGAGGACCTCGACGGCGACCTGCTTGACGTCCTCGGGAGTCACGTAGTCGCGCCCCTCGAGGAATGCAAGGGCCCTGGCGCAGTGGGTCATGTGAACCATCGCCCTGGGGCTCGCGCCCAGGCTCAGCCTCGCCTCCGCTCTGCTCTCCTTCGCGATGGTCGCCAGGTATCCGATGATCTCGTCTGACACCTTCACCTTCTGCACGTCTTCGAGGACCTTCACCAGTTCGGCGGCGCTCACGACGGCTTTGATCTGGCCGGTGTCCATGTCTCCGAGGTTCCTCTTGATCAGGGCGGACTCGGTGGCGAGATCAGGGTAGGACATCTCGATCCTCATGAGGAACCTGTCCAGCTGGTTCTCAGGGAGGGGGTAGACGCCGTGGAACTCCTGTGGGTTCTGGGTCGCGATCACCATGAACGGCCGGGGGAGGGTTTCGGTCTGGCCTTCGACGGTCACCTGGAACTCCTGCATCGCCTCGAGGAGGGCGCTCTGCACCTTGGGGGGTGCCCTGTTGATCTCGTCGGCTAGGAGGATGTTGGTGAAGACGGGGCCCTTCCTGAAGTCGAAGACCCTGTCCTTCATGTTGAACACGAACCCCCCCACCATGTCCATGGGGAGCATGTCCGGGGTGAACTGGATCCTCTTGAAGTCGATGCCCATGCACCTCGCGAAGGACTTCGCCAGGACCGTCTTCGACACCCCCGGCACCCCCTCGAGGAGGACGTGTCCCCCCGCGAGGAAGGAGACCAGGAGGAGCTTGACCTCCTTCTCCCTCCCTATGACGACGTTGCTAATCTGCTCTGATACTCTTTCCCTTAGGTCCATGTCCAACCACTCCTCTCTGGATTCTTGTCGCGAGCCCGGCCACCTCTTCCTTCCCCTCCACGGGGTCGGGCCTTCCACCGAACCGGAACGCTTCGTAGGCCTTCAGGGTCTCCCGCATCTTCGACCAGTCGGCTTCCACTCCCTCCCCCTTAAGGCGCTCGAAGGTCTCACCCCAGGTCGACCCCTGGGGGAGCCAGGGCGCGCCCACGGCGATCGAGCGCTCAAGGGTGCCGAACGCCTCAGCCAGGTTCTCGACTTTCCTGGCCCGGACCCCCCTCAGGGCAAGCACCCCGGCGACGGCCGCGGCCAGGACGGCTGCGTCTCCCACGGCCAGCAGTGCTTCAGACAGGAAAGTAGCTCACCTCTGCAGACGTGGCGTACTGGAGGAGCGAAAGGTCGAATGACGGAAGAACCGGGTACTCGCCCTGCGGCTTGAGGACCACCGTGGTCCCTCCTGGAGAGCCGTAGGCCCCGATGACGGTCATGTTCACGCTGAGAAAGTCCTGGAGGTTCCCCCCGGGCCCGGTGTAGCCCCTGAGCTCGGTCGAGGAGTCCGAGAAGTTGGCCGCCCCTCCTACCCTCGCGTAGACCGTCGCGGTCGGCTCTGTCCCGACCAGGGTGTCCTGGTTCACGACGCGCAGGCTCGCCACGGCGCCAGAGGCAGGGACGACCTTGAGGGTCAGGTAGGTGACCGTGTTCGGCTTGAACGACAGGTACCCCTTGAAGCTGACATAGGGTCCAGAACCGACCACGCTGTAGTTCCCCTCGAGGACCGATATCTCGCCTGTCCCCGTCGAGTTGGTGATCAGGATGTTGGAGAGGAACTTCCCATGGAAGACCTTGGGGAGCCCTATCACCTCGAACCTGACGCCGCCGACAGGCGTGCTAGGCTGGGTGATGAAGACCGGGGAGCCTGCCCCGAGGGACGTGGAACCGTTGATGGTCACCGAAGTCCCCGTGGTGGCGTTCCCCAGCCCCGTGGCAGATATCGAGACGCTCACCTCGAAGTAGGGCCCCTTGGAGGCCTGCGTCGTCTGCGCCGCGGCCTGGGTGGCGATCGGGAGCCGACCCTGGAGGCCGGTCCCCCCGGCGAGGGCGAAAGCCAGGCCACCGGTCGCAGCCAGCAGCACAACAAGGAGCGCGGTCACAACCGTGGGGCGCCTCATCGGCACAGCCTCTCCAAAGGCGCCGAAGCGCTAAAAGCATTGTTGACACCTGCGGTGCCTACCGGGGGCCTCATCGGGACGGCGACCGACCTGGGACGCTTCGTTCTTGCGTTTCCATCGCCCGGCGGCCTCCCCCCCAGGCTCGTGGCTGTTGCCGACATCCCTCTCATCCGCACCTGTGCCATCGAGTGGACCGAGACGCAGGGGGTCTTGGCAGAGGGGGAGGGGTGAAATTCAACGGTCCAACTCGGCGGGACTGCTTTTTAACCAATGCAGCCTCCGGCCGAACCGTTGCACTCAGATACCTCCCAGAGAAGCTCCTCGGAGGGGGTCAGGCTGCTCTACGCCCCCCAGAGTGCAAGCGCAGATGAGGTCGGTCTCTGAGCTTGGCTGCCCTGAATGGGAGGGGGTTGACCGGCTGCGCGGCCTCGGCCTGGTCCCTCGAGGCTACGAAGAGGGGGTACAACCCATGGGCCGCGGTCGTTGAGATGCTCGGTCTCTCGGCGGGGACCGGGTCTGTGACGGCCTTCGGGAATGTGAGACCGGCCGTCTCTGGGTCCTGCTGGGACGCGCGCATCTGGGCGGAGGAGAAGGGAAGGTTCGAAAGAGGGGCCGGGGGGTGAACGCCTGGTGTCGAGGAGGCTGCTGAAGGACAAGGAGCTGTTCCTATTCGACCTGGACGGGGTCTTCTACAAGGGGAAGGAGAGCCGGGTCAAGATAGGCGGCACCGCCGCGGTCGAGGCCATCCGCTCCCGGGGGAAAAGGCTCTACATACTCACCAACAACTCTACCGACTCTGCCAAGACCGTCTGGGGTCGGCTTGTCGAGTTCGACATCCCGGTCAGGGAGGACGAGGTCCTCACCTCCGGCCTCCTCACTGCGGAGTACCTCAAGGATAGGTACGGCAGGGTCACCTACTACCTCGTAGGCGAGGAGGGGCTCGAAGAGGAGCTGAATGGACGCGGCCACAGGAGGACCTCGGGGGAGAGCTGCGACGTCGTTGTCGTGGGACTCGACAGGAGGGTGACCTACGACAAGCTCGACCGCGCGGCCAGGCTGGTGAGGAACGGGGCGAAGCTTGTCGCGACCCACTCCTCCAGGCTCTACGCTTACACGACGGGCCCGGCCATGGCCACGGGCCCGCTGGTGAAGGCCATCGAATATGCGAGCCGCAGGAGGGCGACAACCGTAGGTAAGCCCTCCCCGCTCATGTTCGAGGTCGCGCTGAAGCGGGCGGGCATCGGGAGGGCCGGGGCTGTCATGGTCGGGGACCAGCTCGACACCGACATCGAGGGGGCTGCCAGGGCCGGCATCGACTCCATCCTGGTCACCAGCGGGGTCGACAGATACCCTTCAGGGCACAAGGTGCTCGCGACCCTGGACAACGTGGACCGCATCGTCCCGCTGCTCTAGGGGAGTTCCGGGGGAATTCCCGGCTGCGCCTGACTCCACGGAGACCCGCGGCCTGCCTGCGAGGTAGCAGCCTTGACCCGGACCGAATCCGGGCCGGAGCGCACGCGCCGCGAGCTCCCTCCACAGGAAAGAGGCCAAGCCGGCGCGGCTCGGAGCGAGGCTGGCGGCGGTTCCACCGATTCCACCGCGGCCGAAGGCTAGGGCGACCCCTCAGCCCCCCGGCGCAGACTTAAATCGGCTGGCGCGTGCTTGGACCAACGTTGCCACACGCTTCAACGAAAGGCCCGGCGAGGTGCTCCCTCTGTGGCGCCGAAGAGCCCCGGCCCGGAGCCTTCCCCTTGGTGGTGGGGGTGGGGAGGGTCTGCCTGGTGGACGGGATGGGCAAGGTCAGCTGCGAGGCCTGCGGAACGGAGGTCAAGAGGGTCACGTCGGCCATACTGCAGGGAAGGACGTTGTGCCTGACGGACTACATGAAGGAGGTCGAGAAGTACAGGAAGCACATCGTGCAGAGCTTCGACGAGGCCGACCAGCCTGCCGTCGAGATACTCCAGCGGGCCTACAACGACGCCCCCAACGGGTACACCCTCCTCGCAGTCCGCCGGGGGAGGAACAGCACCCACGCCTGGGAAGCCGAGTACGAGAAGACCGAGGTATTCCAGATGCGGTGCAGCTGACCGCTAGACCAACAAACTAACCGCGAGACCAACAAACATACACACTTTTCCTTAAACCGCCAGGTGGCCGTCACACGCCCATTCGCCAATGGCCAACGAAGAGATACTGGTCCTCAACAAGCTCCTCCAGGAAATCGAGGACCTCAAGCAGGGGCTGGACCCTGCGATCCTGTCGGCGTGGTATCAGAAGGTGGCGAGCGACGCCAGAGCCGAGGCCCCCGGGCACCTGATCGATTCCATCGACGTCATCCAGGACCCCATCCTCCCCATGAAGTTCGAGTTCAAGACGTCAAGGCGAGCGATACGCTACGTCGTCGACGCCATAGAGCGCAACCTCGACGCCATGCCCATGGCGACCAGGCTATACTTCCAGAAGGTGGAGGAGCTGATACAGGCTGAGGCCCTCCGCTAGCCAGAGCGGCGCGGCGACAAAGAGCGGCTCGGCATCCCTGCGACACCAATAGCTACGCCCACGCCGCCCCGAGGCCAGCCCCTCACAGAGGGGCCTTGCCCCGGCCCGAAATCGCCGCTACCCCTTCGCCCGCGCCAGGGAGTATACGATCATCAAGAACCCGACCGCCTGGCAGTAAGCCTGCACAGTGATGACCGCCTCCAGGTCTTTCGCGCCGAAGTTGTAGATCACTCCGGCGACCAGCGCCCCGAGCGTCACGAAGGCGAAGCCGACCGCCAGGAAGAACATCGCTTGGCTCCTGGTCTTCCCATATGCCTTGCCCGCATAATAGACCACGATGCCGCCGAAGACGAGGATTAGCGCTTGCGCTATATCGAGATACACAAAGTCCATGACTATCAAGTGTCACCTCCCATGAGTTTTAAAGTCTTGAGCCCGAATCTCATGGCTGGAAATCAGTCGATCTCCCTCATCGTCCCCCAGAGGCGCTTCAGCTTCTCGGCGACGTCCTCGTTTATCACTGCGTCCACCTTCATCACGCCACCGTCGAATGACACGTTCATTGCTCTGTAGGCACTCCTGAGCAGCTCGTACTTCTTACCGTCGGGCGTGATTATTATCCGCTCGACCAGGAGGATCTGGGCGTCGAGGAGCTCGTGGACCCTCCTGTAGCAGGTGCTCAGGGGTATGTCGTTTTCTTTACTCATGTCCTCGACCGACTTGCTCTTGGGTATGGCAGAAAGGATGATCTTGCGCGAGTATTCGTCAGCGAGCCCGTGTACCAAGGCCTGGATGCGGGCCGGCTCGGTTATCTCCAAGCTCTGAGAAATCCCACGGCATCGTATTTGAGCTTAACCGGCGTCGCACGCACGAAAAAATTGGGTGGAAGCAGGACTCACTCAGCGCGTCCTGCTTCGAACTAGGTATCCCAGGCCGCCCAAGAGCGCGCCGAGGGCCGCCACCAGGATCAGCGCCCCGATGGGGTCAGTGAGGTGGCCGAGTATCTGGACGTGGATCTGTTCTGAAGTGAGCCCTTCTCCGCCCCTGGAGACAGGTGCGCTTGCCCAGCCTGCGAGGTAACCTCCCCACATCATGAGGAACATGGAGCCCGCCACGCCCACGTTCATCAGAAGGAGGTGCGCCCAGGCGAGCGCGTTTGTCAGACCCTTGTATGGCCTGCCCTGAATCCCTTCGATGTAGAGGTAGAATATTGCTGTGACCGCCATAGCTACGACCCCCACCACAAGGAAGGAGATGTAGCCGGTGAAGAACCAGGTCCCGGCACCGTTGCTGGCAATCACCATCGCGGGCGGGTAGTAGTATGTGACCCCAGTGACGTACTGGAGCGGGTCGAGGATGAGCACGGTGGCGACCACCGCGAAGATCCCTTCGATGACTGCTGCCCAGATGAACCTGCCTGCCCATTTGCTCTTGATTGCGGGTTGCTGTGTCGTGTTTTCCATGAACTCGGCGTCCATCCTAGGCGTTTATAATGGCCTGAGACGTTTTTCGCATCTGATAATCAGTTCTGGAGGCGCTCCGGCTCCTCCGGGCGCTGATGTCGCCTCGGAGTTCTTCCGATCGCTTTGGTCAGGTCGCGCCGACTCCGCGTCACCGCCTGCGCCCCCTCTTCGGCCAGGTGCGTCCTCGCGTTAGGTTCTCAACTGTGGGAATTGTGAGCGCGCATTAAATAGCTAAGGGGCCGAAGTGAGACTGACAGACATGGCAAGCAACGGCAAGGGGTTCCAGAAAATTGTGGTCGCCTTCGACGGGTCGAAGGACTCGGTGGAGGCCGTCCGGCTGGCGTGCTCGATGGCCGCGAAGTTCGGGTCCAAACTGACGGTGACCCACGTCTACAGCTCGCCTGCGATGATATTCTCGGGAGGGGCTGGCATACCCATCCCCAACTACGGCGAACTGGATGACGCGGCGAAGGAGGCGGCGGAGGCGGTCCTCTCCAGGGGGGTCCAGCTCGCGGCCCAGGCGGGGGTGAACGCCAAGGGGGAGCTACTCGAGGCTGCGTCAGTGGTGGAGGCGCTGGTGGGTTTCGCAACTGACCAGAAGGCCGACCTCATCGTGGTGGGGACGAGGGGGATGACCGGATTCAAGAAACTGATTGTCGGTAGCGTCTCCTCCGGCCTGGTCGGACACTCTCATTGCCCGGTCCTCGTGGTAAGATGAGAGGATGATCTATGTCAAGGACATCATGGCCAGAAAAGTCAGGACCATAGACGCGGACGCCCCCATCAAAGAAGCGGCGGGGAAGATGGTGAGGTGGGGCATCGGCGCCCTCGTCATCACGAAGGGCGGGTCCAGGCCGGTGGGGATAGTCACAGAGGGGGACATCTCGAGGAGCGTGGCCAGGGGCCTCGACCCGGGCGGCAGCCTGACAACCCTGAGGAGGAAGAAGCTGGTCACGGTCTCTCCGGCCGAAAGGGTCGAGGTGGCGGCCAAGATCATGTCGGACGCGAGGGTCAAGAAGCTCCCGGTGATGGAGAGGGGGAAGCTCCTAGGCATCGTGACCCAGAGCGACATAGTGGGCTCGAGCTTCTCCCTGGTCACCTCCCTCAAAGAGATGGTCCAGGCGAGGTACAGGCCTCCGGACTTCGAAATGTGACCCCGGAGGCTCGCCCCCCACCGCGGAACTGACTTTAAGCACCTGTCGGAAGGGGCGGTCACGGCTTGAGCATCCCAGACTACACCGTGGTGGTAGATTACGTCAGCGAAGGCGAGGTGGCGAACCTCATCAGGGGGTATGTCGAGGTGAAAGGGAAGAAGGTCAGGTTCTCCGGTGTGGCCTACGGTCGCTTCGGCGGCCAGAACTTCTCCCCACAGTTCACGGAGGGGGCGAAGTCGAAGCTCGCGGCCCTCACGGGGGACTTCCCGAAGTTCGAGGAGGATCTCCAGATGCGCCTGGTGAGGGGGGAGTTCGACGCAAAGCCCGGAAAGGACGAACACCACCATCACCATCACCTGGGCGAGCCGGAGGGGGGTCCCGCTTGAACCTCCTCGTGGGCGGGACGGGTTTCGTCGGGGGGCACCTGGTGGAGTACCTGTTCCAGCAGGGTGAGATCTCCAAGGGAGCCTTCAGGATGGGGGCGCACCTGAAGACCATGGACACCAACGGGGTCCAGGGGATAGAGGTCGACCTCTCGGACCACCACTCGATCCACGAAGCCATGGAGGGGGTGGACGCGGTCTACAACCTGGCCTCCCCCATGCCGTATTCCGAGAGCGATTTCCTGGGGACCAGCACCGTGGGCCTGCTCAACCTCCTGGAGGCGGCCACCGAGGCGAATGCAAAGTGCTTCGTGCACCTGAGCACCCTGGACGTCTATGGGTTCGGCGCGACGAAGATCGACCCGTCGAGGGAACTCAGCCCGTCGGGGGAATATCAGAAAGCGAAGGCCGAAGCGGAGCGGCTCCTCCTCGAGTTCACGAAGCGGAGCGCCACACCCAGGATCACTGTGATTCGAGCTGCGAAGGCTTTCGGATCGAGGGACCCGTCGCTGGCCTTGCCCTTCCTCAGGATGATCGAGCAAGGGAGGGTGACAGTCCCCCGCGGCGGGACCATGTCCTACTCGCATCCGCGGGACATCGCCCAGGCGATGTACAAGGCGACCCAGGGGAACCTACGATCCGGCTCTTCCTACCTCGTGAAGTCCTTCGACGCAACCCCCGAGGCCCTGGCGAAGGGGCTGTCGTCAGCGGCAGGAAAAGACGCGGAGTTCAAGAAGCAGGGGCTCCTCTCCGGGCCAGCCATCCCGAGGTACGCTTCAGAGCAGTTGAGGGCGTCCCTTACCATCGACGACCAGCCGAGCTGGGCGGAGCTGGGGTACGCCCCGCAGTACGACCTGAAGGCCGCCTGCGACGAGGTCGCCGCCTGGTACAAGAAGGAGCCATGGGTCACCGAGAGCGCCTAGGCATCCCCCAGCTTCTCAGGGAAATCAGGGGGATGGTCTATGGCTCCACGGACAGGAGGGCCACCGCCCTCGCCCAGTTGCAGGCAGCCGAGGAGGGGGACCCTTTCCGCATACTGATCGGGACCATTCTCTCCCACAGGACCAGGGATGAAAACACCACCAGGGCGACTGAAAACCTGTTTTCCAAGTACAAGACGCCCGAAGAGTTGGCGAAGGCAGACCCCATCGCCGTCAGCCGGCTCATCAGGCCGGCAGGGTTCTACAGGATGAAGGCGAAGAACATAATCCGGGTGTCCAAGCAGCTGGTCTCCGAGTTCGGTGGAGAAGTCCCTGAAAGCGAAGAGGAACTGCTGACGCTCCACTCGGTCGGGAGGAAGACGGCGAACTGCGTCCTCGTGTACGCCTTCAACAAGCCGGCCATACCCGTGGACACCCACGTCCACCGGATTTCGAACAGGCTCGGGCTGGTGAAGACGAAGACTCCCGAGGAGACCGAGGCTGGGCTCGTCAAGACGGTCCCCCGCCGCTACTGGCTTGAGCTTAACGACCTGTTCGTGAGGTTCGGGCAGACCACCTGCAAGCCCATCGGACCGAAATGCTCGTCGTGCACCATCGCCCCCTCCTGCGAGTACTACAAGGCCGTCGTTGCACCCCGGACCAAAGATTCTTAGCCCCACTTTGGAGGCTGGCGGCCTGTGCCGACGCTGGAAGCTTCGAAGAAGAAGGTCGAGGAGCTCGTCGTGGCGAAGGGGTTCGGCAACTCCCCCGACGAGATCGCCAACAAGCTGCTCTTCGCGTTCATAGAGCTCGGGGAGGCCGGGGACTCCTGGAAGAAGGGGCGGCCGAAGGAGGAGACCATCGAGGAGCTGATCGACGTGATATTCTACGTGCTTGACGCCTCGAGATTGATCTCCCCCGAAGCAGACCTCGACGCCGTCTTCGAAGCGAAGTGGACGAAGAACATGACGAGGCCCCACAGGTACGGCGAAGGCTTCAGGGACAAGAAACAGGGCTAGTCTTCCTTCACCCAGGTGACCTGCTTGTCTGCATGGCAGACGTACCCAACGTACCCTGGGCCTCGGCCGTCAGTCACGGTCTCAGTCTTCATCAGGGGGAGACCGCAGAGGGTGCACTTCATCTCCGACCCCTCCTGCCTGACCGTCCCCCAGTCGACCATGTAGTACGTCAGCCACATGGGGGATACGTCTGTCTTCAACGCGACTGCGCTCCAGAGGGATTGGCCCTTAAGCATGCGCTCCGGTGAGGATTAAATCCGGGCCCCCCTCCGGTGGCCAGCCATGGAAACGCTGTTCCAGTCCTCGGTGGACGAGGTGGACCGCCTCGTCGGGCTCGGGGAGGAGGAGAAGGTGCTCCTCCAGGACGCCGACGCCGCCGCTGCGGAACTGCTCGTCTCTGAGTTCGAGAAGTACGTGGAGAGAAAATACAACCCCGAGATAGCCGGGGTGCTCAGGCGGCACAACCTGATGGGGGTCCCGATAGCCACGAAGTACGGGGGCCGGGGGGCGCGCCAGCTCGCCGAGGCCCTCTTCCTGGAGAGGATGGGGCAGACGGGGATGGGGGTCATCACGCTCGCGGACGTCCACATGTGCCTAGGGAGCCTCGCTGTCCAAGACTGGGGGAGCGAGGAACAGAAGGACAGGTACCTCCCTGCGGCGGCGAAGGGCGACGTCCTGTTCGCCTACGGCCTCACCGAGCCGGAGGCCGGCTCCGACCCCGGGTCGCTGAAGACCAGCTACGCCAGGGAAGGGGCTGGGTTCAGGCTGACGGGGTCGAAGTATCTGATCTCGAACGGCTCGATCGCGACCAACATGATAGTCTTCGCCCGACCTCAGGGCGACTCCAAAGGGGTCACCGCCTTCTTGGTCGACACCAAGCGGGAGGGGTTCAGCGTAGACATGAGGCTCGAAGAGAAGATAGGGCTCTTCACCTCGGACACGTCCCTGGTCAGCCTCGACGGGGCGTTCGTGCCAAAGGAAGACGTGCTCGGTGAAGAAGGGAAGGGGCTCTCGGTCGCATACTCGGCCCTCCTCAACGGCCGGATAGGCATCGCGTCCGGGTGCCTCGGGGTGATGGAGGACTGCCTCAACCAGGTCAGGGAGCGGACCACGTCCAGGGTGCAGCACGGGAAGGAGATAGCCAGGCACCAGCTGATCCAGAAGCACGTCGCCTTCATCGAATCCAGCCTCGAGGCGTGCAGGTGGCTGGTCTACAGGGCAGCGCTGAAGAAGGACGAATTCGGAGGCTCCCCCAGGGACGTCTCGCTCCGCTCGGAGGCGGACAGGCTCTCCGCGGTGGCGAAGTACATGTCGTCAAGGTGCGCCTTCGAGTCGGCGGACAGGGCCGTGCAGTGCTTCGGGGGGTTCGGATACTCGATAATGTCCCCCGTCGCAAAGCACTTCCTGGACTCCAGGGTCGCCAGGATCTACGAGGGCACCGACGAGATAATGGAGCTCAAGATAGCGTCGTCGGTCCTGGGGAAGCAGTTCGAGGCGTACAGATGACGCAGGGCCCCATGGACCATCACAGCAGGCTGCGCAGGTTCTCCCTGGTCGTGGCAGTTCTCGGCGCCTCCCTGTCGACCGCCGTCACCGTCATGAACAGGTTCTATTGGGAGCCTGGGAACCTCGCGGTCCTAGTCGCGAACCTGGCCATCCTCGCCATCTTCGTTGCACTCGGTGCAGCCTCAGCCGCGCCGCGGGGGCCGCGCGGGCTTCTGGCCAGGGCCGCGCTCCCCATATGACGTTCCGCCGTCGGATAGGGGTTATATCGCCCGGGAGCGCCGGTTCGCCATGCAACTCCACCTCGACGGGTCGACCGTCATCAACGCCCCCCAGAGCAAGGTGTACGCCCTCCTCACCGACCCCAATTTCATAGCCAAGACACTCCCAGACGCCGAGGACGTCCACGTGCTCGACGCCCAGAGCCTGGAAGCAAGGATGAAGCTGAGGGTCGCGGTGGTGTCGAGCGCGCTGAAGGTGAAGATGAGCATCTCGAAGACCGCGCCCGGCTCCAAGGCGACGTTGGTCGCGGAAGGGACGGGGAGCGGGAGCGCCATGAAGATCACCAGCGTCTTCGACCTGGCTGGGGGTTCGTCAACCACCATGGGCTGGTCGGCGGACGCTGAGATAACGGGCGTGATGGCGGGCCTGGGCTCGTCCCTCCTGAAGGGCTTCGCGACCAAGAAGGTGGCCGAAATCTTCGAAGGGATCACCAAGGCAATCGAAGAGGCAGCCTGAGCCCTGAGCGGTCAGGCCAGCGGCGCTCCCGGGGGATGAAGGCGGGAGGCACCGGCGTCCCCGGCCAGGCTGGCCGGGTCCCTCCAATGCCTGCTGGCGAGCGCTGCGGCAACAACCCTCTGCCTTCCGTCATGAACCAAAACGAAGACGATTAGCAGGCTTACGTCAAGCCACGTTAAATACGGACCGGGGGTCGGCGGCCCTGGCACCCTGCCATGACCCGGATATTCTTCACGACTGACGTCCACGGCTCGGACAGGTGCTTCAGGAAGTTCCTCAACGCGGCCAAGGTGTACAAGGCCAGCTGCCTTATCCTAGGCGGAGACATCACCGGCAAGGTCCTCATACCGGTCGTCGAGAGAGAGGACGGGAAGTACGAGGCCCAGGTCTTCGGCGAGCGAGCCGTCTTCGGAAAGGAGAAGGTGGACGAAGTCAGGAAGAGGCTGCAGGACGCGGGGCAGTATTCGGTGGTCACCACCAGAGCGGGGCTGGCGGAGATCCAGGCGGACAAGGCCAAGGAGGAGAAGGTCTTCAACGATGCCATGGCCGAAGTCCTGACGTCCTGGGTGGCGCTGGCACAGGAGAGGCTGAAGGGGACGGGGACCGTGTGCTACGTCTCGCCGGGGAATGACGACAAGCTCGAAATCGATTCGGTCCTGGTGGACTCCGGCCCGTTCGTCAACCCGGAAGACAGGGTCGTCGAACTCGATGGCGGATTCGAGATGATAACCTTGGGCACCGCCAACCCCACTCCCTGGAAGAGCCCCAGGGAGGTGAGCGAGGAGAGGCTCGGGGAGATTATAGAGCGCCTCGCGTCGCAGGTGAACAGGCCCGAGGACGCCGTCTACAACCTCCACGTCCCTCCGATAAACACTGAGCTGGACAGGGCCCCAGCCGTCAGCCACGACTTCAACTACGTGAAGGAAGGCCTCGGCGTCAAGTACATCCACGCGGGGAGCTCTGCCGTGCGGAAGGCTATCGAAAAGCATTCGCCCCTGCTCGGCCTCCACGGGCACATCCACGAGTCGAAGGGTTTCGTGAGGATAGGGCGAACCCTCTGCCTCAATCCGGGGAGCGAATACGCCGATGGAATCCTCCGCGGGGTGCTGGCCAACCTAGAACCGGGGAAGGTCCACGACTTTATGCTCACGAGCGGCTAGGACGTGAATTCCTTCCGCTCGAACAGGACTAGGCCGAGTACCAGCATCACCACGAAGTAGATCCCGAGTATCAGAAGCCCCTCGGGGACGGTCGCGTTGAACTGGGAGATGGTGAACCTGCCTCCTGGCCCTGCAGCTACCACCGTCTTGGCTGCGGGATACGGCACGGTCAGGATGTTGGACACGATGCCCGCGCCATAGGTGATGGAGAACCAGGGCTCGATCCCGGCGACCAGGGCCGCGACGGTGTCGACGACATTGAAGACAAAGAGCAGGAGTATCACGCTCATGAGTATGGAGATGGAGCTGCTCTTGAACAAGGAGCTGAAAGCGAAGGCGAGCGACAGGGCCGCCACCATGTATACGAAGGCGAAGGCAACCGACTGCACGAACTCCCAGGGGACGGTCCCAGGGAAGTAGAACAGGCCGTTGGCCAGCATGGCCAGGGCGAACACCGCGAGGACGATGGTCGACGCGACCAGGGCCGCGATCCACTTCCCGAGGTAGATGGCCGACCTTCTGATTGGGTTGGGGACCAGGAAGTAACCCGTCCGGTTCTGGAACTCCCCTGAAATGGCATCTCCTCCGAAGAAGGCGGCGGAAAGGACCACCACGAAGTTGGCGAAACTCCCCCATCCCGCCCCGTAGAAGCCCAGCGCGTTCCCATCAACGAAGCCAGGGGGCCTGTAGTACCCGACGAGGACGGTGAGGAGCCCGGATATGATCAGAATGATGGCGAGCATGACGTAGAACCGCCGCGCCCTGAAATAGTTGAGGAAGTTGTACTTCGCAGAGATCCAGACGTGGGCCAGTGAACCCGCCTTCGCTCTGGGGTGCTCTTCCGACATGTCCTAAAGGGTCTCCTTGATCAGCGACAGATAGGCGTCTTCGAGCCCCGAAGCCGGGGCGAACGTCAGCGCACCAGCCTTCAGACCTGCCACCAGCTCGAGGAGCTTGTCCTGGGTGACTGCTGCATGGTCGAACTTCACTATCAGGTGCCTGTCATTCGACCTGGTGGCGGACGACACGCCCTGGAGCTTTGAGACGCGGAGCCTGAGGGGCTCGTCTACTCCCCCCGCGAAGCCGATCTCCACGGCGTTCCCCCCTCCGGCGAACTTCCCAGTCACGTTTTCGATGGTGTCATACACCAGGAGCTTCCCATGGTCTATCATCGCCACCTCCTGGCAGACCTCTGTCACCTCGGCGAGAAGGTGGGAGCTCATGAAGACGAGCCTGTCTTTGAGGGACATCACGATGTCCCTGACCTCGCTCATCCCCCTGGGGTCCAGTCCTGTCGAGGGCTCGTCGAGTATGATCACTTCCGGGTCGCTCAGGAGCGTCGAGGCCACGTTCACCCTCTGCTTCATCCCTTTGGAGAACCCTCCGACCTTCTTGTTCTCCCATTCGCTCATCTTGACCCTCGCAAGCGCCTCGTCTATCCTCTTGTTCCTCTCCCCGCGAGGGACCCCCCGGATCTCGCAGAGCATGGAGAGCGCCTCCTTGGGGGTCAGCGAAGGGTAGATTTCGGGGGTCTCGATGAGGGTGGAGCAGGACGCCAGCGCCCCTCTCTTGTCTTTCGCAACGTCTACCCCGTTGATAAGCGCCGTCCCCTCCGTGGCCCTGATCAGGCCCGCGAGTATCTTCATGGTGGTTGTCTTCCCTGCGCCGTTGGGGCCGAGGAACCCCACGCACTTCGTCCCCTGGATCTTGAGGTCGAGCTTCGTGAGCGCCGCGAACTGTCCGTAGCTCTTGGAGAGCTGGCGCGCTTCGATGGATGGAGACAACGGGGAAGCCTTACAGCCCGGCCGAGGGTCAGGATTTAAGGGTTATCTGATACGATATCGAATACTACTTTTATACCGCACCCTCAGCCGTGGGACGCTCTTAGCATGGCCCGCCCCCTCTCGAAGCGTTGGCTCAATCCCCAGGCCGTCCCTCGTGGGTTCCTGCGGCTCTACATCATGACACTCCTCTCCCGGGGACCTGAGACGGGCTACTCGATAATCCAGAAGATAGACGAGAGGACGGAAGGCGCCTGGAGGCCGGGGCCGGGGACCATGTATCCCACGCTGAAGGGGCTGGTCTCCGACGGGCTCGTGAGGGCAGCGCCGGGCGTCGGCGCTTCAGGGGCCAAGGCGTACATGATGACCGCGGAGGGCCAGAGAGCGCTCAGGGAGATGCGCGAAAGGCTCGCCAGCCTGGGAAGGAAGGAGAGGGTCGTCGCCCGCCTGTTCTCAGATATTCTCCCGCCGACGGTCTACGTCCCGCTCGTGGTGAACAGATACAAGGAGGGGGCCCAACAGCTGAGGGAGAGGATGTCCGAGATCCCCCTTCCGGAGAGGGTGGCGTATCTCAAGGAGCTCAGGCTGTTCATGGAGACCCAGATCGGGTGGATCGACTCTCAGCTCCAGTTGCAGAGGGCGGTCCTTCACGGCGCCCCGCCGCGGCCACGCCGAAGATACTAGAGGAGGGACATCGCAGAACATGGTTCCAGTGCATTCCATAGAGGGGACGGGCTGAGCATGCAATACAAGTGGACGGTGCTGTCCAACACCACCATCGGGGTGCTGATGGCCACCATCGACGGCACCATCGTGCTGATTTCGCTCCCGGCCATCTTCAACGGTATCAAGATTGACCCCCTCGCCTTCGGGTCCTTCCAGTACCTCCTCTGGATCCTCTTCGGGTACAGCATTGTCACCGCCACCCTCCTCGTCACCTTCGGCAGGATCTCAGACATGTTCGGCCGGGTCAGGCTCTACAACCTCGGGTTCGCCATATTCACCCTGGGCTCGTTCCTAGCCTACCTCACCCCCAACACAGGGAGCACCGGGGCGATGGAGCTTATCGCCTTCAGGATAGTCCAGGGCGTCGGGGCTGCCTTCCTCTGGTCGAACAGCGCAGCCATCGTGACCGACGCCTTCCCTGCCAACGAGCGCGCCCAGGCCCTCGGGATCAACATGGTCGCGGCCCTGGCGGGGTCGCTCCTCGGGATCATCATGGGGGGGATCCTGGCCGCGATCAACTGGCGCTTCATCTTCCTGGTGAGCGTCCCGGTCGGCATCTTCGGGACGGCCTGGTCCTATCTGAAGCTTAGGGAGGTTGTGTCGGTGAAGAAGCACCAGAAGTTGGACTACTGGGGGAACGTGACCTTCGCCCTGGGGCTGATCCTACTGCTCGTGGGGGTGACCTACGGCCTCCAGCCATACGGCACCTCCGACATGGGGTGGGGGAACCCCTGGGTCATAGGGGCGCTGACCGTGGGAGCCGGCTGCCTCCTCGTGTTCCCACTGATAGAGGCGAAGGTCGAGGACCCTATGTTCAGGCTCAGCCTGTTCAAGAACCAGGCCTTCAGCGCCGGGAACTTCGCCGGGCTTCTGGCGGCAATCGGGAGGGGGGGCGTGCAGCTGATGCTCATCATACTGCTTCAGGGGATCTGGCTCCCCCTGCACGGTTACTCCTACCAGTCCACCCCCTTCTGGTCGGGGATCTACATCACCCCCATGCTTGTTGGCTTCGTGGTGATGGGACCCATAAGCGGGCGAATCTCAGACAGGCGGGGGGCGAGGTTCCTGGCCACCCTCGGCATGGTGATAACAGGGGTCACCTTCATCCTGCTTTCGTTCCTCCCATACGACTTCGCCTTCCCCGAGTTCGCGGCGATAATCTTCCTGATGGGGCTCGGAGGCGGGATGTTCGCCGCTCCCAATACGGCGGCGATAATGAACGCGTCCCCGGCCGAGCAGAGGGGGGCGGCCTCGGGGATGAGGGCGACGATCCAGAACGTGGGCCAGACCGCGAGCCTCGGCGTCTTCTTCTCCATAGTCCTCGTCGCCCTCGCTGCCTCCCTCCCGGGGGCGCTGGGCAACGCCCTGAGCAGCGCTGGGGTGCCTCAGCTCGCTGCCACCTTCAATCAGATCCCCCCGACCAACGCGCTCTTCGCCGCCTTCCTGGGCTACAACCCGGTCGCGGCGACCCTGAGCGCCGCCCCCGCGTCTCTGACATCGTCCATCCCGCCGGCGACGCTGGCGTACCTGACCGGCAAGGACTTCTTCCCGACGGCCATCGCCCCCGCCTTCATGTCGGCGCTCAGGCTGACCTTCTATATCGGAGCCGTGCTCTCGTTTGCGGCCGCGGTTGCCTCGGCGCTCCGGGGAAGGACGTACATCCACTTCGAGGAGCTCAAGGGGACTGAGAGGCCCAAGATTCCAACGGGCCAGACCGGCGAGCGGGTGCCTGGAGCGGTGGGTCCCGCGGTCGACCCTCGCCCTGACTGAGGCTGGACCAGGAGACCGGGCTTGGCTCAAGACAGGCAGACTGTCAACGTCCTGGTGCTCGAGTTGGCGACCATGGTCGTCGCCATCTCGCTCGCTTTCACAACCACCTTCGTCGCGACCCTCGACCTCTACACGGTCGTGTCTTACATCTTCACCAACATCATCGTGATCTGGTTCTGGTGGGGATACGTAGTCGACAGGCTCGCCTACCCGCCGAAGACCATGAACTTCCCCATCCTGGACATCTTCATCCTGATACTGATCTCCCTCCTGCCGTTCGCCCTCAAGCTGGGAGGGACATCGTACATCGCCGGGGTGGTCGGGATGATCATCATAGTCTGGGCCTTCCTGATCCGTTTCATACTCAAGGAATACGGCGGAGAGATGGCGCCCGAAAGGAGCAGGTCGCTCCGGGCCGAGGTGAAGCAGAGGCTGATCATCGGGCCCCTCTTCGTGATCGACGCAGGGCTGACCTACTTCGCCCCCCCAGTCGGCCCTGTGCTCTTCGACATCCTGGTCCTCTCACTCATCGCGTGGAACGCGTCCAACAGGCGCCGGGCGAGGCCCGGCTCTCACCCTGACCCATCGCCGACGGTCTAGGGGCCGGAACCCCGGCCGGGGCCTAACTTTATTCCACTCCAACGCGAGGGAAGAGCCGCCACGCGTTGAGGAAGACCAAGATCGTCGTAACCATAGGCCCGGCAAGCAGCGCCCCCGAGACGGTGAGGGAGCTGGTAGGCCTGGTCGACGTGTTCAGGATCAACTTCTCCCACGGGGACAGGGAGAGCCACCTCAAGGAGATCCACACGATCCGCGCCGAGGCTAGGCGACTTGGGAAGACAGTGGCCATCCTCCAGGACCTCCCTGGGCCCAAGATCAGGGTGGGGAAGATGGCCAGCGGGTCGGCCGAGCTGGCCCAGGGGTCAGAGGTGGTCCTTGACGCCTCCGACGCCGAAGGAGACTCGCATAGGATACCGGTGAACTACCCTCCCCTCCTCGGTTCGCTCGAGAAGGGGGACATGCTCTACCTCGCCGACGGGGTCATCAGGCTCAGGGTGGATGGCGCCTCCCCCGGCTCCGTCGCCTGCACGGTCCTCGCCGGCGGCGTCCTGAGCTCGGGGAAGGGGATCAACGCCCCTGGGATCAAGCTGAACATAGACTATCCGACAAAGAACGACGAGGCGCACCTGCGGTTCGGGGTCCAGCACAAGGTGGACTTCGTCGCGGCTTCGTTCGTCCGGTCAGCGTCCGACCTCCACTCGATCAGGAGGCTCCTGCCTCGAGGTGGGCCCATGCTCATCGCCAAGATTGAGAAGATGGAGGCCGTGAAGGCGTTCGACTCCATACTCGCCGAGGCCGACGGCGTCATGGTGGCCAGGGGGGACCTGGGGATCGAGGTGCCCATCGAGACTGTCCCGGAGATCCAGAAGAGGATAATCACAAAGTGCAACGGCGCGGCCAAGCCTGTGATCGTGGCAACGCAGATGCTTGTGAGCATGGTGAGCTCCCCCATGCCCAGCAGGGCCGAGGTGACCGACGTTTCGACGGCGATCCTCGAGGGGACTGACGCCGTGATGCTCTCGGACGAGACGACGGTAGGGAAGTACCCGGTGGAGGCGGTGAAGATGCTCGATAGGATCGCCCGGACGACCGAGAAGTCCCCGCACACCTACGAGGTCCCCGCCCTCTCTCCCACCCTCCACGAGACCGGCCCGGCCATCGCCCGCGCCGCCTGCAGGCTGGCTGACTACGTCGGGGCCAAGGCCATCGTCGCCCCCACCCAGACAGGGTCGACGGCCCGCAGGGTCTCCATGAACCGGCCCCGCCAGCCCATACTCGCGATCTGCTCCAGCGCCCAGGTCGCCCGGTGGCTCAGCCTCTACCGCGGTGTGGTCTCGATGGTGACCAGGCAGGCAAAGACGGTCGACTGGCTCTTCGGCAGGTCAGACGCCGCCGCCGAGGAGCTCGGGCTCGCGCGGAAGGGGGACCGGATCGTCGTGATCTCGGGGACCCCGGGGGTGAAGGGGACGACGAACCACATCAAGGTGTCCATCGTCGGAAGGAAGGACTAGCTCAGGAAATCCATCAGGGTAGGGTTCCTGGCCCTCTTCCGGGGCTGCCGCATCCCGGTCTGCTTCACCAGCTCCCTCATCCTGTTTTCCTTCATCAGGGTGCTGTAGTAGTAGGACTCGTCCACTGTCCCCTCTGCCAGCAGAATCACGACCCTCCCCTCGGTCGTCCTCCCAGTCCTCCCGCGACGCTGTATGTACCTTATCTCGGACGGGACGGCCTCGTAGAAGACGACCAGGTCGACGTCAGGGACGTGCAGCCCCTCCTCGCCTATGCTGCTGCTCACCAGAACCTTGAACTCTCCATCCCTGAACCTCTCCAACGCCTCGGTCTGGGCCTGTTGGTCCATCCCCTTGCTCCCCTCCCTGTCGGCCTGGCCGACGAACCTCCTGGCAGAGACTCCCTCCCCCTCGAGGGCCTTCACCAAGTCTTCGATGGTGTCGCGGTACTGGGTGAAGACTATCACCCTGGAGTCGGCTTTCTTCGCGAGTTGGGTCCTGACCACAGACAGCATCACCGACACCTTGGGGTGGGGGAAGGACGCGAGCTTTGCGGCCTCCTCCTCGACCTTCTCCCACGCCGGGTCCTTCAGGAGGGAAGAGATGGCCTTGCCCTTGTCCTGCCTCTCGCGCATCTTCTCTAGGTACCTGAGCAGTGTCCCCGGGCCCTGGGTCTCGATCATCTCGATGGCGTGGAGGATGGCCACGGACTGAGCCTGGTTGATGATGGCGCCGAAGATGTACCCCTTCTGACCCCCCCCGGCCTGGGCGACCTTCAGCCTCGCGGAGATCGTCCCCCTCGCCTCAAGCAGCGCCTTCTTCGACACCCGGTTGCTGCGCAGGAACCCGCCGGCGAGGAGCTTCTTCACCTTGTCATTGAAGAGCTCCCTGAGCCTCAGGACGGTCTCGTAGTATTCGTCGGGGACCTTGACCCTGATGGGCTCGACGGCGGTCTTCTCGACGTAGCCCTTCACGTCGTCGCTTTCCTCGTTCCTGGCCTCGACCGCCTCTATGAACAGGCTCCTCTTGATCTCGTTCACCTTCTCCCTGGAGGCCCCGGGGGACGCGGTCAGGCCCAGGATCAGGGGCTTTTCTGCCTCCTCCCTGTAGGCGCCCGCCAGCTTGGTGTAGGTGTAGTCCCTGACGCTCCTGTGGGCCTCGTCGAACACCGCCAGCGCGACGTCCCTGAGGGAGACCCTCCCCTGGCGGACGTCGTTGTAGACAGTCTGCGGGGTGGCGAAAATCACCCTGGCTTTCCTCCAGAGCAGCTCCCTCTCCCCGGGGTCGACGGTGCCGGTGAGCGCCACCATGGACCCCTCCGGGAGCGTCAGCCCCTCGCCGAAGGAGCGGAGGTGCTGCAGGACCAGGGGCCTGGTGGGTGCGAGCACCACTACCTTGGACCCCGGCCTGGCGCTCAGGACCCGTTCGGCGACGAGCATGGCGATGATGGTCTTCCCCAGGCCGGTCGGGAGGACGACGAGGGTGTTGGTCGTGGACGCCACGTCGGCTATCTTCTTTTGGTACTCTCTAGGTTCCAGGCCGGCAGAAAGCAAGCGGGAGTCTGCCCGCTCAAACGACTAAAAGAGTTGCCTATCTGGTTCGGGACTTCCCTTAAACGGGCGGCCCCGGCCTCTGGGGCAGGGAACCCAGCGCGTTGGCCCGGATGGAGCGGAGGCGAAGGATGGGGAGGCTGAAGGCCGCGGCCCTCGCCGCCGAAATGCCCCCCACGGCGGGAGCCTCGCAGCCCGGGCTGCAGCGGGTGGCCGTCTCTTGAGGATCTCCAGGCTGAAGCTGCTCATACTCGTCGCCATGTCCGCCTTCGGGCTCTGGGCCTCGGGGACCGTGCTGGTGATCTTCTACACCCTGAACCAGCAGCTCCCCCTGTGCCCGACGGGGACCTTCCTCGGCCTCCACTTCGACTGCGGCGCTGTCCTCAGCAGCGGCTACAGCAGGATCTTCGGGGTGCCCCTCGAGCTCCTCGCCATGGCCTACTTCATAGTCAACCTGGGGATGGTGTATCTGATCGCCTTCGGATCGAAGCGGGTCTCCGACTTCATGCTCGAGGCGCTCTTCGGCTGGAGGTTCATCGGGCTGATACTCGTCCCGTACCTCGTCTTCGTCGAGGTTGGCATACTCCACGCGATCTGCGTCTACTGCACCATGATGCACGTCGCCATCATACTCGACTTCGTGGTCGTCAGCTACCTCCTTTTCTTCGGAAAGCACGCCCTCTTGAACGAGGGGGAAGCGGGGGAGGCTGAGGCGCCGGAACAGCCGAGCCCGTAGCCTTCAACCCCGAGGACCAGGCCCCGTCGGCACGATCGAGTGCCCGGTGGCCATAGTGGGCTACGACCACGCTAAGCCCATCATAGACGTCCAGGTCTCGGCGGCGCGTCTCGAGCCGTTCGACCCCTGCCTTTCGCCGCTGACCTCCTTGTCCCCTCCAATGAAGATGGTGGCTGCGAATAGGTGAACTTGGAGAGCGGGCATCCCCCAGGTTCGTTCGTTGCGGCGGCCCAACCGGTTGCCTAGACGATTTGTTCCTGCGCCGTGATGTGGTGCAGGCTTGTGACGTCTGCCTTCCGGAGGTAGTTCGTTCCCAGGATCGCTCCCAGCCCCATGAGAAGCCCACCGAAGGCGGCCAAGTAGAGCTCAAGGGGGTCCAACGTCACCATCGCGTATGTCTCTCCGAAGACGAAGGTGATTATCATCCCAGAAAGATAGAGGTAACCCGTCCACCTCCTCACCTTCCCCTGCATGCCGAAGGTCTCGAAGACGAGCACGGTGGTCACCAAGGCCGGGAGAAGGAAGAATGCGAAGTCGTTGTGGAACCTGGTGAACGCGGCATCGAAGCCGGCTCCAGCCGCGCTATAGAAGTCTTGATGAAATTCGATGTAGTAGCCCGTGACAGGAATCACGAGATAGATGATGATCCAGCCTGCGATTACCGAAAGAAAGAGAGAGTCTCTTATCAACGGCCGCCCGTCCCGCGTCTTTGCATTGGTCGCGTGCGCCACCAGCGCTATCAATACGAAGACGGCGCCGAGCCCCACGAAACCGGTCACCAGGTCGTCCTCGGCAACCCCGTTGATGCCGCCCGGGCCTGAAGTCAGCAGCGAGGGAATCGAAAAATTCCCCATCCCGGACACCCAGTATATCCAGACCGTGGCGACTATGGCGCAAATCATGATCATGAAGCCGAACGACGCGATCAACCTCTCTCTGCTCGGCCAGTCGTGGTACCCATAGACCATGGCCGCAAGAGCCACGACCCCGGCCATGAGCATCGGAAGCATCGTATGTGAGTGCGAGGTTAGGACGTTCTCCGTGAACGTTACGACAGCGGATGAGTTGTAGTAACCGAGGACCGGATACATCG
Organism: archaeon; assembly: GCA_021788415.1. The sequence continues at coordinate 306,122 of JAJYKR010000001.1, forward strand.
TCGAGTTTATGTAACCAGCTACAGGCGCTGGCGAAGGCCCGCTTATAGTGATGTAAGCGCCAACGTACCCCATGGACGCCGCGACGAAAGTCCCTGCCACGCTGAGGAGGATGACGTAAAACGGCGACCCAACCTTCCTATAGCCTTTGCCGGACACGTATGGATAGACAATCATGGTGACAATCAAGGTTATGGCTATCAGGTCAAGGAATGCGAAGCCGGTGGACTCCATCCAGTGCGGTATGCTCAAAGCGAAACTGTCCGTGACGTTGAAGATGCCCCCGATGCCCGCTAGGGGCACGGCGACAAGCGCAGCCCAGAAGAGGAGCGCCCTCAGGGCCCTCGCCGGGAGCTCTTTTCGCCTGTCAAACCCAAGCACCAGGTAGGCAAGCGTGGCGAGCACGATCACCCAGGGCAGGAATAGTCCGCCATGCCAGTAGAGGAGAAGCCTATAGAAGAAGTCTGGGGTCCACTGATTGTTGTACGCGGGGTTAAGGAAGGGCGTCACGTAGTTCACGATGGGGGACAGAGCCATTATGACGACGGCCCACGCCAATGTCCACCACAAGGCGAACTTCATGTCAAGATACCGACCTCCCCATCTCCTTGAAGTGGGCCTCTGTTCGCTTCCCTTCGCTGTCTCGCCCTTGGGGGCCAAGCAGACTCGGTTCTTGTGCGTCGCCTTGTCATTATTTAAGAGACGATATCAATTGTCAAAGCTGATAATGGATTGATAATCTCGGTTGGTGAGCGGCGTCGAAGCAAGCAAGAAAGTGGGTCACAGGGCTGCTCACGAGACCTTTCCGCTGCTGCAGACATGATTCAGGACGATGAACCGGAGAATTGTGAGCAGGGAATCCCCACATGGAGGCGAAACACAGGTTCGAATCCCGGCCCCCCTCAGAGCGGGACCAGAGGGCCTGCGCACCCGACGTCGAAGCCTCCCAGGTTCGGCGAGTACGTGGTCCCTATTCCAAGGAAGACGCACCCGAGCGAGTGGTAGACGGGCCGATAGGGAGGAGGGCTGCCCTGGCGGAGAGGGCCGCCGCCCGCGTCATGCCAATAGAATACGGGGGCGAAGAGGAGCGCGGCCAAGAGGACGACCAGCACGGCGCTCATCGCCAGCGCCCGATGCAGTTTCAATGCGACGGTCTGCCTTCGCCGGGATATAGCTCTAGCCACGAAAACTGCATTGCGACGATTTTTGAGACTCACAAAACCGAGTAGAGTCTTCAGCCAAACTCAGTTAACACCGTCTTAAACCCGCAACAACTGCAACATTTCGACTCGACATTCAAGAAACTGCGCGAAATTCTGTCGCAAGGCCCACGAAAACAGTCCGTGGACTTTCCAATGAGGCTTTCGCGGAGGAGGCGCAGCGGCTAGGTGGTCGACGTGTATCCTTCGACGGCCCCGATGACCCCTCCCGTGATTCCCAGCAAGGCGACGCCGAAGGCGCCGAAGAAGACCCCTACGACCATCCCCAGGGCGGTCCCGGCTGCGAAGTCCTGCGCTGCTCTGTTAGACCAGTTCTGCGCGACGACGATGCCGGTGAGGGCGTAGTTGGTCGCGTAGAGGCCCACGTAGGCCGCGTTGAACGAGTTGGCCACGAGAAGGTCTACGAACCAAAGGTATCCGGTGAAGACGTTCCCGACAGTGAGGAAGAGAAGCAGCTGCCACTTCAGGGCCTCGCGCCCAAGGCGAGTGGTCCAGAGAGCCACGACGAAGACGAGGGGGAACCAGACGACCCCGAACGCCCAGTAAGGAACGCCGAAGAATGAACCATATGGCGCGAACTTCACAATGAGCCAGTTCGTGGTGAACGCGTTCTCAAGCCAGGCGTGATAGAAGGCCTCGCCCACGCCGACGGCCGAGAGGAATATGAAGACCGAAGACGCCCTCATGGCCGGGCCGAAGGAGGGCCAGAGCTTTAACGGAGGGAGTCGATTGCCAAGTCTGAGAACAAAGACAGGACGAACCAGGTGAACACCCTGGACAGGTACAGGTTGGGTAGCCTCCTCGGGAGGCTCCTCGTGAGCCGCGCCGAGTCGGCGCCCAGCGCAGGCTCGAAGGCGAAGAGGACGAGGGCCAGCGCGAAAGCCTGTCGCCCTCCACTGCCTCCTTTACTGGGGTGACCGATCCTCTCTCGGCGCAGGTTCCGCACTGGATTCTACGTCAGAGCTGGGGGGTGGTGGCCAAAGCGGCCATCTCAGGCATCTAAACCTAAGCAATTAGGGGTAACCGATATCGGTTACGTATCCCGAACGCTTTCCATGGCACAGTCCCAGGAGCAGCCGACCGAGCTCAATGGTCTGAACCTGAAGAAACTGGGCGAAATCGTGGAAATGGGGACCAAGGAGCCCGAGACGGTGGGCGCCCAATTCAACAACTGGAAGGCGAGGGTGAAGTGGCTTGGGGGCTTCAGATCTAGGGCGTACATCAGGGACCACGCTTTCCTGATAGACGAGCCGTCTGACCTCGCTGGAGTCGACACTTCTCCGAACGCAACTGAGTACATCCTGGCAGCTTTGGGCGCCTGTTACAGCGTTGGTTTCGCGCTCAACGCAACCAAGAGGGGCATCAAGGTAGACGCCATGGAGGTCGCCCTCGAGGGGAGGTTGAACAACGTGCTGACCTTCTTCGGTCTCAGCGACAAGGGGCATCCGGGCTATGAGGAGATCAAAGCGAAACTCTTCGTGAAGACGTCGGCCAATGAGAAGCAGGTCGAGGAAGCGTGGACGGAGACCCTCGCAAGGTCGCCCGTGGGCAACTCTCTGACGAGAAACGTCAAAATCACGGCTCAGATTAGCGTGGCGAAATAAGCCCTGCCAGACGAAGCTTTTCAGACGACGATGGTGGGGAGCTGGCCCAGGCCGGACTGGCTGCTGCGCGAGCTGAAGCGCAAGAACGAAGGCGAAGCCACATATGACGAATTCTCGGCCAAGGCCGACCAGGCCGTCCTTCTCGCGCTGAAGGGCGAAGAGGAGGCGGGTCTGGACATCGTCACCGACGGCGAGCAGAGGCGAGACAGCTTCTACTCCTTCGTCGCAGACAAGTTCTCCGGGATCAAGCTTCTCTCGGTTTCGGAGCTGATAGACTACGCGGAAGAGAAGGCCATGTACGAAAGGATGCTCAGGACCCTCGATGTGCCCGCTTTCGCGATAAAGAGCCCGGTGGCGGTGGGCGAGATCAAGAGACGGCGACCGTTGGCTGGTGACGAGCTGCTTTTCCTGAAGGGGCACACCCGCCGAAAGACGAAGATCCCTCTCCCCGGCCCGTTCATGCTGACGAGGGCGAGCTGGGTCGAACCGCTGACGAGGGAGGCCTACAGAACGAGGGAAGAGCTAGCCTCTGCCTATGTGAGGGCGCTTCGGGAGGAGATAATCTCGCTTCGTGATGCAGGCGCGTCCTTCGTCCAGCTCGACGAACCGACGCTGACCGAGGTCGTCTATGGCGCGTCCAACCAGACCACTTTCATGTGCGCTGCCATCATGTCGAAGGTCAATCCCAGGGAAGAGTTGACCTTTGCCACAGACCTCATCAACGAGGTGACGAAGGGTATCTCAGGAATCAAAGTTGGAGTTCACGTCTGCAGGGGCAACTGGAGCAGGAAGGACGATGCACTACTCGCCGGCGACTACTCCCCCCTCATCCCCTACTTCCAACAGATGAAGGTCGACCAGCTTGTGCTGGAGTTCTCCACGGACAGAGCAGGCTCGATGGGCGTCTTCGAAGGGACTCCTGACAGCAAGGAGATAGGCCTAGGCGTCGTCAACCCGCGCAGCGACCAGGTTGAAACGGCCGGCCAGATCGTCGCGAGGGCCCGAGAAGCTACGAAGTACTTCGACCCCTCACGGATCTGCCTGAACCCAGACTGCGGTTTTGCCACCTTCGCCGAGGTCCCCCTCAACGCCGCGGAGACAGCCAAGAGGAAGCTGACCTCGATGTGTCAAGCTGCGGTCGAACTGAGAAGACAGTACACTTAGAGGATCGGTTGCCCAACAGACAACGCCCACGGCCAGCTCCATCGAGCGAGGTCTGACATGAAGTCTTTCCGAAGCACCACGCTGACGCCGCGGCAGTGGCAGGTTGTTCGCTACAGAGCCAAGGGGATCACGCAGAAAGAACTCGCGGTGCTCCTCAACACCACAAGGGAGAACGTGAGCGAAATAGAACACAGGGCCAGGCTCAATATCGCCGCTGCGAAGGCCACGATTGCCGCCCTCAGTGAGCTCGAGGCGAAGGGAGAGGTGCTCGTGCCCAACGGGACGTCCATCTTCGAGGCCGTCTCAATGATAATCCTCAGTGCGGACTTGCTTGGCGTCAAGCTCCACGGTTCCGCCGACGACATCCTCAAGGCAATTCGGCTCAGGTGGAGAGAGAGGATCCACGGCCACCGTTTGACCTCTGCGGTAAAGGTCGAGATCGCGAAAGACGGATCACTCTTCGCGACGGACTTGGGATCGCGGGTCAGAATACTCCCCCTGGCGAAAAGACGAAGCAGCCCCTGAACCTAACTCGTGGCGGGTCCTTGACCGCACAACGGTTCAGAGGTCGGCCTCTCCCACAAGAGGGGCGTCAGGAAGCATGTAATCATGAAACCAAGCGTTCATCGCCCTTCCCTCCCCGTAACGGCGTCTTCAGCCTCGGTATCCATCAGTTAGGATGTGCTGTGCGGGGGGTGGGATTCGAACCCACGAACCCCTAAGGGACGAGGTCCTAAGCCTCGCGCCGTTGACCAGGCTGGGCGACCCCCGCGCGAGGGTCGGTCCTCCCGGTGAAACTATATGGCTTGCGCGCCCGCGTCGGGAGGCCTGCTCTTGTCCAGCTCGATGTGGAGGTACTTCTTGACGAGCCCCTCCCAGTCGAGCTGATAGACGACGATCCCCAGGGCCATGAAGCCGGCCGTGACCGCCACCGTCAGCCATATGTTGGAGAAGGTGAACACCTGGATGACCGCCTTCAATACGGCGAACTCGACGGCTATCTCCACCCCGCTCTTCAGCAGCTTCGCTCCCAGGGTGACGGCCGATATCCCAGGGAGCGACACCGATGTCGCGCCCGCCCCTATGTAGATGAAGTCGTCCAGGGGGAGGATTGGTATGAAAGCCGCCACGAAGAGGACGGCGTAGAAGGTGCGGGTCGAGGCGTTCCTGCCTATCAGCTGGACGTTCCTGTTACCGACGAGGAACCGCCTTAGACCGAACGCCCCATAGTAGATCACGAGCTTCCCAAGCGCCGCCCCAGCGGCGGAGAGGGCGACGACCAGGAGGAAGTTGGCGGGGGTGAACCCCAATAGGATGAGGTCAAGGGTGGCGAAGAAGGTGGAGGAGGCGCCGAAGAATGGGGAGATGTTGGAGACGAATGAGACGGCAAGAATCAACAGCGCCGCCAGCAGCCACGGGCTCAATCTGGTCTAGGTACCGCCCTCGCTATTTATCTCTGGCAGGGCGCGGCCAGGGTTCCACCTCCTGTTTGCGAACGTATATATCGGCGACAGGGGGGCCGCCCGAAACAACGGTCCTGCTAAATGGCCAAAATGCTTGCCTTCGTGGACATATTCGTGGACTCGCCCAGCATGGACGATGTGGTCGAAGCGCTGAGCAGGATCCCGAACATAGAGGAGCTCTATGAGGTGACCGGGGAGTTCGACATTGTGACGCTCGTGTCCGCTGCAGACATAGAGGAGTTCAGGGACATACTGAAGAACAAAATCCTCAAGATAAAGGGGATCAAGAGCACAGTGAGCGCCATGGTCCTCCACACGCACAAGGGACCGCGCTTCAACGGAGACTCGAAGCCAAGGGTTTCCGGGCGCTAGGGCGCCCTCGAAAGACTCACATTAGAGGCCCAGGGGCAGCAGTGGAACTCGAGATAGTTGATAGACGTCATCCAGGCCCTGGCGGTCATCGGCATCCTGGCTGCCGCCCTGGTCTCCGGTAGCCTCCTCGCCCCCTACGTGGTCAGGGTCCTCACGGGCGCCCCCACGCGTCTCGACAGGTTCCTGGACCCGGTCGAAAAGAGGGTCTACGGGCTCATCGGAGCCGACCCCACGGTCGCGATGGGTTGGAAGCAGTACTTCTTCGCCGCGCTCCTACTCAACCTGGCCCAGATGGCCATAGCCTTCGCGATCCTCGTGGCCCAGGGGGTGCTCCCGCTGAACCCCCAGGGGTTCCCCGGCCTCCGCTGGGACCTCGCCCTCAATACCGTGGTCTCCTTCGCCACCAACACCAACCTCCAGCACTATGCGGGGGAGGCGACCCTGTCCTATTTCTCCCAGATGACCGCCATCCAGTTCCTCCAGTTCACCTCCGCCGCGACCGGCGTCTGCGTGATGGCCGCGATGGTGAGAGGTTTCAAGCCCGGCTCAGCCCACATGGGGAACTTCTACGTAGACTTCGTGAGGGTGCTCACCCGGATAATCTTGCCGCTTTGCATCTTGGCCGCCCTCGTCCTCGTCGCCCTGGGCGTCCCACAGACCATAGGGGGGTACGTCGCGGTGAAGACCGTGGAAGGGGCGACCCAGACTCTCCTGGTGGGACCCGTCGCCTCCCTGGTCGCCATAATGCAGATCGGGACAAACGGCGGAGGCTACTTCGGCGCCAACTCCGCCTACCCGTTCCAGAACCCCAACCCCGCGACCGACGTGCTGCAGATCTACCTGATGCTCCTGATCCCTACCACCCTCGTCTTCGTGTTCGGGGAGATGATAGGGAAGAAGAAGGAGACGCGGCCCATCCTGATAGGGAGCTACAGTCTCCTCGCCATCGACCTTGTCATAGGCTTCCTCGGCTCGATTCCGACGGTGGGACCTGGTATCGAGACTAGGTTCGGGGGATTCTTCTCCACCTTCTGGACCGTCATCACGACGGCGGTCACCACCGGCTCGGTGAACGCCTCTCTCTCGGGAATCAATCCGCTCGGTATCCTATCTGCGTTCATGGGGATGCTCATCCAGGCCACCCCCGGCGGCAAGGGGGTGGGGGTCATGTACATGATAATGTACATCGTGATCACGGTCTTCGTGGTCGGGCTCATGACCGGGCGCACCCCGGAGTACCTGGGGGTGAAGATCAACGCCAGGGACGTCAAATTGGTCATGGTCGCCTTCCTGGTCCACCCGATCGCGATTCTGGTGCCGACCATAGCCGCCTACGCCACGAAGGCGGTCGACGCCATCCCTGGCTTCACTTCCCTCCCGACCTCGGTGGGATTCACCCAGGTGCTGTACGAGTTCGCGAGCTCGGCCGCCAACAACGGGTCGGACTTCTTCGGCGCCGCGGCCAACACCCCTTTCTTCAACCTCTCCACCGCGGCGGTGATATTCGTCGGGCGCTACGTCCCCATCGCGATACTCCTGGCGCTGGCAGGCTCGATGATAGGCAGGAAGAGGGTCGCAGAGCAGAGCCTCAGGACCGACGGCGCCGCCTTCTCCGTGGTCCTGATAGGGAGCATCCTCCTCCTAGTCGTCCTGGCCTTTCTGCCTTTCCTCATGCTCGGGCCGCTGTTGACCTACTTCCAAGGCATGGTGAACTTCTTTGGCTAGGAGGCTCCCGGGCGTCGACCGGATCCTGGGGAGGGCGAGGCTCGCCCGTCGCCCCTCCGCCCTGACTTCCAAGACCCTGGCCGACTCGGTCCTGCGGCTGAACCCGGTCTCGCTCCTCGCCAACCCAGTGATGCTGATCGTGGAGCTGACATTCTTCGTGGTCGCGGCCATGGCGGCGTACCCCTACGCCTTCGTCCCATTCGCCAGTCCCGGGGAGCGGTGGTTCTACGTGGAAGTGGCTGCCATCCTCCTTGTCACGGTCTGGTTCAGCACCCTCTCGGACTCCCTGGCCGAGCAGCAGGCGAAGAACACGGCGAACAGCCTGAAGCGGCTGGAGACCGAGGTGCCGGCGAAGAAGGTGGTCACCGAAGGCTGGGAGCGGCAGATAGTCCACACCGAGTCCACCAAACTCCAGAAGGGGGACCTGGTCCTGCTCGAGAAGGGGGACGTCGTCCCCATGGACGCGGAGGTCCTGGAGGGGATAGCCATGGTGGACGAGTCCCTGGTCACCGGCGAGTCGGCGGCGGTCCGGAAGGCCCCCGGGGACAGCCTGATCGGGGGGTCGAAGGTGGCCAGCGACACCATGACCGTCAGGGTGGCCGTGAACCCCGGCGAGAGCTACCTCGACCAGATGGTCCGCCTCGTCGAGTCCTCCAAGCGCCCCAAGACACCCAACGAGGTCGCCATCACCATGGTCCTCTTCGGCCTTTCCGCAGTCTTCACCATAATCATAGCCTCCATCCTCGGGCTCTCGGTCACCCTGGGGCTCAGCGTCGACCTCTCTGTCCTGATCGCGCTCTACGTCTGCCTCCTCCCGACCACCATCGGGGCCCTGCTCCCGGCCATCGGACTGTCTGGGATCAGCCGCCTCTACGAGAGGAAGGTGGTCGCGAAGTCCGGCCGGGCGATAGAGACCGCCGGGGACACGGACGCCATACTGCTGGACAAGACCGGGACCATCACCGTGGGCAACAGGCAGGCGGTGGAGATGATCCCGCTGGGGGGGAAGACAGAGAAGGAGGTGGGTGAGGCTGCCTTCCTTTCGTCCTGGTTCGACGACACACCCGAAGGGCGCAGCGTGATCAGGCTCGGCCACGAGAAGGGCTACGTCCCCCGGGAACTCAACGCCCTTACCATGTCCGAGGTCTACGACTTCTCGGCGCAGACGAGGACCAGCGGGGTGAAGCTACACTTCGGAGCCAGCTTCGTCCTCCCCAAGGGGAGCGTCCAGAGGGTCAGGCGCAAGTTCTACCTCGAGGACGCCAGCGAGCAGGGGATGCACCTATCGGGGGAGGAGACCGAGATTGTGAAGGGGGCCCCCGACTCGTTCCTGAGGTCGGGGTTCAAGGTCCCCCAGGGGTTCCAGGAGCTGGTGGACAGGGTCGCCTCGGAGGGGGACACGCCGATGGCTGTCGCCCGGGACCACGAAGTGATAGGGCTGGTCAGGCTCAAGGACGTCCTGAAAACCGGGACCAGGGAGAAGATAGAGGCCGTGCGCTCCATGGGGATCAGGCCGGTCATGATAACCGGGGACCAGCCCCTGACCGCCAAGAGCATAGCCTCCGAGGTGGGGATCGACGAGTTCGTTGCCCAGGTCAAGCCTGAGGACAAGTACAGCATCGTCCTGAAGGAGCAGTCTCAGAACCACATCGTAGCGATGATCGGGGACGGGACCAACGACGCCCCGGCCCTGGCTGCGGCTGACGTGGGTCTGGCCATGAACTCCGGCACCGAGGCCGCCAAGGAGGCGGCAAACATGGTGGACCTCGAGTCCAACCCCGCCAAGATAATCGACGTGGTGCTGCTGGGGAAGCAGCTCCTCATGACCCGGGGGGCGGTGACAGCCTTCAGCATCTCCAACGACGTGGCGAAGTACTTCGCCATCCTCCCGGTCATGTTCGCCACCGCCTTCCCCGCCCTCGAGTCATTCAACGTCCTGGGGCTCAACCTTCAGACCGCCGTCCTCTCCGCCCTCATCTTCAACGCTGTTATCATACCCATGCTCATCCCTCTGGCAATGCGCGGGGTGACCTTCAAGCCGTCGAGCACCATGTCCCTCTTCCTCAGGAACGTCCTGATCTACGGCGTCGGCGGGGTCATCGTGCCGTTCATCGGGATAAAGCTCATCGACCTGCTCCTGGGGGTCCTGTAGGAGGCGCGACCATGAGCTCCAAGGTATCCAAGTGGAAGACCTACAGGCCGGTGATCGCCCTTTCCATCCTGTCCATGCTCGTCTGCGGGCTCGCATACCCTCTTCTGATCACGGGGGTCTCCCAGGCGGCGTTCCCCTATCAGGCAAACGGGAGCCAGGTCCAGTTGGGAGGGAGGGTCGTCGGGTCCTACTACATCGACAACGGCTTCACCCTCCCGATCTTCTTCCATGGGAGGAACGAGACCAACCCGCTCACTGCGTCCGCTTCTGGGGTCGACCCTGACATCACGCTCTCGGACGCCCTGTCCCAGGTCCCGAGGATCTCGAACGCCACCGGCATACCGGCGTCCAGCCTCGACGCCCTGGTCAAGGCCCACGAGCGCTGGACCCTCTGGGTCACCGGGGACCCCTACGTCAACGTCCTGGAACTCAACCTGGCGCTGATCGCTGCCTACCCGTCTTCCTACCCTGGGTACGCCTAAAATCTCAGTTCTTGGTCGGGCGCCTGCGCTTCTCCTCTTCCTTCTTGGCCTTCTTCTCGCGCTCTTCGCGCTTCTGGCGGTCGAACTCCCCCAGAGGGCCTTCGTGCTCGGTGAAGCCATGGTGCATCTCGAGGGTCCTCTTCACTATCTCTTCTGAGTCCCTGTCCCTCTTGGCCAGCCTCACCGAGATGTTCCGCCTGTCGATGACTGTCCACTCGAGCCCCTTCTGCTTCTTGAGCTCTTCTATCGCCTGCTCCATGGCGTACTCGTTCCCGAAGAGACCTCTAATCTCCCAAGTCCCGGCCATCTGTCTTCCGCCCCCGGAGGGGCGATAAAAGGTCTAACCCGCCTTCAGCTGCGCCGCCAGGGCCTCGGCGCTGTCTGCAGGGAGCTCGCACACGTTGTGCGAGCAGACGTAGGCCAGGGGTCTCGCTCCAGGCTTCCTCCCCTCCAGGAGCGGGGTGAGCTTCGAGAGCGCCGGGTAGCTGGCCTCGGTCCCGACCACCAGCGCCCTGTCGGGATTGAAGACTCCGTACGCTGCGTCGATGAAAGGCATCGCGCTGGAGGGACCCCCGGCGGCGATCACGACCTCCCTCATCCCGTTCACGAGGAGGTCGAGGGCCGTCAGCATGCAGGCGTGGGCCGTTGGGTTCTCGCTCAGCTCAGTCCCGAAGGCCCTCAGGATCCTCTCCGACGCCTCCCTGAAGTCCTCCCTGCCGGTGAGGTCGGCGAGCCGGGCAAGGTCGAGGGCGGCCACCGAATTCCCCGACGGCGTGGGGCCGTCGTAGCTCTCTTTCAGCCTCGCCGGCTCCTCCTCCAGGGTCATGTAGAGCCCGCCTGACTCCCTGTCCTCGAACTCCAACATCGTCTCCGCGAGCCTGATGGCGTCGCGAAGGCGTTCCGGGTCCCCGGTCGCCTCGAACAGGTCCAGGAGCCCCTGGACGAAGAAAGAGTAGTCCTCCAAGGTCCCGGGGAGGGCAGCCTCTCCGTCCGCGTACCTGCGAAGCAGCCGTCCGCCCTCGGACAGCTCGGTTAAGACGAACACCGCGGCCTTGGACGCCTCCTCAACGAAGCCGCCGTCGTGGAGGACCCTCCCGCAGAAGGCGAGCGCAGATATGGCCAGGCCGTTCCACGACGTCAGGACCTTCGTGTCAGTCTTCGGCCTCGGCCTCTCGAGCCTCCCGGCGTAAAGGAGCCTCTTGGCCCTGGCCGCCGCCAAGGCCTCTTCCTTCGACGGCGTCCTCCCGGGGTCGAGATGGAGGAGGCTTCGCCCCTCGAAGTTCCCGGTCCTGGTAACGCCGTACAGCCTGTTGAACGCTTCGCCATCCGCCTCCCCGGCGAACCGGACGACCTCCTCTGGGGTCCAGCTGTAGAACGCGCCCTCACCCGCAGCGGTGTCCGCGTCCTGGGCGGAGTAGAACCCCCCTTCTGGGCTCCCCATCTCCCGGACGACCCACCCGAGGGTCTCCCTGGCGACGTCGGCGTACTCCTGTTTTTTGGTCGACTGGTAGGCTTCGGCGTAGACCTTCGCCAGGAGGGCGTTGTCGTAGAGCATCTTCTCGAAATGCGGCACCAGCCACGCCCTGTCGGTCGAGTAGCGGTGGAATCCCCCACCCAGATGGTCCCTTATCCCGCCGGCCAGCATCTCGTCGAGGGTCTTCAGGGCGCTTGCCTCGGCCAGCTGCTTCCCTGTCCTGAAGTGGTACCTCAGGAGGAACCCCAGGGTGAGGGGGAGCGGGAACTTCGGGGCGGTGCCGAACCCTCCCCGGGTGGAGTCGAAGCCCGCGATCAGCCCCGCGTAGCATTCGTCCAGCGCCTCTTTCACAGGCTCCGCCCGCCCCTTCCCTTCCCGACCCAGGACAGCCTTCGCAACCTCCTCCGAGCTGGCCGTCACCTCCCCCCTCTTGTCCTTCCAGAGGTTCGCCGCGAACTGCAGGACCTGCATGAAGCTCGGCATCCCCTGTCTGGGCTCGGGTGGGAAGTAGGTCCCCCCGTAGAACGGCTTCAGGTCGGGGGTGAGGAAGGCGCTCAGCGGCCAACCTCCCCGCCCCGTCATGGCCTGCACAGCTCGCATGTAGTATGCGTCTACTTCCGGCCTCTCTTCTCTGTCGACCTTGATCGGGATGAAGTTCTTGTTGATGAAGGCCGCGGTCCTTTCGTCCTCGAAGGACTCCTTCGCCAGGACATGGCACCAGTGGCAGGTCGAGTACCCGACGCTCAGGAAGATCGGTTTGCCGTCGTTCTTAGCCTTGGCCAGCGCCTCCTTGGACCACGGCCACCAGTCCACCGGGTTGTGCGCGTGCTCCAGTAGGTACGGGCTCTTCTCCTTCGCCAGCCTGTTGCCTCTCCTCTGTTCCACTTTCTTCGTGCGGACGCGGCTTCGTCTAATTGAACTTGTCCATTCAGAAAAAATGTTTAACACGTCTCACGCGGTCGGAACACAAGGCCCGACGGGCCCCGTGAACCAATTTGCAGTACAAGTGGACCGTCCTCACCGTCACCACCGTAGGCGTGCTGATGTCAGGGATCGACTCCAGGATCATCGTCATCGGCATCCCTGAGGTGGCAGCCGCCCTGGGTGCCGGTGCGGAGCAGGCCATCTGGTTCACCCAGGCCTACGTCTTCGGGAGCACCGTGGCCCTGCTCTTCATCGGGAGGGTGAGCGACATGATGGGGCGGGTGAAGATCTACACGGCGGGGTTCCTCATCTTCACCGTGGGGTCCCTCCTGACCAGCGTCTCTCCATCTCCGAACTACGTCATCATCTTCAGGGTGCTGCAGGGGCTCGGATCGGCCGCCCTGTTCGCCAACAGCGCCGCCATCATCACAGACGCGACCCCCAGCGACCAGCTCGGGCTCTTCCTCGGGATCAACCAGGTCGCCTTCAGGGTCGGGGCCATGGCCGGCCTGACCCTCAGCGGCCTGATACTCCTTTTCCTGGACTGGCGGGCCCTCTTCTACATCAACGTCCCCATCGGAATCTTCGGGATCCTTTGGGCCCGCCGCAGGCTCAAGGAGCTCTCCAAGCCAGAGCGGGGGGTCCCCATGGACTGGACCGGGTTCGTCACGTTCACGACGGCCGTGGTCCTGCTCCTGCTCGCGCTCACCTACGCCACCTATGGGACCTTCCCCCTGGAAGAGCTGGCCGCGCTGCTGGCGGGGACCGCCGTCTTCTTCGCCCTCTTCGTCTATCAGGAGCGGCGGGTGCCTCACCCGCTCCTGAATCTCGGGCTCCTCAGGATCAGGGAGTTCACGGGGGGCGTCACGGCGCAGATGCTGAACTCTCTGGCCTGGGGGGCGGTCATACTCCTGCTGAGCCTCTACCTGCAGCTTGTGAAGGGGATGTCCCCTCTCGCCGCAGGCATCGCCATCATCCCCTTCGACCTCGCCTTCCTGGCCGTGGGCCCCCTAAGCGGGCGGCTCTCGGACAAGTACGGGCACATGCCGTTCACCACCACCGGCATCGCCATCATGAGCGGCTCGCTCCTCCTGTTCTCCACAACCACCGTGTCGACCCCATACGCGGTGCTGGCCGGATACCTGGTCGTCTTCGGGCTCGGGGTCGGCGTCTTCAGCTCCCCCAACATGAGTTCGATCATGGGCTCTGTCCCTCCGGCGGATAGGGGGGTGGCCTCGGGGGTGCGCGCCACTTTCTTCAACGTGGGGTACGTGCTGAGCTTCAACGTCGCCTTGCTCGTGATGACCGCGGTCCTGCCATACTCGACGATAACGGCGGTCATTTCGTCCACCAACCCCGCCGCCATCGCCGGCGTCGACAAGGCCCTCTTCGCCAGGGGGCTCGACTACGCCTTCGAGGTCTCCGCGGCCATCAACGCCGTCGCCATCCTCCCCTCGGTGCTCAGGGGGAAGCGGTCCGCCACCTACCAGGAGGGGAAGGGCGCGCCCACGGGGGGACTCGAGCCCGGGTGAGCCCCTGACCCGCCTCCCGCCTCCGGCGAGCCGGAAACCTAAATTCAAATAGCCGGGGGGAGTCGCGCCGATTCGATCTCGATGCCGCTAGAAAGCCTCGACCGCCTCCGCGAAAAGTTCGACTCCCCCTATGGCAGGGCGGCTGTGTATGACGTCCTCAGGATGAAGGAGCTCGGATACGACGTCGAGCATCTCCCTTATTCTATACGCGTCCTGCTTGAAAACGCCGCACGCCACTCGGGGAAGGTCGGCGGTGCGCTGGAGGCCGCCCACGCGCTGGCGCAGTGGCCGAGGTCAGTCGGGGCGGAGACCCCGTTCATGCCCTATAGGGTCCTCCTCCAGGACTACACCGGGGTCCCCCTGGTTGTCGACCTGGCGGGGATGCGCGACGCGGCCAGGGCCGCGGGGATCGACCCCAACGCCGTCAACTCGAAGGTGCCGGTGGACCTTGTCATCGACCACTCGATCCAGGTGGACGCCTGGGGGAGCGGCTCGGCCTTCTCGGTCAACCTGGAGAAGGAGTACGAGCGGAACGCCGAACGCTACTCACTCCTGAAGTGGGCCCAGACCGCCTTCAAGGGGATGAGGGTCTTCCCTCCGGGGAAGGGGATCTGCCACCAGTTCAACCTCGAGTACCTCTCGCAGGTGGTCGCGACCTCTGGAGAAGGGGACGGGATGGCTGCGCACCCGGACACCCTCGTCGGCACCGACTCGCACACCACCATGGTGAACGGGCTGGGCTGCCTCGGCTGGGGGGTCGGGGGGATAGAGGCGGAAGCGGTCATGCTTGGAGAGCCGTACCACATGCCGATACCGAAGGTCTTCGGCGTCAGGCTCACGGGGGCCCTCCGGGAGGGTGTCACCCCCACCGACCTGGTGCTCACGGTCACCGAGCGACTCAGGGAGAAGAACGTGGTCGGCGCCTTCGTCGAATACTTCGGGGAAGGGTACGGCCGACTGTCGGTCCCTGACCGGGCGACCATCGGGAACATGTCCCCGGAGTACGGGGCGACGTCAGGATACTTCCCGATTGACGCCGCAACCATCGCCTATCTGACCGGGACGGCCCGGCCCAGGAAGCAGGTGGAGTTCGTCTCGAGCTACGCGAAGCGCTACGGTTTCTTCGTCACAGACGTTGAGCCGCGTTACACCGAGGTGATACGCATCGAGCTCGACAGGATCGAGCCGTCCATCGCGGGTCCACGCAACCCAGAGGAGAGGCACCCCCTGGTCTCTGTCCCGTCGTTCGCCAGGGCGCTCTTCGACCAGCGGGGCCGCGAACCCAGCGGCGGAGCCGCGTCGTCCGCTCCGTCCAGGGGCCAGGCTACGGTCCAGGTACAGGGCGCCAGCTCCGGGCTCGCCGACGGCTCTGTGGTGATAGCCGCCATAACGAGCTGCACCAACACCTCGAACCCCACGGTGATGGTCGGGGCCGGCCTGATGGCCAAGCGCGCCGTGGAGGCGGGGCTGTCCGTGAAGCCATGGGTGAAGCCAAGCCTCGCCCCGGGTTCCACCGTGGTCACCGACTACCTCAACGGCGCGGGGCTGGTCCCCTACCTCGACAAGCTCGGTTTCTTCCTTGTGGGGTACGGGTGCACAAGCTGCATCGGCAATTCTGGGCCGCTGGCCCCGGAGGTCGAGCGGGCGATCAAGGAGAGGGACGTCTACGCCGTCGCCGTCCTGTCGGGGAACAGGAACTTCGAGGGGAGGATCCATCCGCTGGCGAAGGGGTCCTTCCTCATGTCCCCCATGCTGGTGGTCGCATACGCCCTCGCGGGGAGGATCGACATCGACTTCTCGTCGACTCCCCTCGGTACCGGAAAGGACGGACGCCCCGTCTTCCTGAGGGACCTCTGGCCCTCCATGAGCGAGGTCAAGGGCACCGTCGAGAAATGCCTCGAGCCCGGCCTCTACGCGAGGCGCTACGCGGACGCCATGGAGGGGGATGAGAGGTGGGAGGAGCTCGGGTCGTCGTCGGGGGACGTCTACGGCTGGGACGCCGGTTCGACTTACATCAGGCAGCCTCCGTGGCTTCAGCCCGGCCAGTCTGTCTCGGCGAAGCACGACGTCAAGGGTGCGAGGGTCCTGGCGGTGTTCGAAGACAAGGTGACCACCGACCACATCTCCCCCGCCGGCACAATCCCGGTAGACAGCCCAGCCGGCGCCTACCTCACGGAGCGCGGGGTAGACCTTCTCATGATGTCGACCTACGGTAGCAGGAGGGGGAACCACGAGGTCCTCGTCCGGGGCGCCTTCAGCAACATCAGGCTCCACAATGCCCTGGCGAAAGGGAAGGAGGGCGGCTACACGTCCCACCTGCCAGACGGGGAGGTGATGAGCATCTTCGACGCGGCCGCGAAGTACGCCGAGGAGAAGACCCCGCTCGTTGTCCTTGCGGGGAAGCAGTACGGGGCCGGGAGCTCACGGGACTGGGCGGCCAAGGCTCCGAAGCTGTTGGGCGTCAGGGCGGTCATCGCGGAGAGCTTTGAGCGGATCCACCGGAGCAACCTGGTCGCCATGGGCGTCATCCCCCTCCAGTTCAAGGACGGGGAGGGGGTCAGGCAGCTCGGGCTCACCGGCGAGGAGACCATAGACATCGTCGGCGTCGAGGGGATGGAATCCCCCAAGGCCACGGTCGAGGTGACCGCCAAGGGGCCGGCGGGGGAGAAGAGGTTCAGGGCCCTGGTCAGGGTGGACAACGCGATAGAGATGGAGTACCTTCGGTCTGGCGGCGTCCTCCCATACGTCTTCGGGCGTCTCCCCAAATCCGTACATTGACAAAATCGTTTTAACGTCCCCGGGGCGGTCGTCTCCCAATGGTCAAGGAGCCGCTGGTCTACGTCGACGGCAGGTTCGTCGAGAAGTCGAAGGCGGTCGTCTCAGTCTTCGACCACGGGCTCCTCTACGGAGACGGCGTCTTCGAAGGGATAAGGGCGTACAACGGGAGCGTATTCAGGCTCGCCGACCACATCAGCCGGCTCTACGACTCTGCAAAGGTCATCCGGCTCAAGATGCCCATCGACGAACGCGAGATGACCGCGGCGGTCCTGGAGACGATGAGGAAGAACGACTTGAGGGATGCGTACATCAGGCTCGTCGTGACCAGGGGCGCAGGCGACCTGGGCGTCGACCCCGCCCTCTGCAAAAGCCCCACTGTCTTCATCATCGCCGAGCCCATGGCCAGCTCCCTGGGGCCGAGGGAACCGAGGGTTGTCAGGATGATATTCTCGTCCTACAGGAGGGACGCCGTCGACGCCACCTCACACGAGATAAAGTCTCTAAACTACATGAACAGCATCCTCGCGAAGATGGAGGCCAGCAGCGCCGGGGCGGACGACGCCATCATGCTCGACCACAGGGGGTTCGTATCCGAGGCGAGCGTCAGCAACATCTTCATTGTCAAGGACGGGAAGCTGTCTACCCCATCCTCGGGGGCGGGGATCCTCCACGGCATCACCAGGAGGCGCGTCATCTCGCTCTGCTCCGACCTCGGGCTGGAGGTCGCGGAGAGGGACATCACCCCGTTCGAACTCAGCACCGCAGACGAGGTCTTCCTAGTGGGGACGAAGTCCGAGGTCCTGGCGGTCGGCTCCGTCGGCGGGGTGGACATCGGGACCGGTGGCGTCGGCGGGGTGACGAGGAAGCTCTACGGCGAGTTCTCGAAGGTCGTCCGGAGGGCCGAGGAGGGCACCCCGGTCTACGAGCCCGAACGAGTGAGAGCCTGACCCGCACCCTTCCAAGCAGGGCGCTATTCCGGCGTTTTTCCGCCTGAAAAGGGCAGAATACGCCGGTTCAACGGCTTAGGCGTGCCATTCTTGCTCCGAATTGCCAGAGAGACCGGGAGAGGGCTCTTGACATCCGGCCGCCGCACCCTTGGTTATGGCTAAGACCTGCTCCAGCTTTGGCTTCGCAAAATCTAAATACGCGTTCAAAATCGGCCCCCAAGGGGCCCTGTTCCGTGTATTGTTCGAGTGAGGTAGTCCGTATTATCAATGGAGGTAAACCGGCATAGCAGCGCCGAAGACAGCGACCAAGAAGACCGTCAAGAGGAAGAAGGTCGAGGACGAGGTCCCAGCCTTCAAGGTCAGCACGCACTTCCTGATCCCAAAGCATGAGCTTCTTACCAAGGAGGAGGCCGCCCAGGTGGTCGCCAGGTCCAGCGCCTCGCCTTCGCAGTTCCCATACATCCAGTCGACGGATTCGATAGCGAAGGAGATCGGCGCGAAGCCCGGAGACTTCGTAAGGATCACGAGGACCAGCGAGACGGCCGGCACCAGCGTGTACTACCGGTACGTGGTGGAGGGATAGAGATTGAGCAAACAGATCGCAAACAACGCCTGGGTAATCCTGAGCGACCTGCTCCAGAGGGAGGGGGTAGCGCGGCAGCACCTTAACAGCTACAACGAGTTCGTGACCAGGGGCCTGCAGAACATCGTCGACGAGATCGGCGAGGTCGAAATAGAGACTGTAAGCACTCCATACAAGATAAAGTTCGGCAGGGTGACCCTGGGGTCCCCCCGGGTCGTAGAGATAGACGGCTCAGTCAGCAGCATCCTCCCGATGGAGTCGAGGCTGCGGAACCTGACCTATTCGGCGCCTATCCTCCTCGAAATGACCATCGAAGAGGAAGGGCTCCCGCGCGACACCACACGCCAGCACATCGGGGACCTCCCGGTGATGGTGAAGAGCGAGCTCTGCCAGCTCTCGAACCGCTCGAGGGACCAACTCATAGATTCAGGCGAAGACCCCAACGACCCCGGAGGCTACTTCATCATACACGGCGCGGAGAGGGTGATAGTCGGTCTCGAAGACCTCTCCCCCAACAAGATACTCGTCGACGCTGAGAAGCTCGCCGGTGCCACCACCTACAAGTCCCGGGTATATTCGTCGGTCGTGGGGTACAGGTCGAAGCTGGAGTTGACCCTCAAGCAGGACGGCGCCATCAACGTCAAGGTCCCCAGTTGCCCTGTCGACCTTCCCTATGTGATCGTCATGCGCGCCCTCGGGATAAAGTCGGACAAGAGCATCGCCGACGCCGTCTCCCCGAAGCCCGAGATCCAGGACCTCCTCGAGGTCTCCTTCGACAAGGCGAGCGAAGCGCCCACGGAGAAGGACGCCCTGGTCTTCATCGGGAACAGGGTCGCCCACGGCATGCTCGAGGAGTTCAGGGTCAAGAGGGCCCTGTCCATGCTGGACTGGGGGCTGCTGCCTCACCTGGGCAAGACCGAGGACAAGCGCTTCGACAAGTCGATGTTCATGGGCGAGGCCGCATGCAAGCTGCTAGAGCTGAGGCTGGGCTGGATCGAGGCGGACGACAAGGACCACTACGGGAACAAGGTGATAAAGTTCGCAGGCCAGATGCTGGCCGACCTCTTCAGGACAGCCTTCCGCAACCTGGTGAGGGACATGAAGTATCAGCTCGAAAGGACGGGCCAGAAGCGGGGAGGGAACGTCGTCGGCGCAGCCATCAGGACAGGGATAATCACTGACAAGCTCAACAACGCCATCGCCACCGGGAACTGGGGGAGGGGGAAGGTCGGAGTCACCCAGCTCCTCGACAGGACCAACTACCTCAGCACGCTGAGCCACCTGAGGCGGGTCCAGTCTCCGCTCAGCAGGAGCCAGCCGAACTTCGAGGCCAGGGACCTGCACGCGACGCACTTCGGCAGGATTTGCCCGTCTGAGACCCCTGAGGGCGTCAACTGCGGCCTGGTGAAGAACCTCGCGCTGTCCGCCATCATATCGGTCAGCGTCCCGTCGCAGGAGGTAGAGGAGAAGCTCTGGGAGCTTGGCGCCAAACAGATCCGCGACGCCGACCAGAAGCTGCAGGTGGAGGGGTGCAGGATATTCATGGACGGGAGGTTCCTGGGATACGTCGACGACGGCGAGCGGCTGGCGAAGGCGTTCCGGAAGCTGAGGCGCGAGGGCCAGATCAACCCCGGCGCCAGCGTCCTCCACGTCATCCCGGTGAACGAGAACGCCTACCCCCGCGTCTACATCAGCCTCAGCTCCGGCAGGGTCCTGAGGCCGCTGGTCGTGGTGGAAAGTGGCCGCCCTCTGCTAAACCCCGAGGTCATCGACAAGGTCAGCACGGGCCAGACTTCATGGAGGGACCTGGTAGACCAGGGAGTCATCGAGCTGATAGACGCCAACGAGGAGGAGAACTGCCTGGTGTCCATGGGCGCCGATGACGTCTCCACCAAGAACAGCCACATGGAGCTCTTCCCCGCGGCGATGTTCGGCATCGCGGCGTCCATCATACCGTACCCTGAGCACAACCAGTCCCCGAGGAACACCTACGAGTCGGCGATGGCGAAGCAGAGCCTCGGCTTCAGCTCCCCGACTTATCCGATATCTCCACACGTGCGCCAGCACCTGCTGGTGAGCCCCCAGGCGCCGGTGGTCCGCACTCGGACGCTCGACCTGCTGAAGATAGACGAGCGCCCGCTGGGGACGAACTGCGTGGTGGCTGTCCTCTCCTTCGAGGGGTACAACATAGAGGACGCGATCATCTTCAACAGGTCCAGCGTCGAGAGGGGGATGGCCCGGTCGTTCTTCTACAG
Source organism: archaeon (assembly GCA_021788415.1). Next base: position 326,795 of record JAJYKR010000001.1, read on the forward strand.
GCTCTACGAAGGCGAGGCGAAGCAGTACCTCGGCGGGATGCGCGACACCTTCGAGGTCCCGGCCGCCGACTCCAACATCCGCGGGTACAGGGGCGAGAAGTTTTACCGCCTCCTCGAGGGAGACGGGATCGTCGCCCACGAGTCGCAGGTGACCGGCGGGGACGTGGTGATAGGCAGGACCAGCCCTCCGAGGTTCATGGAAGAGTACAAGGAGTTCGAGATCAAGGGGCCCTACAGGCGGGACACTTCCGTCGCCGTCCGGCCGTCCGAGGCCGGGGTGGTCGACTCCATTTTCATGACCGAGAACGTCGAAGGAGGCAAGATGTTCAAGGTGAGGGTCAGGGACATGAGGGTCCCTGAGATAGGCGACAAGTTCGCCTCCAGGCACGGCCAGAAGGGGGTCATCGGGCTGGTGGTCCCCCAGGAGGACATGCCCTACACAGCCGAAGGGATCGTCCCGGACGTGATAATCAACCCCCACGCCTTCCCGTCCAGAATGACCGTTGGCCAGTTCATCGAATCGATAGCGGGGAAGGCCGCTGCCTTCCGCGGTTCGCCTGTCGACGGTTCAGCCTTCGCCGGGGAGAGCATCGACGAGATGGAGAAGGTCCTCAGGGGCAAGGGCTTCGAGCCCACGGGGAGGGAGGTAATGTACGACGGGAAGACGGGGAAGAAGTTCGCGGCCGACGTCTTCGTCGGGGTGGTCTACTACCAGAAGCTCCACCACATGGTCGCAGACAAGATACACGCCAGGGCCAGGGGCCAGGTGCAGATGCTCACCAAGCAGCCCACCGAAGGGAGGGCTCGGGGCGGAGGGCTCAGGTTCGGGGAGATGGAGAGGGACTGCCTCATCGCCTACGGCGCCTCCATGGTCCTCAAGGACAGGCTGCTGGACGAGGCCGACAAGACCGAGATCTACGTGTGCGAGAAGTGCGGCCTGATCGCCTACTACGACGCCAAGCAGAGGAAGTACACCTGCAAGATAGACGGCGACCAGGCGAAGATATCCACCGTGGTGGTCGCCTACGCGTTCAAGCTGCTGCTCCAGGAGATGATGAGCCTGAACATCGCGCCGAGGCTCCAGCTGAAGGACAAGGTATAGAGATATGTCAATGGAACAGGCTCTCAAGACGATAGGCGGGATCAACTTCGCGGTCTTCTCGCCAGCGGAGATCAGGAAGTACTCCGTCGCCGAGATTACCCAGCCGGAGACCTACGACGAGGACGGGATGCCCGTCCAGGGGGGCCTCATGGACAGCAGGCTCGGGACCCTGGAGCCGGGACAGAAGTGCGGCACCTGCGGCAGCACCGCGGGGAGGTGCCCCGGGCACTTCGGCCACATCGAGCTGGCGGAGCCAGTGCTCCACATCGCTTTCGTGGACGAGATCAACCGGCTGGTCCAGACGACGTGCAGGTCCTGCGGAAGGATACTCCTCCCTCAGCAGGAGCTCGACGCCTACAGGACGAAGCTGACCAGCCAGACCGACTTCACCCCGTCGCTGGTGGAGGGGGTCGCAAAGGAGATCGTGACGAAGGCGAAGAAGGTCAAGCTGTGCCCACACTGCGGGAAGCAGCAGTACCAGATCGAATTCACAAAGCCCACCATCTTCCACGAGATCACAGAGGAGGGTGGGGCGACCCGGCTCCTGCCGGTGGCGATCCGGGAGCGCCTCGAGAGGATCAACAACGAGGACCTCGGGCTCCTCGGGTTCAACTCCAAGGCGGCCAGGCCTGAGTGGTTCGTCCTCCAGGTCCTCCAGGTGCCGCCCCTCACCGTCCGCCCCTCCATCACCCTCGAATCCGGCATCAGGTCGGAGGACGATCTCACCCACAAGGTGGTCGACATCCTCAGGGTCAACCAGAGGGTGCGCGAGTCCAAGGAGTCAGGGACGCCGCACCTCATCGTCCAGGACCTGGTCGACCTGCTCCACTACCACGTCACCACATACTTCGACAACGAGGTGTCAGGGATCCCGCAGGCCCACCACAGGTCGGGGAGGCCCCTGAAGACCCTCAGCCAGAGGCTGAAGGGGAAGGAGGGAAGGTTCAGGGGGTCGCTCTCAGGGAAGAGGGTCGACTTCTCCAGCCGCACGGTGATCAGCCCAGACCCCAGCCTAGACATAGGCGAGGTGGGCGTCCCCTATGAGGTAGCGAAGAAGCTCACGATACCCGAGAAGGTCTCCCCGTTCAACATCGAGCACCTGAAGGAGCTGGTGAACAGGGGGCCGTTCGAACACCCCGGGGCAAACTACGTCATCAGGCCCGACGGCGTGAAGATCAGGCTGGACTTCGCCAGCGACAGGAAGGCTCTGGCCGACTCCCTGGTCCCCGGATACATAGTGGAGAGGCACCTGATGGACGGGGACGTCGTACTCTTCAACAGGCAGCCGTCGCTTCACAGGATGTCCGTGATGGCGCACTTCGTGCGCGTCCTCCCGTTCAGGACCTTCAGGCTCCACCCGTCCGTCTGCCCGCCGTACAACGCTGACTTCGACGGGGACGAGATGAACCTCCACGTCCCCCAGAGCGAGGAGTCCAGGTCAGAGGCCCTCATGCTCATGAGGGTGCAGGACCAGATACTCTCGCCCAGGTACGGGGGCCCGATCATAGGGGGGATCAGGGACTTCATCACCGGCGCGTTCATGCTCACGAGGGACGAGGCGCTGCTGACCCCGGGCGAATTCTCGAACCTCGCCCTGGTGGGTGACTTCGTCGGGGACCTCCCAGAGCCGGCGGTGAAGGGACCCCACCCCATGTATACCGGCAAGCAGCTGTTCTCTCTCTTCCTCCCCAAGGGGATGAACTACGTCCTCACCTCGAAGTGGGCGAAGGCCCAGAGGACCGGGGCCACCAACGACGTCGTGATACGCGACGGGGAGCTGATCTCCGGCGTGGTGGACAAGGCGGTCATAGGGGCCGAGGAGCCGGACTCCCTGCTGCACAGGATAGCCAAGGACTACGGCAACGAGGACGCGCGCAACTTCCTCAACTCTATACTCAAGGTGCTCAAGACCTTCCTCACGCGGAGGGGCTTCACCTACGGGTTCAACGAGCTCGAGCTCCCGGCCGAGGCGAAGAAGGGGATCACCGACGCCCTCGACGAGGCCTACTCGAGCGTCACGGACCTCCAGAAGAAGTACAAGACTGGCTCGCTGCAGCTCACCAGGGGGCTCTCGGCCGAGGACACTCTCGAGGCCTACATAGTCAACGAGCTAGCGAAGGCGAGGGACAGGGCCGGAAGGATCGCCGACAGGGCGTTCCCCGCCGAGAACTCCGGGATGATAATGGCCAGGACGGGGGCAAGGGGTTCGAGCCTCAACGTCGGGCAGATGACCGCGGCCCTCGGGCAGCAGTCCGTCCGCGGCAAGAGGATCAGCCACGGCCTGAGAGGGAGGGCCCTAAGCCACTTCGCCTGGAACGACCCTTCGCCGACCGCGAAGGGGTTCGTGAAGAGCAACTACAGGGACGGCCTGTCGCCGACTGAATTCTTCTTCCACGCCATGGGCGGCCGCGAAGGGCTGGTGGACACGGCTGTCAGGACCCAGCAGAGCGGCTACATGCAGAGGAGGCTGGTCAACGCCCTGGAGCACCTGAAGGTGGAGTACGACCTCACGGTGAGGGACCCCCACGGACACATCATCCAGTTCCTCTACGGCGAGGACGGCGTCGACCCAGCCAAGAGCGACCACGGCCGGCCCATCAACCTAGATCGGCTGGTCGAGACGGAGGAGCTCTCCTACAAGTCCAAGGCGAAGGTGGACGAAGCGGAGCTGGGGAAGCTCCTGAAGAAGTACCAGCCGCTGCTCAACGAGAGGCTGCTCAAGGAGCTGAACGACAAGCTCGGGAACTCTCACCTGACCGAGGACGGGCTCAAGGAGACGATGGAGAAGGTGGCCGAGGCCCTCGACTACTCGAGGGTGGAGCCGGGCGAGGCGTCCGGCATCGTCGCCGCCCAGTCCATAGGGGAGCCGGGGACCCAGATGACCCTCAGGACCTTCCACTTCGCAGGGGTCCGCGAGAGGGACGTCACCCTGGGGCTCCCGAGGCTGATGGAGCTGGTGGACGCCAGGAAGATACCGGCGAAGCCTTCCATGGACATCTACCTCACCAAGGAGTACGCCGCCCAGAACGAGAAGGCGGTCAAGGTGGCGAAGGAGATACTCTTCACCAAGGTAGGGAACGTCGTCGCCTTCAGCGAGGTCGACCCCACCGAAGGGATCAAGCTTCACCTCAACCCCGAGATGATGGCCGACAGGGACACCAACCCCGAGGAGATCGCGAAGGTGATCGAGACCGGGAAGAGGAAGGTCCAGCAGGACAAGCGGAACCCGAACATCATCCACGTCAGCATGCCGGAGGCCGACCTTTCGGCCCTGTTCACCCTCAGGAACAAGATCCTCAACATGAAGCTGAAGGGGATCCCGGGGATCACCAGGGTCACCGTGGTGAAGGAGGGGGAGGAGTGGTTCATCCAGACGTCGGGCTCGAACCTCGGCAAGGTGGTGCAGGTCCAGGGGGTCGACCAGGCCAAAGTCTACACCAACAACGTCCACGAGGTCGCCCAGGTCCTTGGGATAGAGGCTGCCCGCGCTACCCTCGTCAGGGAGCTGATGAGCACCCTGGACGAGCAGGGGCTCGAGGTCGACATCCGCCACATCTTCCTGGTGGCCGACCTGATGACGTCCAAGGGCTACATCCAGCAGATAGGCAGGCACGGCATCGCAGGGACCAAGAGCAGCGTCCTCGCCAGGGCTGCCTTCGAGATCACCGTCCCGACCCTCGCCGAGGCTGCGGTGAAGGGCGAGGTGGAAGACCTGAAGGGGGTCACCGAGAACGTCATCGTCGGGCTCCCGATACCCGTGGGGACCGGGATGATCGACCTCTACATGAGCTGATAGAGATGGTGGACAGCGCTCAACTCTCCAAGGTGATAAAGGACGCCATGAAGGCCGGCAAGACCGCCCTCGGCGCCAAGGAGAGCATCGCGGCGGTGAAGGGGAGCAAGGGGATCCTCATCACGCGGTCCATCCCTACCGGCCTGGGCGACAAGCTCAGGGAGGAGGCGAAGAAGAACGGGGTTCCGATCGTCGAACTGACACAGACGTCAGCGGAGCTGGCGCGGCTGGTGGGGAGGCCCTACAAGGTCTCGGCCATGGCGCTCAGGAACGTGAGCGACACCGACGTCAAGCAGCTGATGCGGTGATCCTGCAGGTGCCAGAGATCAAGCTCTCCTCCGACGAGCTCTCCCTGATGTCCATGTTCCAGGAGATGACGGGTGCCACAGCCAGGGACTGCGTCATCGACGATAAGAGAGACAGGGTCATCTTCGTGATAGCCCAGGGGCAGATGGGTCTCGCCATAGGCAAGGAGGGGGCATCTGTGAAGAAGATAGAGCGGGCGGTGAGGAGGCCGGTGGAGGTCGTGGAGTGGGCGGACGACGTGGAGGGGCTGGTCAGGAACACCCTGGGGACGAAGTTCGTCCAGGAGGTGCGCATCAGCGAGATGCTGGACGGGACGAAGGCGGTCGTTGTGGTTGTAGACTCCCGGAAGAAGGGGGCCGTCCTCGGGCTCGGGGGGAAGAACGCAGAGAAGGTGAGGCTCCTCGCCAGGCGTTACTTCGAAGTGGGCAATCTGCAGATAACGTCCGAACTCCTTTGAAAGCTCTATATACAGTGGGAGAAGGCGGCGTCTGAAGCATGTCCGGTTCACCACGCGGGGAGTTCGCAGCGAGGCAGATCTCGCTCAAACGCCAAAGGTTCCGCTGGTCCAACAAGTGGTACAAGAGACGGAAGCTGGGGCTCGACTACAAGGCGGACCCCCTCGAAGGCGCCCCCCAGGCCAGGGGCATCGTCCTCGAGAAGGTGGGGATAGAGTCGAAGCAGCCCAACTCTGCCATCAGAAAGTGCATCCGGTGCCAGATAGTCAAGAACGGGAAGCAGGTGACCGCCTTCCTCCCCGGTGACGGGGCCCTGAACTTCGTAGACGAGCACGACGAGGTCGTGCTGCAGGGGATCGGCGGGTCGATGAAGAGGGCCATGGGGGACATCCCCGGGGTCCGCTGGACGGTGTTCAAGGTCAACGGCGTTTCGCTGAACGAGCTGGTCTACGGGCGGAAGGAGAAGCCGAGGAGATAGGCGTGAGCAAGCAGGCGCTCGAGTACCCCAACCTCCTCCTCTGGGAGAAGTGGGACCTGACCGGGGTGAAGATAAACGACCCTGGGCTCCAGACGGTGATCAACGTGAGGCCGATCCTCATCCCGCACTCCGGGGGGAGGCACGAGCACAAGAAGTTCGGGAAGACCAGGATCAACATAGTCGAGAGGCTCGTCAACGAGATGATGCACTTCGGCAAGAAGTACGCCAAGAACACCGGGAGGATGGGCGGGAAGAAGCAGAAGGCGATGAACGTCGTGAAGACCTCCCTCTCCATAATAGAGCTCAGGACCGGGCAGAACCCCGTGCAGCAGCTGGTGAAGGCCATAGAGAACGCCTCCCCCAACGAGGACACCACGAGGCTCAGCTACGGCGGCGTGGTCTATCACCAGTCGGTGGACATATCCCCGGTCAGGAGGGTCGACCTTGCCCTGAGGTTCATCTCCGAGGGAGTGAGGGAGTCGGCGTTCAACTCTCCAAAGACAGTGGAGGAGGTCCTGGCAGACGAGATAATCCAGGCGGCGGCCGGAGACGCCAACAGCTACGCGGTCAAGAAGAAGAACGAGCAGGAACGCGTGGCGATGGCTTCGAGGTAGGCTCTCCGCGCGACGCAGGCTGGGAGAGCCGCCGAGATTCAGCCAAGGGCCTTGCCCCCCGGTCAGGGAGGATTCGCTTGGTCACGACCCAGCGGTGCATCGCGATCTTCCTGGCCTTCACGAAACCTGCCGCCTCGAACATCCCGAGGGTCCCACTGCAAAGGAACGAGCTCGATATCTTCTGCCCAGAGTAGTCTTCGGGATAGGCCTCGACGCTCCCACCCCCGAGCCTTGCGATCTCCTTCAGCGCCTCGCCCATGGCGAAGGTCGCCACCCCTTCCCCCCGGCGCTCGCGGTCGATGAAAAAGCAGGTGATGCGCCAGTCGGGGAGCTCCCCCAGCCCCTTCTCGTAGGCCTTCCTGCTCCTGATGTTAGGAAGCTCCGCGGTCGGGCCGTATTGGCACCACCCCACGGCGTCGGGACCGTCGAAGACGAGGGCGGCATGGGCACGACCCTGGCTGACCAGGGCCCTCTTCATCTCCCTGTAGGCGCTGGCGCCGTGCCTCTTCTCCCCCTGCTCAAGGTGAAAGGAGATGCACCAGCACCCCCCGAATATCCCGTTGTGCTTCTCCACGAGGCGGGCGAAGGCGGGCCAGGTGCCCGGGGCGAGGGGCTTCGAGGTGAGAGGCAAGGGAGGAGCAGCGGGGGTTGTCCCGGGGCTGCTCACAAAAGGGTTCTGGTGGCCGGCGTGGTTTCCTTGGATGGGGCGGAGCTGGCTAGCTCTTCTTCCAGATGGCCCCGTCCTTCTCGTCTTCCTTCCTCAGCGCCTGCCCGCGGAGCTCGTTCTCCAGCTCGGGGGGCTCCGCGACCATGGCCGAGGGCCTGGAGAGGAAGGACCTGGCCAGCTGCAGCACCTGCGGGCCCCTGAACTTCTGGAGCCTGTGGGACATGCGGAAGTCGTATCTGGGGTCCCTGGCCACCGGCTCCAGGACCTCCAGCCTCGAGGTGCCAATGGCGTCCCTCAGGAGATACCCCGCCTTCAGCTGGGTGACCATGTCGTCTTCGGCGTAGATTATCAGGGTCGGCTTCCTCAGCTTCTTCAGCCTGGGGAGCTGCTCGGTGTCATAGGCGCTGGCTACCAGAACCAGGGAGCTGACGCTGTCGGGCCACTCCAGCGCGAACTCGATGGCTACCTGGCCCCCCCAGCCCCCTCCGAGCATGGCCGTCCGCTGCACCCCCAGCCTGTCCGCCAGGTCCTTGAGCATGTGCGCCTGGGACCTGTGGTCGGGGGTCTCCAGGGGCTTCGAGGAGCGCCCGTAGCCCAGCAGGTCCGGCGCGATGACCCTGTAGGTGTCCCCGAGAGGGAGCAGGGGCTCCCACACCCTCCAGCTCTCCTTCGACTCGCTCCCGTGAAGCAGGATGAGAGGCTCGCCGTTCCCCAAAGAAGCGTAGTTGACCTTGTACTCCCCGACCGCGACCTCCTTCTCCGCTGGCTCCAACTTCGACACGCCCGGTGGGGTCTCCTTTCAAACCTTTGCGTTTGTCAGCCCTTGACGAAGGAGGCCTCGAACGCCACCCTGTTGGCCTCCTGGGCCTCGGCGGGGGAGAGGATCCCGTTCCTCACAAGGAAGTCCATCTCCTTGCGGAGGTTGGTCTTCAGCATCTCCGGTCCGTCGGTGTTGATTGTGAACTTCGCCCCGTGGGACTTCAGCGTCCTGAAGACGCGCTTCAACTCGCCCATCCCGCCCAGCACCCCGGTGCTGAGGTTCGACGTCGGGCAGACCTCGAGGACGGCGCCGCTCCGCACGAGCATGTCCATGGTCCCTTCGTCCTCGGTGGCCCTCACCCCGTGGCCCACCCTGTCAGGCTCCAGGCGCTCGAGGACCTCGCGCACCGACTCGTGCCCTTCGTCCTCCCCGGCGTGGACCGTGAGGCCGAGACCCTCCCGCCTCGCCCGGCTGAAGGTCGCGGCGTAGTCCGCATACCTGAACCCCTTGCTGGCGGGCCCGGCTATGTCGATCCCTACGACCCCTCTGTTGGAGAATAGGATCGCTTTGTCCACGAGTATCTCGTTCAGCCTCCGGTCGAAGGTCCTGTCCAGGCAGACGATCAGACCGGTCCTTACCGGATACTCCAGGGACGCCCTGTCCAGTCCCCTCACGGCAGCCATCATGATCTGGTCCAGGTCCTGCTCCCCTCCCCTGTTCCTCTTCATGGGGTTGAACCGGAGCTCGAGGAGGGTGATGTTGTTCTTCCTGTAGGCCCCGGCGATGGTCTGGTACACAGACCTCTCGATGGCGAGGGGGCTCGACTGGATGAGCTCCGTCCAGTGGAAGAGCGCCAGGTACTCCTCGAACGTCTTCCCCTTCGACCCGTCCACCGTGACCATGTCGACGAACCTCCAGTAGTCCTTGGTGGGGAGCCTGATCCCCTGGGCGTGGGCGATCTCCCACATCACCGCTGGGTCCACCGAACCGCCGAGGTGGACGTGCAGCTCGGCCAGCTTCATCCTGGGTCCCCTGTTGGCCATGCTCTCACTGGGGCTCGATGGTGGCCGGGGGCTTTGACGAGAGGTTGTAGGCGACCGCCACAACTCCCTGCACCTCGTTGGTGATCCTGGTCGAGATCTTCTCCAATGTCCCGAGGTCGAGCCTGCTCCAATCCGCCGTCATCCCGTCGACTGACTCCACGACCTTGACCACCACCTGGAACCCGTACCTCCTCTCGTCCCCCAAGACCCCCGTGACCTTGTCGTCCCCCACGTAGGCGAAGGCCTGCCAGGCCTCGGAGTATGCCCCGTCCTCCTCCAGAACCTCCTCCACTATCCTGCTCGCCCCCCTGCAGACGCCGAGCTTCTCCGCGGTCACCTCCCCAAGGACCCTCACCGCGAGCCCCGGCCCTGGGAACGGGTGCCTCTTCAGGGCCGACTCCGGGAGTCCGAGGAGCCCCCCGAGCTCCCTGACCTCGTCCTTGTACAGCTCCCGGAGCGGCTCGACCGTCCGCATCGAGAGCCCCGGGGGGAGCCCTCCGACGTTGTGGTGGGTCTTGATCACCGCGGCGGGCCCCGTGGACCTGCCGCTCTCTATCACGTCCGGGTACAGCGTCCCCTGTGCGAGGTGGACGAAGGGTCCCTCCTCACGCGCGAACTCCTCGAAGACGTCCGCGAAGGTCTTCCCCACCGCCCTCCTCTTCTCCTCGGGGTCGGCCACCCCCTCCAGGGCCCCGAGGAACCTATCCGAGGCGTCGATGAATGTCACGCGAAGCCCGAGGTCCCTTCCGAGGACCCCCTGGACCTTCTCCTTCTCCCCCTCTCTGAGGAGGCCGGTGTCGATGAAGACGCACCTGAGCCTGGCGCCGACGGCCTTCGACAGGATCGCCGCCACCACCGAGGAGTCTACGCCGCCTGATACCGCGCAGAGGACGGTCCCGTCGAGCTTCGAGAGCTCCTCCACCGACCTTTGGAGGAAGCCCCGCATGCTCCACTTCCGCTCGGCCCCGCAGACCCCAAGGACGAAGTTGGAGAGGAGCCTCTCTCCCTTCTCGGTGTGGGAGACCTCGGGGTGGAACTGGACCCCATACTGTTCCCCGCCTGAAAGCCTCACGGCCGCGTAGGGGGACCCATCGGACGCGGCGAGGACCTCCATCGACGGCGGGATCTTCGTCGCCGAGTCGGAGTGGCTCATCCAGGCCACGAGCCCCCCTCCGTCCACCCCTTCGAACAGCCCCCCGGCCTCGGTGACCCTGACCCTGGACCTCCCGTACTCCCTCCTGCCCGCACCGGCGACCTCTCCCCCGTGAGCCTTCACCATCAGCTGGTACCCATAGCAGATCCCGAGGATGGGGATCTTGCCGCCGAAGATCTCCGGGTCCGCATGGGGGGCGCCGGGGGCGTAGACGCTCGACGGGCCTCCGGAGAGGATCACCCCTGAGACCCCGGCCCTCTCCAGCTCCGCCAGCGTGGTGCCGTGCGGGAGCAGGGCGGCGTACACCCCCAGGCCCCTGACCCTCCGGCAGATCAGGTGGGCGTACTGCCCCCCGAAGTCGAGGACCGCTATCCCGCCCGTCAGGTCTTGGTCCATCACTTCACCTCGATGGAGTGCGCCCCGAGCTCCGTGGCGCCGACGGCGCTCACCGAGCCGAAGGCCGCCTTGGTCCACATCTCGCGCACGCTCTTCGCCCCGGCGTACCCGAAGGCCGCCCTGAGCCCGTTCTCCATCCTGGCCACGACCTTCTCCGCCCCCCCGACGTAGGGGACGTATGCCTCCACCCCTTCGTCCAGCCCCTTGGCTGGGACGCTGTACCTGTCGATGGCGAACCTGACCTTGCGCGCGGCCGCGCTCGCCATCCCTCTGTGGACCTTGTACCTCTTCCCCCCCTTCGTCACCCGCGCGCTCGGGGACTCATCGGTCCCGGCGAGCATGGAGCCTAGCATGGCCACCGAAGCGCCGGCTGCGAAGGCGAGGGCCGCGTCCCCGGGCCCCCGTATCCCTCCGTCGGCGACGATGGGGATGTCCAGGCCCCTCTCCTCCAGGGCGCTGGCCACCTGTGCCACCGCGAAGAGGGTCGGAGACCCCACCCTGGTGACCTCCGAGGTGATGCAGATCGAACCCGAGCCGATCCCGGCCCTGAACCCGTCGACCCTCGGGAGCTCGTCGACGATGTCGAAGGCCGCCTGGCTCGTCCCAACGTTCCCGGCGATGAAGTCCGAAGACAGGTCCGGGATGACCCTCCTTGCCGCCTCCATGACCTTGGAGGTGTGGAAGTGCGCGACGTCCGCGACCAGGAAGTCGACGACCCTGTCCAAGGCCTTGCACCTCTCCGCGTCAAGGGGGGAGACGGACGCCCCCACCAGGGGCCTCCCCTTCCCATCCGCGCTCAGGACCTCCCCTCCGGCCGCCTTCACCTTCTTCGCCTGTTCCACCTGCCTCTCTACGGGCATGTTCCTATGAATGGCTCCCACCCCACCCAGCCTAGCCATCTCGAGGGCGAGCCTCCACTCCGTGACCGAGTCCATGGGGGACGAGACCAGCGGGACCTTCACCCCTATGTTCTTGGTCAGCTTCGCCGAGAGGTCTATGCCGCTGGGCTCGACTTCGCTCCTCCCGGGGAGGAGGATGAAGTCCCTGAATGTGAACACGTCCTGGGCGTCGTCGAGTTTCCTGAGAAAGCTTCTCGGCAAGGTTGGGGCCTTGCCGAAATCGGGGCTCGCGTCGGGTATATCAACGCTCTCCTGCGTCTCTTTTTGTTGACACGCCAGCGGGCGCTCCCCATCGCGCCTCCGGGGAGCCTTGGGGCGGGACAGTTTCGCGCAGCCCCCTCAGAGGGGTTCACAAAGCCCCCGGACGCTTATGTAGTCGGAGGCGCAAACTGCCGCCATGACGAAGTACGTGCTGGTGCCCGGAGCATGGCTGGGGGCCTGGGCTTGGAAGGACGTAGTCGCCTACCTTCAGAGGGGGGGCCACGAAGCCTACCCGGTGACCCTGACGGGGATGGGGGAAAGGGTCCACCTCATGTCCAGGGACGTCGGGATGGAGACCGCCGTAACCGACGTGCTGAATGTCATAAAGTACAATGAGCTAGACGACTTCGTCCTGGTAGGCCACAGCTTCGCGGGGAAGGTAGCTGCGGCGGTCTCCGACAGGGTCCACGAAAGGGTGAAGAGAGTGATCTACCTCGACGCCTCCAGACCCGAGCGGGTCAGGACCCCTCAGGCGAGCTTCGACCCGACGGAAGAGTTCCACTCTCTCACCCCGGACGGGCTGGGGATCCCGCTGACCGAGCTGACCATAGACACCATAGGCAAGGACGTCGTCGGCGCGAAGAGGAAGTGGTTCATGTCCTTGGCCACACCCTTCCCGATAAGACTCGCGAAGGACCCCATAACCCTGTCCGAGAACTACGATGGGGTCAAGGAATCATATGTCTTCTGCACCCTGGGCGGGGACCCGGTGGACGACATCATCGCCGGGAAGTGGGGGAATCTGGATGGACCGTACAAGAAGATCGAGACCGGGCACTGGCCGATGATAACCAACCCCAGGGAGACGGCCGAGGACCTGGTGGCTCTCTCCTAGGGCGGGCCCGAAAGAGATATCCTCGAGAGCGGCTTCCGGCATGAGCCAGAAAGACACGGTGGTGGCCTGGCTTCTTGAGGAGAGCCAGCCCGCAGTGAGGTATCTCGCCCTAACGGAACTGCTCGGGGTCCCCGAAGGCGGCTCTGAAGCCAGGGCGGCCCGGGCCGCCATCGCCGCCCGGGGCTGGGCGAAGGAGATACTGGACAGGCAGAAGCCGGGGGGATTCTGGGAAGAAGGGCGGAGCCTCTATCATCCGAAGTACACGGCCACGAACTGGATGCTCCTGGTGCTCTCCGACCTCGGCCTGACGAAGGCTGACCCGAAGGTTGACAAGGCTTGCCGGCTGTGGATCGAGCGGCTCGCTGCGAAGGACGGGGGCTTCGCGGGGTCGAGCGAGGGGGGCGCGAACCGCGGTCACCTCTGCACCACAGGCAACGCCGCCAGGGCACTGGTGAAGTTCGGGTACGTCGACCACCCCGGCGTGAGGAGCGCATTCGAATGGTTCGTGGAGAACCAGTCGGAGCTCGGGGGGTGGTCCTGCTTCAACTACGGGGACGGGGCGAGGGGGCGGAACTTGGACTCCTGGGAGCCACTCAGCGCCTTCGCGGTCTACCCCCGCCAGAAGTGGACCCGGGGGATGAAGGGAGCCGTCGAGAAGGGGGCGGAGTTCTTCCTCCAGCGGGAGCTTCACCGCCAGGGAGAAAGATATGAGCCCTGGTACCGGTTCCACTATCCGGTGCACTACTACTACGACCTGCTCGTCGGCCTCGACTTCATCACAGCGCTGGGCTACACCGGCGACAGAAGGACGGACTACGCGGTCTCGGTCCTGAAGGAGAAGCGAATGCTGGACGGCAGGTGGCTCCTCGACTCTGTCAACCCGGACCCCGACAGCCCGCAGGGGGGTTGGAACAGGGCACACCCAAAGCAGGCGGCGGTCCCCTTCTCGCTGGAGGTCGCAGGAAAGCCGAGCAAGATGATCACCCTCAGGGCCCTGACTGTGCTGGGCCGCCTAGCTGAGGGAAGGGCGAGAGGCAGCGCTTGACCGGCGCAGCCATCGCAGTCTCCCTCGAGACTGCAAGGCGCCTTACCGTCATCAAGCAGCGCCTGGTCGGCGGGTCGCCGAAGAGAGCTACCCGGGACGACATCCTGTCCCTGGTGAAGGACCTGGCATACGTCCAGTGGGACCCTGTGACCGTGGTCGCCCCTTCACACCTCCTCTCCATCTGGGCCAGGCTCGGCGGATTCCGGCCCTCAGACCTCGAGGGGCTCCTCTGGGACGAGAAGAAGCTCTTCGAGCACTGGCTCCCCTTCGCTTCGATCGTGCTCACCGAGGACTACCCGATCTACGCCTCTCTGATGAAGCGCTACCCTGGCTCCCTCGCTGGGTCTTGGAAGCCTCAGAGCGCGGAGGCCGCGGAGTTCCTCGCCTCGCGCAGGGCGCTGAAGCGGGCGATGCTCAGGGCGCTTTCAAAGGGGCCCCTCCTTGTAAGCCAGTTCGAAGAGCACCTCAGGACAGCGAGGAACGAGGGGGACTGGGCGCCCGCGAGCGACGCCGAGGAGATGATGTTCCACCTCCACATGAGCGGTGAGGTGATGGTCGTCGGGCACCAGGGGAGCCGGAACGTCTGGGGTCTCACCGGGGGATTCCTCCCCCGCTGGGTGAAGACGGCGCCGCTGGCCGAAGGAGAGTACGAGCGCCGGGCGGCCGAGAGGGCTATCCTGGCCCTCGGCACGGCAACGGCTTCCGAGGTGAACTACTACTTCCCCCGGGGCCGCTACAGGACACTGCGGAAGACCCTCGCCAGTCTAGAGGGCGAGTCCGTCATCCGCCGGATCAGCGTGGAGGGGCTCGGTCGCAACGGGCCGAGGTACATCCACGAGAGGGACCTCCCGCTGCTCGGCTCGGCGGTGTCCGACGCCTGGCGACCCCGCATGGCGCTGCTCCCTCCCTTCGACAACCTGGTCAGCAGCATCGCCCGGACGAAGGCGCTCTTCGGCTTCGACTACGTGAGGGAGCAGTTCCTGCCGAAGGAGAAGCGTAGGTTCGGGACCTACGTCCTGCCAATCCTCTGGGGCGACCGCCTGATAGGGCGCATCGACCCTTGGCTGGACAAGCGGAAGGGGGTGCTCCACGTCAACTCGGTCCACGCAGAGAAAGGCGCCCCGGCGGGGAGCGAAGTCTCGAGGGAGCTAGCCGAGACCATCGAGCGGCTCTCGGAGTTCGTCGGCGCCAGGGAGGTGGTCTACACGGAGCGCGTCCCTCGGCAGTGGAAGGGGTCGCTGCGCTGAACGGCGGCTCGACCGCCAAAACGCCCGATGGACGGAGCCTCCACAACCGTTAACTAGCCTGGGCGACCCTTTCTGAGACGCATTGCCGCCTGAACCGGGGTCGCTTTTCGGCGGTCTTCTGAACTTCTGCGTCAGCGAAAGGTACAACGACGACAGGAAGATCCTCGCCGAAGAGGTCGTTCTGGTCGTCCTCGGCGCGGCGAGCAGCTTCCTGACGGTCTACGCCCTGTCGGCGCTGGGCTTTCTGCTGTAAACAAATGAACAAAGGCGTAAAGTAATACTGTCCCGTCCCGATTTACCGACTTCGGGCCTTGATAGGGTCCATCGAAACAGCATGGGAAGAAAACTCATCCTGTTCGGATTCTGGCTCGTGGGTTACGCCCTGGGCTTCTTCGCCTGGCTGGTCAGAGCCCCGGTGCTCTCGTTCATCGAGAACTTCGGGTTGAACGCTGACATGGCGGGGGCCCTGATTACGGGCTTCGCCGGTTCGCTGGTGATGCTCGTCGGCGTCATCATGTGGAGCTACCTGTCTTCGAGCTAAGCGATAGGTCACAGAGCGTGGAGCGGGAAGCTCGACCCGACTCACGCCCCCGAATTTCGCTACTCATCGCCGGTCTGTCTCCGGTCCCCTGCTACTTCTGGGCCGGAAGCTGGGAGGCCGGGATTTCCACACCGGCTGCTATCTTCGCATAGCGCTTAGCCAGACGGACCGCCCTCCCCAATAGGAGCCCGACCCCGAAGGTGAGAAGAAGGTCCGTGGCCATGGTAGAGAGGAGGGGAGCTCCCGACAGCGCCACGGTCGTCCCGGCGTCGAAGGCTGCGGGTCCAAGGAACAAAGAGTCCAGGGCCAGCCTTGCCGCCAGGGCAACCAGATAGACCACGTAGATGGCGACTCCCCCCCTGAAGTAGAGCACTCCCCCTTCCTTCCAGAATGTGATCCTCCTGTCAGAGTACAGGTAGGACCCGACGGCGGCCACGGCCGCGAGGACCCCCTCCGGGAGGGCGAGGAGGTAGGGGACGCCTTCGGTGTAGGAGAGGGCGGAGAATCCCACCCCTATGAGGACGTAGACCCCTGTGTAGGCGTAGGTCCTGGAGATGCTGAACCTGGCCCCTCTGTAGCTCGCAAGGACCCTCCTGGAGACCCTCAGCAGGACGAAGGCGACGATTAGTATTATGATGAAGTAGGAGGTCGAAGCGGTGGACGTGGCGAACGGCTACCCGGCCATCCCCTGGGTTGTAATCCTGTCGGGGGTCGATGCTCTACGGCTCCAGGGCCGTTCCCAGGGGTGAGAACCGCATCATGGCCTTAATTCTCCGGGGCCGGGTGCCTCCTCGATGACCGCCGCGGCCTCCATGCCCTTCCTGGGAAGAGTTGTCCGCACCTACCCGCTCCCGGTGCTCGCTCTCGCAGGCCTCGTTGTGGGGGGAGCAGCCTTCCTCGTCGGCCGCACCGAGGGCGCCCAGTGGGTGTGGTACGGCGCCCTGGTCGTCGGAGGGACGCCTGTGGTGGTCAAGACCCTGGTCGGAATGGCGAGAGGGAGGTTCGCCGCCGACATCGTCGCGATGCTGGCCATCGCCACAGCTATCGCCACGGGCGAGGCCTTCGCGGGGGTGATAATCGTCCTGATGCAGACAGGGGGGGAGGCGATAGACGACTATGGCTTCAGGAGGGCGTCCTCCTCCTTGGACGCCCTGATCGCCCGGGCCCCCCGCTCCGCGAGGGTCAAGAGGGGAGATGCCATCGAGGAGGTGAGGGCCGAGGACGTGAGGGTGGGGGACATCCTGGTGGTGCGCCCCGGGGACCTAGTCCCCGTCGACGGCGCCGTTGAGAACGGGTCAGCCGACGTGGACGAGTCCGCCATCACCGGGGAGCCCCTATCGAGGCCGAAGCGGGCCGGGGACACGCTCCTCAGCGGCAGCGTCAACGTCGGCTCCCCCTTCGAGATGCGCGCCTCGCGGGTCAGCGGCGAGAGCGAGTACTCCAAGATAGTCGACTTGGTGAAAAGGGCCCAGTCGGAGCGCCCACCCATACAGAGGCTGGCCGACAGGTACGCCGTCTGGTTCACCCCCATCACCCTGGCAGTCGCCGTCCTTGCCCTCTTTCTCACAGGCGCTGTCTCCTCGTTCCTCGCGGTCCTCGTAGTCGCAACCCCCTGTCCGCTGATCCTCGCCACCCCCCTCGCCGTGATCGGCGGAGTCAACAGGGCCGCCAAGGAGAGCATCATAGTCAAGAGCGGGGCGGCCATCGAGCAGATAGGCAGAGGGAAGGTGGTGATCTTCGACAAGACCGGGACCCTGACCTATGAGTCCCCGGTCATAGACCGCGTGGTCGCGTTCGATGGGGACGAAGGGGGGTTGCTCAGGCTGGCGTCGAGCCTGGAGCAGCTGTCGTCCCATCCAGTTGCCGTATCAATGGTGAAGGCGGGGAGGGAGAGGGTGGGGGCCCTATCGCCCGCGACGGACGTGAGCGAATCCCCGGGCCAGGGGGTGAGAGGCGTGGTCGAAGGGAAGGACGTCCTTGTCGGCTCGCAGGCGTACGTCGAGGGATGCCTCGGCGGCGCCTTCGGCGCCCTCTCTGCGCCAGCGCTCAGGTACGCCCAGCGGAGGGGGAGCCTGGTGTCCTTCGTCGCCGTGGGAGGGGAGCCAGCGGGGGTCATCGTCTTCAGCGACCAGCTCCGTCCCGGCGTCCCCTTCCTCGTCCAGAAGCTGAGAGAGATGGGGGTCCAGCACACGGTGATGCTGACCGGAGACAACAGGACGAACGCGTCAATCATAGCCAGGGAGGCGGGGATCGAGAGGGTCGCGGCTGACCTCCTCCCGGAGCAGAAGGTGCAGGAGGTGAAGCGGCTGACTGCCGAGTACGGCCCGTCTATCATGGTGGGTGACGGGATAAACGACGCCCCTGCTCTCGCCACGGCGACGGTCGGGGTGGCGATGGGAGCCCACGGCACCGGGATCTCCGCAGAAGCCGCCGACGTGGTTCTGCTGGTCGACGACATCACAAAGGTCGGGGATGGGATGGCCATCGGGCAGAGGATGCTCCGGATAGCCAAGCAGAGCATCTACTTCGGGATGGGAGGGAGCCTCGCCCTCATGGCGGTGGCAAGCCTCGGCTATATCGAGCCGGCCGTCGGCGCGATGCTGCAGGAGGTCCTCGACGTCGCCGTGATCCTCAACGCGCTGAGGGCCCGATGAGCTAGGAGCCCCCCCCGGCACCTGAACCGCCGGATTGGCGTTGATGGAGAAGGAGGCTCTGTCATGAGAATCCACGTCACTGCCATGCCAGCTACCGCCCAGGAGATGAGGCCTATCCAGTCCTCGGCGGCACGGTCGATGGGTTGAATCTTCGGCCGAAGTCAGCGAAGTTGAGGTCGCTCAGCTGCATGGACCTGAGGGCGCCGCTCAGCAGGGAGGACCCGGCCAGAACGCCACCAATGGCTGTCACCATCGAGACCAGCATGTCCTTCCATAGCTCGGCGCCCTTCTGGTTCTCCGAAACACATCTCGCAGCGATGAGGGTGAGCACGAACCGCGCCAGGGCAAGTAGCCCACCGACGCTCGGCACAGGCAGGAAGAGCGCAGGCAGAGATCCCACGCCGCCGCAGATCCTGACCGGGTCAAAGTAGCCATGGCTCTGGCGACGGCCCACCCACCATTCTCAACGACGAGGCCGCTCCGGCTGGGGGCCGGGTCAGGGCCGGGGCTGCAGCGGGGAGCCGCGGAACGAGAATGGCCTCAGTCCCTTCGGGGTTGTTTCGCGAGGAGCGGAGCTGACGCGAAGACCTTGGCGTCGTTGACGAGGTTCGCCAGCCTGGAGTACTCGTTGGGCTCGTGGGGGACGTCGTCGATGGTGCTCCACACGGCGGTGGGTATCCCTTCCTTCCTGAAGAGGTTCCCCACCGTCTGCCCTCCGATCCCGGTGAACCTCGGCTTCACGCCGGCCACGGCCGAGACGGCCCTCTTCAGGAGCGCCGCTACCTCGCTATCGGTGTCTGTCGCCGGGCCAGCGGCCTCCATCTGCACCTTCTCGAATCTGACTTTTGCCCCGTACCTCTTCTCGACCCGCCGGGCCGTCGCTTCCATGTCCCGAACCACTGCCTCGAGGTGGTACTCGGGGAGCACCCTGCAGTCGAAGTAGAAGACGTCTACGCCCGGGATGGTGTTGATGTTCCCCACGTTGGGCTCAACCTTCGTGGGCTCGAAGGACGAGACGGGGTAGTCGTAGAGCCCGTTCCTCTTCGTGTACTTCCCATTGAGGGCGTCGTCCAGCTCCAGGGCGAGCCTCATCCCGATCCTGTGGGCGTTGAGCCCCTTCTTCGGGAGGCTGGCGTGGACCTGCTTCCCCTCCGTGGTCACCTTCATCCACAGCAGCCCCTTCTCGGCTATCTCGATGTCCCCCCCGGTCGGCGTCCCAGCGTCCGGGACGACCACCAGGTCGGTCTCCTTGAACAGCCCCCTCTCCAGCAGCGCCTTGATTCCGTAGTCGCTCCCGAACTCTTCGTCAGCCACGAACCAGACCCCCACGTTGAAGGGGAGGTCGGCGCCTACCTCCTTGAGAGCGAGCAGCGCGTAGAGTGACGCGACCAGGGACTGGCCGTTGTCCTCGGCCCCCCTGGCAAAGATCTTGCCTTCCTTGACCACCGGCTCGAACGGGTCAGTCTTCCAGAGGTCCCTGCTCCCTTCGGGGACCGTGTCCATGTGCGAGATGTACCACAGGTTGCGGCCTTTGTCTCTCCCGCCCAGCTTCGCCGATATGCTGGGCCTCACCCCTCCGGGGGCGCCGGGGTCCTTCACGTCGACCCGCGTAACCGCGAAACCGTTCTCTTTGAGGAACTTCTCCAGGAACGCGGCCCTCTCCCTCTCTCCGGGCCCACCCATCCTGGGGTTGACAGCGTTCACCCTGAGCATGTCCGCGAAGAATTCTTGCATCTTCCGGGCCTTCTCGTCTACAGCGAGAGCCACCCTTTCCAAGGGGTCGGATTCCATGGCCAGCCTCGCGGGTGCTTCTGAGGTAGTTATATCGTTCCCCGACGCGCTGCTTTCAGCCTGCCGCACCCCTGGGCCTGGCTACGCGAGGCGCCTGTGGAGCAGGGCCTCGCCGGGGACGACCATCATCACCCTGTACATGTTCACCGCACGCAGCGCACCAAACCGCTTCGCCACTTCCGCGAAGCTCGTCTTGGAGAACCCCTGGGCGGCGAAGAGCCCCCCCGACGCGACGTTCTCCTCTTCGACGCTGGCGTAGGCGTCTTCGATCCCCTCAGACCTGAACTTCTCTATGGCGTCCTCCAGGAGCATGGCCGCTATCCCCTTCTCCCGGTGCGACCTGGCGACGGCGACGTAGTAGACGTATCCGACCCCGGGCTCCAGCTTCTTCACCATTATCGCCCCGACAGGCGCGCCGGCCAGCATCGCGGCCCTGACCGTCTCTATCTCCTTCAGTGTCCTCATGGAGTGCCTCAGGTAAAGCCCCTCGAAGCTCTCTTCAAGAATCGGCTCGATGGTGTGCCTGGACGCCTGAGGCACCTCTACTATGACGGCAGAGCCCTCGCTCAGAGCCCGAAGACCTCCTTCGAGTTGCGCCAGAGGATCCGCTCCTTGTCAGATTCGTCCGCGTCCATCAGGCTCACCAGCTCGAAGGCGTGCCGGTGCCGTGTCACCGGATAGTCGGTCCCGAAGAGGACCTTCTCCCCCCCGCCTGCGAAGTACACAGCCTCGCTGAGCTTCCTTGCCAAGAGGGCCGCGAGCTTCCCTGAATAGGCTCCTCCCCCGGTCGTCAGCCCCGAGATGTCGGCGTAGACCTTGGGGTGCTTGTAGATCAGCTCCGCGGTGTCTTCCATCCAAGGGTTCCCGAAGTGGCAGATGACTATCTTCAGCTCCTCTCGTCTGTTGGCCAGCGCGTCGAGGGTAAGCGGGTGGGACCGGGCCAGGTCGCCGTCGCTGGTCGCGGTGTCCCCCGTGTGGAACATCACAGGGAGCCCTTGGGCTTCGGCGTAGTCGTAGATGCCTTCGAAGACCGGGCTCTCCGCGGCCGCGTCGACATATCCGAGCCTCACCTTGAACCCCTTCACCTCGCTCCTGTTCTCCTCGGCGAGGCCCAGGGCCGCCTTCGCCTCCCTCCTGGTCGGCTCGACGGTGATGACCGGGGAGAGGATCCCTCGGCTCTCCCGGCACAGCGCAAGAACCTCTTCGTTGGGCAGGATCCCGCCGGACTCCATCGGAGGGCTCAGCAGCAGCCCGCGCTCGACCCCGCTCTCGCGCATCTCCCCCAGGAGCTCGTCCAGAGAGTACTTCAGCCCGTTGAGCTCGGCATAGCGCCGCAGCAGGTCGTCGGGCCTCCGCGAGAGGTGGATGTGGCAGTCGATGGCCCTGTTCACGCCTCCAACCCCGGGCGATTCTGAATAAGCGTAGTGGTCGCCGTCCTCGGGGGGGTGTGTTGACCGGCCATGCGACCCATTCCTTTCCCCGCGGGCCAGCCCCACCCTGGGCGCTGCGCCAAGGCTGCCCTCGCCGTCAGCCCCGCCGCGGCCGGCTACCTCGGCTTGAACTCTACGACGGGGATCTTCCGCTTGGTCTTCCTCTGGTATTCGGCAAACTGCGGATAAAGAGCGGCCTGCTTGGCGTAGACGCGATCCCTCTCCTCCCCCTTGACCTCGCTGGCGCGGACGCTGATCTTCTCGTCCCCGACCTCAATCTCCACTTCCGGGTGGGCGATCAGGTTGTGGTACCAGTCAGGGTTGGTCTCTGCCCCTCCCTTCGACGCGAAGACGAGGTAGCGGCCCCCGTCCTTGAGGTACATCACCGGGTTGACCCTCACCCTGCGGGTCTTCGCCCCAGTGTGGTGGATTAGGAGAATCGGCGCGCCTTCGAAGTTTCCGCCCACCTTCCCGTGGTTCTTTCGGAACTCCGTGATGACTCCAGTGTTCCAGTCGTTTGGGTTGCTCAACGTGCCCCTCCCCGTTTCGAGGCTGTTTAACCTCTGCCGTCGTGCTTCCCAACCGGGCCGGAGAGGCCGCTCCGCGTTTCATGCTACGCTACGCTTATATACGCTGAAACAGGGTCATTTTATTGTAAGGTCTGATTTAGTATGGCCGATAAGCCTCACCTGAACCTGATAGTGACCGGGCACGTGGACAACGGCAAGTCCACTACCATGGGACACTTCCTGTTCGACCTTGGCGTCGTCGACAATAGGATGATCGAGGAGTTCGCGAAGGAGTCGGAGAAGACCGGAGCGGGCGACTCTTTCAAGTACGCATGGGTGCTTGACCAGCTGAAAGACGAAAGGGAGCGCGGTGTCACCATCGACCTCGCCTTCCAGCGCTTCGAGACTCCGAAGTACTTCTACACGCTCATCGACGCGCCCGGGCACAAGGACTTCATCAAGAACATGATCACCGGCGCCTCAGAGGCTGACGCGGCCGTCCTCGTAGTCTCCGCGAAGAAGGGGGAGGCTGACGCGGCCCTCGCTTCAGGAGGCCAGGCCAGGGAGCACGCATTCCTCCTCAGGACCCTCGGCGTCTCGCAGCTCGTGGTCTGCGTCAACAAGATGGACGACCAGACTGTAAAGTACTCAGAGCAGCGCTACAACGAGGCGAAGCAGGACATCGAGAACCTGCTGAAGACCGTCGGGTACAACGTCTCCAAGATACGCTTCGTACCGGTCTCCGGCTGGACCGGCGAGAACTTGGTGAAGGGTTCGGATAACATGCCATGGTACAAGGGCCCGATCCTCCTCCAGGCGCTGGACGAGTTCGTAGAGCCCCCGAAGCCGATCGACAAGCCGCTCCGCCTTCCGGTCCAGGACGTCTACACCATCACCGGGGTAGGGACAGTCCCGGTGGGCCGCGTCGAGACGGGGAAGATGAGGGTCGGCGACCCCGTGATGATCATGCCCGAGGGCCTCACGGCAGAAGTGAAGTCCATCGAGACCCACCACACCCAGATGCAGGAGGCCGCAGCCGGGGACAACATCGGTTTCAACCTGAGGGGCGTCGCCAAGGGCGACTTCAAGCGCGGGTCAGTGCTTGGGCCCCCGAGCGCACCCCCGACCATCGCCAAGGAGTTCCAGGCTCAGATCATCGTGGTCTTCCACCCGACCGCAATCGCCGCAGGGTACACCCCAGTGATGCACCTCGCGACGAGCCAGACCGCCGCCACCATCAGCGAGCTTGTGGCAAAGATTGACCCGAGGACCGGCCAGCCGACGGAGGAGAAGCCCAAGACCCTCAAGACAGGGGACTCGGCGATCGTGAAGATCACCCCTCTGAGGCCCATCGTGGCCGAGACCTTCAAGGAATACCCAGAGCTCGGAAGGTTCGCGCTCCGCGACTCCGGCTCTACGGTGGCTGCGGGGATCATCCAGCAGGTCACCCAGAAGGGCGCCGTCGAGAAAGTAGCGGCGAAGGCCTAGGGCGCCGCATCCTTTCCCCTTTTCCTCATCCCCTAGCGTGAGCCAGGGAGGGAGACGGGCGACCTCCGCCGGGGGCCTCAGGCCGAGTAGACTACTTCCAAGGGCAGGTCTCCTACTTGCCTCGTTATCTTCACGGTCCGGGGGTCGAGCCTCCATGCCGTGGTGGCGACGGCAGCGGCGTCGGGGTCGGCTGTGTCCAGCCTGTCAGACGTCCCGTCCCTGAAGTGGGCAACAAGCGTCTGCCAGACCATCGATCCTCACCGTCGGTCCGTCGGACCCGGGGTTAGAAACGGGTTCCCTTCGGCTCCACCTGCGCCTTCGTCCGCCTGAATGCTGGGACGGCCGTCGGGGCGACCCCGAGGATAACGGGATGCGCCCACGGGCGGGGCCTAGGACTTCTTCCACAACGCGCCCAGCAGCAGCAGGACCAGCCCCAGGCCGAACAGCCCTTCCAATGGCGCATCGGCCCCCCTGGCGGCCATCAGCCCGAGGCTGAGGACCGAGATGATCCCTCCCATCGCCAGGAACCTCTGCTTCATTCTCCAGTTCATCGCTTCACCCCCTACTTCCACTTCGTCAGGATCAGATCCCTCTGGAACGTCTCCCCCACGACGTACAGGAGGAGCAGGTCGATGATGGCCAGGGCCCCAGCGATGTACATGGATGTGCTGACGTCCCCCAGGGTGACCAGGCCCATCTCACCGCCGACGTAGATCCCCGCGAAGGGGAGTATCAGCAGCGCCCCGACCTGCTGCGCAATCCTCACGTCGCTCACCCGTGACGAGACGAAGACGTTCCACTCCACGCTCATCACCACGGCCAGCGGGACCTCCAGGAAGAGGAGGACGGCCGCGTTCCAGTTGGGGTAGTAGTAGTATCCCAGGGCAGCATGGGTGAAAGCGTCCATCAGCCCCATGTAGACCGCCGAGCCGACGAGGATGGCGCCCATCGGCGGGACGAAAGCTGCAAGCCACTTGCCGAACAGTATCTCACCGTCGGTGGTAGGTGTCGCCAGAAGGGGCTCCAGGCTCTTCTCGAGCTTCTCGCCCACCAGGCTGTAGGACGCTATGGTCGCCGGGGTGAATCCGGCGAGGATCAGAAAGAAGAAGCTGAACGTCGGGAGGAGCAGCACGAGCTCAGCCGGCGACGCTATGGCGGCGCGGCCGCGGTGCTGGGCGTACCAGATAATCGCGGGGAAAGCGACCGAAACGACCAGGGGGACGATGAACACCGAGTAGATTATGTTCTTCTTCTTGGAGAACGTGGCGAATTCCTTGGTGGCAACTATCCACGCCTGGGAGAGCCTCATCTGGCTTCCCCCTTGACCAGCTGAAGGTACGTCGACTCCAGCGACGACCCTTCCACCCCAGCGTACCTGACCCGACCCCCCGCCCTGACTACGGCCTCGACGACGTCAGGTATCTGACCGTCGGGGTCGGAGGGGGCGAAGGTCAGCCTCGTCCCACCCGGGGCCACGGTGAACCCGGCGTATCTCTCGTTCAGGGCCGCGACCACCGCCTCGCTCGGCCGGGCGAGCTCGACTACCACCTTCTTCCCCCCCACCATGCTCTCCAGTTCTCCCGGGGTCCCCGTCGCCATCAGCCTGGTGTTCAGTATGGCTATCCTGTCGCAGACCCTCTCGGCTTCGTCCAGGTTGTGGGTGTTCAGGAATATGGTCCTCCTTTCCTTCTTGAGCTCGAGGATGAACTCTCTGACTGTCTTTGCCGATTCCGGGTCGAGGTTGGCCGTCGGCTCGTCCATGAACACCACCTCGGGGTCGTGGACCAGGGCCCTGGCCACGGCCAGCTTCTGCTTCATCCCCTTGGAGAAGGTCCCGGCGGCCACGTCCCTCTTCTCCCACAGCCCGAGCATCGTGAGCAGCTTCTCTATGTTCTCCCTCCTCCTCGCCTCCGGTACCCCGTAGAGCCTCCCGTAGATCTCGAGGTTCCTGTAGGCGCTGAGGACCTCGTAGAGCCCGACGTTGTCCGAGACCAGGCCTATCATCTTCCTGGCCCTGAGCGAGCCCTCGTCGTCGCCGACGTCGTACCCTCCGATCCGCGCCTCACCGCTTGTCCTCGATATCAGGGAGCAGAGCATCCTCACGGTCGTCGTCTTTCCCGCTCCGTTCGGTCCGAGGAACCCGAACACTTCCCCCTCCGCCACACTGAGGGTCACCCCTTCGACGGCGGTGAGGGCGCCGAACTTCTTTGTGAGGTCCTTGGTCTCGATCATCATTTCTGAGCCCTCGGGGGGAGCGCGCTGTCCATGGGCGACGAAATCGGAGCCGGGCCCACCTTAGATAAGCGCACCCCTCCAGCCGAGGACGCGGACGGGAGGGCCCTGCAGGGGGTCGGCGCCCCTACAATGGTTAAACGGTCCGCTCGGGGCCGCCCCACGACGTGAGCTTCGACAGACTCCTCGAGCAGGCAGGGAGCTTCAAGGGACTCTTCGCGGCCGCCAGGAAGGCGCGGGCGGACGTGGAGGCAGAGGTGCAGAAGGCCATGGCCATGGACAGCGAGCTCTTCAGGGCCGTCGGCTACGAAGTCGTCAAGGTCGGGGAGGGGAGCGCGGAGCTCAGGTTCCCATTCAGCAGGGCGGTCGCCAGGAGGGGCGGGATGGTCCACGGCGGGATAGTCATGTACTCCCTCGACAACGCCTGCGGCATAGCTGTCATGACTGTCAACCCCGGCACGGATCAGCTGACCATGGAGTTGAAGGTGAACTTCCTGGAGCCACTGTCCAAGGGACCCTTCGTCGTCCTGGGCAGGGTGGTGAGGGCAGGGGGGAGGGTGGCCACGGCCGAAGGCGAGGTCAGGGACGCCGAAGGGAAGCTCTGCGCGAAGTCCCTTGGCACCTGGTACATGGTCAAGAAGGGCGCCTAGCCGCGCCCAGAGAAGCGGCCCTGGGGAACACCGCTGACTCCTCGGCCCTGGCGTGCAGTTCGAAGAGCTCCGCCAGCTCGGCCTCGCTTTCTCGCAGCCCCTCCGAAGGCCTCGAGGCAAGTTCCCTCACCTTCAGCATGAGCTGGTAGATGGGCCTGTGCTGCTGGAAGATCCTGATCGCCTCTGCCGCCCTCTCCCGCCCCAGCTCTCCCACCAGGAGGCCGAGGATCTGCGCCTCCTCGTCCGCCACGTGCTGCCTGAAGAGCGGGTCGATGCCGCGGAGCTCAGCGCTGACGGCGTGGAGGTCGCCCCTGGCCGCTGCGTCCTTCGCCCGCCCGATCGCTCCCCTCATCACCCCATGCTCCTTCACCAGGGTCCCCAGCAGCGCCTCGACGTCCATCTTCCGGGGCCTGATCGCGGCGCCGCCCGCGCCTTCCATCTGCAGCGAGGGAACCGGCCCCCCTGATTAGCCTTGAGCCTCTGGCGCGCCCTCTCCGAGCGCAGGTTAGCCGCGGGCAGGCGCGTGCAGGCGCGTGCAGGGCCCTCGCCGAGCCTGGTCCGCCCGGTCCCTGTGACCGGAGAGCGCCTCCGAGCAGCCGCGTTTTTGTCAAAACACGTTATCATAATGGTTGAATTCATGCGGCCTAGGCCATGATATCATGCTCCACCCGGTTTACGGGCCATGAACGCCTACTGCGTCAAAGAGAAAAAGAGCAGGGAAATAGCCTCGCCGAAGGAAGTCACCTTCAAGAACGGGCGACATGCCATCAGAGGCAAGTGCCCGTCCTGCGGGACCACCCTGTTCCGGATCACCGGGAAGTAGAGCCGTCCCTTCGCCCGCAGGCTCCATACCGGGGGCCCTGGCTTCGCGAGCGGGCTCGGGGTGTGCCTTTGCGCTCCCGAACCTGGTCGCCGGCGCCGGTGCGCCCCGGGAACTGTTTTCTTGCCCCACACGAAAGCCTCCTTCGTCGGATTTCCTGCACGCCACAGACTTCCTCCCCAGCCCGCCCGGGCCGAGGCTGGTGGAAGGGCGGCGACCACCGAGCCGTGGCGAAAGAAATCGTCGCCCGCCTGAACGGCGAAATGTCTGGGGGGGCCTGTCGGCCAGGACCGTCGCTGAGAAAGCGAAAGGGCTTCCATCCTAAGAGTCCCACAACCGTTATATCTTCGCCTTCGGAGCGGACGCGCGTTTCATGGCCAACGATAGGGCGATTGGCGGCGGAATCTTCGCAGGCAGCGTTATCGGAATTATCGTCTACGGCCTGCTTATCTTCTACTTCCCACTCATCGTGTTGGAGATCACCGCCTTCGTCGCCGTCCTGGTCCTCCTCGCCATCCTCGCGTGGATCGGGTACACCATGGCCACCACGCCGCCTCCAGAGCCGATCACCGACATCCCGGAGCAGCCCGCGGCTTCCACGGAGAAGCCTCCGGAGACGAAGCCGTCCTAGGCTCCCTTCTCCAGCGGGCATGACCCGCAGTGGAACGATATTATACCAAAGGCGTCCGGGTCGCCCCAGTCATTGATTCCGAGCAGAGGGTCTGACTCCGGGGTCAAAGCGGCCAGGGTGTTCGCTCCGTAGTGCCTCCCATAGCCCCCCACAGGGCGGGGATCGTCGTCTTCGGCGCGAGGCTAGTCAGCATATTCACCGGCCTCCTCTTCATCGTGATGGTCACCCACACGCTCAGCACCTCGCAGTTCGGCCTCCTGGAGGTGGTCGCCGACCTCGTCGCCTTCTCCACCTACCCCCTCGGGGCCGTGAACTATTGGTCGTCGAGGCAGACCGCGAGGGGGGAGACCGTAGGGAAGACGGCCCTCCTCGGCAGCCTCCTCCTCACCGTCGTGGGGATCGCGGTCTTCTCGGCGCTGGCTGTAGTCAGGCAGAGCGCCATCACAGGCTCCCTCGGACTCTTCGTCCTCGCCCTGTCGCTGGTCCCGGTGAATTACTTCTACTCCGGAGTGAACTCGCTCCTCCTCGCCCACGACCCAGAGGCGACGGGCTACGTCCTCCTGGCCGGGGAGCTCTCCAAGCTCGCCGTCGTCTATCCGCTCCTCTTCGTCTTCAGGGTAGGGATCGCGGGCGCCTTCGCCGCCCTCGCTGTGTCCAACCTGGTCCTTGGGGTGGCGGGGCTGTACTACGCCAGGGGGACCATGTCAGGCCCCCCCTCGGTCGGCAGGCTGAAGGGCTGGCTCAGGGACGCGTGGCTCCCCGCGATGAACTCGGCCCCCTACGTCGTGGGCATAGCAGACACCTACATCGCGTTCCTGATCTCGGGAACCGTCCTTGTCGGATACTACCAGGCGGCGTTCTCGGTGGCGATGATCGTGGGCTACAGCAGCTATCTCTCCTATGCCCTCTACCCGCTCCTCCTCCGCGGGGCCGGGGACAGGATGATAGCCACCCTCTTCGATTTCATGATGCTCTTCGGGGTCCCCATGGCGGTCGGCGCGGCTGCCCTCGCCCCTGAGCTCCTCTATCTACTCTCGAAGAGCTACGTCGGCACGGCAGGGCCCCTGGTGATCCTCGCCTTCTCCGTCCTGGCCGGCGCCGTAAGCACCGTCCTCGACAGGTCCCTCATGGGGCGGGAGAGGTCCGACCTGGCGGTCGAGGACAGGTTCAAGCGGCTCGTCAGGAGCAACCTCTTCTTCGTCCCAGTGGCGAACCTGGTCTACAGCGCGGTCTACCTCTCATCGGTCGCCCTGATCGTCTACTGGGGTGGCGTGGCCTCGGCGTCCCCGGAGACCGTGATCGCCTACTGGGCCGCGTCCCAGCTCGTGCTGACGGTCATACTCGTCGCGGTCAAGGGCCGGAGGCTAGGGGCCGCCTCCTTCAAGGGGACCCTCAGGCCCCTGGCCTTCTACGTCGGATGTGCGCTGGCCATGGGCGCCTCCGTCCGGCTGCTCGCCCCGCTGCTCCTCCCGACCCCGATGCCTACCATCGTCTTCGGGCTCAGGTTGGCGGTGGTGGTGGCTGTCGGAGGCATGGTCTACTTCGGGGCCCTGGCCGCCGTGGATAGGGGGTCGAGGGAGCGGTTCGCCAGGGTGTGGGACCTGCTCCTCCCTTGACCCCTCGCTTGGGCTCGCCTATTCGTATCCCAGCTTGGAGAGGCGCTCCGTGAGCTCCGTCTCCTCCTCAGCGGTCATCCCTACGACCGGCGCCGGAGCCTCCCTGACACTGGCCGCCATCGCCGCCAGTTCGCGCGCTTCCTCCTCTCCTATGCCGCCGGAGGCCTCCTCGGCGACGCCGGTGGACGAGTTGTAGACGACGCTCCCCTCCTTTGAGAATACCCTTCTCCGGGTGGCGTAGAGCCTCCTCAGCTCCGCATCTGCGTCTGCGCCGAGGTACGGGCTCAGATCAACGTGCGGGCCGAAGCTCTCGGCCATCGCCGCCTTTCCGCCCACCTTGACAGGGGCGGCGTCCATCGCCCGCGCGATGATGGCCCTGACGTCCTTCAGGCTGACGCACCCCCCCTCCTGGGCGGGGGGGTCGACCCCCGAGGGGAACCTGACGTACAGCGGAGCCCTGAGCAGAGACTCGTCGAGGAAGTACCCGTGGCCGTACCTCCCTCCCTCGCCCAGGAGCTGGCCGTGGTCCGACGTGACCACCACCAGCGGGTCGTATCTCTCGATGGCTCGCACGGCCTCCAACCCCCTCTCGACGGCCAGCGCGGCGTTGCGCTCGTAGCGCTCCTTCCATCCGGGGTTCCTGACCTGCCGCGCGAGGATGGAGAGCCGGGTCACGTCCATGGGCTCCCCCCACCTGTACGGCTCGTGGGCCTCCATGATGTTCACGTAGATGAAGAACGGCGCGCGGAGCTCGCCCGCTCTCAGCTGGGTCAGCGCCATCTTCGACCCCTTGTCGAGGACGGGCCTCCCGAGGGCGCTGTACGCTCGCTTCGCAGCCCGGCGCCTGAGCAGCCGCAGGAGCAGGGACAGGTCGCCCCCCCTGAGCAGCGCGAGGGCTTTCGACGCAGGCGTCTTCTGCGAACCGATGCGCTGCCTGACGTCCGTCATCTCGATCATCGACCTGTATTCGCGGTGCACGTCGAATTCGAAACCGAAGGCGGGCGAGATGAAGGGGTTGCAGGTGTGACAGTAACTGGTGTAGCCTCTGGACTTCAGCACCCGAAGTATGTTGGCCTCCGAGGCGCCGAGCCTGGACTTCGAGTGTTGCGCGATGTTCGACATGTGGAGCCCCCGGGACTCGTGGACCAGGTGCGACGACGGCAGCTCCCCGGTGAACATCGACACGTGGGAGGGCAGGGTCCAGGGGGAAGTGGAAACGGCGTTCTCGTATTTCACGAAGCCCCTGGCTTTCAGCGCCTCCAGCCCGCCCGAGAAGTCCTCCCTCAGGGTGTCAAGGACTATCAGGGCGGCGTTGTGGTTCTCCTGCACCCGGAGCGCTTCCGCCCCCCAACTGTTAAAGCGTTTTTTCGGGCCGGTCTCCTTTCACGGCGCAGCGGCGATGCCCTGGCCCCGCCGGCTTCGTCAGCTCTGGAAGACTTATCCATTCTCGGCGGTCAAGGCTCCCTGTGGCGCTTCGCGTCCTCCACGTCTGGAACACGGCTGGCGTGGCCAGCGTCATCGCGAAGTTCGCCGACAGAGCGTTCCACTCGGAAAGCACGGTGATCACCCGGAAGGCGGCGGACCGGACCGGGCTGACCACCTACGGCACGGCCTACGGCGACGGCGCCGCGAGGTTCTTCCTGAGGGCCCTGCGGATGTCCGGGGGCGCAGACGTCGTCCACGTCCACTCACTCGACAGGGTCGTACCCTGGATCAAGCGCCTTCACCGCGTCCCTGTCGTCATGCACTACCATGGGACCGACATCGAAGGGAGGTGGCCGGAGAAGAAGCGGCGCTGGGGGAGGGCCGACATGGTGGCGGTCGCAGCCCCCTATCTTCTCGACGGCGCTCCCCCCGGGGCGGTGTCAGTCCCCAACCCGGTCGACACCGACTCATTCAGGCGAGGCCTGGCCCCGGCCGCCCAGGGGGCAGCCCTCTCTTTCCACTACGGCGCCGACGCCGAAGCCGAAGCGCTGGCGAAGAAGCTCGGCCTGACCCTCGCCTGGCTGCGCAGGGGGGAGGTCAGCCACGCGGAGATGCCGAAAGTCCTCGGGTCCTACGCCTACTACATCGACGTGAAGCGGAGCCCGACCGGGGCCGTCCTCCCCGCCCTGAGCAGGACCGGGCTCGAGGCCCTCGCCTGCGGATGCAGGGTGGTCGACAGCGAGGGGACCGTGGCCGTGGGCCTCCCCCAGGAGAACGACCCGGCGGCTGTAGCCGCGAGGTGGCACGAAGTCTACGAGGGGTTGCTCAGGAAATGAGCATCCTGCCGTACATCTCGAGGAGCCTCGACTCCATGACCTCCCAGCTGAACGAAGACACGAAAGCCTCGTAGGACGCTGCTGAGAGCCTCTCGTAGAGGCCCCTGTCGTCCGCGAGCCTTCGGATGGCCCCCCTCACCTCGCTCGCGCTCTTCCAGTCCACCACCATGCCGCATCCGTACTCCTCGACGATCTCGGCCTGGTAGGTCCCGGCGGGGACCAGGGTGGGTATGGACAGCGACATGGCGGTAAGGAGCTTCCCCGGGGTGGCCAGGACAGCGTTCCGCGTCCTCGGCTCGTAGAGGGACGGGATGAGGTCCGCCTCGCGTATCACGGGGCTCAGCTCCTCCATCTTCAGCCACCCGAGGAACCTCACGGCAGGGTCTGCCGCTGCAGCCTTCCTCACCGCCCCCTCCAGCTCCCCCCTCCCGGCCAGGGTGAGAGTCACCCCGCCCAGCCCCTCCACCGCCTCGAGGAGGAGCTTCACCCCCCTCTCCTCGCCCAGCCATCCGTAGTACAGGACGCCGAACCCCTCCCCGCGGTCCTTCCCCTTCCTCCCGCTCGCCGCCGGGGGCGCATTCATTATCACCACCAGCTTCGACCTCCTGAACCCGAGCCTCCCGAGGTGCCCCACGAATTTCTCGTTCACGATCAGGACCGCTTCGGCTGACCTCCTCGCGACGGCCAGGGCGACGGCCTGGGTGTACCTGCTCAGAGGGAAGAACCTGAGGAACGCCTCGGGGAGGTCGTGCATGTCGTAGACCAGCCTAGGCCGGCCGAGCCTGAGCGCCCTGGCCGCGATGCCGGGGGGGAGTGTGTCGACGTCATGGCAGTGGATCGCGCCGGCGTCAGAGAACGCCAGGTGGGCGACGCACCACAGGTAGAAGAGGAGCAGCTTCGGGAGGGTAAGGAACGGGGTCCCGTGGCCCGCCCCCACCCTCATGCGCTTGACCACAAGGCCGTCGCCGAAGACCGAGTCCGACCGCGTCTCGAGCTCCCTGTCCCACGCGAGTATGGTCACCGGCCACCCGGCCCTCGCCAGGGTGTGCGCCTCCTTGAGCGGCCTCTGGTCGAAGGTCGCCGGGTTCGAAAGGAGCATCACTATCCTGCGGCGGACCGTGGCTGTCTTTCCGTCGGGGGTCAACGGGTCCCCTTGGCGGCGCGGGCGAGGTACCTCATGACGGCTCGGGCTGCGTTTTCAGAAGCGTTTCCGCTCCCGAAAATCCTCCTCGAAGAGCTGAACGCCCCCTTCTTCACCCCTGCGACCTTCCTGAACCCGGACCTGATCCCTGATGCGCTGGTCCCCACCAGGAACGCCGCCCCCGTCTTCACTATCTCGCCCCACTCGGTGGACTCCCTGGCGACGAGGACAGGCTTTCCGAGCCAGTACGCCTCCTTCTGCAGCCCGCCGGAGTCCGTCACCACGAACCTCGACCTCTTCACGAGGGAAAGCGTCTCCACGTAGGGGAGGGGACCGAGGAGCTCCACTGCGGGCCCGGGCTCAATGCCGAACTCCCTCATTCGCTCCCTGGTCCGGGGGTGGACGCTGAACGCCACCGGGACCCCGAGCCCGCTGACCGTGCGGAGCACCTCCTTCAGGGTGCCCGGGTCGTCCGCGGTCTCCGCCCGGTGCAACGTCATGAACGCGTACCCGCCGTCTTCGAGGCCGTGGGCGGCCGCCGCGTCCGTCCTGTCGACCGAAGGGATGAACCTGAGGAGGGAGTCGTACATCGTGTCCCCGACGTTGGTGATGGACTCGGCGAGCACCTTCTCCGACCTCACGTTCCCCACGCAGCCGGCGGTCGGGCAGAGCAGGACCTGGGAAGCATGGTCCAGGACCCTCCTGTTGACCTCCTCGGCCATCCGCGCGTCTCCCGAGCGGCACCCAGCCTCCAGGTGGGCCGACGGTACCCCCGACTTCGAGCACGCCACCCCGGCCGCCAGGGCCGAGTTGGTGTCACCGGGGACCACCGCGAGGTCCGGCTTCCTCGCAGCGAACTCCTTCCCGAGCCTCCCGACTATGGCGGAGACCTGTTCGCTCGGGGTCCCCTGGCCGACGTTGAGGTCCGCGGACGGGTCCGGCAGGTCGAGCTCCTTGAAGAAACCGCGGTTCATCTCGTAGTCGTAGTGCTGGCCCGTGTTGATTATGTCGCATTCGACCCCGGCCCTGACGAAGGCTTGGAAGACCGGGGCGCTCTTGATTATCTGCGGCCTGGTCCCCAGGACTATGGTGACCCTCAGCTCCGCCCGGCCCCCTTCCTCGCCCACCCGCCGCATAGCTCCAGGACCTCTCCGTGGATGGAGCCGTTCCCCGACGCCACGAAGCTGAACCTGTGCCTGAGGTCGAACTCCGGGGAGAGCTTCCCTCCTCGGCCGTCGGTGACCACCGCCCCCGCCTCTGACGCCACGAGGTAGGCGGCAGCGAAGTCAGTTATCCTCATCGTCCCCCTCAGGTCAACGAAGGCGTCGGTCTTCCCCTCGGCGAGGAAGCAGAGCTCGAGGGCGTTGGCCCCGAGGTGCACCTGCCTCTTGATCCCACCGAGCAGGGGCGCGATGCCCTGGGCCAGGCCCGGGGGCCCCCTGCTCAGGTCCACCCCCACCACCGCCTCGGCGGCCCTGACCGCCCTGCTGGTCCTGATGGGCTTCCCGTTCTTCCTGGCCCCACCCCCCCTCCTGGCGGAGTAGGCGTCCCCGGTGACCAGGTCCCTCACCACCCCGGCTAGGATCCCGTCAAGGGTCCCGCCCTCTGCGACGGCGACCGAGGTGCAGTAGAACGGTATCCCTCGCTCGAAGTTCGAGGAGCCGTCGAGCGGGTCCACCACCGCCAGCGTGCTCCCGTCCGGGTCCCCGGCGTCCCCCGCCTCCTCGCTGAGGACCCGCACCCCATCGACCTCGCCCAGCCTCTTCAGGAGGATGACCTCAGCCAGCCTGTCCGCGTAGATCGTCCTGTCCCCGGCGGCGCCGACCCCCACGACCCTGCCGCGGCCCCCTCTGGCGGCCAGAGGCGACAGCCGCCCTTGGACCTCCTGCGTCGCTCCGAGGAGGAACGTCTCCCACTCCTTCGGGGTCAGGCCGTGACCACCTTGCGCTTCTCAATGATGCCGACGATGTCCTTCAGGGTGGCGTCGATGTCAGACTCTGTCTTCACGATCTCGACCTCGCCCTCCCCCAGCTCTTGGTGTATCTCCGACAGCGCGGTGTAGTACCTCGTCCTGAAGAACTCAGTGAGGTTCTTTTCCCTCTCGTTCTTCACCAGCTGCCTGCTGCTTATCGTCTCGTCCGCGGCCTTCAGGAGGATGTAGAGGTCTGGCCTGAGGGCCGGCTCCGAGAGTATCCCCTTCACCATGGTGAACATCTTCGGGTAGGCGGCGCTCTTCCCCAGCTCCATCCTTATCTTCGCATAGGCCAGGTCTGAAATCAGGTACCCTTCGGAGACGATGTTCCTCTTCCACCTCTGCTTCGATATGATAGAGCTGTAGGTCATGGTCGCCCCCAGCAGGCTGTAGTCGGCAGCGGTGTCCGCCCTGTCCGCCACCGGGATGTCCGAGTTGACGGCGTGGGCTGACTCCTGCAGGCGCAGCCACCCCATCTCCTCCATCCTGACCGCGAGGGAGGTCTTGCCAGTCCCCGAGAATCCTTCGAGGGCTACAAACGTCATTGGCCCCTCCGGCTCTCCGCACTGCTGATTTAACCTGTCAGTGCGCCGCCTAGGGCAGGGCCGCGAAGGCCGCGTAACTGAACAGAAGCATGTAGGCGACGTAGGCGGCGAAACCTATCCCGAGGTAGGCGACCGTGGGGACCCCGTAGCTCACCTCCACCATGGCGTCCGGCTTCCCCGACGCCTCCACCTCGTCCCTGGCGACGTTGACGTCCCTGCTCACTTCGGTCCTGGCCTCGCCCGACACGATGGCCTTGGGGATCCACCGCTGCTCCCTCAGGAACTGCGCCATGGGGATCGTCTTCCTCCTTCCGGCGTTCCCTCTGGCGAACTCGTAGGCGATGTGCACCCCGGCGACCACAGCCGCGCCGAGGAGGGGCGCCAGCGGGGAGAGGAAGTATGGGTCAGCGGCCACCGCCGCTATGGCAATCCCGTCGGCCTGGCCGATCCCACCGAGGAAGGTGAACCCCAGCGCAAGCCCCCCTATCAGCACGAGCTTCACGAGGTAGAACTCCAGGCCCCCGCCCCCCGATGCGTAGAGCGAATAGAGCGTCAGGGCCACCGCGGCCGCGGCCGGGACCCAGACGATGTCGCTCACAGCCCTGTCCTTGACGTCCTGGTACGCCGCGACCGCCAAGGAAGCGGCGATGAGGAGCTCCGCGTACAACCGGCCTCCCAGGCAGCGGCGCGGATATAAGGAGCAGAGACCGCCTAGGCCTCGTCCACCTTCAGCTTCTGGCCGCTGAAGATCCTCTCGACCTCCCCTATGCCGTCGATGTCCGAGGGCCCCTTGTCGGTCCTTATCCTCTTAATCCTCGGGAACCTGAGGGCGTACCCCGAGTCGTGCCTGCCGCTCCGCTGGACGCTGTCGAAGGCGACCTCCACGACGATCTCGGGCCTCACCTGTCGCCGGTAGCCGAAGTCCTTCACGGTGATCTCCTTCAGCCTGCGCGTCATCTCGTCGATCTCCTTGTCCGTCAGGCCGCTGTACGCCTTGCCGACAGTCTTCAGCTCCCCGCCGTCCCGCACCGCGAAGGTGTAGTCCGAGATGACCCCCGCCCTCTTCCCGTGGCCGTACTCCGCCGCGACTATCACCACGTCCAGTGTGTCCAGCTCCTCCTTCAGCTTCGCCCATCCGCCCCCGCGCTTCCCCATGGCGTAGGGGCCCGCCGGGTCCTTCACGACGAGCCCTTCATACCCGAGCTCCCGGCTCCGCCGGAAGGCGGCCTGGACCTCCTCCTCGCTCCGGACGTCGGACGACTCGGCAAGCCGCGCGGGGGTCCCCGCTACGACCTCCCTGAGGAGCCTGCGCCTTTCAGAGAGGGGGAGGCTAACGGTCTCCTCACCCTCGCGGAAGAGTATGTCGAAGGCGAAGTAGGTGACCGGGGCCTTCTTCGCGGCCTCTTCGAAGTCCTCCATCCTCCTGAGCCTCCTCTGCAGGAGCTGGAACGGGAGGGGGCGGCCGCCTGCGAAGGGGACAGCCTCGCCGTCGAGGATGAAGTCCCCCGGCGCCCCCCGGAACGACGCGACGATCTCAGGGAAGCTCGACGTGATCTCCTCGAGCCTCCGGGAGTAGACCCTGACGTCCCCCCCAGACCTGTGGACCTGGGCCCTGACCCCGTCGTACTTGTACTCGGCGTACACCGTCCTCCCGAAGCGCTCCGAGATCTCATGGGCGGTGGCGAAGGGCTCGGCGAGCATGAAGTTGACAGGCCTGAACGGCTGGATCCTGACCGAAGCGGCTGTCCCGGCCGCGGCCCTCCCGGCGAAGGCCCCGATGTCCCCCAGGACCATGTGCGCCCTGGCCGCCTCCTCCTTGGACAGACCGTAGGCCGCGGCTATGGCCTCCTCGAGGAGGCCGGTGACCAGCCCGGTCCTCATCTCCCCCGTGAGCGCCTTCACGAGATACTTCCCTTCGAGGGGGGTCGCGGCCAGCAGGAGCGACTTCACTGTCCCCTTCTTGGCGGAGGCGGAGCCATGCCCCTTGGCCGAGCGCAGTCGCGCGAACGCTTCGTCGAGGTCCCCGAGGGTCAGCTCTTCGGCGAAGAGGGTCTGCGCCTTCTTGTCCGCCAGTAGTTCCTCAGCCACCTCCCCGAGGTCCCCATGCTTCAGGTAGGACTTCGAGACGTCGCCTTCGGAGGCGCCGGTGACCTCCCGCAGCACGTCCAGGAGGGTTGAGTATCCCACCTGGGCCTCGTCCTTGCTCCCGCGCTCCGACGCCCTTCCAGAGGCTATTCGCGCGGCGACGGTCGCGTCCACTGGCCCGAGCCCCCTGAGGTACGAAGAGACCACCGCGACCTTCTCCTTCTTGCTGGGGGTCCCCCTGACCCGCTCGAGGGCCTCCGCCAGCCCAAGGAATGGAGCGCTCTTCATTTCTCCAGCGGAATGGCCATCACGAGGGCCGCCTCTCCGTCCTTGTAGTATCCCTCCAGGCGCCCCGACGTCTTGTAGCCCAGCCTCTGGTAGAGGTTGATGGCCTCGACGTTGGAGACGCGGACCTCGAGGTAGCACTCCGTCCCGCCCCTCACAACCATGGCCTCGTGGGACGTCTTCAGCAGGAGCGAGCCGACCCCCTTCCCCCGGTGCGGCTCCTTCACGGCGACTGACACGATGTGCCCCTTCCTCGCCAGACCCAGCTTCCTGAGATGGGAGAAGCCGTACTCCATGCGCCCCATGACGTACCCGACCACCCCTCCATCTATCTCGGCCACCAGGAAGGACTCGGGGAACTCCGCGAGGATGTCGTAGTAGAAGTAGTCGGAGTAGTGCTCGGGGAGGGTCTCCTCGTTGATCTGCATGACAGCGGGGACGTCGTCCCTGTCGCAGCGCCTTATCTCGTATCCTCCAGTCCTTGCGACCACGGCCTTCTGCAAGCCAGTGAGAACTCATCCGCGACGGCCGATTAAAGCTTCCTGGAAGCCAGGCCGAAGCGCCCGCCATCGCGGTCGCGCGGCTGGGAAATGCTCCTCCCTCCGCCCGCCGGGAGCTTCGCGGCGGGCCAGGAGGCCTCGGGCCGCGAGAGGAAGGCGTCCGTCCGCCTGACCCCGGCTGGCGAATCCGCGCCGAGGACCCTCGGCGTGGCAGTCGGGGCTGATGTGTTTATTATCGGAACGGCAGGGCGGGGGTGAGCTTGTCCTCTCCCCCCGAAGGCACAGAGCAGCTGGTCAGAAGCCTCTTCGAGGTCAAGCAGCACTTCGTCCTCCCGGACGGCGAGCTCGAGTTCCAGGTCGTCTACGACGCCTCCACGAAGTCCAAGTTCGTCGAGCTCAAGCGGAAGGCCGGGGCCCTCGGCTTCAGGCCAGAACTGACCGGCGCCGCCGAGGAGTGCGTCCTGGTCCTCAGGAAGGCGGATCAGGCCCCGCGGAAGCTCTCGCGGCTCCCCGCGTTCCTCCTCTTCTTCACCCTCGCCGCCATCGTCTTTTCCGCCATACTGCAGCAGGAGGTCTATCAGGCGCTCATCCCGGGGGTCTCGCCCTACCTCTCGTTCATCGCCTACGGCGGGACCATGGCGGTCATCCTCGGCGCCCACGAGCTCGGCCAGCGCTTCGTCGCAAGTAACAGGGACGCGGGGCACGCCAGCAGCTACCTCATCCCAGGGATCCCCGTCCTCCCTCCGTTCACCCCGTCCTGGGGGTTCGCGTCGTCCCAGCGGGACCCGGCCCTCAACCGGGACAGCCTCTTCGACACGGTGGTCGCCGGGCCGCTGGCCATGCTCGGGCTCACCGTTCTGCTCTTCGCCCTGGGGACGGTGACCTCCGTGCAGTCGGCCGTGCCCTTCTCGCAGACGGCCCTGGCGAACACCACCGTGACCATCAACCCCAACCTGATCCAGCTCGGAGTCTACTCGGCGCTCTCCCCCTTCGTGCACTCGGTCCCCTCGGGCTACGTGGCGGTTTCCCCCATAGCGGACGCGGCCACCATAGGTTTCATCATGGTCTTCCTCTGCTCCCTCCCGCTCGCGTTCTACGACGGAGGCCTCCTCGCCACCGTCGCCCTCTCCTCCAGGGCGGCCAAGGCGGCAGCCTACCTGAGCGTCTTCGCGCTCCTGGCCATCGACACCCCGACCTACTGGGGGGTCGCACTGCTCGGCTTGGTCCTCGTCGGGCGCCCGTCCCAGCCGAAGCTGCTGGACGATGTGTCCGGCCTCTCGCGGTCGAGGCGATGGCTCCTGGTCGCGATAATCCTGGTCGCGATCCTGTGCCTCCCGATCCCCCACAACCTGGGGACCCTCCCTCTACCCTAGCTCTACCTGGCACTCGGCCGCCCTGGGGACCACGTTGATCTTCCCCGAGCGGCCCACCTTGTTAAGCAGCCTCCCAACAGCTTCCCCTGAGCCCCTGGCCGTGGCCAGGCCCAGCTTCGACCGGGCGTAGGTCTCGGGGAGCCCTGAGAGCAGGAGGACGTCGTACTCGTCCTTCAGCTTGCTCAGGTAGTGGACCTCCTCAATCCCCTCCACGTACCTCTCCCTCCTGCGCTCCCCCTCGGCCAGCCTCCCGGTGACCATCATCTCGAGGGCGGTCGAGCCTATCCCCTCGGAGCACTCGGCTATCAGGAGGATGGCGCCGGACTTCCTCGCCCCCTCGATCACGTTCCAGACCCCCCGGATTGCGGAAGAGAGGGTGTCGTCGTATCCGCGCCCCCCTGCCCCCACGATCATCC
Source organism: archaeon (assembly GCA_021788415.1). Next base: position 366,789 of record JAJYKR010000001.1, read on the forward strand.
CCCTCCCCTGCTGCATCTGGGCCTTCGCGAATGAGTTCTTCACGGCGTCGAAGGGGGCGTCCTCCAGCACGGTCCGGGGCTTGCCTCCGCGGGGGACGACCGTCAGGAACTTCGACTCGGGGATCTCCCTGGCGATACCCTCGGCAACGTCGTAGGCCGCGGTCTTCTGGAAGGGGGTGGGTTCCATCTCTTTCCGCGAGCGGGCGGCCGCGGCCCTGGACCTGGCGACCCACCCGAGGCATGCCTCCACCCTGGCGTCCACGATGCCGAAGAGGGGGTCCGGCCTGGCTGTCCCGACGAACAGCTTCGCGCCGGTCGACGTAAGCTCTGAAGCGTATACGGGCTCCTCCCCTTCGCCTGTGGGGATGGGGGGAGGGAGCGTGGTGATCTTCCCCTTGAGATCGGGGAGGGCCCCCTCTATCCGCTTGGGGGCGGGGGAATAGAACCCTAGGCCCTGATGTTCGCCAAGCAAGGGGACCAGCCCCCTCAGGACCTCGAGGGTCGCCGGGGCCGCATCGCAGACGAAGACGCTGGCCGAGCTCTTCGCGAGCTCGGCGACCCGCTCCATGTCGAGGTTGGCGCCTTCGGGGGAGGGCTCAGCCACTGACCCGAGGTTCTCCGCCTGTATCGTGACCAGGGTCTCCACCCCCCCGTAGGGGATCCAGAGTTCAGGCAATCCCGTAGGTTCTCGCTGGGTTAGTTTTTAAGCAAAAACGTAGGACGCACTCCCATGGCCTGGAAGAGGCGTAGCGGTCGCCTCGGCGAGCTTGCCGAGGGCTTGGTCAAGGCGGGGGCGCTGCAGTTCGGGACCTTCACGCTCCCTGATGGCGGGTACAGCTCCTACTACGTCGACCTCAGGGGGCTCGCGAGCTACCCTGGCGCCTACGGGATGGCGGTGGAGGCCCTGTCGGAGCTGGTGTCGAAGAAGGCGCCCAGGGCGGACGCCCTCTGCGCGGTCCCTGTGACGGGGCTCCTCTTCGCGTCCCCCATGGCAGTCGCCCTCGGGAAGCCGATGGTCTACACCAGGTTGGGGAAGCACGAAAACGAGAGGCTGGTCGAGGGGGAGGTGAGGCCGGGGTGGAACGTCGTAGTGGTGGACGAAATCACGACGTCCGGGAGGACGATCCTCGCCGCGGCCGACGCGGTGGAGGATGAAGGGGGGAAGGTGACCTCGGCCGTCGTCCTCGTGGACAGGCTCGAGGGAGCCAGGGAGAAGCTCAGCAAGAGGGGGATCACCCTGCACGCGGCGACCGACATCCTCGAGCTCGCGGACCTGCTCCACTCGATGGAGCTGATCACCGACGAGAACATGAAGGCGATCACGCAGTCGGTGGGGAAGAAGCAGCCCCCGCGGCGCCGGTCCTGAGTTGTTCAAGGTAGCCGAGCTCCCCGGGGAGAGGTGGCAGGAATTCAGGGACCTGCGCCTCGAGGCGCTGAAGGAAGAGCCGGCTGCCTTCGGCAGCTCCTACGAAGAGGAGCAGGCATTGAAAGAGGAGGACTGGCGGCGGCGCATCGGGACCATGATCTTCGCCCTGGAGGGGGACGCCCCAGTGGGGATGATCAGCTTCGCCGTCAGCGACAGGGCGAAGACCAAGCACGTCGCCCACATCTACAGCGTCTACGTCCGCCGCTCCGCCCGAGGGAAGGGGGCAGGAGGGGGGCTGCTGAAGGCGGCCCTGGACAGGCTAAGGAAGCACGGGGGGGTCGTCAAGGTCCAGCTGAGCGTCAACCCCGAGATGCGCCCCGCGGTCCGGCTGTACGAAAGGGAGGGGTTCGTGGCGCAGATGAGGGCCCAGAAGGAGCTGCTGGTCGACGGCAGGTACCATGACCTGCTCTACATGGAGAAGATGCTCTGAGGCCGGAGAGAAATTGGGGAGGAGAACCTCTCAGTACACCATGAGGTTCTTCTCTTCGAGTGTCACGTGCAGGTTGTTGACCGCGCGGTAGACTTCGCTCTCCTTCTTTGCGCCGGTGCAGACGAGCTTCCCCGAGGCGAAGAGCAGGATCACTGTCTTCGGGTCCGCCATCCTGTGGATAAGGCCCGGGAACTGCTCTGGCTCGTACATCGACTTTGGTAGTACCCTTGCAGCCTCTTCGAGGTGAACCTTCCCCCCGAGGCTCGCTGACGCTACGATGTTCTGTATCTCTACCACCGCCTCGTTCTTGATGGGTATCTTGCCCTTCTTCAGCTGCCTGACTACCTCCTCGACCGCCTTCCTGGCCTGCTCTTCGGACTTGGCGCCGGTGCAGACCATCTTCCCCGAGCTGAAGATCAGGGTGGCCGTCTTGGGGTTCCTAAGCCTGAAGACCAGGCCGGGGAACTGGTCGGGGTGGTACTCGACGGTGACGAAGTTCTTGGTGATCAGGTTGAGGTCGACTGTCTGGTTGATTGACGCTGACGCGACTACGTTCTCTATGCTGACTATTGCCTTTGTCTGTGGCAATCCGTGTTGGGCGAATCCTGTAGGTATATAAAGGGTATAAATACTATCGAGAATGGAACTGTTACGTTGGGTATGGACACCCGACCCCTCCGATTCCATCCACAGGGACGTAACAGATGAGCGTCTTCGATTATTGGGCTGGTCAGATTCCGGGGCTTCTCCTCGGTGTGGTGGGAATACTCTTGGCTGAATCGTTACTTGAACGATATTACAGATGGCGAGACAGACCGAGAGTCGGTATCCGCGAAGCACTCGCTACCAGCGGGGATACCCTAAGCATCGGTATCAGAATCCTTAACGGGGGAAAGACTCCATTACTCGGTGTCATCAATTCTGTGTCGGTCAACAGCCCTTTACTCGTCATTGGTGACAAACTCGTTCCCATTCTGTCGCATGGAATAATGCATAGAGACAAACTCGAATGGTATGACGAGGGTGTCGAACACTCGACCGAAGCTGACCTGTATCCGGCATTTGACGCTTTGACTATCTATTTCGCGGCAATCGGACGGACTAGGGAATTATTTGCAATTTCTCTCTTCGACGAGAGCTTGGGCGAATCAGATGTTTTGGGCAGTCCCTCCGAATTGGTATTCTCTCTGTCTTCTAAAGAGATTGAACCGACCACCACTCTCAGATTCCTGTTCAACGTGATAATCTGGGGGAGGACTACTCGGGACGCTCCAGTCCAAGAGCGCTATCTACTCCTCGCTGAAATCCCTAACTTCGGCGGGGCCAAAGATTGCGACCTCTCAAAGGCAAGTTTGACTTTGATTGCTGACGACAAACAGACGAATCTAAAGCCATTGGTCGAGAAACTAGGGTTCTCGCAATATTACAAGGAGGAGGCCTCACCTCCATATCCAAGGAACGCTTAGTTCCTTGCGAGATACTCGCTCAGTATGTATCTTATCGTCTACGGTATCGAGTCTAGCGCGCGTTTCTTTCGCTCCACCTCCAAGCGCTTCTCCATCTCTTCCGTCATGGCGACGTTATACCGCTTCTGCATCGGCTTCCCCGTGATCGGGGTCTACGCCGTCCTCGCGACGGCGTTGCGCTTCTTCTGAGCCTTCTGCGGCCTCCTCCGGGGCTTCTGGCCTTTCGCGGCCGCGGCGTTCCCCTCCGACCGTCTGGCCTTCCTGGCGATCAGCTCATCCAGCGAGTCGTAGAGCTCGAGCCTCTCCTCCATGATGCTCGCCTTCGCGTCCTTCACCCCGCGTATGCGCTTCACCTCAGCCTCGGCTGCCTCCGCCGCCGAGAGGTTGGGGAGGCTTATCGCATAGGCGCTGTACCTGGCCCAAACGCCTGCGTAGAAAAGGCGGTCTTCCAGGGCCCTCAGGATCTCCGAGTCCACCGCCGACCTGTCCGCGCCCGGCTCGTAATTGACCACCAGGTTCGCCTCCAGGGCCCCGTGGACTGCCCTGACTTCGTGCAGCGCGATGGTGAACACCGCCCTTCCGGACACCATCCTGTCCAGCCTCCTCTTGACCGTCTTCGCCGACAACCCTGTCTTCTTCCCAATCTCCCCGTACGACTGCGACGCGTCAGGCCTCAGGGCGGCGAGTATCTCCCAGTCGGCCCTCTTGAGTTGGAGGTCGCATGCAGGGAAGACCACCTCCGTGAAGACGCTGGATGTCGCACCCGTCATCTCCTTTATCAGCTCCAGCTTCCTCTCCAAGGACGCCCCTCCTTCGTGCATGAAGACCACGCCTATCATCCCGTCGAGGTGGGTGGCGACGACCAACATCCCCTCGACCAGGGCCAGGCTCCTAGCGAGCTTGGGCCTCGAAGCCCCGGGGGGGACGTAGAACCCGAACGCCGCCGCCTGCATCCCGAGGACCGCCGGGTTCGGCTGAGCGACGATCCCGTTCAGGACCCCTGTCTCGAATAGCCTGCGCATCCTGTTGCGGACAGTCTCGTCGGTCACCCCGAGCTTCTTCGAAAGGAGCTTGATGTTGGGACGGACCTCGGCCCTGAAGGGGGCAGTCATATGGCCCTGGAGGAACCAGCGCAGGATGCCGATGTCCACTCTGTCCAATCTGCAAACCAGGATTTTGCTAAATTCCCTATCTAAGCCTTTGTTTGTCGGTTCTTGATGGAAGGCCTTGGTGCTGGGTTATCTTGACTCGCCGGCCATCCCACGCGATTGCGGCCAGACCCCCCCGTGGGCAGCGGGTGCCATGGGCCCGCTCAGTCCCCCCCTCCTATGCATGTCGCCCTTTCTGATTCTGCGTCGGACGGCGCCCGAAGATGACGAGGGTGAACATCCGGCGTCCCGCCCGCGCCCAGGCGTTCGTCCTCGCGGCGCTCTTCATCGTCAGCACGATCTCCCCGCTCGTCTCCTCGGTCCCCGGCTCCGCTCGCGTGGCCCAGGCCAGCTCCGCCCCCGCCCCCGGGACAGGTTCAGTCCAGTCGAAGCTATCCCCCCTCGCCCAGGGCGCCACCAGCACCTCGGTCTCCTGCTCTCCGGGGACCACCCCTGTCCCGTCGGGCTCGACCGGCTCGGCCACGAACTGTCAGGCCGTCGTCTCCGGCAGCTCCCCCACAGGGACGGTGACATTCACCTCCTCGAGCTCCACGGGGACCTTCTCGTTCGGGGTCAGCTTCGGCTCGTCCCTGGCGTGCACCCTGTCCAGCGGGTCCTGTTCCGTGTCGTATTCTGACTCCGTCGCCGGGACCCCGACGATCACCGCCACCTACGGCGGCGACAGCAACAACCTGGCGAGCGCCGGGAACTTCGTCCTGACGGTGTCGGGGACCGTGACCCTGACCCTGAGCCCCTCCTCCGGGCTGGCCGGCGCCACCGTGACAGTCAGCGGCTCCGGGTTCGCAGCGGGCGCCCCGATTTCGGTCGACTTCGCCGGGAGCTCGGTCAGCACCAGCGGCAGCTGCATCACGAGCAGCACCAGCGGGAGCCTTGGAGTACTTCCTGCTTCCAACGGATGCTCCTTCGCGGTCCCGAGCACCGCCCAGACCCTCCCCGTCGTCACAGCCTTCGACGACGTCGGCGACGCCGTTTCTTCCACGTTCACGATGTCGACGACCAAGGTCACAGTTTCTCTGACTCTCACGGCCGACGCGCAGTCAGCCCCGGTCGGCGCCTCGAACTTCTTCACGGTCACCTACACCTACTCGGGGCTCTCCACCACAGCGGACTACGTCGGGAGCCCCCTGAGCTTCCAGGCGGACGCGAACACCAACGTCCAGATATCCGGGACCACCTCCGCGTCGACCTCCGGGGACCAGTGGTGCCTCTCCTTCTCTGCCAGCGCCTGCCAGGTCACCACATTCAGCGCAGGGGCGTCCGGCGCCACCCAGACGTACTACTACTATGAGCTCCTCACGGAGCCGGTCGCCTACTCCCTTCTGGGAGGCGGCTCCTACACCCCTCCGTCGCCCCCACAGTCCCCATCAGTGTCGTACACCACCGCCCCGAGCACCGCGGGCTCCTCCGACGCGCCTCTCACGATAGGCTCCCCTGGCATCGGGGGCCAGGTCCTCCCCAACACCCCAGCCTTCGATTTCCACATACTGAAGGGGACGACTGCGACCGTGAACGAGTACCTCGGCGGCGCAGGGACCGGGGAGCAGTGGGTCCTGTCGTCGGCGGCGGCAGCCCTCGCCGTAGTCGGCCAGGTCCCCGTCGGCCAGTGGACGGTCACGTCGGCCGACCAGATCGACAACCCCATGAACTTCCAGCACCAGTACCAGATCACGTTCGCCTCGAGCCCGTCCGCCGGCGGGTCCACGGCACCCTCGGGGACCAGCGTCTGGGAGGACGCCGGCACCCCTGGGATCGCGATATCGGCGACCGCCAACTCCGGCTACGCCTTCACAGGCTGGAGCGCTTCGACAGGCTCGATCACCTTCGCCGGCCAATCGTCCGCCTCCACCACCGCCACCATCGACGGGACAGGGACCATAACCGCATCCTTCGCCTCTTCGGCCCCTTCACAGACCCAGGTCTCCATCGCGCTGACCCCAGACTCTGCAGGGAGCACCGCCCTCAGCCCCACCAACTTCTTCACTATCACATACACATCGGGCGGGGCCACGGCAACGGCCGACTACGTCGGCTCCCCGCTGCTCCTCACGGTCGACCAGTCGACCACCGTCACGATATCCGCGGCCACATCGGCGTCCACCCCCGGCGAGATGTGGTGCCTCACGGGCCCCGCCGCCCTGGGCAACCTCTGCGGGGACGGAGCCGTCATCAGCGTCGGGGCGAGCCCGGTGTCTGCCAGCTTCTACTACTACGACCTCATCGCAGAGTCTTCGGTCTACCAGGTCGTCGACGGTGGTTCCCCCTCCGCTCCGTCCATGACATATTCCACCGCCCCCTCGGTCTTCACCTACGGGACGTCCCCGCCCTCGGGCGACTCCCCCTTGTCCGCGACGGTCCCCCTGTCGCTCTACAACCCTTCCGCCGCGCCCTCCGTGATCTACGCTCTGAGAGGCACCGCTGTGTCCATCCCTGACGCCCTCGCCGGAGGGACAGGGGAGGAGTGGGCCGTCGTCTCCTCGACCGCCACCGTCTCCGGCGGCTCCGCGGTCTGGGTCGCGGGCGGAGCGAGCCCGGTCGACGCCCCCGTCGAATACTACCACCAGTACCAGGTCACCTTCGCCGTCAGCCCCGGCGCAGGGGGGGCGACGACGCCGTCCGGGACCGCGGTGTGGGAGAACGCATCGTCCCTCGCGATATCGGCGACCGCCAACTCCGGCTACGCCTTCACAGGCTGGAGCGCTTCGACAGGCTCGATCACCTTCGCCGGCCAATCGTCCGCCTCCACCACCGCCACCATCGGCGCTTCCGGGACCATAACCGCTGTCTTCGGCCTCCCCTCGATCGCGCTCAACCCTGCCTCCGGCCCGGCGGGGACCTCCACCCTGGTGACAGGGAGCGGATTCACAGCCAGCTCGCAGTTCGACATCTGCGTCAGCACAGCTCCGTCTTCCTGCTCCGGCTCCTATCCCTCGGGGACGGTCACCACCGACGGGAACGGAGCGGTGGCGTCCTGCGCGGTCACCCCGTCGGGGGGGACGGCTACCCCCTGCACCATCACCGTCCCGGCCGGCACCGCCGTCGGCACCTACTACGTCGTGATGCTGTCGAAGTCGGGCCCCGCCCTCGCCTTCGCCCAGTTCACCGTGACCTCGGGGGCAGTGACCTTCACGGAGACCGGCCTCCCGGCGAGCACCAGCTGGAGCCTCACCTTCAACGGTGCGCCCCTGTCCTCGACTTCGTCTTCGCTGGCCACCGGGGACCTCTCCGTGGGGACCTACTCCTGGACCGTCCTTGCCGTGAGCTGCGGGACCGGGTGCCGCTACGCCCCAGGCCCAGGCAGCGGCTCAACCACGGTCCCTGCAGGGTCCGCGGTCACCATCGCGTTCACCAAGGAGTACTCCCTCTCCGTGAGCTACTCCGCCAGCGTCGACGGCTCCGCGTCCGCCCTCCCCGCCGGCTTCTCGGCTCCGACCTTCGGCTACACCTCCGACGGATCCCCGGCGACCGTCGCCCTGACAACCACTGCGGCCGCCCTCTGGGTCGACTCCGGGAGCGTCTGGTCGGCCACCAACCCGCTGGCAGGCTCAGGGAGCTCCGAGAGGTTCTACACCGGGACCCCCTCCGGGACCGCGACCGCCTCGGCCGCAGTCGTGGTGGGATACTACGAGCAGTGGCACACCACCCTCAGCCTCCTCCCGGCCGGATCGAGCGCTCTCATCTCCTCCCCCAACTGCTTCACGATCACCTACACCTCCCTGGGCGGGTCCCACCAGGCGCAGCAGTGCACCCAGAACCTGAGCGAGTGGATGGACGCGGGGAGCGGGGCCGGCGGGCTCTCTGTCTCCGGGGGCTCCAGCGGCTCCACCACATCGGAGGAGTGGTGCATCGACCCCGCCTGCGCCGCCGTGGGGTTGACCGTCCAGGGGACTCAGCTCAACCCCACCCTGTACTACTACGACCTCCTCGCGCAGACAGTCCAGTACTCCGCGGTGGGGGGCGCCCCCGCCACTGCCGTCGTGCTGAGCTATTCGACCATCCCCGGCGGGGGGAGCGTCAACGGGAACCCCTCGGCCGCCACCGTCGACCTCAGCTCCGCCCCGCAGACCATATGGGCCCTCAGGGGGACGACGGCCGCCGCCCCTCTCCAAATCTCGGGCGGGACCGGGATCCGGTGGTTGGCCAAATCCTCGGCGACCGTCTCCAACGGCCAGCTGACCTGGGCGGTCGACGCCGCCAACGCCGTGGACAACCCGATCTACTACTACAAGCAGTTCCAGCTCATCCTGAGCTACTCCGTCACCGGCGGGGGCTCCCCAGCCGCCCCCAACTTCACGGCGGGGAACCTGACCGGGACCTCGTCAGTGACCCTCCCTCCCTCGCCGTCCACCAAGGTCGCCTGGTTCAACGCCGGCGTCACCTACGCTGCCACCGAACCCCTCACCGGCTCCACCTCCAGCGAAAGGTGGTACGCGCTCTCCGCCTCGGGGACCATCTCGTCCCCAGCCACCATCGACGTGACATACTACCACCAGTACCTCATCGACTTCGCCTCCACCGGGAGCGGGACCGTCACCCTCAACGGGGACCTGTGGGAGAACGCCACGGCCCAGGTGGACATCGCGGCCACGCCGACGGCGCCCGCCGACTTCCTGCAGTGGACCGCGAACACGACTTCGCTGGTCATCGGCAACCAGTGGGCCGGCTCCACCTACGTCTACGCCGACGCGTCCGGCAAGGTAACCGGCGGCTTCGGGGTCCCGACCCTGGTCCCCGCCCCGACCTTCGGGCCGAGCGGGACCCCCGTCTCCCTCTCAGGGGCCAACTACTCCTCCGGGGAGAACTACTACTACTGCTTCGAGTCAGGGGTGACCTCGTCCCCCAACGCCTGCTCCTCGGCCCACAGCACCCAGGTGATTATCGCCAACCCCGGCGTGCTCGAGATTGTCGCCTTCGCCGTCCCTGCGGGGAGCGCCACCGGGCTGTTCGTGGTCAGCGGAGCAGCCACAGGCCTCGTCGTGGCGTCCGCCCTCTTCACGGTCACCACCGCGGCGGTCACCGTCACCCCGACGTCGGGGTCGGCCGGGACCCCGCTCTCCTTGGCGGCCAGCGGCCTCGCCCCCGGCGTCGAGTACGACACGTGCATGGCCTACGGCGCGTCCGGTCCCCCGACCCAGGGGTGCCAGCCGACTATCTACGCGATAGGGGGGCAGAACGCAAACTCCCCGGCCCTGAGCACCGTCGAGGCCTTCGACCCGGCAACGGGCGCCTGGGCCGCGGTGGCTGGCCTCCCTGTGGCTGTCACCAACGCCACCGCCTTCAGCATAGGCGGGATGGTCTACGTGGTCGGCGGGACCGACAGCGCGGGGAACCCCGTGGACTACACCCAGGTCTACAATCCTGCCTCCAACCTATGGACCACCACCTCGGTCCTGCCCAGCGCGGTCGCAGGGCTGGCTTCAGCTTCCAACGGGACGACCGGGTTCGCCTTCGGCGGGGACGGCGGCTCCGGCCCCGTGTCGACCCTGGACATCTTCTACCCGGCCCAGAACTGCTGGACCGCCCAGGCGACGTGCAGCCCCTCCGCGGCCAGCATCCCACAGGCGGTGACGGCGGCGGCGGGCGCCTACCTCGGGGGGAAGGTCTACTCGGTCGGGGGGGTCGGCGGGGCGCGGGCAACGGCCTACACCGTGGCCGCCAACTGCTGGAGCGGCCAGTCCATCTGCCCCCCCATCGCGCAGCCCACCTCCACTACGTCCTGGCTCGCAGCCTCGCCAGACGGCGGGCTCCTGTACTCCTTCGGCGGCGCCTTGGCCGGGGGCTCCCCGAGCTCTCTCATGCAGGTCTACGACCCGGCCACGAACCTCTGGGCCGCCGGCCCGTCGCTCATGGCACCCACCGCCGGCCTGGCGTCCGCCGAAGCCGACGGCTTGATCTACGCGGCCGGGGGGAAGACCCTCAGCGGGTACACCGCCGCAGTCGAGACCTTCAACCCCAACGTCGGCATGTGGGCCGCTGCCCCTCCGATGCTGACGGCGAGGGCGGGCCTAGCCATGGCGGTGGTGTTCTCCTACCCTGACGGGCCAGGCTACTCCGGGGCCTACGTCAGCGGCGGCTCCGGCAAGCTCCCCGGCGGGGTGACCGCCCGGCTCCCATCGGACAACGCCCCCGGGACCTACTATCTTGTCCTGAGCCTGGGCCCGCAGCTCGTCGGCTACGCATCCTACGACGTCGCCTCCCCCGGCCTATCGATATCCGCGTCCCAGGGCCCGCCCGGGTCCTCGATCACCCTCACCGGGACCGGCTACTCGCCGGACCAGGCCTACGAGTACTGCATCTCCAGCTCCAACCTCAGGGCCTGCGCGTCCCCCTACGGCACCTTCTCCTCGACCTCGGGGGGTGCCATCCCCGGGTCCACAACCCTCGCAGTGCCGTCGTCTGACTCAGGCGGGGTCTACTACGTGGCGGTCTCGATGCTGGTCTACCCGCCCCCGAGCTACCCCACGGTCCCGGTCTTCCTCACGTCTCAGCCCTACACGGTGACGCCGACCATGTCCCTGGGCGCGTCTTCGGGTCAGGTGGGCTCCACCTTCTCACTGGCCGCCGGCGGGCTCCAGCCGTCGGTCCAGTACGCCTACTGCTTCAGCCCCACCTTGACCAAGACCTGCGCCCAGCAGGGGATAGCGGTCGTCGACGTGTCATCGGACGGCAGCGGCTCAGTGTCATCCACGGCCACGGTCCCCGCCAGCGCCTCCCCGGCCGGCCCGTTCTACTTCGTCCTGGAGTCGACGGCCGCCACCCCTGCCATCGTCGCCTCTGCCCAGTTCGTGGTCACCGCCACCCTGTCCACCGTGGCCCAGACCACAGGGGGTTCCGCCTCCGCCAACGACTCCGGGGTCACCGGTGTCTCTGTCGACATCAGCGGCTCCACGGCCACCGACGGGACAAGCACGACGATCACCACCACCGTCCTGGGCTCGCAGCCCTCGGGGACGGCAGGCTCGATACTCACCTCGGTGGGGTACTACGACGTGCACGTAACAGGGATCACAGACGGGACCGCCCAGGTCTGCATCGAGAACCCCTCCGCGACCCAGTACTCCAGCATGCAGTACTACGACGCCGGCACCTCCTCCTGGGTCGACGCGACTCCAATCACGTTCACAGCCCCCGACCTCCTCTGTGGGACGGTCCCCGTGGCAGACCTCACCGGCACCCCCATACTCCTCGGCGCCCAGCCGGTCTCTGTGACCTTCGCCGCCACCGGGGTCTCCTCGGACTCGACCGGGGTCGCGCTCACTGTCGACGGGGTCTCCTACTCCGCCTCCGAGCTCCCGGCGACCTTCAGCTGGCTCCCCGGCTCAGCCCACACCTACTCCTGGAGCGTCGCCGTCCCGACGACGTCCCCAGGCAAGCAGTACGCCTGGAGCTCGACTTCAGGGTCGGGGGCCACCGCCATGTCGGGGATAGTGTCCGCTCCTTCGGCCGGTGGCACGGTCACCGGGGCCTTCGTCACCCAGTACCGCCTCGCGGAGGCGGTCTCAGGCTCGGGGTCGGTCTCTCCCTCCGGAGGGTGGTTCGACGCCGGTTCCCTGCTTTCACTCACGGCCACGGCCTCGACGGGGTCGTCCTTCTCTGGCTGGACAGGCACAGGAGCCTGGTCCTACACGGGCTCCGCCGACCCGGCCCCGGTGACCATGTCCGGCCCGGTCAACGAGACAGCCGCCTTCGCCCTGGTGTCGGTGTCCACATCGGCCTACAGGGTCGCTGTCACCGAGACGGGTCTCCCGGCGGGGACGGCATGGCAGGCGACCTTCGAGGGGGTGACCCTGACGTCGACGTCGTCATCGATATCGTTCTCCGGCGTCCCCTCGGGGACGGGGGGCTGGAGCGTCCCTGCCGTCCCAGGGAGCGTCCCGGGGGTCAGGTACGAGGCTGCGGTGGCTTCCGGGAGCGTGGCCGTGCCCTCCCAGGCCGCCGTCTCCGTGCTCTTCGCCCCCCAGTATCTCGTGTCCGTCGGCGTCAGCCCCGCCGGCTCGGGGTCGGTCTCTCCCTCCGGAGGGTGGTTCGACGCCGGCTCCATGCTTTCGCTCTCCGCCGTCCCATCCGCGGGCTACGCCTTCGTCTCCTGGAGCGCCTCGGCGGGCCTGTCGGTGTCAGCGCCCGATGCTCCTTCGGTCTCGGTGAACGTCACGACCTACGGCACCATCACCGCCGCCTTCGCCCCGCTGGCTCCCGCCTGCGCCGCAGCCGCGGGGGAGGACTGCCAGGTCGTCGTCCTCTCCGGCTCCGCCTCGGTCAACGAGACCTCCACCGGGATCTTCGTCGAGATAACCGGCTCCACCGCTCCGACAGGGACCCTGGTCAACGTCACCACCAGGGGCGGTGGCTCCTCGCCCCCCTCGGGGGCGGCCCTGCCTGACCTGACAGGGGTGAACTACTACGACGTGAAGGTCACGGGCCTCGCCTCCGGGACCGCGAAGGTCTGCATAACATCGAAGGGGCTCGCCACCGACGCCGAGATGGAGTACTGGGACGGAGCTTCTTGGGTCGAGGCTTCGGGCGTAGTCGTCACGCCTGACGGGATATGCGGGCAAGTCCCTGTATCCGCCCTTTCCGGCACCCCCTTCGCCGTCGGGTCCCCGCTGACCATCGTCACCAGCACAACCACCCAGACCCCATCCACTTCGCAGTCGTTCACCTCGCAGTCGTCCACTACGGCCCAGTCGACCACCTCCGCTGGCTCCACCTCTTCGGCCTCTCATCCCCCAGAAGGCGCCCCCGGGGCAACAGCCGTCTACCTCGGGGCAGTCGTGGTCGCGCTGGTGCTGGGGACCCTCGTCGTCCTCGCCCTGGCGAAGAGGCGGAGGGCGCCCTAGGGCTGGGAGATGCAGGCGGCCCTGCAGGTAAGCTGCTCCACAGCCCTCGGGAGATGAACCCTCCAAGCGCCCTGGGCGCCTCGCCCCGAGCGGACCCCCTTCCGCGAGGCATAGTTATCTCAGGGGCGAAGCCCGGGGAAGACGTGGTGTTCGACTACGGGAAGCTGCCGAAGGAGTTCAGGCGCGAGTACGTCCCGGACGGCATCCGGTTCGACTGGGGGGACATCTCGAAGGTGTACGACGAGCTCTCTTCGAGGGAGATCCCCGGCCCCGCTGAGCTCGAGAAGTGGATCCTCGACGGGTCCGAGTTCGACGCCTACCTCTACGAGCAGAGGACGATCCGCTACATCAACAGCACGAGGCAGACCGACAACCCCGAGTTCACGAAGGCCTACGAGGACTACGTGGAGGGGCTCGAGCCGAAGATCAAGGTCGCGTCCTTCGAGCTCCTGAAGAAGTACGCGTCGTCGCGGTTCAGGGGGGAGCTCCCGCCCTCCACCTTCGCCCTGGAGGACCGGCGGAGGGACGCGGCTGTCAGGACCTTCAAGGTCGAGAACGTCGAGCTGGAGAGGCAGGACTCAACCCTCGCCCAGAGGTACCAGAGGACCATGGGCGCCATGACGGTCCAGTACCGCGGCGAGGAGAGGACCCTGCAGCAGATGGCGAAGTTCCTCGAGGAGACGGACCGCGGCGTCAGGGAGGAGGCCTGGCGACTCGCCAGCGGGAGGGCTCTCAGGGACAGGGCCGCCCTCGACGACCTCTACGGCCAGATGGTGAAGCTGAGGGACGGCGAGGCGAAGAACGCGGGCTACGGCAACTACGAAGACTACGCCTTCGTGAGGAAGAACAGGTTCGACTACTCCCCCGGCGACTGCGTCAGGTTCCACGAGGCGGTGGAGGAGCAGATAGTCCCCCTCAGCAGGGAGATAGACAGGTCGAGGAGGGAGAAGATGAAGCTGGACGTCCTGAGGCCCTGGGACCTCAGCGTCGACCCCGGGGGGAGGCCTCCGCTCTCCCCTTTCACCGACGTCGACGGCCTGGTCCGCGGCGCCAGGAGGGTGGTGGCCGGCGTCGACGGAGAGCTCTCCGGCTACTTCGAGAAGATGACGGGGCTCGAGCTCCTGGACCTTGACAGCAGGAAGGGGAAGGCCCCGGGGGGATACCAGGACGAGCTCGCCGAGCTGAGGCTGCCGTTCATATTCATGAACGCGGCGAAGCGGGACGGCGACGTGAGGACCCTGCTGCACGAGGCCGGGCACAGCTTCCACACCTTCCTCATGCGGAAGAGCAGGCTCCCGTTCTTCAACGCCGGCGCCAGCCTCCCGCTCGAGTTCGCCGAGGTGGCTTCGATGTCCATGGAGATCATCTCCGGGGTTCACTACGACGGCGTCTTCTACGACGCGGATTGTGCCAGGCGCTCCAACTGGGAGGAGGCAGCGGCCAACGTCAAACTGCTCGCCTGGATCGCGACCATAGACGCATTCCAGCACTGGGTGTACAACCACCCCGACCACTCGGCGGAGGAACGCGCCCGCGCTTGGCTCGCCACACTGGACAGGTTCTGCGGGCTCGAGAGCTACGAGGGGGTCGAACCCAGCCGGGCGTACCGCTGGCAGAGGCAGCTCCACCTGTACGAGGCCCCCTTCTACTACATCGAGTACGGCATAGCCCTCACCGGCGCACTGGGGGTCTGGGCGCGCTACGCGGACGACAGGGAAGACGCCATCGACGCTTACAAGGGGGCCCTATCGCTGGGAGCTTCGAGGCCCCTCCCCGAGCTCTTCGGCGCCGCCGGGGTCGAGTGGGGGTTCGGCTCTTCGGCCATAGGGAAGTGCGCGGCCGTCCTGCGCAGGGCCCTGAAGGAGTACGGGGACTAGCACCGGCCAGGGGCGCCCTGGCTCCGCGGCCGGCAACACATAAGATTCCCCTTCGGCGCGGGGCGGACGGATGGACGGGATCACAGTCGGCGTCTTCGGGGCTGACCCGGGGGTCAAGGCCGCCTTCGAAGCGTCGGTCGCGAAGAAGAGCGAGGCCGAGGGGATGGCGGTCTTCTCCAGGACGGAAGGGGGGAGGCGCTGCTCATTCCTCGACACGGCTGACTACCCAGAAAGAGTCCAGGGCTACGCCAGGATCGCCTCCATCGCGGACCACGCTCTCTACTTCTTCCCGGGCTCGGGGCGCCTGGCTGCCCCCGACGGCGAGCTCGCGATACTGATCGGGGCCTTCGGCCTCCGTGGGACCATCGAGCTCCTTGACGGGGCCGTCTCCCCCGCCGCAGCAGTTGCAGCTCTGAAGGGGACGTCGGTGGCGGGGTTCCGCCAGGAGGAGCGCCAGTCCGGCTCATCGGCCATCGACCTCGGCGCGGTGGTCCCCAGAGACGACTTCCCCGGGGGGAGGACCCTTGTCTACATAGACAGGGCGTTCAGCGTGAAGGGGGTCGGGACCGTGGCGCTGGGCTTCGTCCTCTCCGGCGCGGTCTCCATACACGACCAGCTCCGCCCCGTCCCAGGCCCGCCCGACCTCAGGGCCGACGTGAAGGGGATTCAGGTGAACGACGTCGACTTCGAGTCCGCCGGGCGGGGGATCAGGGTCGGGCTTTCCCTGCGGGGGGTCGAGCCCAAGGACCTCGAAAGGAGCCATTGGCTCGACGACGGGTCCCTGGCCCTGTCCGACTCGCTCCCCTTCGAGTTCACGAAGTCCCCCTTCTACAGGCAGCCGGTGGCGCCGAAGGACCTCCACGTCCAGCTCCCGGGGGAGATGGTCCCGGCGAAGCTCACGGCCGAGGGGGACGGCCTGTCCGCCAAGTTCCCCTGGCAGGTCCCGGCCTGGGCGGGGATGAGAGGGGCGGTGATCGACCTGAACGGCGGGGCCCTCAGGGTGGCGGGTGGGCTCTCCTGCAAGCTTTAATCCGGGGAGCCACGCGCTGAGCCCGATGTCTGCGTCCGAGACCGCCACCTTCGGGAGCGGCTGCTTCTGGTGCTCCGAGGCTGTATTCTCAGAGCTGCAGGGGGTCCGCAGCGTGGTCCCCGGCTACGCCGGGGGGACGGAGCCCAACCCTTCCTACGACGACGTCTGCACCGACGCCACCGGGCACGCAGAGGTCGCCCAGGTGACCTTCGACCCCGCCGCCATAAGCTACAGGGACCTGCTCGAGGTGTTCTTCTCTACCCACGACCCGACCACCCTCAACAGGCAGGGGGCAGACGTGGGGACCCAGTACCGGTCCGTGATCTTCTACTCCGACGAAAAACAGAGGGCCGAAGCCGACGCCATCATCAGGGAGCTCACGGAGGAGAAGGCCTTCCGGAATCCCATCGTCACGGAGGTGGCGCCGCTGGATGCGTTCTACCCCGCCGAGGACTTTCACCGCGAGTACTTCAGGCGCAACCCGTCCAAGCCCTACTGCCAGGCGGTCATCGCCCCGAAGCTCGCGAAGTTCAGGGCCCACTGGAAGGCCAAGCTGAAGGCGGCCCAGGTCCCACCCGCCTGAGCTGGCGCCTGGTGGGGGCATTGAAAGGAATCCTCGGGGTGACCGGGACCCCGGGTACCGGCAAGAAGTCTGTCGCCCCTCTGGCCGCCGACCTCCTCGGGGTCGGGTGCTTCGGGATCAACGAGCTCGCCCTGGCTCACGGCTTCGCGAAGGCGAAGGGGGACGAGTTCGAGGTGGACGCCGGGCGCCTCCGCCGTGCGGTCTCCTCGCTTGTCCCCAGGCCCTCGGTCCTCTACGGGCACCTGCTCCCGGCTGTCCTCGACCCTCGGCTGGCGGAGAGGGTGGTGGTCCTCAGGTGCGAGCCCGGCGTCCTGAAAGGGAGGCTCGCCGCCAGGGGATACCCGCCGGCGAAGGTCAGAGAGAACCTGGAGGCTGAGCTCATCGGCCTCGTCTCCTCCGAGGCCCACGAGGCCTTCGGCCCCGTTGCCTTTGACCTCGACGCGACGTCCACCACCCCCGCCAGGGCGGCGGCCGCCGTGGCCATGCTCTCAGAGGGGGGAAAGGGCGGGCCGCGCATCGACTGGACCCTGAACTACGACTCCGCCGCGAAGCTGAGGTCGCTGCTCCCGCCCGGCTGAGCCTCGTCGGGAGCCACCTGGACCAGCATGGGCTTCTGGACCCGGGAGAGCCCCACCACGGCCTCGCCGACCCTCAGCCTCGTCAGGTGCTCCCGCTGCTTCTGGTTCAGCCCCAGGGAGTCTCCGATGAGGGACACGTCGTCGGGCCAGGCGAGCCTGTGGACTACCTTGGTCCCCGAGTTCTTGACCACTTCGGCGGCGACGTGGCTCGGGAACTGGGCGACGAACATCATCGCCTCCCCGAACTTTCTGAGTTCAGATATCATCCGCTCCCCGACGGTCGGCGGGTCCTCGGGCCTCCTGGCCGGCGCGATGTTCCGCGCCTCCTCTACGACGGTCATGTGGTCCAGGGGGCCCTTCCGCTTCACCTTCTCTTCGTAGACCATCTTCAGAAGGACGTCGCAGAAGACCGCCCTGGACTGGACGTCCCTGAGATGCCCGAGCTCGACGCAGACGACTGTCCCGAGCAGCTCCTCGAGCTTGAGGGGCCCGGAGCCTCCCAGGGCCCTCCCAGACTGACCCTCGGAGAGCGGGACCAGCCTCCGCAGCAGCGCCACCTTGGTCTCGTTGTCGTAGGCAGACCTCAGGGGGTAAGCCTCGATCGTCTTCACCAGGGCCGAGATCGTCGGTACCTCGTCCGACGACATCTCCGAAAGCCGCTTCTGGAGGGCGTTGCGGAACATGTACGCCTGGGGGTGGGTGAAGTGGTAGATGTCGGAGAAGATGTCTGAGACCATGGCGATGTGCTCGGCGGGGTCCGTGTCGGGACCACCTTCCAGGGGATTCAGCGAAAAGTCGTCCTTCCCGGGGGCCACCACCTTCCCCCCGACCGACCGGGCCGTCCCTCCGAACTCGTTGTGCCAGTCCAGGATCATCACCGGGAGCCCGACCTCAGCCGCCTGCCTCACTATGATCCCAGCGGTCGTGGACTTGCCTGACCCCGTCATGCCGAGGACGCTCACGTGCCTCCTCAGGTCGTCCAGCTGGAGCCTGAGCTCGTGATACTCCCTCCCCCCCGACTTCAGCGACCCGAGGAGGAGCCCGTCCTGCCCCGACTCGGCCGCGTTGGGGATGTAAAAGTCAGGCGCCCTCTCCAGGCTGGCAGAGAGGGGGGACATCTCGTCGAAGGTGCAGAGGGCGCCGGTCGCTGTGGGCGACCCGCTCTGGGGGAGGGCCCTCCCCCCGGGGAGGAGCATCGACTTCATGAACCCGACCAGGTCCTTCCTCAGGAGCCTCTCCACGTTGGCCGTGGGGAGGGCCACGCTCACGGCCGCCGAGAGTATGCTCGCCCTCTGCTCGAGGGCCTGGCTCTGGTCCTCCTTCTTCTTGCCGTCCACCCAGGTCCCGACCACCAGGTCGAACTCGAGGACCGGGGGCGCCTCGCCCTTGGCCTCGGATTCGTTCATCAGCATGACGTAGACGAAGGGGAGCCCGGCCCTCCTGAGGCCCTCGAAGAGCCCCTTCATCCTCTGCTGCTGCAGCGTCGTCTTCAGGGCGGCCGAGTAGTCCACCCTCGGGTCCTCTGCCACGTCGGGGACGCCCACCCTGAACAGCGCCATGCTCCTCGTCTTAGTCCCGTCCACCGAGGCTACGTACTTGCCGTCGGCGACCTTCATCTCTTCGATGCCCAGGCCGGCCTGGGGCCTCAGCCTCCAGGCCACCTGCGACGCCAGCTCTCGGGCGGGGTGCACGGAGCTTCACCAGTGGAACAGGGAGCCGAAGATGCCGTTGAGCGAGTTGGTGATGGAGTTCCAGACGTTGGAGGTGTACGCCGAGCTCTGCTTCAGGATCGACTCGATCCCGCCCACCAACAGGGAGAGAGCCACCAGGGCCACGGAGATCAGCAGCGCCTCCTCGATGAGCTGCACCCCCCTCCTGCTCCGACCCAGCCTGCGACCGATTTTCATGTCCGCATAGTCCGGGTTCGATATTTAACGCCCTACATCGCGACAGAGGGGAGGGCGGCCAGGGGAGCGGCGGCGGCAGATATGGCCGCGAAGACCGCCAGCGAGAGGGCGACGTTAACGAAGAACCTCCTCCCCGACATGTACGCCCCGAGCATCCCTGAGCCCAGCGCGGTCAGCGCGGCCGCCCCGTAGACCAGGGCCCCCGTCCCCCCGGTCCCGGCGCCGATGCCTATGCCGAGGCCGATCCCCCCCACCATGGGGCCAAGGGCTGCCAGCATCCCCATCACCCCCCCGAGCACCGCCGACGTGACCAGGCTCCTGAACCTCATCACCTTCTGCTCGAGGACCTCGTTCTCCCTGGCCTTCACCCAGCGCTCAAGGGTGACGGCGAGGGCCTCGCCGCTCCTTCCGACCAGGGGGGCGCTGCTCCTGGGGGCGGAGACGAGGAGGGACGCCAGCATCGAGACCTCCTCCCCGCCGCCTTCCATCAGCGGACGGAGCGCCCTGGCCAGGGGATGGCCGAGCAGGATGCGCCTCGCCCCCTCCTCCCCCAGGGGGCCCGCCGTGCGCAGCTCCTCGGCGACCGACCTGGCCAGGCCCTTTCCCTCCCCCGCCGACTTCAGCGCCCTGCCGAGGGAGTGCATCGCGTCGAGCTCGGCCCTCACCCCGCCGGCCCGCCTGGGGAGCTGAGGTAGAACGCCAGGTCGAGGACGATCAGCTCGAACGCCGCCAGCTCCGCGAGCCTCCCGGCGCCGTAGGTGTGGGAAAGGACAGCGTAGAGGAGGAGCATGATCGGGGCGAAGAACGACACCGTCATGAACACAGGGACCTTGGTCTCCCTGCTGAGCGCCGCCGACCCCGCCAGCCCCCGAGCCTCTTCGTCGTCCGGCTCGGCCCCCATCTTCCTGGGCTGGGCCAGCCCCCTCAGAGCCGCAGCGGCGGTGTACGAGGCCAGGCCTTCCGACGCCTCCCCGACCGCACGCCCGGCGCTCTCCCCGAGCAGGAGAAGCTTCGACGCTCGACCCACGGCCGCAGCCAGGGCGCCGTCCCTGGGGCGGAGGAGCAGCACCGACCTTGACCTCGACATGGTCACCTCCAGCAGGGCCTTCGACGAGGAGGCGAGGAGGACGGCCTCCCTCGCCTGGTTCACCCGCTGCCTGTCCAACAGGCGCCTCGGGGTGGTGACCACGATGTAGAAGACCGCCGCGGCCAGGACGAACAGGACCAGGGTGCTGGCGCTCCCGAGGGCTCCCCCGAAGGCGAAGTCCGCGAGGAGCCAGGACGCGGACGAGGTAGCGAGGCCGACGGACGCGACCCTCCAGGCGGAGAGCCGGAAGCGGTCGAGGGACTCGAACTTCAACCCGCGCGGATCCCCCGCGCTATCCTGTCCGACGCCAGCGAGACCTTCACGCCGAGGCTCTCGGCCGGCACCCCGTCCGGGGGCCTGGGCCAGCCCGGGCCGGCCACGTTCCTCAGCCTGTGGTCGCGGTCCCGCATGTAGATCTCTTTGATCCTCGGCGAGCCGCCGTCCTGGGTGACCTCGACAATCCTGTGCACGTACCTCTCCTGCCTCAGCCTGTCGGGCCTGGCCATCTGTATCATGACCCCCAGGTCCAGCAGGCTCTGCTCCGACACATGGTGCATGGTCAGCCAGCGCCTCACCGCCTGCTCTATGGTAGACGCGTGGAACGTCTGCACCCCCCTCGCCCCCGACGCCAGGGCCTGGAAGAACGCCCTGCTGTGCCCCTCGGACTGTATCTCGCTCAGTATGACGATGTCCGGGGACCTGTGCAGCGCCTTCACTATCTCCGACTCCTTCGTCCTCTCGGACCCCTCCCCACGGTCGTAGGGGTCGACCTTCACCTTCATCTGATGGTACCCCTCCGCGAGCATGTCCCTGGTCTCCACGGCGTCCTCGATGTAGAGGCGCCGCAGCCTCTTGTCCACCTGCTCGTCAAGAGCGTTGAGCAGCGTAGTCTTCCCGGTCCCCGTCTCGCCCACTATCGTCACGTTCCCTCCGGCCTCCAGCCACCCCACAAGCAGGGCGGCAGCCTCCTCTGAGACCAGGCCCATCCCTATGAGCTGGGGGAGGGTGAGCGTCGAGACGTTCAGCCTCCGCACGTCCAGGGCGAAGCGGTTCACGGCTACCGGCTCGAGGTCGACGGAGACCCTGAGTATCGCCCCGCCGATGGAGAGGTCGTTCTTCAGGGACGGGGTCCTGAAGTCCAGGGTATACCCGCTGAAGGTGTCAAGGTGGGTCTCCAGGGCGTTCCTCTCCCTCTCGGTCAGGACGATGCCTGACTCGCACCTGCCCGCCTCCAGGTGGTCGAGGTAGACCGGCGTCGAATCGGAGTCGGCATAGAACTCCGTCACCTTCTGGTCCTTGGCCAGGGCGAGGACCCTCGAGAGGCCCACCGCTTCGTAGGCCGCCAGCTCCGAGAGCTCCCTGATGCGGTGCCGCATCCCTGCGGCCGCAAGCCTCCTGGCCGCGGCCTGGGCCAGCACGTCGACGAGCCGGGCGAAGGTGAGCGGGTCCACCTCCCTGGGGTCGAGGTCGTCTGAGACTTCCCTCACCACCACCCTCAGGGCCGCGACCGCCTGGGGCGGGAGAGCGCACCCGACCTCGTAGAACGGCGTCGAGCTCTCCCCGGACACCCTGTAGGTGAACGGGAACGACCCCCCGTCGGGCCTCTCCCTCCAGTCCGGCCTCCCGAAGAGCTCCACCAGCAGGGGAGGGGGGTCGCTGGCTGGTTCGGGCTTGCGCACCGCCCTCAGGAACGATCTGGTGAGCCGGGGTCCCACGCTGCCTCCACAGACAGTGCGCCCGGGGAATAAAACAGCCAAGGTTGCCCGTTAAATCCGCCGTCCCCCTGTTCTGCGGATGACCGAGATACTCGAGTACTGCCTCGTGGTGATGGTCTCGTCGCTCTTCGTCGCCGGCTCCGCGGCCACCTACGTGTCCTTCTCCGGCTTCGTCACGGGGGTGCAGTTCAGGGCCGCGTCTTCCGCGGTCTCCGCCCTGGCGATGGAGGCCCTGACCAACGGCACCTCCAGGGCCGCCGTGGCCCTCCCGCCCTCGACCATCAGCTGCGAGGGGGGCGTCCTCGCCTTCGCTTCGGGGAGCCGGGTCGCCTTGGAGCACCTCTCCGCCCCGTGCAGCTTCGACCTTTCGGTCCCGGGCGGGACCCACGAGGTCGTGTTCAGCAGGAACGGCTCCGGCCTGTCCATGGAGGTGGGGTAGCGCGCCCGCGTCGTCCGTCAGCGCCCAGGGTTCCTGGGGAGCCTACCTCGCCGCGGCGGCCGCGCTGCTCCTCGTCCTCACCCCAGCCATTTCGGCGGCCGCCCGGGCCTCCCGCGAGGGCGCGGACTGGCGGTACGCCGACGGGGTGAGGGCCGTCCTGGACTCGCTGAGCCCCGGCGTGAAGATAGCCTTCTCCTACGGGTCCTCGGCTTCCGCCGACGAGCTGGTCCTGGCCGGAAGCTCGGTGAGCGTCAACGACGGCCAGGGCCTCCTCACCTTCAGGACCGACTACCCAGTCCCGTCGATTATCCTCGTCCCCACCGAGCCCTACTTGGCCCAGCTCGTAGGAGGGAGGGTGGAGGTGACCAGCGTCGTCCGAGGTTGAGACCTACGTCGACGTGGCGATCATGTACGCCGTCCTGATCACCCTGGCGCTCCTCGCCCTGGCGGTTCTCCTCCCGGAGCTGCTCCCCAGTTGAGGTACATCGACATAGCCGTGGCGGCCCTGGTGGGCGTCTCGGCGATCACCGGCGTCCTCCTCTGGACACCGAGGGCAGGCGACCTTCAGGCCAGCGCCCTGGCGGCGAAGGCCGAGCTCAGGGACAGGGTGGCGGGGCTCATCGACGCGAAGGGGATGGGCTGGTTCCTCGGCACCCCGCCCTCCTCCGTCTGCTCCTACATCGCGGGCCTTTCCAACTCCACCGTCCACCTGCTCGCCGCCGTGGGCGGGGCCACGTGCGGGAGCGGTCCCCCTGCCGGCGCGGTCAGCGCTTCACTCTCTTTCCGCCTGGCCCAGCTCCAGGTGACGGTCGAAGCATGGTCAAGCGACGAGCCGTAGGCGCGACCATGGTCGCGGCGGTCGTCTTCTCGGCCCTGCTGGTCTGCGACCTCGCGGTGTACGTGGCCTCGCAGGACAGGGCCGTCCTCTACTCGGAGGGGGACGCCTCGGACGCCATGTACCAGCAGTTCCTGGTCCTGGAATCGGCCGGAGGCGCCGACGTCCTCCTAGGCGCGGAGGCCATGCTCGCCTCCGCCCCGCTCTGGTGTCCCACAGCCTCCTCCGTGGTGGCCCGGGGGGTCGCCGCCCTGTCGGACGTCCAGGCCTCGGGCGGGGTCTACCTTTCAGTCCACGCCGAAGTGGGCGGCCCCTCCTCCGTGGCGGACAACCTCTCCGCTCTCTCCCCCCTGGAGGGGTCTGTCCCCGGGGACGTCAACATCCTCCTGCGCTTCGACTCCACCGGCTCAGAGGGGCCCGGGGTGTCCTTCGCCAAGGCCGAGGCGCACTACGTCCACCTGGGCCTCCGGCTCCGGGCGGCCGTCTCCAGCTGCGAAGCGGCCGCCGCGGCGGTCGCCGGGGCGCTGTCCCTCCCAGCTGCCAACTGCTCCTCGGGGGCGCTCGGAGAGGAGGCGGCCGCCGCCCTCCGCAGCCAGGCCCGCTCCGCCTTGGACGAGGGGTTCGCCCTCTCCCTTTCGTACTCCGTCTCCGCGGCCCCGGCCTGCTCTGTGAGCTTCGAGGTCCACCTCTCCCAGGCGGGGATCCAGGGGCTCTCCTCGAAGTTCGCCGTGAGATTCTCCTACGGGTGGCGGGTCAGCGTCGCCGAGCCAGCTTCGCCAGGGAAGGGGTGAAGAACATGGCGCACTGCTCCCTGATGGTATACTCAGACGTCCCCCCGCACTCGGCCATCTCCCTCTGGGTCACCCTCCGCCTCCTGGCCTCGGCCACAGACAGGGCGGCCTCTGCAGAATACACCGCGGAGGCGGCCAGGGCGCACGGCCTCCTCCCGGCCAGGGAGACCCTGTCGCAGCAGGACAGCAGTTCGAGGGCGAGGGAGCGGACCGCGTTGAAGTATGCGGCCTTGGGGACCCCGGCCTTCTCCAGCCTCGCGTCCAGGCCCGGGTTCAGCGACAGCCTCGCCAGGACTCTGGTCACATAGTCCTCGGGCCCCTTGGCGAATGTCTTCACGGGGGAGGCCAGGCTGAGCTGTATGATGGATGACGTGGTCACCTTCCGGCCGAGGGCAGCGTGGGCGGAGAGTATCTCCCTCACGTTCGACGAAGTCACCCCTTCTATCCTGCAGGCGGCCACGAGGGAGTAGGCCGAGACCTCGGCTACTGTCATCCTCCGCTTGGTCCGCGCGGAGCCCAGCACCTTCCTGGCTATGGTCGCTGCCTGGATCCCGACGAACCTCGGGAGGGCGAGCTTCTCGGACACCCTCTCGATCAGCTTCGCGCACTCCACTTCGGACCCCTTCTCCCTCCCCGTGAAGTCAGACACGGTCTTGAGGTAGCCGTAGCTCCGCTTCGAGCCGGCGATCCCGCTGGTGGACCGCTCCGCCCTGGTCCCCCACATGGTCCCCATGAAGCTCCCCAGGGGCTGGGGGCCGAGGCGGGGGCCGGGGTTCGACCCAGGTCCGGCGTACAAAACCGCCTTCTCCTTCACCAACCCGCAGCTCGGGCAGGCGAGCTCGTCCCCGGCGTCGAGGAGGGGGACAGAGCAGTCGGGGCAAGACTCAGTTTCCAGGGACTGCATGCCCGTCCCCTGGCGGGGCGGGGCCTTGGGTCCGCCGGGGCGTCGGGGTCCCGGGGGAGGGTCGCGGCCGTCGCTCGGGCGGAGCCCCTGCGGGCGGGGAGGGACACGCGCCCCGAAACTGGCCCCAGAACGGTTAAAATCGCAAGCCCTGGCGGAACGACCCATGGCAGGAATCCCAGGGCTGGAGAAGGTCCGGGACTACCACGTCTCCCCTTCCGCCGACCTTGCGACCCTCCTGGAGGGGATGGGCCGGGGGGGCGGCTTCATGGGGCGGAACCTCTTCGAGGTCGCCTCCACCTACGGAGCCATGTGCTCCAGGGAGGGGTGCGTGAAGTTCCTTTCGTTCCCTGCGGCCGTTGTCGCCACCGGCCTGAGGGGCGTCCTGATCGACATGGTGAAGGAGGGGATGGTGGACGCGATAATCACGACCTGCGGCACCCTGGACCACGACATCGCCAGGACCCTCGGGGACTACTACGTTGGGAGCTTCGAAATGGACGACGCCCGGCTGAAGAAGGCGGGGTACCACCGGCTGGGGAACGTCCTCGTCCCCCTCGAGGACTACGGCCCGCTGATCGAGAAGAGGATGCAGCCACTCTTCGGCCGGATCTACCGCGAGCGGAGGTCGGTCACCACGGAAGAGCTCGCCGCCGAGATAGGCAGGGACCTCGCGTCGGAGCGGTCGCTTCTCTACTGGGCGCAGAAGAAGGGGGTGCCCGTCTTCGTCCCCGGGATCACCGACGGGGCCGTGGGGAGCCAGGCCTGGCTCTTCGCCGAGAGCCACAGGGACTTCCAGATGGACCTGATCGGGGACGAGAGGCGCCTCTCTGACATATTCTCTGACGCGAAGGAGACAGGCGCCCTGGTCCTGGGGGGAGGGATCTCCAAGCACCACACGATCTGGTGGGCCCAATTCAGGGGGGGCCTGGACTGGGCCTGCTACGTCTCGACCGCCCAGGAGACCGACGGCTCCCTCAGCGGCGCACGCATCAGGGAGGCCGTGTCCTGGGGGAAGGTGAAGGTCAAGGCCAGGCAGGCGAGCATAGACGCCGAGGTGACCACCGTCCTCCCTTTCATCGTGTCCTACGGGCTGACCAGGCGCAAGAAGCCGCAGACTCCTTAATTCTTTTAAGGGGAACTTCAAAGGCGCACCGTTCGATTGGCTTTCGACTACGGCTACCTCGCGGTCGGCGGCTCCGGGGTCGCGCTCCTCTACGCCCTCTACCTGGTGTACTCGGTCAGGAAGCAGGACCAGGGGAACGCCAAGATGGTCGAGATATCCACCGCCGTGAGGCAGGGGGCCGACGAGTTCCTCAGGAGGGAGTACAGGGTGATAACCCCCATCGCCGCGGTCATCGCCGTTCTGATCTTCGTCTTCATCGACATCCCGCTGAAGACCAACGGGGCCACGGCCGCGGGGTTCCTGGTCGGGGCGTTCCTCTCGGCGCTGGCTGGGTACGTGGGCATGGCGATGACCGTCCGCACCAGCTCCAGGACCGCCGAGGCCGCACGGAAGGGGCTGGGGAGCGCGCTGACCGTCGCCTTCAGGGGAGGGGGGGTCATGGGGATGGCGGTGGTGGGGTTCGGGCTGCTCGGGGTCTCGCTCTTCTACATAGTCTTCCAGGGGGTCATAGTCACCACCCCGGCGATCCTGGCCGGGCTCGGGTTCGGCGCTTCTCTGATCGCCATGTTCATGAGGGTCTCCGGAGGCATCTACACGAAGGCGGCCGACGTCGGGGCCGACCTGGTGGGGAAGACCGAGGCGGGGATCCCAGAGGACGACCCGCGCAACCCGGCTGTCATCGCTGACAACGTGGGGGACAACGTAGGTGACTGCGCCGGCATGGGGGCCGACATCTACGAGTCCTTCGTCGTGATCTCCGTCGCGGCCCTCATCCTCGCGGCCCTCATCACATCTGGGAGCTCGGCCTTCGGCTCCCTCGCTTCGCTCATGACGGCCGACCAGCTCTTCGTCTTCCCGCTCCTCCTCGGCGCTTCGGGGATCGTCGGGTCGATCCTCGGGGGGCTCTACATCAGGAAGAGCATCTCGAAGAACCCCATGGGCGCGCTCAACACGTCCCTGCTGATCTCCGCCGTGATCGCCGTGGCCATAGACGCCGTGGCCAGCGAGTACGTCTTCAAGGGGAGCTCGCTGGGGTGGTCCCTGCTGGCCAGCTCGATAGTGGGCATCGTCGTCGTGGTGGCCATCGAGAGGGTGGCCGACTACTTCACGTCCTACAACTACAAGCCGGTGAAGTTCGTGGCCGAGGCCAGCCAGACCGGGGCCGCGACCAACTTCCTCGCGGGCTTCTCCACGGGGCTCCAGAGCACGGCGCCCTCTGCCGTGGTCCTTGTGCTCGCGATACTCATTTCCTATTTCATAGGGTACTACGCCACCCCCTCGACCGTGGCCGAGTCGTCGAGGATACTCGTCGGGGTCTACAGCACGGCGGTGGCGGCCATGGCCGAGCTCTCGCTCACCGGCGTGATAATGTCGATAGACTCCTTCGGCCCGATCACCGACAACGCCAACGGCATCGTCGAGATGGCGGGGCTGGAGGCGGGGGTGAGGGAGGTGACCGACGAGCTCGACGCGGTCGGGAACACCACCAAGGCGACCACCAAGGCCTTCGCGGTGATGTCCGCGGCCCTGGCCGCGGTGGCCCTCTTCTTCGCCTTCCAGGACGAGGCTAACACGCTCATCGCGCAGCACGACCTCTTCGCGAAGTACGGCCTCGCCCAGGGGGCGACCCTCACCTTCGCCCTGAGCGACCCGAGGGTGGTGATAGGCATCTTCATAGGAGCCCTGCTGCCGTTCTACTTCTCGAGCTTCCTGATCCAGGCCGTCGGCCGGGCGGCCATCAAGATGGTGAACGAGGTAAGGCGCCAGTTCAAGGAGATACCCGGGATCATGGAGGGGACGGCGAAGCCTGACTACGCCAGGTGCGTCGGCATCAGCACCACGGCCGCGCTGAGGGAGCTCGCAAAGCCCGCCCTCCTCGCAGTGGCCACGCCGCTGGTGGTAGGGTTCATCCTCGGCCCGCTGGCCCTCGGCGGCCTCCTCATCGGCAGCGTCGCGTCCGGGGTCTTCCTGGCCTTCATGATGACCAACGGCGGGGCTGCCTGGGACAACGCGAAGAAGTACATCGAGCTCGGGAACTACGGCGGGAAGAAGACCCCGGTCCACGCCGCGGCCGTGATGGGGGACACGGTGGGCGACCCGTTCAAGGACACCGCCGGCCCGGCCATCAACTCGCTGATCAAGGTCCTGAACACCATCTCCATAGTGTTCATCTCCGCCATAGTCCTCTTCGCCCTGTTCGTGTAGGGACGAGTGGGCGGCGGCGAAGGCGCGGCCGTCCGCCTCGCACTGTCAGCCGTCGGTTCGATGGGGACATGCTGGCGGGGTCCGAGGGAGGGTGGGAGTCACTCCTTCCCAGCGACCCCCTCGGCCAGGGTTCCTATTCCAAATCAGAAGGTGGGGATGGGACTCACGGCGGCACCGCCGCTTTCGGACCCATGTGAATGCGCTCACTGACGGCCGTCACTGCAGGCGCACGCGTAACCGCTCCGCCACCCCACCGCGAGGGCGCCTCGCCGTTGACGATAATTATGCGTTGCACGGGGCGCCCGGGGACCCCCCAAGGCAAGAGTAATAGCGCGGCCCGGCCCCCCGTAGGGCCATGAGCACCGACGAAGGGAACGTCTTCCCGGGGAACTGGGACGTCGTCTCCGAGACCCTCCTGAGGACCTACGACCTCTGGTTCCCCCAGAACTGGGCCCCGGCCGACCTCCCCTGGGACGAGTGCGACGCCAAGAACTTCTCCTCGGACGAGGGGGTGGCCCAGGCATACTGGCTCTCCAAGCTCGCGCTCTTCGAGAAGTCGGGGATAGGAGCCTTCGGGGCCGCGGCCGTCCAGGCCGCCACGCACCAGTTCGAGGACCCGACCAAGAAGTTCCTGTCCGCCGTGGCCTTCGACGAATGCAGGCACGACGAGGTGTGCCGCAGGGCCTGCGCCCGGGTCTGCCCCAACTTCCCCTACAGGTTCAAGCCCAAGTCCCAGCTCGAGGAAAAGGCACACCGGAACATCATGGCCCTCTACGAGAACGGCGCCCGCTACTGGAGCGCCTTCAACCAGGCCTGGGGGAAGTACCCGCTGGAGCTGATATTCTCGAGCTTCTTCTTCGCCGAGATCGGCGCCCAGCTCATCTTCAAGGAGGTGGGGGAGAGGTCCACCAACAAGGTCTACGCGACCGCGTTCAAGAGCATCACCAGGGACGAGTCCCGCCACCTCACGGGCACCCTGGCCATGCTCGAGCGGCTCGCGGAGAGGATGAGCAAGGACGACAAGTCGAAGATCTCCAGGCAGCTCAAGCACGGCTTCATCTACCTCTCCCCGCTGCTCTTCAAGCCGATGAGCGACTTCTGGAAGCTCCCCGAGGACTTCTTCGAGTACGACCAGAAGCTCGAGGAGCTGGCCGCCAGGTCCGGGCTGGGCGTCCCCAAAGTGGAGGACAGGTCCGACGCCTGGCTGAAGGCCATATCACGCCACAGGTCGAAGATAGAGGAGCTGGGGATACCCGTCCCGGAGATCAAGGAGATAGGCCTGGCGGGGCTCGAAGTGAGCGTGAACAAGGGCGACGAGATAATCGCTACGCCGCTCTAGGCCGCCAGCTCTCCACCATGAGCAGGACAGGCACCACGAACACCAGGGTGAGCGCCCCGCTCCAGAGCCATCCCGCCTGGTAGCCGTACCCGTCGACCAGGTAGGAGAAGAATATCGGGGGGAAGAACGACCCGGTCAGGGACAGGCTGTTGACCCAGGCCACCGCCAGGCTCTCGTACTCCTTCCCCGCCCTGTTGAGCTCCCTCGCCCCCGCGAAGGCGAAGGTGTAGCCGATCCCGGACACCAGGCCCCCCAGCCCCGAGCAGACGGCTGCGGCCGGCACCGACGGGTAGGCGGCCAGGGCGAGGGCGGCGGCGCTCCCCGCCAGGGACGCGACCATCACCATCCTGTGCTTCGAGAGGACGTCGAAGGCGCGCCCTCCCCAGAGCGAAGTGAAGATGGGGACGACGTAGACCAGGGACGTCACCCCGCTGGCGAGGGCCCCTGAAGCGGAGAGCGACTTCACACCGTAGAGGGTCATGAACCCGGCGATGTCCGTGGCCGCCACCCCGAACCCCACCGTCCCCAGCCCAAGGAGGATCAGCTGCCTGTCGCGGATCACAGCTCGGAGCGCCTTCCTGTCCACCCTGGGGACCTTCCCCACGGCCGCCCCGGGGACGAAGAGAGCCACGAGGACCCCGGTCGCCAACCCCATGACCCCAGCCAGCAGCAGGCTCGGCCTCCAGCCGGTCACCGTCGCGAGGACCACCCAGCCGAATATGCCTGCGATTCCCCCGATATCGAAGGCGGAGTTCATCACCCCGACCCCCATCCCGGACTTGCCTCCGCGGAGCAGCCCCGCGATTATGATGACAGAAGGTGCGAACACGAAGGCCATCCCCGACCCGACGACGAACCTGAGGACAGCGACTTCGACGACGCCCGCGGCGACGGACGTGGCGAGGACCGCGGACGAGGAGAGGAATATCCCGACCACCACGACCCTCTTTGGTCCCCACCTGGCTGCGAGCAACCCGCCCGGGACCTGCAGCAGCCCGAGGCCAAGGTAGAACGTCGCGGTGACGAGCCCGAGCCCCGTCACCCCCGCCCTGAGGTCCGGCCCCATCAGGTAGAAGATCGCGCCGACGTTGACCCAGTTGATCGCGTAGATGGCCCGGGCGACGACCAGCGACCCGAGGGCACGCCGGCTCTGCATGGAGCGGATCAATCGCGGGACGCCCCCGGCCCCCGTCGCCCTATAATCGAATCGTAGGGTGTGGAATCTTGCTCCTCCAGAGCTGCGAGCCAAGAATATGGTTCCTTGGTTGTAAATCGGCCCGCGGCCAAGGCTGCGCCAGGCGACTCGCTCCCACGGGCCGCGCCGCGATTGTCGAAATCAGAAATGCGAGACGGTAGGAGATGCCCGAAGCCGCCGAATCTCGAAGATTCTGGAACTCTTCTGCTTCGGTACCTAGGCGTTAGAATCCCAATTCGCCCCCAAAACCGCCCCAGAACCGAAAAAACCTCAATTTGAGCCCCGTTGGCTCAGGTTTATATAGCAAACTGCTCGGATTGGCTGCCGAGGCAAATCGCAGTGGTAACCGGATACTGCGTGTACGAGAAGAAGAAAAATCGGGAGATCAAGAATCCCAAGCAAATCAAACTGAAGAACGGCCGCCCCGCGATCAAGGGCATCTGCGCCTCGTGCGGCAAGGCCATCTTCAGGATTGGTAAGCTGAAGTAGATTCCAATCTCCCGTTCCTTTTATTTCGCCGACCCGAGCGCCGACTCTCTCCACAGGCTCTCCCGCACCAGCCGACTCCCTCCAGGCTCGAGCTTCGCCACGCGTCGACGCCGCGTTAGGGTTCGACGGTGCGCGGTTCCCGAACAGGTTCGGGAAGGCTTATCTCCTCGGGAACGCGCGCCCTGCCCGTGCGCACGGAGCGGTGCGTCGTACCTTCTATGGCGGTCATCCTTCTCCTCCTCGTCGGCGCAGCCGCTGCGCCCCTGGTGCTGCTCACCCCGGCGGCCCACGCTGCGAACGTTATCTCGATCACCACGTCCGACGGTTCGACGGTGTGCCCCGGCTCCCTCGGGGGGACCTGGAGCGGCTCGACCTGCACCATGCCTGAGGCCACCATCCCGTCAGGAACCACCTTAGATGTGGGTGCCGGGGTTGATGTCACTGCCACCAACAACTACATCGGCATCTCCAACAGCGGCATCATCAACAACTACGGGACGATAAGCGGCACCGCCGGCACCGACGGCATCCTCAACGCCGCCACCATCAACAACCACGGGACGATGGACGGCATCGGCGTCAACGGCATCGGGATCCGCAACAACGGCGGCGCCATCAACAACGACGGGACGATGACCGGCGCCGTCTCTGGCCTCATCGCCGGCACCGGCATCTACAACACCGGCACCATCAACAACGACGGGGCGATGGACAGCACCGCCAGCGGCGGTGCCATCGACCTCGGCTTATACAACGGCGGCACCATCAACGACTACTGCGGCGTCACGCCATCATCCCCGGCATTTTCGGGCAACTCCCTCAACGCCATCGCCTGCTATACCGTCACCTTCGACCAGAGCGGCATCCCCACCACCGGCGTGACTTGGGGGGTCACGGTGACCTGGCCCTTCGGCGCGACCGACCACACAGGCACAGGGGGAAGCATAGCAGTCCCCAGTCTCGGGGGCTCTCTCACCTACTCCTTGGACACTCCGGTGACGGGCTCGGTCGCGACCTACGTCTGCATCACCGGATGCACCGGGACGCCCACGGTGTCGGCCGCTGTGACCTTCCTTGCCGCCTACGTCGCCGAGACCACTACATCCGTCTTCGTGTCCCCGACCTCCGTCAGCAATGGGACGTCCGTCACCTACTCCGCCACGGTCTCCCCCAGCACCGCGACCGGGACCGTGGCCTTCACCGTAGGGTCCACGGCCCTGTGCACGGCGACGCTCTCGGGAGGCGCTGGGAATTGTGCTTCCACCAAAGCCCCGGTGGGATCTGACACGGTGACGGGGACCTATTCGGGGGACACAACCGACGCGGTCTCCTCTGGGGCGGCGAGCCTCGACGTGTCCTCGTTGCCTTCACCACCACCTCCCATCCCCTCCTACGCCATGCCGCCTGTGCTCAACCTCACCACCTACGGGAACCTTTCCTTAACCGCGCATAAGGTCGGGATGATCGGCGGAGGCCAGGTCATCTACAACATCCCCTCCATCAACCAGACCCTCCTGAACGGGGAGCTGACCCAGGGGAACTTCGACCTCTTCCCGAACGCCATGAGCGTCTGCTCCACCCAGCTCTACGGCCAGACTTACATCAGGGTCAGCGGCTTCTCCGCGATGTCCTGGGGGGCGGGGCTCACCAACTCCACGGAGTTCGTCTTCGGCTCCTACGTGTCCTACCTGACAGGGGCCCAGGGGTGGCCGGCCGAGCCTGCCTGCGTCAGCTGAGGATGGCGCAGTCCGCACTTTCCGTGGCCGCGTCTCTGCCGTCCCTGTTCGCCGGCTCTTGCCCTGATGGACAGAAACCATCGCGGCGCCTCCAGATGGCCGCTCCAGGGACCCAGATTGGACGCGTCCTGCAGGTTCGGCGGTCGGACCCGGGCCTCGGCCCCAGCCTTGCCGCTCTCCCGCACCCACTCCCCTTTTATCAGAACGGGCCGAAGCCCCCGGGACCTTGCTCAAGCTCTTCAACAGCCTCGGCCGGGAGCTGCAGGAGTTCAAGCCGATCAGGGAGGGGGAGGTCAGGGTCTACAACTGCGGCCCCACCGTGTGGAACTACGCCCACATAGGGAACTTCCGGACCTTCGTCTTCTACGACGTGCTGAGGCGTCACCTGAAGTTCAAGGGGTACAGGGTCACGTCGGTGATGAACATCACGGACGTGGAGGACAAGATAATCAAGGGGATCAGGCAGACGGGCAGGTCCCTGAAGGAGCTCACCGACTTCTACGCGGGGGCCTTCCTCGAAGACCTGGCGTCCCTGAACATCGAGGGGATAGACGTCCTCCCGAGGGCGACGGCGCACCTTGAGGAGATGCTCGGGCTCATGCACAAGCTGGTGGAGAAGGGGTACGCGTACACGGCGCCCGACGGGTCCCTCTACTTCGACGTCTCGAAGTTCAAGGCCTACGGGGCCCTCTCCGGGGTCAAGCTGGACGCCCTGAGGCCGGCGGGGCGGGTCGCCAGCGACCACTACGAGGAGAAGAGGGAGGCCGCCGACTTCGCCCTCTGGAAGGCCTGGGACCCAGACGACGGCGACGTCTTCTGGGAGACCGACCTGGGCAAGGGGCGCCCCGGGTGGAGCGTCGAGTGCTCCGCGATGTCGATGAAGTACCTCGGCGAGACCTTCGACATCCACACAGGGGGGATGGACCTGAAGTTCCCTCACCACGAGAACGAGATAGCCCAGTCGGAGGCTGCCACGGGGAGGAAGTTCGTCAACTACTGGCTCCACTCCGAGTTCCTCAACGTACGCGGCGAGGAGATGCACAAGTCCAGGGGGAACTTCGTCACCCTGAGGGACCTGAAGGAGCAGGGTTGGGACCCCCTGACCATACGCGCCTTCCTGGTCTCCGCGAGGTACAGGGACCAGATGGACCTGACCTCGGCCGCGCTCTCCCAGGCGAAGTCGCAGAGGGGGCGCCTGCAGGAGCTGGTGGCCAGGCTGAGGGGGGTCAAGGGAGGGACGCCTCGGGTCCCGGGAGCCGTCGGCGCCTTCCTCTCCGAGTTCGAGTCAGCCATGGACGACGACCTGAACACCCCACGGGCCCTGGCAGCCGCGCTGACGTTCACCAAGGACGCGAACGCCATGATCGACTCGGGGGAGATGGGGGGGCAGGGGGCGAGGGCCGCCCTGGACGCCCTGGCTAGGGCGGACTCGGTCCTCGGCATAATCGACTTCGGGGAGGAGGAGCTGGAGCCGGAGCTCGCGGGCCTGGTGAGGGAGAGGGAGGAAGCCAGGAAGAGGAAGGACTTCGTGGAGTCCGACAGGCTGCGCGCGAGGCTCCTGGACGCGGGGGTGGTGGTCGAGGACACCCCGGGGGGGACCAGGTGGAAGAAAGTTAACGGAAGGTCTCCTCCAGCTCAAATACAGTAAATCCTCCACATATTATCCGCCACGCGCCCACTCTCCGGCGTGGCCGCCGCAGCCGAGTCTGTCTCCAGGTCCGACGGCTTCAGGTCCTCCGCCCTGAAGCGCCCCCTGTCCCTCTACTCCGGGGGGTGCAGGCTGCAGGTGGACCCCGACGGGGCTGTCAGGTCCCTCGAGTCGCAGCGGGAGAAGAGGGCGCTCTTCGGCCTCGAGCAGGTGTGGTTCTACAAGGTCCAGGCTGGGATAGTGGTCCCGGGGCAGAGGCCCGACTGGCTGGTGAAGCTGGCCCCGGAGGAGGCGAGGCTCCTGGGGAGGGTCTTCGACGTCGAAGTGGCCCAGTCCATCGAGTTCTTCCCCGGCGCGTCTCCGGGGTTCGTCAGGCGGATAGCCCTGAGGAACGCGGGCCGCTCCCAGCTGAGACTCAGGGTCCTCGAGGTCACCGACGTGGCGGGAGCGCACTTCGAGACCCACGCCCGCTGGGGCTCCCTCGGCGTCAACGCCTTCAACAGGGAGAGCCACGTCGCCATGGACGAGGTGTCCGACCCGCCTGCCTCCCGGGTGGTGGGCGCGTCCCCGCCGCCGTCGAGATACCACCTGACGACCAGCAAGCCACGCGCCCTCGAAGCCGTCGCCACCGGCGAGGTCCCCGAAGGGACCGCCGGGATGTCCGGCCAGGTGCTCACCATCTCGGCCCACGAGCTCGACCTCCCCCCCGGAGAGTCCAGGGACATCGCCTTCGCGTCGATCTACACCCCGGGGAAGCTCGAGGAGGCCCTGGCCGAGTTCGGCCGGCTCCGCACCGCCGGAGGCCGTCCCCCTCCCCCGTCCCCCGAGCTCGCCTGCTCCGACCCGTCGGTCGCCGAGGCGGCGGCCTGGGCCCTGGAGGCGGTCAGGTCCGCGCCCTACGCCGACGACCTCCTCGACAGGCTCGAGTCCCTGAAGGCGCTCATCTACTTCGAGCCGAAGCTCGCCTCGGCGGTCCAGTCGGAGGCCAGGACCCTGGCGCGCAGGGACGGGGCCCTCCCGCACTCCCTCGACAGGTCCCGGCCGGGGATCCTCGAGACCGCCGTCCTCCTCCAGGCCGCGTCGTCCGCCCTGCTGCTCGGCCAGGACAAGAAAGCGTCCAGGGCGTCCTACCCCTTCGTCAAGAAGCTCGGGGCGTTCCTCATGGCGTCGTCGAAGGACGCCACGGTCGCCACCGACCCGGCCCTCCCCCAGGGGTGGCGGAGGCGCCTGGGGAGGGGATACCCCACCCACGAGATCCCCGAGGTCTCGCTGGCCGTCGCCGGGGGGCTCGAAGGCGCCTCGCTCGTGGCCCGGGCCATGTCGAGGCACGACGACGCCGGGAGGTTCCTCGAGCGCTCGAAGCTGATATCCGAGCGGGTGAGGAAGAAGCTGCTCGACGAAAGGGGGTTCCTCTCCCTCTGCCGCGACTCCGCCGGCCGCCTGCGCACCGACGAGACAGCTGACATGGCCGTGGCGGCGTTCCGCCACCCGTTCATGGCCTCGGCAGAGCAGGCCGCGGCCCACAGGCTCCTCGAAAGGGACTTCGACACCCCCTACGGACCCCGGTCCGTCCCGACCTCGAACCTGATGTACTTCAACGGCTCCTACGGCGACGGCCAGCTCGGCGGCGTCTGGACCAGGGCCGCCCTCGCCTACGCCCTCCTCTGCTACAGGACGGGGCTGGCCGGGGTCGGGGGGCTCGCTCTGGCCAAGGCCGCCAGGGTGGTCGCCGACGACTCCCTCAGGCTAGGAGCTCCTCCCGGCTTCTTCCCGTCCTGGGTCGACGTCGAAGCCAGGGAAGCCCACGGCGACGGCCCCGACCCCGTGGCCGCCGCCAGGTTCCTCCAGTGCCTCCTCGAGGGGGAGCTGGGGCTCCCCCAGGGGGCGGAGAGGGGGTCCATCGCCCCGGCCGCCTCGTCTAACTTCGAATGGGTCCTCGCCGCGGGCTTCTGGGCCGGAGGGGACTCGGCCGCCTTCGTCGGGAGGGGGGGAGGCAGGGCGCGGCTGTTCTACAGCGGGACGAAGCTCGAGTCGAGGGGGAGCGCGCGCTTCGCCGGCTGGGAGCGGGTCGACACGGGGGTCCGCTCGGTCCGCGGAATCTCATTCCACACGCCGGGGCAGGTGGTCTGCCTGGGGAACTCGTCCCCCGGGCCCGTCAGGCTGAACGTCGCCTTCCCGCCGAGGGCGGCGGAGCTGGCGAGGCGGCTCAGCACGAACCTCGAGGAGTTCGACCCGGCCGCCGGCTCCTGGACCAAGCTGGGGACGGTCAGGGTCTCCACCTCGATGGGCTTCGAAGCCGCCGTCGGCCCCGCGGGCTGGAAGGCGTACAGGGTCTCTACACCTTAAATCCCGCCCGCGCGGTCAGGGCTCGCATCTTGGGGGGCGCCTCTGTCACCGCCAACGGCGGCATCCTTGTAGACCTGGGGGAGACCCGCTACGCCCTCGACCCGCACTCCCACGTCAGGGCCGACTACACCTTCGTATCCCACGCCCACATCGACCACATGCACGCCCCGTCGAAGACCGAGAAGGTCATCGCGTCGTCGGTCACCGGGGAGCTGGCCAAGGCGAGGGGGTACGACCTGGGGCGCACCACCGAGGAGGTCGAGGGGGTCGAGCTCCTGGACTCGGGGCACATCCTCGGCTCCAGGGCGATACGCATCGCCGACGAGGTCTACTACACCGGGGACGCGTCCGGGAGGACCAGGGCCTTCCTCGGCAAGTGCAGGACCAGGCAGGCGCGGATACTGGTGATGGAGACGACCTACGGGACCCCGGAGTATGTCTTCCCGCCGACAGCGAAGCTGGTGAAGGAAGTCAACTCGGTGATCGCCTCCGCCTACGACAGGGGGAACCCCGTGGTCCTGATGGGGTACCCGCTGGGGAAGGCCCAGCTCCTCTCCTACTTCTTCTCCAGCTGGGAGCCGATGATCTACCACGAGAAGGTCGCGACGATGAACAGGATACACATCGAGCACGGCGTCCCCCTCAAGCGCGGGACGACCTTCGACCCCTCCAAGGGCCTTGACGACCTCCCCAGCGGCCCCTGGCTGATGGTCAGCCCCATGGCCAGCGGGAAGAGCAGGGTGATGTCCCACCTGAAGAAGAAGTACGGGGCCATCCTGGTCGCCTTCAGCGGCTGGGCCCTGGGCCAGGGGTACAAGTTCACCATGGGGGCGGACTACTCCTTCCCCCTGAGCGACCACTGCGACTACCAGGAGCTCCTAAGCCTGGTCAGGGCCGTGTCCCCGGAGACGGTGTACACCGTCCACGGCTTCGCCTCCGAGTTCGCCCAGGACCTCAGGAAGCTCGGCTTCTCCGCCAGGCCCCTGGCCCCCTACCAGTCCTCCATCTCTGACTTTTGACTCCCGGCCCGTTAAATAGCCCCGGCTTTCGGCCCGTCTCATTGCCCCGGACGAGGCAGAGTTGACGCATTGGACCTCAAGAAGACCCTTAGGCTGAGCTACTGGCTGAGCTTCATCAAGTTCAACGTGGTGGGGCTCTCGGGGGTCATGGTCAACGAGGGGCTCCTCCTCGCCCTGGTCTACGCGAGGGTCTACCTCCTCCACGCCGACGCCGTCGCCATCGAGGCCTCCATCCTCTCGAACTTCTTCCTCAACGACTACTGGACCTTCAGGGACAGGCGCCACGGCCACATCGCGGTGCGCCTCGTGAAGTTCAACGCCCTGATGATCATCGGCCTCGTGGTCAACCTGAGCATCCTCTACAGCCTCACCACCTACCTGGGGATCAACTACGCTGTCTCGAACCTGTTCGGCATAGCCGCGGCCTTCCTCCTCCGCTACTGGCTCAGCGTGCGCTTCACCTGGATAAAGAGGGAGGAGGCGTCGACCGCGCCCGGCTAGCCGACCCTGAGGTAGACGGGCTTCCCGTCCAGCTCCGCCTCGGACCACCCTTTCCCGGCCTTCTCCGTCGACAGGCTCACCCGCTTCACCCTCACCAGGTAGGCGAGCTCGTCCTTCAGCGGCTCCACGAACTCCACGTCCTCGGCCTCCAGGCCAGCCACCGAGGCTGACCCGAGCATCGCCGTCGGGACGAAGCCCTTCTCCTTCCTGAGGGCCTGCAGCCTCCTGGCCAGGTCCCTGACCAGCCCCTCGGCCACCAGCTTCCTGTCCCTCTCCCTGGGGAGGGCGACGAAAACCCCTCCCTTCTCCGCAACCTCGAAGCCCTCCCCGGGGACGACCGAGAGCTCGTAGACCGAAAGGGGGACGTCGAAGGACCCGGCCCTGACGGGCTTCCCTGAGAAGTACGCCTCCAGCGCCGCCCTCCCTTCCAGGGGCCTGATCGCCGCGAGGACCTCCCTGGTCCTCTCCTTGAACAGGGCGCCCACCCTCGACGTGTTAGCCCGGAGGGCGAAGGCAGCAGGGAACCCCTCGGGCTCGGTCCGCACCCCGACCCCCCTCACGTTGCAGAGCAGCGACACCGTCTTCTTCGCCCTGCCTGCGACCCCCTCCGCCGGGGGCTGCACCAGGAGCTCCACCCTCCTGAGGGGCCACCGCCGCTTGAGCTTCGCCCTGGCCCTCGCAGAGTTGCACGCGTCCTCCACCCTGAGCGAGAAGTCGACCACCTCCTCGGCCCCGGCCGAGCTGTGGCCCGTCCCCTTCCACATCCCCTTCGAGATGATGGGGGCCGTCCACCCCCCCGCCTCGAAGACCTCCTGGTAGAGGTACTCGGTGGCGAAGGGGGCTATGGGGTGCAGCAGCTGGTCGGCCCTCCTGAGGGCGTGCCCCAGCACGGCGTAGATCGCCAGGCGGCGCCCCCTCCCCCTGGGGTCGTCGTCCCAGAGCTCGCTCCTCACCAGCCTGACGTAGGTCTGGCTGAGGTGCGCGATCACAAGCTCCTCCAGGCTCTTCGCTGCCTCGTTGTACCTCCCGGTCGAGTACCCCCGCTCCACGTCCCGCTCCGCCCGGGCCAGCTTCCGCAGCGCCCACCTGTCCACGGTGGTGAGGGCGCCCCTCTTCGCCGCCCAGGCCAGGCCGTGCCTCGCCGGGGAGTAGCCGTCCACGGCCCCGTTCTGCTGCAGGTACAGGTGCAGGTGGTAGAGGGTGTTCATCACCTGGTAGGCCCTCCCGGACATCTCCTTCGGGTCGAAGTTGACCGAGTCCTCGGGGGACGCCTTGGCGAGGACGTAGAACCTGGCGACGTCCACCGGGTTGTTGCGGAGGAGGTCCAGCCCCTGGACCACGTTCCCGAGCCTCTTGCTCATCTTCTGCCCGTTCTCGTCCAGGACGTGCCCCTGGAACAGGAACGCCCTGTAGGGGGCGACCGGCTTCCCCGTCCTGATGACGTTCAGCAGGAGCAGGGTGTAGGCCCAACCCCTGGTCTGGTCTATGGCCTCGGTGAGGAACTCGACGGGGACGAGGGCCGAGAACTCCCTGTCGCTGAACGACGAGTAGGGGGCGGCCCCGCTGTTGTGCCAGGTGTCCAGGACGAAGGGCTCCCGCTTCGCCCTCCCGCCGCACTTCCTGCACCTGAGGACCACCCTGTCCACCCAGGGCCTGTGGAGCTCGAACCTCGGCCCGTCGGGGAGCTCCAGCGCCTGGGCGACCACCGCCTTCCTGGAGAACGCCCCGGTCTTCTCGCCGCAGGACTCGCAGACCCATATGGGGAGGGGTGTCCCCCAGACCCTCTCCCTGGTCACGCACCACGGAGGGGACTCTGCCAGCCCGGCCAGGAACCTGTTCTTCGGCCCGTCGAAGTAGTATTCGACCTTCTCTGCCGCCCTGACCACGTCCGCCCTGATCCTGTCGACCCAGTAGAAGTACTCCCGCCTGGCGAGCCAGACCAGCCTGTCGTCTGACCTCCAGCAGACGGGGTAGTCGTGGACGATCCTCCCGGCGCCGACGGCGGCCCCCCTCCCCTTCAGCTCGTCGACGACCGCCTGGTCCGCGTCCCTGGCGAAGAGCCCCGCGAACCTCCCCGCCTCCTGGGTGAACCTCACCCTGTCGTCGAAGGGGGCGAAGACCGGGACCCCCCTCCTCTGGGCCACCGCGAAGTCCTCCTCCCCGTTGGCCGGGGACATGTGCACCAGCCCGGTCCCGGTGGTGACGTCCACGTACTCCTCGGCCACCACCCTGTGCACCTTCCCGCCCAGGGCCGCCTTCCTGAGCCCGGGTATCAGGTCCAGGAGCGGGTGCTGGTACCTCAGCCCCTCCAGCGCCTCCCCCTTCACCCGCTTCCTGGTCTCGCCGAACTGCACCCCCAGCTCCTTGGCCAGGGCCTCCTTCCTCCCGGAGTTCACCACCCAGACCTCGTCTCCGGCTTCGACGTACTCGTAGTCCGCCCCGGGCTTCACCCCCACGAGCTCGTCTGTCACCACGGTGAACGGCATGGTCGTCCAGACCACGAGGTAGGCCCCGTCCTCGGCCTTCGCCTTGTAGTAGAGGCTGGGGTCCTCGAGCTTCTCGTAGCCGCCGAGGCTGACCTCGCCGGCGCTCAGCGCCGTCTGGCACTTTGGGCAGTAGGGGACCACCTTGAACCCCTCCCCCAGCAGCCCCCTCTTCCAGGCCGTCTCCAGGTAGGACCACTCCCGCTCTATGTACTCGTCGCGGTAGGTCATGTAGGCCCGGCTGTGGTCCAGCATCAGCCCCAGGAGCCCGTCCGCCTCCTCCCAGTCCTTCCTGTAGGTCCCGATGATGCGCTTGCACTCCGCCACCAGCTTGTCGACCCCCACCTTCTCCAGGTCCTCCCACTTGTTCCCCGAGAGCCCCAGCTCCTTCTCCGCCTGCAGCTCCACCGGGAGCCCCTGGGTGTCCCACCCGCCCCGGAAGACTATGTTCTCCCCGTGGATGGTCCGATGCCTGTACCAGAGGTCCTTCATCATCCTCCCCCTCACGTGGCCGACGTGGGGCTGGTTGTTCAGGGTCGGGGGCCCCTCGACGTAGCCGACCGGCCTGCTCCCTGACACCGCCTTCGCTATCCTGG
The DNA here is from genome assembly GCA_021788415.1 of archaeon. The sequence goes on from JAJYKR010000001.1 coordinate 408,540, forward strand.
CCTTGGCCCCGGGGGAGGCATAGAACCTCCTGGCCTTCGCTTCGATCTTCTTCCAGTCGTAGTCTTGGCTGAGTGCTGGGCGCCTTCTAGAACGTCGGGCTAATTTTGTAACCACTCAAGCCACCAATCGGTCAATCGGGGGGCTATTTTAGCTTCCGGCGCCCTCCGCGCTCCCCCGGGCGAGACCTGCATCTTCGGGGTTCATGTCCCCGTCCGCAGCCGCCTCGAGAAGTACTCCGGGAGCCCGGCGTCCAGTATCTTCCTCGCGGCCCCCTCGACGTCGTACTTCACCCTCCTCTCCTCCACCTCCACCCTGCCACCGTCGAAGCTCACCAGGGCGAAGCCGGCCCTCCAGTCTCCGTCCCTGGGCTGCCCCACCGAGCCAGGGTTGAACACCATCCCATCCCCCTCCTTCCAGGCGTAGGGGACGTGGGTGTGCCCCAGGCCGATGGCCCTGGCTTTCACCCTTCCCAGGTAGTATCCGAACAGGTTCGAGTGGGTCCGCGGGTCGACGTACTCCCACAGCCTGTCGTCCGGGCTGCCGTGGGCGAAGTAGGCCCTGGTCCCCCCGATGTCGAGGCTGAGCTCCTGGGGGAGCCCCCTGAGGTAGGCCGCGCTCTCCTGGGTGATGTGCTTCGCGGTCCAGACCGAGGACATGGCGGCCCTGGCGTTGAACCCCGAGGTGTCCCCGTCCAGGGCGGCGACGTCGTGGTTGCCGACCACGCTCTTGGCCCCGCGGTCCCTCAGCGCCTCTATGACCTCGTTGGGCTGGGCCCCGTAGTCGACGAAGTCCCCGAGGCAGTAGACGTCCAGCCCCTCGGCCTCCCCGAGGACCGCGCCCAGCGCCTCGAGGTTCCCGTGCACGTCGGAGAGGACGGCGACCTTCACCCCCCTGGTCCCCTCCGGGGGCCAGAAAAACCTCGGCCCGGGCCGCGTGTCAACAAAAAGAACAATAGTTAATGCGTTGGTGAAGCAGATTATACTACACCCCACATAGAGAATTTGGCCGCGTGATTGCTCGAAGCTACCTATGTCTACGTTCGCAGGTAAATGGGAAAAGCAAAACACCCAGAGTTTCGGAACTCGGGTAAAGGATTCCGTGAGGAATCCCGGACCCCTGAAGCCGAGGCTCGACCTCGCAGTCCGACAAATCCAAGTCCAAGTAGCCAAACTCGACTCCACATCCACCAAACTCAGAGAGAGGGACAACTCGATCTTCGCAAAGGTCGTGAGCTCTCTACAGAAGCACGACACTCAGCACGCATCCGTCTTCGCGAACGAGCTGGCCGAGATCAGAAAGATGAACAAGATGGTCACGCAGGCCAAGCTCGCTCTGGAGCAGATAGTGCTCAGACTCAACACAATCACGGAACTGGGCGACATCGTCGTCACCCTGACCCCGGCCATGTCGGTGATACGCAACGTCAAGCAAGGCTTGGTGGGCGTCCTCCCCGAGGCCGAGAGCGAGATCGGCGAGATCTCTGGGCTGCTAAGTAGCATCCTGGTGGACGCAGGAACGGTCGGTGGGTACTCCCTGAACTTCGAAGCCGCCAACGAGGACGCCGAGAAAATCTTGGCCGAGGCCTCAGCGGTGGCTGAGACGCGCATGCGCGAGAAGTTCCCGGACATCCCGTCGTCTCTCCCGTCTGCCGAAGCTACCTCTACCGAGGGCACCTCCTACTAAGAAGGGGCCCTCGCTCCTTTCTTTTCTCCGAGCCCCAGTGGGCACCATGCCCCTCGCAGGAACCTGACCCGCCCCACCACAGCCGCGGCCGCACCCCTCGGGAGGAGCCGAGCGCCGCAACCGCCGCGCAACGCAGTTCGAACAAACTTTCACCATATTGTATCGCTTTTGTTGACCAACCCCGTGATTATGGGGGGCGACCCGTGAAGCGGCGTATTTGTCCGCCCGTGCACCTCTGAGGCTACTAGGCATAGGCCGAGAGGACGCCATAAAGCCGAAGATCACGTCCACGATCAAAGAGATAGAGTACCACCGCAAGGAGCTGGAGAACATCCGGATGAGGCTCGAGCAGAGGAGGAAGGCCCTCTTCGACACCACAGTCAGGGCCATTAAGACCAAGGACCAGTCCAAGGCCAACGTCTACGCCAACGAGTGGGCGGAGCTAAGGAAGGTGGGGAAGGTCGTCTACGCCAGCGAGCTCGCCCTGACCCAGGTCGTCCTCAGGCTCGAGAGCATAGCTGAGGTCGGGGACGTGATGTCCCACATGAGCAGCGCCTTCAGGGTCCTCCGCAAGGTCAACAAGACAGTCCAGGGGATGGCCCCCTCCCTGGACCAGGCCTCGGACGAGATCAGCAGCGCCCTCAGCGAGACCATGGCCGGCATGGGGAACGTCACCCCGGGGATACAGCTCAACATCCAGACGGACAGCGGCGAGGAGCTCATCGAGCAGGCCAGGAAGCTGGCCGAGGAGAGGGCCGAGGAGATGAAGCGGACGCTCATGGTCTCCCCGAGGGTCCTCCAGCGCGAGGCCCCGGAGCTCCAGGAGCGGACGCCCCTCTTGGCTGCGGGGGACGACGACGAGGAGGACTCCCAGGTCCTGGGCGCCCTCTACGCGCCCCACCCCCGGGACCAGGCCGAGGAGCAGGTGCTGCAGTACGCAGCCATCCACGACGGCAACGTCGACATAACGGACGCTTCCTCTGTGCTTAAGATGCCCTCCGACGAGGTGGAGCAGGCGATGCTCACGCTGATGGCCCAGGGGAAGGTCAAGCTAGGCGACGGAGGCTCTGGGAACTGAGCGTGGTCGCGGCCAAGGAGCTGGAGGACGACGCGAAGAAGTACGCCTCCGAGGCGATCAGGCTCGACTCACAGGGGGCCCACGGCATGGCCATCCAGATGTACCAGAAGGCCATCTCCACCCTGGTGAAGCTGGTCCACCTCTACCCCGACTACAGGCTCAACAAGCAGTACACGGAGAGGGCCATGGCCTATCAGGAGAGGGTCAAGGCCATCCAGGCGGCCCACGGGCTGCTCCCTCCGGACTCGTCACAGGAGCCCGGCTGGACCCCGGGGACCGTGGTCGGGAAGCCCGGCTCGGGGGCACCGCCGACTTCGAGCCCCAACTCCCCTGCCGGCCCCCAGGTCGTGCAGCAGCTGAAGGCGTCCTTCAACGAGCTCGTGGTCACCGAGAAGCCTGACGTGAAGTGGGACGACGTCATCGGCCTGGAAGACTGCAAGCAGGCGATACGCGAGTCCATCGTATTCCCCTACCTGCGCCCAGACCTCTTCAAGCTCGGGTGGCCCAGGGGCATCCTCCTCTACGGCCCGCCAGGATGCTTTGACGAACAGACGGAGATCCTTACCAAGCGGGGATGGAAGAAATACACCGAACTGGCCGATGACGAGGTCGTGGCCACGCTCAACCCCGGCACGAACGAACTCGAGTACCACCCGATTGTACGAAAGATCCAATATCATTACGAAGGAAAGATGTACCGCCTGGAGTCCACCCAGGTCAGCCTGATGGTCACGCCCGACCATCAGCTCTGGGTAGGGAAGAAGGCTCAGCAGGGCAAGGTGAAGTACGATTTTGCCCATCCAGGTGATGTGTTCGGAAGGAGCAACGGCGGCACTTACCCCTACTACAAGAAAGATGCCAAGTGGCGCGGCATCGACAGGGAATTCGTTCTTCTGCCCCAGCGCGAATCAGGGAGCGGGCCAAAACATGAGGAGATCAGGATACCCATGTCCGAATGGGCCCCGTTCTTCGGGCTTTGGCTTGCCGAGGGTTATACCGCCTACTGGGGAGGCAATTACCACGTCGGGATAAGGAACCTGGACCAGGACCTCCTCGACTTCGCATACGATAGCCTCAAGAAGTGGGGGCTCAACCCACATTACTCTTCAGACGGGCGCGTAACGGTCCTCAACAAGCAACTGTACGAGCTCCTCCGGCCGATCGGCGACAAATACACCAAGTACATTCCGGATGAAATCAAGGACCTGTCCCCCGCCCTCCTGCGGAGCATCCTGGAGTACTACGCGCGGGGCGATGGGACGCACGAGGTGGACGAAGCCGAGGTTGGCGCCACCAGGGTGCGTTGCCAAACTTCCTCGCCGCGCTTGCGGGACGACCTGATGGAAATCACCCTCAAGGCGGGCATGGCGTGCAACTATGTGGTCCACACGGATGCCGGTTCCACGGCCGCCATCGTAGGGGCGGATGGAAAGGAGAGGACGATAACTCGGACGACGGCCAACTACAGGCTGAGTATCCTATATCGCAGAGGCGAAACGCGAGTCGACAAGCCCAGCATAGAGCAGTGGGAGGACTACTCGGGCATGGTCTGGGACGTGACTGTCCAGAACCACGTCATCTACGTCAGGCGCAACGGCAAGGCCGTATGGAGCGGCAACTGCGGGAAGACCATGGTCGCAGCTGCCACGGCCGCCGAGATCGACGGCTACTTCATCTCTGTCGACGCGGCCTCCATCATGAGCAAGTGGCTGGGGGAGGGGGAGAAGAACGTGGCCAAGCTCTTCGCCAACGCCAGGAAGATGCTGGGCGACAACAAGCCTGTCATAGTCTTCGTCGACGAGATCGACTCGCTCCTCGGGACCAGGGGCCAGGAGGTGGGGGGCGAGGTGAGGGTCAGGGACCAGTTCCTGAAGGAGACCGACGGCATCAACGACAAGGGGAAGAACCTCCACTTGTACGTCATCGGAGCCACCAACAAGCCGTGGTCCCTCGACCCTCCTTTCCTTCGCAGGTTCTCCAAGAGGATCCTGGTCCCCCTCCCGGACAACGACGCCCGCATGGCGCAGTTCAAGCTCTACACCGCGCCGCTCACCCTCGCGGAAGACGTCGAGCTTCCAACCCTGGCCAAGCTCAGCGAAGGGTATTCGGGGAGCGACATCAAGGACATCTGCCAGGGGGTCCAGTTGAGGGTGGTCAGGGAGCTGTTCAAGTCCGGCAACGCCCTCGACAAGGAGTCGTCCCCGCGCCCCATCGACCTGAGCGACTTCAAGGAGATAATGAGGACGAGGAAGCCTTCGGTGTCCCCCGACATGCTCCGGGCCTACCAGCAGTGGACGAACAATTTCAGCGCCCTCTAGGCCGAGGACGCCCCGGGCCGCGGGCGGGTCACAGGAGGAAAAGCGGCCGGCTCTGGTTCGCTGCGGCTCCACACTCGGGGGTCGGCGTCGTCCCAGCGGCTGACGCCGGGGTCCGCATCGAGAGGGGCCCGCCGGCGGTATTATGGGTCAGGCATCCATAGGGCTTATAAGCAAACCCCGAACGCCGCCGACCCATAGAGTCATATGGAGTTCGAGAAACTAACCCTTGAAGTGGGCGCCGCCAAGGCGGGGCTCAAGCCGGTCACCCCTCGCACCGTCCAGGGGGAGTCAGGGGTAGTCCACTCCTTCAACCTCCTCTTCTCCGACGGGCGCCGGCTGTACGCCTTCGACATCTACGACTCGGTCACAGACATCGAGGCTGTAAAGTCCTACGCCAAGAAGCTGGACACCGGGTGCTCTGTCAGCATCGTCTGCCCGGCGGACAGGGTGACGGCCGAGGCGGGCCAGCTCGCGCTGAGCTACGGCCTCAGGGTCCTCACCCCCGAAGTCGCGGGCGCGTTCTTCTCCCTGGAGAGGCCCGCCCCCAGAAGCGCGCTGGGCTAGGCCCATCGAATCTATTTCTACCGCCGCGACGAGCCCCTGCCATTGCAAGAGCCGTTCTCCCCCGCTGACCTCAAGGCCAGGATAGGAAGGCAGGTGCGCCTCGAAGGCTGGGTCCACGACGTCCGGGCCCTCGGGGGGATCAGCTTCGTCCTGATCCGCAACTCCAGGGGGGTGGTCCAGCTCGCGGTCCCGAAGAAGGCTGTCCCCCCAGAGCTCTTCGCCCTGGTCGCCGGGCTCCGCCAGGAGGACGTCATCTCGTGCCTGGGCGAGGTGAAGGAGAGCAAGGCGGCGCGCCTGGGCTTCGAGATACTCCCGTCGTCGGTCGAGGTCATCGCCCGGTCCGCGGCCCCGCTCCCCCTGGACCCCAGGGGGGTCACCCCGGCGTCCCTGGACACCCGCCTCGAGTGGAGGTCCCTGGAGCTCCGCAGGCCCGAGACGGCCGCGGTCTTCATCATACAGAACGCCCTGGTGCAGGGGTTCGAGGACTACCTCCAGGGGCGGGGCTTCATCCGCGCCTTCACCCCGAGCATAATCGGGGGGGTGTCCGAAGGGGGGTCGGAGGTCTTCAAGCTCGACTACTACGGCAGGGAGGCCTTCCTAAGGCAGGACCCGCAGCTTCACAGGCAGCTCACCATAGCCGGGGGCTTCGACCGCGTCTACGACCTGGGGACCAACTGGAGGGCCGAGCTGTCCCACACCCCGCGCCACCTGAGCGAGCACAGGACCATAGCCCCGGAGATGGGGTTCATCGCCGATGAGAGGGATGTGATGCGCCTCGAGGAGGAGATGCTGGTCCACGGCATAGAGAACGCGCTGAAGCGCTGTCCCGACGAGCTGGCCGTCCTGAAGAAGGACCTGACGCTGCCGAAGATCCCCTTCCCAGAGATCGACTTCCCCGACGTCTACGGGATACTGGAATCCAAGGGGAAGAAGCTCCCCAGGGGGGAGGACCTCGACGAAGAGTCCAAGGACCTCCTCGCATCCTACGCCAGGGACGAGCTGGGCTCCGAGTACTACTTCGTCAACCGCTTCCCCTCGGAGCCCAAGCCATTCTACATCATGAGGTACGACGACGACCCGAATTTCGCCCGGTCCACAGACTTCTTCCTCGGGAGCCTGGAGCTCTCCTCCGGGGGGCAACGGGAGCACCGCCACGAGAAGGTCATGGCCCAGCTCAGGGAGAAGGGGATGGACGCAAAGTCCCTCGAATGGTTCACCGAGCCGTTCCGCTACGGTGTCCCGCCCCACGGCGGCTTCTCCTTCGGCATCGAGCGGTTCACCGCGAAGCTCCTGGGGATCGAGAACGTCAAGGAGGCTGTCCTCTTCCCGAGGGACCCGGAAAGGCTGCAGCCCTAGGCGCCCAGCCCAGGAAGGACGCTCCCTCCCCAGGCGTCGACGGCGAACGCTGACCGCCGGTCACGAATAGAGGCTGGCCGCGACCTCGCGCTCCGTCTCCACCAGCAGGTCTATCCCCCTGGCGCGCTTGACCGCGTCCCTGAGCTTGTCGAAGTCCCCGATCCTCCTCTCGCTCCTCTTGGCAGGGACCACCACCTTCGTCTTCTTCTCCCCGTCCGGGAGCCAGACGGTGTTGACCGTGAGCACCTTGGCCGGGTAGAATATCTCCTCCAGGAACTGCCTGTCGCTCACCCCCGCTCCGACGAGGTAGGCCTTCCCCTTCAGCGCCCCCTCCAGCTCCTCGTGAAGCCGGGGGTTCGACCTCAGGGCCGCCATGTCCGACTGCTCGAACTCCATCACGTAGGACCCCTTCGCTTCCGAGGCGCGCTTCAGGGTGACCTTGGCGAGCTCCGGGAACCGGTCCGCCAGCCCCGCCACCGCCTTGGAAGCTTCGACGTCCGCCTTCGATATCTCCCCCTTCGCCAGCCTCGACTCGCAGTTCCCGCAGAGTATCCCTGTCTTAGCGTCGAAAGCGCAGATGGGGAGCTTCGGCTGCATCTCTGAGAATGCTCCGCTATGCGCGCATAAAAAATGTTCGGAGGCCGGTCATCTGGGGCGCCTTCCTGGCGCCTCGGCGGCCTCACAGCTCCCGCTGGCTCACGGGCCTGTAGCGGGGCTTCCCCTCGCCGTCTCCTGGGCTTCTACTTCGCGAGCTTGATCTCTATGGAGGAGACGTTGCTCATGCCACCGGTCATGGTGCTCTTGACCTGCTCCGTGTTGATGGCGATGTTCTGCACACGGACGTCTGTGGCGAACCTCTTCGTCAGCACCTGGGCCACGTCGACCGCCCGCGAGATCGCTCTTCCTCGAGCTTTCACGGTGACCGGGTTGGACCCATTGTTGATCTGCGTCAGGACGGCAAGAACGTAGTTCAAGCCACCGAACGAAGGGTGTACCTTCTATTCGTTTGTGGGCTTCTTGCCGACGTAGATCGTGTTTGGTTCGCGTGGTTGCATTTCTTCGTGTTCTGGTTGGTTGGCCATTGGACTCGATGTCTTTCACGGCCTATTTATCCGCTATGAATGAAAGGTCTATCTCAAGCCCCGGCGTCGACCCGAAGCCGGGATCAGGCTCCGCCCTGGCCCGGGAGGGGGTGAGCCCGGGGCCGGCCTCCGCCCCGTCGGACGAGGGTCCCGGCGCTAAGTTTAATCCCCATGTCATCGGCGCGCCTGCTATGCGCCTATACGAGTATCAGGCGAAGGAGCTCTTCAGGGAGTACGGCCTCCCGGTCCCCCTGTCCGTCCTTGCCAGGGACCCGGCCGAGGTGAAGGGGGCCTTCGCGTCGCTAAAGCCCCCGGTCGCCGTGAAGTCGCAGGTCCTGGCGGGGGGGAGGGGGAAGGCAGGGGGCATCGCACTGGTGGACGGGCCGGACAAGGCCGAGGCCGAGGCGAAGAGGATCTTCGCGCTCCCCATCGGAGGGGAGAGGCCCGCCGCGCTGCTGGTCGAGGAAGCTTACCCTCACGACTCTGAGATGTACCTCTCGGTGACCCTCGACAGGGGGGAGAGGTCCTTCGTGGCCATCGCGGCCAGCGCGGGAGGGATCGAGGTGGAGTCCCTCTCCGGCAAGGTGGTGCGCAGGGTCCCGGTCGACGGCATCGACGAGAAGTTCGCGAAGGACGTCGCCTCGGAGCTGAAGCTCCAGGGTGCCCAGGCCGCCCAGTTCGCCAAGATACTGCTTTCGCTCGAGCGCCTCGCGAGGGAGAAGGAGTGCGAGCTCGCCGAGATCAACCCCGTCGCCGTGGGGAAGGACGGGACCCTCCTCCCACTGGACGCCAAGGTGATCGTCGACGACAACGCCCTCTTCCGCCACCCAGAGTTCTCCAAGCTCCACCCCGAGGACGAGTTCGAGGGGGAGGCGTCGCGCCAGGGCTTCGCCTTCGTCAGGCTGGACGGGGACGTCGCCGTGGTGGGGAACGGGGCCGGGCTGGTCCTTTCGACCCTCGACCTGGTCGGGGACGCGGGAGGGAAGCCCGCATGCTTCCTGGACCTGGGCGGGGGGGCACAGCAGGACAGGGTCGAGGCGGCGATCCGACTGGTCAACAGGCTCCCAGGGGCGAGCAGGATACTGGTCAACATCTACGGGGGGATCACCCGCAGCACCGACGTCGCCGCCGGGATCAAGGCCGTGATATCCGAGGGGGGGATGAAGCCCATCTACGCCAGGGTCAGCGGCGCCGAGGAGGAGGCAGCCCGCCAGATGCTGGCGGGGACGGCGGTCAGGATGTACAAGACCGCCCCGGAGGCGGTGGCAGCGGTGGTGAAAGGGGCATGATTCTCCCCAGGAAAGGAGACCCAGTCGTCGTGCAGAACATGCCCGGGAGGTACGGGCGGCTCCACACCAGGCTGATGCTCGACTACGGGACCAACGTCGCCGCGGGGGCGGCTCCGGGGAAGGGGGGCCAGTCGGTGGAAGGGGTCCCGGTCTACGACACCGTGGCCGAGGCCGTGGCCAAGACAGGCGCGAAGGCGTCCATCTGCTTCGTCCCGGCCGAGTACACCCTGGCGGCGGGGAAGGAGGCCCTCGACGCCGGCATCAAGCTGCTCGTGATAATCACGGAGCACGTCCCTGTCAGGGACGAGCTCAGGCTGGTCCAGCTGGCCCAGGGCAAGGGGGCGTCCATCATAGGGCCCAACTGCCCCGGGATCATCATCCCCTCGCAGAAGGCCAAGCTCGGGATCATGCCAGCCCCGTCCTTCTCGCCGGGGAACGTCGCCCTCTACTCCAGGAGCGGCACCCTCACCTACGAGATCGCCGGGCAGCTGACGGCCGCCGGCTACGGCCAGTCCCTGGCGGTGGGGATCGGGGGGGACCCGGTCAACGGGACCACCTCCATCGAGTGGATGGACCACGTCCAGGGGATGGACGACACCGAGGCGGTGGTGATAGTGGGGGAGATAGGCGGGGACGCGGAGGAGCGCCTCGCCAGGCACATACAGAAGTCGGGGTACAAGAAGCCCATAGTCGGGTACATCGCCGGGAGGCACGCCCCCAAGGAGAAGAAGATGGGGCACGCCGGGGCGATAATCTACGGCGACTACGGCACCGCCGACTCGAAGATACGGGCGCTGACCGCGGCCGGGGTGAAGGTGGCGAAGACCCCCATGGAGGTCCCGGGGCTCGTCAGCCAGGCCCTGGGCTGAGCGGCCGCCCACCGAAAACTTATAGTCGGGACTCGGAAGGCGGAGCGAAGTCGCCATGCCCATAGCAGACGCCGCCAAGAAGCAGATAGCCCAGAAGAGGAGGCTCTTCCTCCAGGTCTGCCTGAGGTGCGGCGCCCGGAACCCCCTCAACGCCGACAGGTGCAGGAAGTGCAAGTCCTCGGACCTCAGGCTGAAGAACAGGTCCGTGGGGCTGAAGAAGTAGCCGCGGCCCTCCGAGACACCGGCCGTCCCAAGGGTCCCCCCGGGGCAGCGTCCCCTCCATCGTCTCACCAGCGGCTGTGTCGCGTGTTTCACACCCCCCTCCGTCGCCAGGGTCGCCTGGGGCCGAGGATGGCCGCCCAGACCCTCCCCAGTGGCTAGGGTCGGCTCCAGCCTGGAGCGGGAGGGCGCTTCAAGGCCTTAAATGGCGTCCCCCTTCGGCGGAACTCGTCTTTGGCCGATATCATACTGGTGTTCGGCGTGGTCGCAGCCATAGTCTTCATGGGCTTCCTGGGGGAGCTCCTGTTCAGAAGGACCGGGGTCCCCTCGTTCCTCTTCCTCATACTCATAGGGGTCGTCCTGGGGCCAGGGTTCCACGTCTTCTCCGGGGCGGAGCTGAGCCCCGTCCTGGGGCTCTTCGCAGAGCTGACCCTGATGATGATACTCTTCTACAGCGGCATCCAGCTGAGGCTCAAGAGCCTGGCCCAGGGGGGCGGGAGGGGGGTGGCGCTGGTGGTCCTCTACTTCACCCTGGCCATGACGGGGATCACAGCCTTCGGGTTCTACATCATGCGGTGGGACCTGGTGGAGGCGATGATATTCGGTTCGATCATAGCCGGGCAGACGAGCACCCCGGTGGTGGTCCCTCTGGCGAGGTCCCTCAAGCTCCCGGCCGACACCGTCGCCCTGGTGACCACGGAGTCGGTGCTGAACTCCATCGTGGGGATCATCACTTTCCTCGCCCTGGTCCAGCTGTACGCCTCCCCGGTGGTGAGCTTCGCCATATCGCTGACCAAGATCGCCTCCACCTTCTCCATAGGGATAGTCCCCGCCGTGGCCTTCTCCTTCGTCTGGCTCTTCATCCTCGAGAGGGTCAAGGACCAGAGGTACACCTACGTCCTGATGCTCGGCATGATACTCGCGACCTACGCCGGGACCGAGGCTCTGGGCGGGAGCGGGGAGCTGGCCGTCTTCATCTTCGGGCTGATATTCGGCAACTACAAGGTCCTGAACCTCCTCAGGACAAAGCAGGTGGACATCGACCCCCTGATGTCCAAGGTCTCGGGGATCCAGGAGGAGATATCGTTCCTGCTCAACACCCTCTTCTTCGTCTTCCTCGGGCTGAACTTCGACCTCGGCTTCCACAGCGTCTTCATGGGGGTCACGGTCGGGGTCCTCCTCACCACCGGGCTCCTGGGGGCGAGGTCGATCTCGGTGGTCGCGGCCACGGCCGGGGCGGAGACGTCCAAGAACAGGGCCGAGGTGATACTCCTGTCCGCCCAGGGGGTGACCCAGGCGACCCTGGCCATCCTCACCCTGAGCTACGGCCTCCCACTGGGGACCACCTTCCTGGGGCTGGTCTCCTACGTGATCATCTTCACCAACGTGGTCACGGTCATCGGGGCGGCGTGGATCAGGCACAGGTCCTCCTTCGGGTTCAGGGACTTCATGGCCTCGCTGCAGGCGGAGCCTCCGGGCCCGACCGGCTGAAGCAAAGGCAAATATCGGGTTCAGGGGCGGCACCGCCGGGCCCGTGGTCTAGTCTGGTTATGACGCCGCCCTCACATGGCGGAAATCCCCGGTCCGAGTCCGGGCGGGCCCACCAGCCCCAGAGCGTCTCCGGTGGTCAGGCTGCCATGCTCGGGGGCGCCGGCCTCCGCATCCGCCAGACCAGCAGCGCCCCCGCCGCCAGGGCCAGGGCCGCGGCCACGGCCAAGAGCGCGTCGTAGTTGTACCCGAAGTGCGCCTCCGCGGCAGCCGGGGCGGTCAGCCGCAGGGTCTCCGAGGCCCCCTTCCCTCCTCCCCCCCACCCGGAGAACACGAAGAGGAGGGACGACGGGCGGGCGGTGAGGGTCACCTCGGTCCCCACCGGCGCGTAGATCGTCGCCGAGCCCGAGGCGACGGTCCCTGCGCTCCCTCCGTAGGAGTAGACGACCGTCCCCCCTCGGTCGGCTGTCACCGTCAGCCCCGGGTAGAACAGGGCTGTTTCGTTCACCGGGCCTTCCAGGGTCAGGGACGCGGAGGGGGCGCTCCCCGAGTAGGCCCCGGCCCCGGACCCAGACCACCCCTCGAACTCCCAGCCAGGGCTCGCCGTGGCCAGGAGGACCACGGTCCCCCCGGCGGGGAACCACCCGGGGGCCGGGCCTGCCGTCCCGCCGACCCCCTCGGTGCCGACGAAGTATTGCCGGTGGTAGACGAAGCTGAGGGTCTGCGAGGCCGCCGCCACGCCGCTGGTCGCGTTCCCCGTGACCCACCTCTCCCCGGCCACCGCGCCCGAGAGGGCCCCGGTGACGTTCCAAGCGCTCCCCAGGTCGACCAGGTAGGTGGAGCCTGCGGTGGTGAGGTTCGCGGTGAAGACGGACCCGCCCTGGACGTAGCTGAAGGCAGGGGGGGAGGGGAGGCCGCCTCCAAGGTAGGAGTATCCCACGGTCAGCTCCACCGTGGGCTGGCTCAGGGACCCCGTGACGAACGAGTAGGCGTCGCTGACCTCGACCGCCCCGTGGGATGTGAACCGGACGAGGGTGCTGGGGTCGGCGTAGAAGACAGGGCCGAAGGTGGCCGCATTGAAGAGGGTCGCCCGGGTGGAGCAGTTGGAGTCGGTGCACGCGAACTCGTCGATCCACATCCAGGCCGACTTCTGCGGGAGGGTCGTCGAGTAGGAGGTCGCCTGCTGGTTCTGGTAGTAGGGGCTCCCGTGGTACCACTCGGTCATCAGCCCGGTGAAGTAGCCGTTGGAGTTCGCGGTACTCGACGGGGGCTGCACGAAGCTCGTCGCCCCCTCGGCGCTGTAGGTCTCCTGGGCGTAGGCGTGGGTGCTGTTGTCTACAGCCACCATCACCACCTCACCGGACTTGAAGTAGAGGTTGAGGGAGACCGAGTCGCCGGGGTGGACGGGGCCGCTGAACTTCTGGATCCCGCTCCCGGCCGCCGAGGGGTAGACCGACGCCCCGGAGGGGCCGTAGACCTCGTAGTTCATCCCGAACCCCTCCCCGGGGCTCCAGTCCCACGACACACCGACCTGGTACCAGTAGCCGGACGACGTGAGCCCGTTGAGGAGGTAGGCTGGGCCGGTCCCAGACACAGGGTCGACCTGGGGGACTGCGGTCACGTTGTAGAGCATCGAGTAGAACCCGGTGGTGAAGGTGAGGCCTAGCTGCTCGTCGTAGAGGGCCGAGGAAGAGGAAGGCGATGCGGGGAGGGCTGGCGCAGGGGAGAGGGGGGCGGAAGCTGCGGCCGGGGCCGGGGCGCCCCCGGGGGCCGGGGCCGTGGGGACCAGGGGAGGGGGGTGGGGCCGCGGCGCGACGCGGAGGGGGACGGCCGAGGGGGTGACCAGCAGGGCGGCGAGGGCCAGGACCAGGGCCGCGCTGCGGCCGGTGTCTCTCCGCAATCCAGCTTCACCGGGGATGACGCGCTGATAAGTGTGCGAGGCTATCTCGAAGCCTCGTCCCCGCGGGCCCGCTCGTAGGCTACCCGGGTCAGCAGGTCCGCCTCCCTGTTCTGCTCCCTCGGTATCCACTCGAACCTCACCGACCCGAACCCCCTCAGCAGGTCAGTGGCTTCCTTCAGCTTGCCGACGTACATCCCTCCCTTGACCTTCCACCCCTCGGCCATCTGGCCGACCAGGAGCTTCGAGTCGGACCTGACCAGCACGTCCCCGGCGAGCCCCAGCGCCTTCAGCCTCTTCAGGGCCTCGGCGAGGGCCGTGTACTCCGCGAAGTTGCTGGTCACGCCGCGGCCGGCGAGCCCCGAGCCCTCCCCCAGCTTCTTCCCCCCGTCGTAGATGAGGTAGCCGTAGGTCCCTGTCCCCGGGTTCCTTGGTTCGGCGAGCCCGTCGACGTACACCGTGACCGTCAACGGCCCACCTCAGAACCAGGGGGCCTGGAGGAGGCTTATCTGGGAAGAGACCTTGTCGACGTAGTCGTTCATGCGGGCCAGCATGGTCCTCGACGTGATGTAGCCTATCACCTGGTCGTGCTCCTTCACCAGGAGGCGCCTCACCCCGTGCTCGGACATCAGCTGCGACACGGCGGCCAGCCCCGCCCCTCCGTCGATGCTCAGCAGGTCCCTGGTCATCACATCGCCGAGGGTGACCTTCACCGGGTCGAGCCCCTCGGAGACCACCTTGGAGAGGATGTCCCACTCCGTCACTATCCCCCGGGGGCTGGCGGCGGATCCCACCAGGACGAAGCCGCGCTTCCTCGCCTTCATGGCCTTGGCCGCGTCCATGACTGTGCTCTCCTCTGTGAGCGACAGGAACTCCTTCTCCACTATGTCCCTGGCGTATAGAACCATGCGTCCTCGACGGCCGGCGGCTCGATTAAGCCTTTGCCCTATCCGGGAGGACGGCCCAGGCGGGGGCGGCCCGGCGCACCCTCCGCGGGGTCACCCCGTGCGGGTGCCGAGCCTGGAGGAAATCAAAAATCAAAGCGGAGCGGCCGTCGTTGAAGACGAGCCGCCAATCCGGGACGAAGGCCCTTGGCGGACCTTACTCTCCCTGCTCTTCGCTCGCGCTTGTGGAGGCCTGGCCTTCAGCGCCAGACATGCCCTCAGACCCGCCAACGACCGCGCCGGTGGCGAACCTGTTGGCTACCTGGGTCACCTTGACCTTGCCCTGCCAGCCCTGCTTAGCGCCGGCCACGAAGATGACAAAACCGTCGATCTTCGCGATGCCGTCACCGCGTCTGCTGATTTCGGAAATAGTAACGTCGTACTCCTTCCCGACCTCAACAGGCTTTGGCTTGAAGGACCTGAAGCCGCCGCCGCTTCCGCCGCTGCTGCTTCGCCCATAGCCTCCTCGTCCGAAACTCGTCTTTTCACATCCTAGCTGCGTTCGGTGCCGCTGAAAACTTGCTCCCTTTGGCGAGTTATTAAGGATGACTGCCTCGGATGTCAGGTTCGCGGCTGTCCCTCCGGGGGCGAACAGCGCCGGGCTGATTTGCCCCTCCCCCTGTGGGGATGGGAGACTTTCGCGTGCTCCCCCACATATCTGACTGAGCCTAGGAAAACAGAGGGTGGGAGGGCCTAGGGCCCTCCTCTCGAATCTGTTATGGTGGACTGACTAGGTATGGTATCAGGTTCGCGACGTTGGGCGTCCCCCAGCCTGAAGCGTCGTCCCAGCCGGGTCCCGCGAAGTATCCGTAGTTCGTACCGAATAGGGTGTTGTTGCCGGCGACGATGTCGTGGAAGGAGCTTGGGTAGGCTGACGGGCTGTTGCCGATCTCGTAGATCGAGGGGTTGAGGTCGCCGAGAGGTTTGCCCGCTGCCTGGTCCGCCAGGGCTGCGATGGCAGCCCACTGCGGAGACCCTGCGCTGGTCCCTCCGACTATGAAGAAGACCGGGCCGGTGGCTCCGATGCACGACGGACAGGCGCTCCAGACGACGAGGACTCCGCCGTTGACTGCCGCATTGTAGGACACGTCGGGGGTGGTCCTGGCGCTGAGGCCGAGTCCTGACTGGAAGCTCGGGACCGTGGTGAAGATGAGGCTCGGCGCTCCGCCGCTTGCCGCACCGTATGTGTGCTCGTTCCAGACCGACTCACCTCCGTAGCCTGACGGGCTACAGCCTCCGGTGGGGGGGCAGGAGCCTGCGGCCAGGCCGCCGGGGTACGGGTTGCCCTGGGTGCCGCCTACCGCCGTCACGAGCGGGTCCGAAGATGGGAAGAGGGCGTTGGGGGTCGCGATGCCGTTGGTGGCGCCGGAGTCGCCTGCGGAGGCGAAGACGGTCCATCCAAGCGCGTTCGCTTCTGCGTAGTTCTGTTCCGCTTGTAGCACCTGCGCGTTGTTGTTGTGGATCAGGTATTCAGGGACCCCGAAGCTCTGGGACATGATCGCCCCGGGGAACATGGGGATGACCCTGCTCTCGGCGACGTTGATTGCGTTGCCACTGGGCGACGATGCGACGTCGAGGACGATGTTGGCCCCCGGCGCCATGGCGTGGGCGTACTCTACGTCAAGGCTGGTCTCGATGGACCACCCGAACGCCCCGAGGGGGTTGAGGGAGGTATAGCTCGGGGTCGGGCATCCGCCGGGCGGGCAGATTATGGCGAACGAGGGCGGCGCGGCTATGCCGAAGGTCTTGTCGAACAGGGCGAGGTCGCTCGCTATGGTTGGGCTGCCGTAGGCATCGACTATGACTATGGTCTGCCCTGAGCCGTCGAGGTTACCCGGGTAGTTGTAGGCCGACCTTATGTACGCTGGGCTGTAGCAGACGAGGCCGACAGCTGAACAGGACGTCAGGGGGTTGAAACTTGGCGTGACGGTGACCGTTTTCGTGCTGGCGAGTTGGTAGATGATCATGGGGTTATAATTGAAGTCGCTGTTGCTGCTCGCCGGCGCTGCCAGCGCGAGCGGGCTTGCGACTAGGATGAAAGAGAACGCTAGTGTTGTCAATAACAGACTTTTCTTCATCGCATTTTGTGCGAAATCTGATTATTTAACGGTATTCGGGGCCGCGCGAGGCCGCTAGTGTTCATAAGCGCCCCGCGTGGGGGTGCCTACGTGCCCAAGGAAATCACCGACAAGGAACAGTTCACGAAGCTGCTCGCGGACGCGACCGAGGTCCGCGTGGCCCGCCAGGGGGACAGCGCCAAGGTCAAGCTGAGGACCAGGGACGCCCTCTACACCCTCAGGACCACGTCCGAGGAAGCCGACGCCCTCGTCAAGGGCATCAAGAAGCCTGTCGTAGAGTTCTAGACCAGGAACCTCAGGATCACCAGGACCCCCAGGAGCATGGGGATGGGGAGCCCGGGGAGGATCCTCCTCCTCGAGAGGAGGAAGAGGGTGATGACCATCCCGACGTCGATGGCCGCGATGGTGAGCACGGCCGGGAGGGCCCCGAAGGCATCGTAGAACTGGAAGAGCGCCAGCGACGGGAGGAGCGTGTAGAAGACCACGTCCCCGAGCCCGAGGGTGAACTCCCCCGCCTTGATCGACATCCCCACCAGCGCGATCCCCTGGCCCGTCCCGACCAGCGCCTTGAGGGGACCCTTGAACACCGCGTAGATGTCGTAGACTGCGAACGCGATGGGGAGCGCCAGGGCCGTCCACGTCGGGAGTGTCTCGGCGAAGAAGCTCCCGACCTCGGCGCCGACGAAGGCAAGTATTATCGTCGCCAGCCAGTTGACGTTCTTCACGAATATGGTGTATGCGATGAGGGCCACCACGACGACGGGGACCCCGAAGGCCACCGGGTCCACGAGGCTGGCCGGCAGGTAGTTGAACGCGAACTGCCCCGCCGTCACCAGGGTCAGTATGAATGCGGAGAAGGCCACCGACCCGAAGACGAACACCTTGAACGGGAGGACCAGCTTCCTCCTCAGGAGCCAGACCAGGACCAGGGTGAGCGCGAAGGCGAAGCCCACGAGCAGCGCGGCGTTCAGGGCGGACCCTGCGAGGGAGGTCCCCGCCGGGGCGTAGCTCGGGCCCGTCGTCTCCACCACGCTGACGTAGACCGGGAGGTTCTGGCTGGTGATCAGCAGGGCGACGACCTGGGTCGCTATGACCACCGCTGCGGCCACGAGGAGGTTGACGGGGGTTACCCGCTTCCCATCCGGCTGCTGTTGGTCGCTCATTTCCGGAGGGGCGACCTCAAACGCCGCCTAGACGGTGAATTCCTGTCCGGGCATCGCCGCAGTGGCCTCGGCGCCGAAGCCGTCGTGGAGCTCCTTGGCCAGGGCCAGGCATGACTCCTCCTCGCCGTGGACCGTGAGGAACTTCGGGTTCCCCTGGACCCCCTTGAGGTCGCTGAGCAGGGTCGACCTGCCAGAGTGAGACGAGAAGTCGAAGCGCCTCACCTCGGCCTTCACCTTGGTGGGCTTGCCCCGGTATATCGTCAGCCCCTTGTCGATCAGGGTCCTCCCGGGGGTCCCCGGGACCTGGAAGCTGACTATCCCTATGCCGTTCTTCTCGTCCATCGAGAGGTGCTCGTTGTAGAATATGGAAGAGCCGCCCACCAGCATCCCCGCCGGGGAGACGATGACCCCTGGCCTCTTCACCAGGCGCCTCCTCTGGGTCCAGCTTGTGACCTCCTCGATGGTCTCGAGCATCTTGCGGAGGGCCGCCGGGTCCCGGAGGAACTCCTGGTACCGCAGCAGTATCCCGTTGACCTTCAGCGCCATGCCGTCCATGGCTATGGGGTGATTGAACCCGTTCTTCACCAGCGTCATGGCCACCTCCTGTGCCCTCCCGACAGAGAAGGCAGGGATGAGGAAGACGCCCCCCCTCTCCACCACCGTCCGCGCGAACTCGACCAGCTCCTGCTCGGCCTTGTGCCTCCCGGGGTGGTCGGCCTGGGCGTAGGTGCTCTCCGTGATGACCATGTCAGCCTCCCCCAGGTTCTTCCAGGACCCGGGCATGAGGTTGGTCTCGTCGCCGTTGATGTCCCCGGTGTAGATGAGGCGCTTGTTCCCGGCCTCCACCGCGATGATGGCCGAGCCGGGGATGTGCCCCGCGTCGTAAAACTGGATGGTGAAGTCTCCGACCTGGAACGGCTCCATGTAGCCGTGGTGCACCGTGTTGGAGTTCATGGCCATCAGGTCGAGGAACTCGAAGGGGAGGTACTGGCCTGAGATCTTGATGAAGTCCTGGATGAGGAGGTTGGCCAGCTCTGATGTGATAGGGGTGGAGTGGAGCTTCATGCTCCCGCTGAGGAAATTAAGCGGCGCCGCGCCCGAATGGTCCAGGTGCGCGTGAGAAAGGACGATCGCCTTGATGTCCTTGGGGGGGACGTGCATGGGGAAACCAGGCACTTTCGTCGTCATGGCCCCGTAGTCCAGCAGGATCTTGCTGTCTTTGTGCGTCAGAAGAAATGCGGAGCGGCCGACCTGCCTGGCGGCTCCCAGAACCTTCACTTCCATCTGTTCGTAAACTCTTGATACTGCGGATTTTTTCTCTCTAGTTAAGCCTTTCTCCGCCCACGGTAAATTATCTCGGGGGTCGATGGGGGAGGGGCCGAGCAGGTTCTCGAAAGGACCCTCTCCGTAGAGAAGTTCCGAGGGAGGCCTATGACACGTTCAGACCGGGTCGCCGCGCGCTCCGCCGAGATCCCTCAGTCCCTCGGAGAGGACCCTGGCAACATAGGCGGCGTATCTTCCGTCCGGGTCGAGGTCCGGGTCAAAGATGGTGGCGTCAGCCCCCATCGCGCCCGGGGCCAGGGCACCTATCAGCTCGATGAGCTGCTTCCCGTCAAAGCCTCCGTCATCGGGGCTGTCGACGGCAGGCATCACGCTGGGGTCCAGGACGTCCAGGTCGACATGGAGCCAATAGGGCGTCCCTCCAGAATCCTTCAGTGCCTTTACGATGCGCCTGGCTGTCCTCGCCATTCCGTCCGCCATCGCGTCGCTCGCAGGAACCACCAGCCTGAGCTTCTCCGACGCTTCAGACAGATGCTCATCCTCGTCCCTGCATCCGCAGTGCACCGCCTTTCCTGGCTCAAAGTAAGGCCCCAGACCGTCTATGTCGGATATCCTCGGATAGTGGAGCCCCACCGCTGCGGCCAGGTCCTCGCCGGCGAGGCTCGCGCATTCGCTGGAATTACCCGGATGGCGGAAGTCGGTGTGGCCGTCGATGTGGACGAGCCCGTAGCTACCTCGCTTCTTGAGCGACAGCCCCACCGGGAGCAGGACGCTGCAGTCTCCGCCGACGACCAGGGGCGCATCTCCATCCTCCAGGATCGTCGCGATCCGCTCTTCCATCTTCTTGGAGTAGCTTATGATCTCGTCTTCGTTTCGTATCTTTCCCGGAGAGACCTTGGCCGAGTACCTGCCGGGGATCATCGCCCCCGCGTCTATCCCTCCCGTTTCGACGAAGGACCGGAAGAGCCCCGCCCTCCTCAGCGCTTCAGGAGCCTTCGAACACCCTGGCGCGGCGGAGGGTCGGGGTGGACGCAACCCGAGATTTGTCGGCGCGGACAACACGACTATCCTTCCCACAGGCGAGTCCTCCGTTCGGGCCTGATATACTAGGCTCTTCTGCTTTTCACGCGGGCGATTCCAGCCGACATGGAAGTCACACTGTTGGGCTGAATGTCAGAACGCGGTTGGCCGGATGGGAACGGACGGCTCCTCCGGCTACCGCGGCCGTGCCCCCCAGACGTCCGCTCTGCCGGTGCCCTCCGCTGGGCCCTGGGAGGCCCGGGCCTCCCGCGGATTACCTTATATTTCGGACGTCCACAGCTTTCTTCGTTGAATTTTTCCGGGGGGCGAAGACTGCTTCCGGCCGCCGCCCTCGCCTTGCTCACGCTCATGGTTCTCCAGCCGGTCCCCGCCATCGCGGCCGCCTCCCCGAGGGCTTCACAGGCCGGTGCACCGCCCGCCGCGCCCGCTCCGGCGGCACCCACGGGAGCGCCTAGCTTCAGCCCCCACTACGAGATACTCGGGAAGCTGAAGGGGACCCAGGTGGTCCAGTCGCAGCTCCCGAACTCCGTCCCCCTCGCCCAGGGGATGCAGTATGCAGCCACCTTCTACACCCCCAAGGAGATCCAGTCGGCCTACAACATGACGGGCCTCATCTCGCAGGGGTACGGCGGGAAGGGAGAGACGATCGCGATAATCGACGCCTACGGTGACCCGACCATCTACCAGGACGTGGCGTCCTTCGACAAGCAGTTCGGGCTGCCGCCGGTGAACCTCACTGTCATACCCGTGGGCCCCTACCAGCCCGCCAACGGGATCACCTTCGGCTGGGACGCCGAGGTCGCCCTGGACGTCGAAGCCGCCCACCTCGCCGCCCCCTACGCCCACATCAACCTCCTGGTGGCCTCCAACGCCAGCAACGCTCTCTTCCAGGCGGTGAAGATGGCCGTCAACAAGCACCTGGGGAACGTCGTGACCATGAGCTGGGGGCTCGGGGAGAACTCCTTCGGGGAGTCGGGCTTCTCCGTCGCCGGTTTCCTGAACTACGCTTACCTCGACTACTACTTCCAGAAGGGCGCGGCCGAGGGGATCTCGTTCTTCGCGTCCTCCGGGGACAACGGCGCCTTCGACGGGACGACCACGGTGACAGCCGACTTCCCCTCCACCTCGCCCTTCGTCACCGGCGTGGGCGGGACGACCCTGTACCTGTCCCCCGCCTCCGGCTCGCCCCTGTCCCCCAACGCCACGGCGACCTACCAGGGAGAGACAGCCTGGAGCGTCTCCCCGCAGTACGTGGGGGCCCAGGGTGTAAGCTCCGGAGGGGGCTACAGCACCATCTTCGCCAGGCCCTACTACCAGTCCGGGGTGGTTTCGTCGGCGACCAGGGCGTCCCCTGACGTGTCCGCCGTGGCCAACCCCTACACCGGCCTGGTGATCGTCCTCGAGGGGGTGGACTACGCCATAGGCGGGACCAGCCTCGCCTCACCGCTGTGGGCAGGGATGACCGCGGACATGAACCAGTACGTCGGGCGGGACCTCGGCCTCCTCAACCCGTACCTTTACTCTATCTACTCCAACAAGGCGGAGTACGCCAGCGCCTTCAACCAGGTCACCTTCGGCTTCAACGGCGAGTATCAGGCGGGCCCCGGCTACAACACCGTGACGGGGCTGGGGTCGCCGAACCTCCCCAACCTGGCCGCCGCCATCAAGGGCCAGGCCCAGGGGATCCAGATCACCGTGAGCACGACCAGGGGGACGTCCTCCTCGGCCCCGGCCCAGTACGAGTACGGCGGGAGCTTCACCGTCTCGGCGGTGGCGACCGGGCCCGGGGGGACCCCGGTGACGTCCGGGGAGTTCAACGCCAACCTCCTGGCGCCGAGCGGCCTCGTGGCCTCGGTGCCTCTGACGTTCAACGGCAACACCTGGACCGGGTCCTACACGGTCGGGTCGGCCGACCCTCCTGGGTCCTGGACGGTCCAGGTCTACGGGAGCTCGGGGACTTCGACGGGCTACGGCATCGCTGACGTCTCCGTCGGCGACAGCCTGGGCATCGCCACCCCGGTCCCCTACCCGTTCGGGAGCGCGGTGCAGCCCGGCGTCCCGTTCACTATCACCGCCGTGGCCCAGCTCCCCAACGGGACATCCCTCAACAGCCTGGACCTCCAGGCCAACCTCATCTACGAGGGGACAGTGGTCCAGAACGTCAACCTGACCGCGGACGGCGCGGGGACGTACTCGGGGACGACGACGCTCACGACCTCACAGCCCCAGGGGTCCTATTCCCTGGTCGTCGAGAGCCCCGGGGCCGGGAGCGTGTCCACCTACCTCTACGTCGGGGAGGAGGTGACCGGGGTGATGCTGACCCCCCTGGACACGGCCATCCCCTCGGCGGCGCCTGGGCAGCAGGTGGTCCTACTGGCCAGCACCCAGACGGCCCAGGGGACCGGCGTCTACACCTCCAACGTCACCGCGAAGATCTACAGCCTGTCGGGGACCCTGATGGCCTCCGTGGACCTGGCGCCGGCCCCCAACAGCGCCCAGTACGGCGTCTTCAACTTCTTCAGGTACAACCAGGCGAACTACACCATACCGACCGCCTTCTCCCAGGGGTTCTACAAGATCCAGTTCATCTCCTCCTACGAAGCCAACCAGACTTCGGGGACACAGCAGGGGAACTACACCACCGGGTTCTACGTCTCGGCGCCGACCCTCGCCTACAACGTCTCGGCCCCGGCTGCGGTGTACGAGGGCCAGACCGTCAGGGTCCTCGCCCGGGTCACCAACTCCACCGGGAGCCAGGTCACCTCCGGGGTGTTCTTCGCGACGGCCATCCCGTCGGGGTACACCTTCGAGTCGTACGTGACCGACGCCCTGGGGCTCACCGGGACCCCGATGCAGTACAACTCATCCATCGGCGAGTGGGAGGGGGACATCCAGGTCCCGTCGGCCCTGACATCCTACAACTCGTTCATCGGTAACACCCCTGCCCTGGCCGCGGGGCCATGGACGATCTTCGTCAGCGGCCAGTCGGCGTCGGCTGCCAGCGTGGTCCCCGTCGAGTCCTACGTCGACGTCCTACCGTACACCTACTACACCAACGACACCCTGGGCCCCTCCAACATAGCGAGCGCGCCATTGGTGGCGGCCAGCGGCGGAGGGTACACCCTCTCGGGCATCCGCGCCAACAGCCTGACCGTGACCGGGATCAACCTCACCCTGTCCGGTGTCTCCATCGGCGACCTGACGATCAACCACGCCACCGTCACCCTGGTCGGTTCCCAGGTGTCCAAGGTCACGGCCACGGGATCCAAGCTCTCCCTGCTCCAGGGGACCGACGTCGGCGTGCTCACGCTGTCGTCCACCTCGCTCACCACCTCCGGCTCGTTCTACGGCTCCCAGACCTCGACCCTGCCGCAGTCAGACCTGGTCTACGCGGTTGCGGCCGTGGCCTTCGTCGCCCTGGTGGTGGCCGTCTTCGCCTACAGGAAGAAGGGCGGGCTGACCCAGCCACCGCAGGTTTAAGACCGGTTCCGGCCGGGCCGACCCGAAGGCTTTGAAGATCGTACCGCAGGGAAGCAGGCTTGACGGCACCTCGCTGATAGCGGGGTTCCACGGCATAGGGGCCACGGGCTACTGGACGGTGAAGTTCCTCGTCACGGAGCTGAAGGCGCAGCGCAAGTGCTTCATCGACTACGAGCACTCCCCCGCCGTGGCGTCCCAGGCCGAGGGGAGGATCGCGACCCCCTACGAGGTCTACTCCGCCGGGTCCCTGTCCCTCCTGAAGGCCGAGGTCTCCCCCGTCAGGGAGAAGGAGAACGAGTTCTATCACCAGCTGGCCGAGTGGATAGTCTCCTCGGGGGCGAAGGAGGTCGCCCTGGTGGGGGGGCTGGACGAGTCCCTGAAGACCGACGGCGGGACCTACAGGGTGGCGATGACCGGGGCCATGTCGGCCCAGGGCGGCCTACCGGGGGAGCCCGTCTTCGAGGAGGACAGGATGATAGTCGGGCCGGTGGCCTCGCTCCTCAACGCCTTCGAGATGAACTCCTTCCCAGCCTACGCTGTCCTCGCCTACTCGAACACCGAGAGGGTGGACCCCAGGGCCTCCGCCGTCGCCGTCGAGTTCCTCTCCAAGAGATACGGGTTCACGGCCAACACCGCCCCGCTGATCAAGGGGGCGGAGGTCATCGAGACCGAGCTGAAGATGATCGAGGAGAAGGAGAACCGCCCCGCCGGCTCCGTCTACTCCTGACCTTCCCCCCAGCCGACACGGACGAGTAGCCGAGCTCCCTCAGCCTCCGCTTCGCCCCGGCCGCGTCCCCGGCTCCCTGGGCAAGGGCCGCCTCGGTCTGGCTGAACGGGTACTGGAAGGAGAGCTCCGCCGGGACAGGCCCCAGCTGCGGGTGGACGACGTAGGCGTCCGCGTCCCTCTTTGGGGAGCCCAGGCCATGCCCTTCCACGATCACGGCCTTCTTCGACGACCTCCGCGCCGCCCCCGCCAGCCTCCGGGCCGCCATGGCCAGCTCGGGCCTCCTCAGGTCGAGGTCGCTCCGGACGAAGAGCCCCCTCTCCTTCATGGCCGGGGTCCCGGCCTCCAGGTCCTCGGAGTACTCCGCCAGCCTGGCGAAGGCGTCCCTCAGCCTGGGGTGGGTCATGGACCTCTCCTCCACCAGGTCCCACAGCCTCCCCTCCACGATCGCCTCCTTGCAACCCTCCAGCTCCTCCCTGAGGACGTGGAGGTTGTGAAGCGACAGGGCCCTGGTCCTCCCCGGGTGGTCGAGCTCGAGGAGCTCCTTCACGCTTGTCTTGGAGCAGACGGCGCAGCTGCAGGGGAGGTGCTTCATCGACTGCAGGGTCAGGATCCCGCTCCTGGACATGTACCTCCCTGTCCTGGCGAAGAGGACGTAGCTGGCCGAGTCGAAAGTGTCGCACCCCAGGGCCACGGCCAGGGGCATGGTCAGCGGGTGCCCGGCCCCGAAGAGGTGCAGGGGGACCGAGTAGGGGATGGCCCGCCTCGCCGCTATCACCATGTCGACCAGGTCCGCGAACATGTAGTTCTCCATCACCTGGACCGGGCTCCCCAGGGCGAGGATGCCGAACCCCGCCGCGACCAGGGCCTTCGCCGACCTCTTCACCAGGTCCTGGTAGAGCCCCCCCTGGATGGGGCCGACCCATGCCGTCGGCCTATCACCGAACTCGGCCAGGGTCCCCCGGGCGTTCTTCAGGCTGTACTCCACCGTCTCCCTGGCCACCGGCCTCCTCTGGGGGTACCCGGTCGGCCTGTCGAGGGTGACCGCGAGCTCGGTCCCTATGGCGGCCTGGAACTCGGCCACGTCTCTGTAGCCGACGTCGAGGTCGCCGTACTCGAGCACCTGGTACCCCCCGGAGTCGGTGATGAACATCCCGTCGAACTCGAGGAGCCGGTGGATCCCTTTCTCCAGCGCCTCGTCCCTCCGCCTCTTCCTGAGGATGTAGGAGTTGGTCATGAGCCCCCTGAACCCCATGGACAGGAGCTCCGAAGGGTGGATCAGCTGGTTCACCGGGTGGATGACAGGGAACATGTAGGGGGTCTCGAGGGTCTTGCCCCCGACCTGCAGCGTCCCTATCCTCCCCAGCAGGTCCGACTCCTTTACCTCGAAGGACAGCCCCAAACTCTGCGCCGCAGGGAGAAGGGGCGCTATAAGCTCTGGGAGAGTCCTTCGCCCCCGAGGATGGCGGATGCACCTGTCGGCCCCGGCAACCCTTTAGTCGTCCCCCCCGCCGTGAGCGCCCGTGGACCACGGGGAGTTAGTCGAAGGCGGCGGGCGCTGTCAAGCCGCACCGGATCGAGGACCGCGTCATCGGCAACGTGGCCGCGGTCATAGTCACCGACAAGGGGAACGAGTACACCGGCGTCTGCATCGACACGCCGTCGGGGACCGGGTTCTGCGCCGAAGCCTCGGCCATCGGGGCCATGGTGACCGCTGGGGAATACAGGATAAGGAAGGTCGTCGCCGTGTCCAGGCACGAAGACGGGACGCTCTACGTCCTCCCTCCATGCGGCCGGTGCCGGGAGTTCATGAGGCAGGTGGACGAAGGGAACCTGGAGGCCGAGGTGGTGCTCGGGCGCAAGGAGTCGGCGAAGCTCAGGGACCTCCTCCCCCGCCACGAGTGGCCCGCTCCGCTCTGAGCCTCCGCGGAGAATAAATGCGAAAACATGTACCATAGGGACAAGACTAATCTACACACCCCTGCCAACTCTCCACCATGAGCAGGGTTGCGGACGTGAAGACCCGCATCTCCTCGGTGGAGCTCCTCGCGACGCTGAAGAAGAGCTACAGCTACAGGGAGCTCTCCGCGGTCCTGGGGCTCTCGGCCCCGATACTGAGCAGGTACGTCCGGGGGCACGTCCTCCCGAGCGCGGCCCGCTCCGAGAAGTTCATCGCGACATTCAGGGAGAAGCTGCTCCGGAAGATGGTCATGGACTCGGTCAAGATCTCCCAGGACGGGTCCTACGACATCAGCGAGGTGGTGAACAACGTCGGCCTCCTGAGGCAGATAGCGAAGGTGGTCTACAGCGAGTTCAGCGTGGCGACCGTGGACAGGGTGGTGACCATGGAGGTGGACGGCATCCCTCTTGCCACCGAAGTCGCCGGGGAGTTCAACGTGAGGCTGGCGGTCGCAAGGTCCGAGAGGGAGCTGGGGGTGGAGGAGTTCGTCGAGCAGAAGGCAGTGTACTCCCCCTCGTCGGTGAAGTACCTCTACCTCCCCAAGACGTCCATGAAGAGGGGGGAGCACCTCCTGGTGGTCGACGACCTGGTCCGGTCAGGGACGACCATCGAGGCGCTGACCAGGATGGCGGAGAAGGGGAGGGCAAAGATAGTCGGGGTCTTCGCCATAGCCTCGGTGGACCAGTCCATGCAGAAGCTGAAGGAGAGGCTCGGCCTCACCTGCCCCATCGAGTCCCTGGTCACGCTGGAGCAGAAGCAGAGGCGCTACAGCTACTAGTGGGACCAATGAGCATCACAATAGACTCGGACTTCGTCGCCAGGGCCATCCCCCCGAGGAGGAGGGACGCCCACAAGAGGATGAACGGGACGGTCTGCGTTGTCGGGGGGAGCAGGCTCTACCACGGGGCGCCGTTCCTCTGCGCCAGCGGGGCCATGCGTGCCGGGGTGGACCTGGTGTTCCTCGCCGTCCCGGCCCAGATCGCGGGCTCGGTCAGGGCCCTGTCCCCGGACTTCATCGTCGTCCCCCTCCCAGACTCAAAGCTCACCCGGGGGAACGTGTCGAAGCTCCTGTCCTGGGTCCGCGACCCGGACGTGTTCGCAGTGGGGCCCGGCCTCGGCCCCCAGAAGCCGGAGTCGGTGGCCCAGGCGCTCAACCAGATGAAGGGCGAGGGTAGGTCGCTGGTGGTGGACGCCGACGCCCTCAGGGAGCAGGTGATCCCTTCCATCAGGGGGACGGGCTCGGTGGTCACCCCCCACGCCAGGGAGTTCGAGCGGCTGTTCGGCGTCACCCTCCCAGACGACAGGGAGGGGAGGGCCGAGGTGGTCGCCGCCCAGGCCAAGAGAGGGGGTGTCACTGTCCTCCTCAAGGGGCCCACGGACATCGTCTCCGACGGGGACAGGGTCGCCTTCAACGAGACCCACTCCCCCGCCATGACGGTCGGGGGGACCGGGGACGTCCTCACAGGGATAACGGCCGGGCTCCTGGCGAAGAAGGTCCCGCCCTTCGAGGCGGCCTGCGCCGCGGCCTACGTCAACGGCGCGGCGGGGCTGGAGGCCGTGAAGAGGCTCGGCCTGCACATCACCGCCTCCGACGTTGCAAACGAGGTCGCAAACGCTCTGAAACCGTTCGATAGGCTGTCATGACCAAGGCCTCGGGGGGGCTCCAGGCGGCCCTGACCCGGTACTGCGGGAAGGCCCGGGCGAGGGTGGGGGTCGGATACATGTCCCTCGTCGGCGGAGAGAGCGCCTGGGTGGACCCAGGCTCAAAGTTCGCTACCGCCAGCGTCTTCAAGGTCTTCGTCCTCGCCGACCTGCTGCGCCGCTTCGACGAGGGGCGCCTCGACCCGGCGGCCAGGGTCGAGCTCAAGGACTCGGACAGGGCGACGGGGTCGGGGGTGCTGCAGTACGTCGGGGAGGGGGCCCCCCTCAGGCTCAGGGACTACGCCCGGCTGATGATGATCATCAGCGACAACACAGCCGCCGACGTCCTCTTCGGATACCTCGGCCCCGACAGCATAGCCGACACCGTGTCCTGGCTCGGCCTGAGGGACACCTCCGTCAGGTCGACCTGCAAGGACATCCTTGCCTACGAGCTGAGGACCGACGAGGTGAGGGGCTACCTGCGCATATTGGGGCTCGACCCCGGGGGGACGAAGGACGAGGCCTTCGGCCTGCTGCGGAGGAACATCCACAGGCTCTCGGGGGTCCACCCGCTGGGGGAGCTCGGCGCCCTCCTCAAAGAGGAGGAGCGCAAGCGGCCGGGGGGGCAGAAGGGCCCCACGGACGACGACGTCACCTCCCCCCGGGACCTGGTCGCGACCTTCCGGCGGGTGTACTCGGAGAGGGCCCTGGGGAAGTTCAGCGACGAGTTCCTCGAGATCATGGCCGCCTGCGAGACCGGGGCCAACAGGATACGGAGGGGGATCCCCAAGGACGCCGTCCTCGCCCACAAGACGGGGACCCTCAGAGGGGTGGTGAACGACGCGGGGATCGTGATGAGGGGGGAGGACGCCTACGCCCTCGCTGTCCTGGTGAACGACATCCCTACCGCGGGGAACGTCAGGTACACCAGGAGGGGGGAGAAGATAATCTCAGACGTTTCGGGGATGGTGTGGAGGGCCCGCTCGACCCCCTCCAGGTCCTCGGCCTAGACCGCGAGCCCAGGGCCCGACCGCACCCCCGTCCCCTCAGTACTTTGGGTGCCCCGCCCAGGCGTAGGCCTTCACGACGTCCACGGACACTGTCCTGTCTTCCCTCCCCTGGGCGACGGTCATGTCCATCTTCGTCGTGGTGGAGAGGACTATCTCGTCCCCCATCGTCCGCACCTTCAGCCTCGTCTCAGGCCTCAGGTCGAGCTTGGTCCTCACCTCCTCCGGGACCAAGATCCTTCCTTTCTTGTCCACGATTGCGTCATCCATCTTGGCTCGTCCCCGAACTTCCGCAGCTTGCACATAAGCCTGGCGAGAAAAATCGGAAGGTCGGGGGGCCCTTTCCTGAAACTCTGGCCGAAGGCCGACCGGAAGTTTGAAAACCGCGGCGCTCACGGACGAGACCGTTGAAGAGCAGGCGCCCGGGGCTCCAGGGGAAGTGGGCCTACGTGGTCAACTCCCTCCAGGAGATAGTTCCGTCCTACGAGGCCGCCTCCAGCAGGATCTCCCTCTTCCAGGACGGGAGGATGCGCGCCGAGGCCGCCTCCTTCGCCGCCCGGCGGGGGGACCTCGTCCTGGACCTCGGGGCCGGGCCCGGGACAATGTCCAGGGTTGTGGAGAAGGCGGGGGGCGAGCCCGTCCTCCTCGACGCGTCCAGGGCGATGCTCAGGGCTTCGGGGTACACCAACGCCGTCCAGGCTGTCTTCGAGCGGCTCCCGTTCAGGGACGGCGCCTTCGACGGCGCGGTCTCGGGTTTCGCGGTCAGGGACGCCCACGACCTCCCGGCTGCCATGGCGCAGCTGAGGCGGGTCCTAAAGCCCGGGGGGAGGTTCGCCTTCTGCGACCTCGGCAAGCCCGACAACCCCGTCCGGGCGCTGGCCCTGGCGCTCTACATCAGGGTCGTCCCCAGCGTCATAGGCCTCGCGTCCACCGGCAGGTCGGGGCTGAGGTACGGCTCGCTTTTCGACACCTACAACCTGCTCCTGCACAACTCGGAGCTCACGGCCCTCCTCGGCCGCTGCATCGGCGAGACGAGCATCCACGAGATGCAGATGGGCGGAGCGGTGGTCGCGAAGTGCGTCAGCGGCGCCAGGGGCGCGGCCTAGACCTTCTTCGCCAGGGCAGCGATCATCTCGTCGACCTTGGACGCGGGGACCCTGCACCCCGCCGCCTTCTGGTGCCCCCCTCCGCTCCCACCGAGGCCCGCGGCGATCTTCGAGATGGTCCTCCCCAGATGGGCCTTGGACCTGCTGGTCCCCCTCAGGCTGACCTCGTACCACCCTGGCTGCTTCTGCTTCATCGCCACCCCCACCGGGACGTCGAAGGCGCCTATCAGGACCTTGGCCACGTTCCCCGTGGAGTGCTCCGAGGTGACCATGTACGCCAGCCTCCCCTCCTTCTTCCCACCCGCCTTCACCAGGTCCTCCAGGCTCGCCTCCTTCTCCAGCTGGCGGACCGCGGCCTCGGGGACCCCAGGCATCTCGTGGGGCTTCTTCATCTTGATCATCTCGGCCACCAGAGACTCCGGGTATCCCTCCTCTGACCCCCTGTTGTCCAGGGCCAGGGCGAGCATCGTCGACTCCGCGAGGACGAAGTGCCTGTCCATCTTCTCCATCATCTCCTTCCCCATGGGGGAGTCGTCCATGTAGTCCGTCACCGCGCCGCTCAGCGCCACCAGGGCCGCCCCGGCCGGGAGCTGGTCCCTGAACGTCTTGTAGGTGAGCATGGAGGCGCACTCGTTGACGTCGTGGACGAGGCGCACCCCCGTCTTCAGCACCTTCCTCCTGGCCGGCTCGGAGAGGTAGTGGTGGTCAATGTAGGTCACCTCGGCGTGCCTCGCCAGCCGCTTCAGCTCATCCAGGAACCCAGCGAAGTCGGCGCTGTCTGCCCCGAGGTCGCTTATCACAACCCTGTCGGCGTCGTCCGGGACCCTCCTCAGGCTCTCCAGCATGTCGTCGTAGTCGGTGAGTATGACCTTCCCCCCCGTGGCCGCGGCCGCCAGGGAGCCGGAGCCCAGGCCGTCGATGTCCTTCCTGTGAGAAACGCAGTACGCCTTCAACGACCCACCGGCCGCCCGGAGGGGATTTTAACAAATCTCCCCTTCCCGCCCGAATCCTCCCACAACGGATTTAACGCCAGCATCCGCCCAAGGCCCTGCGCCTTGTCCCAGACCCGGCGGCTCGCGGCGATCATGTTCACGGACATGGTCGGGTACACAGCCCTCGGGCAGAGGAACGAAGCCCTCTCCCTGGCCCTGGTCGACGAGCACCGCAAGGTGGTCAGGCCCATCCTCGCGCGCCACGGCGGGAGGGAGGTGAAGACGATAGGCGACGCTTTCATGGTTGAGTTCGGCAGCGCCCTGGACGCCGTCAGGTGCGCCTACGACATCCAGAGGGGGGTCCGCGAGTTCAACATCTCGCTCCCTGAAGACAGGAGGGTCCACCTGAGGATCGGGGTCCACCTCGGGGACGTGGTCGAGTCCCAGGGGGACATCTCGGGGGACGCGGTCAACGTCGCTTCGAGGATAGAGCCCCTGGCCCAGGACGGCGGGGTCTGCGTGACCCGCATGGTCTACGAGTCGGTTTCGAACAAGCTCGGCCTCCCCTTCGTGAGCGTCGGCGCGAGGGAGCTGAAGAACGTCTCCGGGGCGACCGAGGTCTACAGGATGGTGATGCCCTGGGAGAAGGAGGGCGGGGCAGAGGCGCCGGGGCTGAACCCCAGGCGGGTCGCTGTCCTCCCGTTCGTCAGCCTCAGCCCCGACCCCAACGACGAGTACTTCGCCGACGGCCTGACCGAGGAGCTGATCACGAGGCTCTCCTTCGTGAACGGGCTCGAAGTGATAGCGCGGACCTCGGCCATGAACTACAAGAAGGAGAGGAAGAACGCCGCGCTGATAGGGAGGGAGCTGAAGGTGGGGACCCTCCTCGAGGGGAGCGTCAGGAAGGCCGGGAACAGGATCAGGGTCACGGCCCAGCTGATCAACGCCAACACCGAGGGGCACCTCTGGGCCGAGAACTACGACCGGACCCTCGACGACGTCTTCGAGGTACAGAGCTCGGTGGCCGAGAACGTGGCCGGCGCCCTGAAGCTCAAGCTGGTGGACGACGCAGCCGCCCTGGGGGAGCCGAAGGTGGGCTCCGAGGCCTACGTGCTGTACCTTCGGGGGCTGCACCGCCTGGGGGAGGGGAGCCCGGCCAACCTCAGGGAGGCGAGGTCACTCTTCGAGGCCGCGGTGAAGAAGGAGCCTTCGTTCGCCAGGGCCTACGCCTGCCTGGCGCGGACCTACTGGTTCCTTGCCTCGTCGGAGCAGGACCTCGCCGCCGCCGTCGCCAGCGCGGACGCTGCCGCGAAGAAGGCCCTGCAGCTGGCCCCCGACCTGGCCGAGGCCCACGCGGCCATGGCCGACGTCTACACCGCCTTCGACCGCTTCGACGAGTGCATGGCGGAGCTCGAGACTGCGATCAGGCTGAACCCCAACCTGGCCGTGGCCCACCACATCCTGGGGGTCAACTTGGCCACCCACGGGTCCCTCGAGGAGGGGATCGCGGCCAGCAGGAAGGCCCTCTCCCTGGACCCCCTCTCGGCCGGCATGGCGAACTCCCTCGGGACGATGCTGCGGATGGCTGGGAGGACGGACGAGGCCCTCCAGGTCTACGCCGCTCTGAAGGCCCTCAGCCCCAACTCCATCGTCGCCTACGCCGGGGCCGGGACCGTCTACCTGCAGCTCGGCGACATCGCGAAGGCGGAGGAGGCCTACGCCGCGGTCGAGGCCCTCGAGCCTGGAGACGCGCAGACAGTCGTCATCACGGGGGTGATCGCCGGGGTCAAGGGGGACACCAAGGGGGCCGAGGACGCCCTGGCGAAGCTCTCGGGGGCTCCCCCCAACATCCGGAGCACCGGGATGGTCCTGATCAACCAGGTCCTGGGGAGGATGGACGAGGCCTACGCCGCGCTGATGGAGCAGGCCGAGAGGCACTCCTGGTACGCCTTCGTCAAGGTCGACCCTCTCACCGAGCCCCTCCGCAGGGACCCGCGCTTCGCCGAGTTCTGCAGGAAGGTCGGGCTCCCGGCCTAGGCGGGCCCTTCCTCGACGGCCGCGCCCCTCCAGGCGAGATAGGACAAGGGGGCCCTCAGGGCCGCCCAAAGAGACGGGAGTATGAGGACGTACAGCATCAGCTGGAACTCCAGGCCGATGGTCGCCCCGGCCGCAGTGACGCGCATGTCCCCGCCGTTGGTGACCAGCCAGAGGTAGACGGCGCTGAGGATTGCGGCCCCGGAGAGGAACGGGACCGAGGCGGCCAACCCCTGGAGCAGGGCGGCGCCGACGTCGAGGACCGTGAACATGATGCCGAACTCGTAGACGAAGGTGGGGATGGCCAGGGGTATGCCCGGGACGTACCTCACCAGGAAGAAGCCGAGGTAGTAGGGGACAACTATCCAGAATATCACGTTGACGACCAGGGCCCAGGCCGCGCTGAGCACCCTCCTCCTCGTCGTGACCTGCCTGCCGAATGACATCTCAGGGACCCCCTGGAACCTGGATCAGCCCCGTGAAGTTCACCCCCACCGACAGCTCAGCGAACGGCTCCAGGGCCAGGTCCACGGTCCCGTTGACCTGGTGATTGCCGGAGGCGAGGAACTGCTGGACGTCGGACACGGTCATCTCGAAGCGGACGACCTGCTGCTGCCCCGGCGGGACCACCCCGCCCCCCGTCTGGCACTGCACGTCAGGGCTGGACGACGAGCAGGAGATCGTGACGTTCAGGGGGTAGAGCCCTCTGTTCGAGACGGTGACGTTGATGGACACGGTCTCCGCCCCGGTCGCCTGGTCGTAGAGGGCGGTCCCGGCTATGGGCCTGTTCCCCGACGCCAGCCCTGACCTCAGGGCGCTGTAGTCCTCGTAGGCGGAGTAGGCGACGGAGCCGACGACCAGCAGGGCGACCAGGGCGACGGCAACGGTGACCCCTCGCAGGGCCCAGACCCCCTTCGGCGTCCTTCGCTTCAAACGACCATCACCCTCTATGCTCGAGAGCCCTCTGCGCCTAGCGGTCCGGCCCGACGGTGGCGACGACCCTCCCCTTCACTTCGTCGAACCACGCCCTCCCCATGGCCTCGGTGTTGAAGGCCGCGCCGACCCTCCCCTTCAGGTCCACTGTGATTATGCCCGCGTTCCCCCTGCCGCGGACCCTGCTGATGCGGTCTATGGACCTGGCGGCCGCCCTCTGTGCTGTCCCCGCCTCCATGTACTCGCAGGCCCTCATGCAGAGCCCCACCCTGATTATATCCTCCCCTGTCCCGGTGGCGCAGGCCGCCCCCAGCTTCGAGTCGGCGAAGAGGCCGGCCCCCAGTATGGCCGAGTCCCCCACCCTCCCCGGGAGCTTCATCCACCTCCCTCCGGTGCTGACCGCGGCCGCCGGGACCCCGTCCGAGCCCACGGCCACCGCGCCGACAGTGTCTCCAGTCTTGAACCTCCTGACGAGCCGGAGGGCCCCCCTATGCCTCGCCTCCTTGCTGATCGCCTCGAACCTGGCGGCCGACG
The DNA here is from genome assembly GCA_021788415.1 of archaeon. The sequence continues at coordinate 443,242 of JAJYKR010000001.1, forward strand.
CCTCCGACGGGGTCAGCTCCTCCACCTCCAGCCTGGCGAGCTTCACGTAGTCCCTGGTCCTCTCCCCCACGAGCAGGACGTGCTCGGTGTTGTCCATCACCCATCTCGCCAGGGCGACCGGCCGGTGCGTCGACGTCACGTTCCCCACCCCCGCCCCGGCGAGCCCGTCCCCGCTCATCACGGCCGCGTCGAGCTCGACCCGCCCCTCGGCCGTCAGGCAGGCCCCCCTGCCGCAGTTGAACAGCCCTGAGTCTTCCATGCTCCCGACGGCCGCCACCGCGCCGTCGGTCCCTGACCCTTTCTTCATCGCCGCCAGCCCGGCCTCCACCGCCCCGACCAGGCCTGCGAACCTCGGGTCCTCCTCCCGATACCTGCCGCTCCCCGCCCCTCCATGCACTATGATTGATGGTTTCAGAAAGGTCTCTCCACCGGGCGGCGGCGATGGATTATGAAAAGGTTCACAGGCTGACATGGCTTTAGAAACCTCCGATTGTCCTCCCTGTGGACGTGAGAGTGCAATCTGTGCGAGGAGGAGGCCGTCGACGGCGCGCCCTGGCTGAGGGCCTTCGCAGCGGAGGCGGACGCCTTGAGGCTGGTCATGCTCGCGGACGCTTTGGTCGACGGGGCCCAGGGTGCTACTCGCCATGATAAGCGTCCCCAAGGGGGTCCTCAGGCTGGCAGCCCTCAAGATGCTCTCCGAGTCGTCCCTGTCCGGGACCGACCTCGCCAACCAGATACGCCGGGTCACAGGGGGGGAGTGGGCCCCGGGCCCAGGGTCGATCTATCTGATGCTCGGCGAGCTCCTGAAGAAGGGGCTGATCACCGAGCTCCCCAAGCGCGAGGGCAACGTCCGGAGGTACATCATCTCCGGCAGGGGGAAGGAGGAGCTGTCCCGGCTGACGAAGGAGACCGAGTCTGACGTCGCGCGCCAGCTGAGGCTCCTCGCCGTGTACTCGGCGCTGGCAGGGAGGCAGGAGCTGAAGGCGAAGGTCCAGGGGCTCGCCGGCTCCCTCGGGCTGGCGGGCAAGTAGCCCGGCCCCCGCCGCTGAAACGTCGCCGGGGAGGTCCGCAGTAGCTGCCAGGCGCGCGGCGACGGCGCAGGCTTTTATCCCCACCCGGATGAGCCAGGCTCGTGTCTCAGGACACCAAGTTCAAGGTAGACATCTACCCCGCGGCCAAGGCCAAGAGGGTCCCCAAAGTCGTCTCCGACGAGCTGAAGGGGGCGGCCAGCGCCAAGGCCATATCCCGCATGAAGAAGGAGAGCGTGGACTGCCCGGTGGTGAAGAAGGAGGTCGCCTTCCTCGTCTGCTTCGCCTGCCCGTCGTTCCTCCGCAGGGTGAGCGGGACCGTCGACTGCGCCGGGGTCCGGGGGCCGCCGGCCGAGTGGCTCCTGGGCTGAGCAGCCTTCTAGGAGCCCGTCCTGTCCTCAGCCTTTCAGGAGGCCTAGGGCCAGCCCGACTATGAACGTCAGCGAGGAGTAGGGGAGGTACCCAGCGACCCTGTCGGCGTAGGCGGTGATCGTCGCCTGCGTCGCCCCCGACTTCACCAGCGCCGCCAGGGGGGCTATGACCTGGCTCGGGGTGATTATCCCGGCGGCGATGAGGAGGACCACCAGCACTGCCAGGGCGATGCCGACCTTCAGGGCGTTCCGGACGACCACTCCCACCACGAAGCCGATTATCAGGGGGAGTATCGCAGCTATGAGGAACGTCGTGGACAGGTCAGGCGGGAGTATCCCGGTCACGAGCTTGTTTGTCGGTGCGTCGTTTATGAAGCTACGCCCTTTCGAGGGGTCCACGCTGCCTGGCGGACCCCCCCGACGACGCGGAATCCGCCCACCGCCGTGGAAAAATTAAATGTGCGAGAATCCGAGGTTCCTCCAGTAATTGAGATTACAGAAGACCAGGGCGTCGGCGCTTGTCCTCGGACTCCTGCTTGTGGTCCAGGTCTGCGCGTTCTCCGCCGCCGCGGCGCCGGCCCACCCCCTCCAGTCCCCTGGCCGCCGACCAGGCGCCGTCAGGAGCCCTATCAACATCTACTACGGCTACTCCGCGGAGCCGGTCCCCACGGGGATAGCCGACTACGGGATCCTCAACAGCTCCGGGACCCTGAGCTCGTACACCGAAAGGGCCACGGCTGTGACGGGGACCGCGGTGATAGGGAGCATGCAGTCCACCATAGCGAATCCGCCCCAGGGTTCGAGCCCCTACGGCGCCGGCCTCCAGCTCAACGTGGTAATGCAGGTGAACACCACGTCGGCGAGCTACGACTACTGGCTGCAGAACACCGTGACATTCTACACCAACAACGACACCTTCTACTACGTCTCCAACGTCTGGAACTACTCCTCCTCCACCACCTCCACAATGAACTCGAACATCACCTCGGGCCTCGGGTCGGTGAGCAAGTCCGGGAACCAGTCGTTCTACGGCTACAGCACCGCCGAGGCAGGCTACACCCTCCCTCTGTCGCTGGAGCTCCCGATCAACGTCTCGTCCTCCGGGGACGCGGTCCAGGTCTCGTTCAGCTACCTGCAGGCCATGGGGGGCGCGCCCCTCAGCGGGACCCCGTCGGGCTACGACCTGGTCACGATAACCGAGCCCAAGGCGATCCAGTCCGCGGCGATACTCATCACGGGGAACGCCTACACCCCGAGCGCCAACTACTTCGACAGCGAGCTTGACTTCGGCGGGGACGCCAACGGCGCCAACGCCACCTACACGGCCATGCACGCCGTCCTCAGCATGTCGTACCTCCTGACCAACGGCCAGTCGGCCCTCCCCCGCTCCCTCTACGAGTTCGGGAGCGACACCGCCGAGGCCGCGACCAACCTCCAGACCAGCCTGGTCAACGGCCAGTTCGTGGTCACCCTCGGGACGGTGAACTTCGGGACGAGCTTCGTCCCCGCGGCGGTGTCCACCACATCCACGTCGTCGACCACCAGTGCGACGGAGACCTCCACCGCGGCGTCGACCATCTCTACCTACACGCCGACCACGTCCACGACATCCTCCGCGACCTCACAGTCTACCACGACCCCCACCACAGCTCAGCCGACGACGACCGCCAGCTCCTCGGCGATCACCTCCTCGGCTTCCTCCGCAGGGAGCGGCGGGGTCCCCGAGTTCCCGTTCAGCGCGCTGGGGGTCGGCGTCCTGACTGCGGTCCTGGCCGGCTCCTATCTGCTGGCGCGCCGTCGCCTCACGGCGGGCCCGGGCACTCGAGCCTGACCCGAGCCAACCGATTTAAGGCGCGAATGAGCCCGGCCACCATGGACCACCGGACCGCCGTCTGGGGGGCCGTGGCGTCTTCGGTCGCGGCCATACTCCTCAGCACCTTCCTGCACTCCAGCTTCGCGATCCCGTCCCTCTACAGCGACATCGCCTCGTTCTGGGGCCGGGGCTGGGTTGCCGCCGGCCGGGTCCCCTACTCCTCCCCCGGAACCTTCCTCGAGTACCCCCCGATGTCCGGGCTCTTCCTCTATGCGGCGAGGGTGCTGGGCGGGGAGTTCGCAGGGGCCGCCGGCGGTCTATACGCAGGTTATTACGATTCCTTCAGCGCCCTCAGCCTGGTCGCCGCCGCGGTGATGGGATGGTCCACCTGGCGCCTCGCGAAGGCCCTCGGCGTCCAGCTCAACCCGGTCTACTTCTTCCTCCCGAGCATGATAATCTACGGGGTCTACAACTTCGACCTCTTCGACGCCCTCTTCGTGGTCCTCTGCCTGCAGTTCTTCGTGGAGAAGAGGCCCGGGTGGTCGGCCCTCTTCCTCGGCCTGGCGATAGCGACGAAGGGGATAGCCGTGGTCCTCCTCCCGGTCCTCCTCCTGGAGCTGGCCGGCGGGAGGGCGAAGGGAAAGTACCTGGCCGTGTCCCTCGCGGTCGCCGGGGCCACCCTGGTCCCCATCGCCATCTTCAACTTCGGCTTCTTCGGCCAGTTCGTCTCCTTCTTCGCCAACTGGGGGCTGGAGGACGCCTGGTACATCTGGATCTTCGGGAACCCGTTCTCCCACGCGGCGAAGTTCTTCGGCTACGCCGTCATGGGGCTGCTCCTCCTCAGGGTCTACACCCTGAAGATGCCCCTGGTCCCCAGGAGCTTCCTGGCCCTCACGGCCTACCTCCTCGGGACCTACATCTACGCCCCGCAGTTCAACGTCACCCTCATCCCCCTGCTCGCCGTGATGGTGGTGAGCACCCCGGCGCTCTACTTCTTCGACGTCTTCAACGCCCTGATCATCATCACCTGGTTCACGGTCCCGGCCACCCCGACCGGGGGGCCGACCTACGCCTGGACCCTCCCGCAGGCCATGGCCCTCCTCCGCTCAGGGTGCCTCGCCCTGCTCGGTCTCTCCGTGGCGGGGGGGACGGGGCACTCGCTCGTGAAGTGGCTGGCCTCCGCGCTGGGGAGGGGAGGCCCCCCGTGGACGTCACGGCGCCCGCCGACCCGGCAGTCTAGGCCCCACCTCTACTGGATTTCTCGAACACGGGAGCCTGCCCGGACCGGCTATGCTGGCCGGACCCAGACGACGTAGAGGGCCATGGCGGCCAGGGCGAGCAGCACCCCCCTGAGCCTCACCGCGCTGATGACCTCCCCCGCCCCCTCTGTCCCGGCCCTCAGCCTGAGCAGGGGGGAGACGAGGAGCAATGAGCATGGGACCAGGGCGGCCATGACCGGCGGCAGGGACCCGGACGCCACGGCGGCGATGTACAGCGCCACGCCGGAGGCGAGGAGCGCGAGGGACAGGTCGACGGAGCGCCCCTTCCCCAGGGCCAGCGCCGTGGTCCTCCTGTGGGCCGCGTCCTTCCCCATGTCCCTGACACCCTGGAGGACCCCGGACATGGCTGCCATGCAGAAGACGACCCCCGCGAGCAGGACGGCTCCCAGGTCTGGCGGGGCGTAGAGGGCGCTCCCCATGAAGACGAAGAGGGCCGGGACGGCGCCGTGGACGGCCACGTCGACCCAGGGCCGCGCCTTGAAGCCGGGCCCCCAGCTGTACCCCCAGTAGAGGCCGTAGACCAGGGGCGCCGCGTAGAGCGCAGGCGCAGAGACGAAGCGGAGGGCGACGAGGGAGCCAGCGGCAAGGAGCGCGAACAGCGCGACCCCCGCCGCCTTCCCTATCTCCCCCCTGGCGATGGGGTTCCTGGATTCTGCGGATCCGGCGTCCTCCTCCCGGTCGGCGACGTCGTTGAGGACGAAGGCCGACGACGAGAAGAGCGCGATGAAGCAGAGGAGGCCTGCCAGGCCGAGAGGCTCCCCCGCCCCGGCGTAGAGCGCACCCGCGAGGCCGCAGAGGAGGAAAAGGGGGCCGTACTCGTGGAACCTGAAGAGGGCTAGCCACGGGCGGGCCTGGCTCAAGGGCAGCTGTTGCGGCCCATGCTGGAATTAAGGTTTGGCCGGGCCATGGAGGGCGCTGTCCGACGAACGGCGATCCTCGGCCCCGCCCTCTGCCGGGGTCTGCCGCCAGGGCCGCGGGGGAAAGTCCCGGCGGATCGTCGACCCTCCGCGACGGGGCCCACGCTCTCCCACCCCCTGGGCCGCAACTCATCGGACGGCCCGGAGCGAGGCGTTAGGTGGTTGTGAAATTCATAATTCTTTTTACCTCGTGCTATGAGATGTAGCAGCGTTGTCAGGCTCCGGTCATGCGCCCCTGACGAGGCCGAGGGCCAAGAAGGTCCGGATGGGGGTCTCCTTCGACCCAGAGATCGTGGACGCGCTGGACCGGGGTTCTGATGCCTTCAAGGAGCTCAGCGTGACCAGGAGCGAGGTCGTCAACGCCATACTCGCAGACTTCTTCGACGCCGACGCCTCCAACGAGGCCGTGTGGGAGGCGGTGAGCCGGCGGCGCATCAAGAAGCGGGCCCCCTGAGGTCCTACCTGTCCTCCTTTGCAACACCCGTGGGGCGACCCTTCGCTCCCTTCGTCTTCACCGCCTATGCTCCGTGGTGACGAGGTTCGCGACAACGACGTCATCTACGACCATGTGCCTCGGGACAAATCCGGCCCGAAAAGGGCGCGGTGAGCCTCCGACCCGCGGCACCTCACCCCTTGCGGACATCTCGGCCAGCGAAGCGGTTTCGGCTCTTGCTTACTGGCGGATTGTGGCTGGAGTTGCCCAAGCAACCCCTTGGCCTGCGGGCCTTCGCCCGTCGCATCAGCGCAGAGGTTCCCTGCCATCAGGTAAGCGAAGGAGGTAACCTGTCTGTCTATCTGCCCCGGCGGCGCGAGTCGAATTGAAACGGAAGGCGCCTGGGTCGCGATCGTCTAGGTCGCCAGCGCCTCCGCTACCTTTCGAAGCTCGGCGATCTTAGCTGCTTCACGCTCTAGGTTTAAGCAGGGCAAGCTCCTCTCTCACCTTCAGGATGTCTTCGGATCTGAAGACCCCTCTCACCCTAGGGTCCAGCCTATCCGCGTACAGCGCCTCGATTGCGATGGCGTCGAGGGCGCTTCTCCCCCCGTAGGCGAGGCAGTCAAGATATACCCGTTGGAGCTCGTTTTGAATCGGCCCTGCTCGTGGCAGAAGGGCTACTCGTCCCCGCGTGCCTTCCCAAAACCCGTGGCTCTTCAGCGTCGCCGCGGCTCTGCCCAGGTCCCCTAGGTAGAGGAAGAGCGAATGCGGCTGTTGAAACCCCGTGAGCTCATACGCGCGGTAGTCCAGGGTGACCATCCCGTCAAGGGCTCGGCGGGCGAATTTCACGTCGTTCTCGTTGTAGGAGCGGCCGAAGTATCGGGCCTGCTGAAATGCTCGCAGAGACGGTAGAAAGTGCTGCCAGAGGTAGAACGGCTGAAAGAGGCTCGAACGGATGGTGAAATAGCCCTCCTTGATCTGTTCGGCGAATCCGGCCTTCCGCAGCTCCCGCAGGGTCCTGTAGGCGGTGGCCCGCGACCCCATGACGCTCATCAGTTCGTCCAGGCGGTACGCTGGCTTCTCCCCCATGGTCTGCGCGATTGAGAGCTCCGGTCTGATCATTGCGACTCTGGGCAGTTTGTGTCTATATATGCATGTCTCAATTCTGAGACTCTGATGCACGATGACCAAATAAGTCATCGTCCGCTCTCCACCAGGCATGAGCGAAGAAGGAAGCTGCCTCCTCGTTCTTCCGAATCTGCCTGAGGGCTACCTGGCCAGGCTACGGGGCTGAACTGGAACTAATTCGCTTTAGCCTCTCTCATGCCCTCAAGGCCGGGAGCCTCTGGCGGCGTGGACGAGGTCCAGCTGCAGGTTTGAGTGCGGCATGTTCTCTGGGGCCTCCTCTTCGGCATAGTGGACGACAATGGCGTCCCTGGATGCTTAACCGCGGCCTGCCGCCGGCGGGGCTCCCTCCTTCCTGAGCGCGCGCCTCAGCTTCCGAAGGTAGTCCGAGGTCAGGTCGCGCTCCGCCTCCATCGACACGTAGGCCCAGTCGATCCTGTCGTAGTGCGCCTTCGCCAGGAGGTAGGCCTGCTCCATGTCAGCCGGGTACCTCCAATGCTTCGCAGACGCCAACCGCCTGAGGATGAGGTCTTCGACCCCCGCGACCCTCACGGGGCCATAGCTGGTGGTGATCGTGGTCGTCCTATCCAGCGACCCGGTGTAGTCCGCCCCCACGATGTCCACGGCGAGGCCGAGCTCCTCGTTGGTCCAGGCCCTCAGCCCTCCAAGCTCGAACCTCCAGCCACGGAGCGCCTTCTCGAGGGCCTTCATGTCGTGCACGACGTCCATGTCCCCGGTCCTCAGCATGCCGTCGAGGTACACCTCTATGGCCGAGCCGCCGACGAGGATGGGCCCCCTGGGCTGCTTGGGAAGGCCCGACGTCAGGAGCGCCATGAACCTGATCTTCCTCTCGGTCGGGTCCTCTGTCTGCAGGACGACCCTCCTCACAGTGCTATAGGCGGGCAAAAGCCCTCTCCCCGACCCTGCGGTACTTTGCGTCGAACCTCTTCCGCCCCATCTCGGCCAGGCCGTCGAGCTCCCCCTCCTGCCTCGACGCCTTCGCCCAGGTGGCCTCCTCTCCCCCCTCCAGGCCGAAGCCGGGGACCGCCTGCATCCCCATCATGAACCTCGAAGCCTTCGAGGGGGGGCTCTTCCAGCGCTCCAGAGGAACCACACGCTGAGACAGCCTGAGGGAGAGGCGCCTCAGGTCTTCGTCCACGAGCACGTACTCCGTCCCCCTTCCTCCCCTCACCCCCTCGACCACGCCGAGGGCGGCGAGTCTCTTCATCTCAGAGTAGGTCTTGGCCACGTTCATGCCGAACATCTTCGCCACCCTGTAGGGGCCGAGCGGCTCGCCTGACTGGGCGAGGGCCCGGATGATGTTCGCCCTCGTAGCGCTCCCCAGGAGGACCGCCAGGCTGGACATGGAACCCACAGGCCCCCAGGGCGATAAAAGCTTATCCTATAGGGATAAGAAAATCTGTGGGTTGGACGCGAAAGGACGCGGCGGCGGCGGGGGGGTTCCACAGGACTACGGCATGTGGGACCTGCTGGTTCAGGAGCAGGTGCACCAGGAACAAACTGGGGCGGGTGATAGCCAGGTCGGAGCACCAGGATGTCATCGGCAGGCCCAGGGCGAGGCCGCGCGGAGCCGAGGGGCTCGAAGAGCACAGCAGGAGGAAGGAGACCGTCGAGCACCCGTTCGACACGATGAAGAGGGCGTCCAACCAGGGATGCCTGCTGCTCGAGGGCATGAGGAATGTGAACGGGGAGGTCGGCTTCACGATGCTGGCCTACGACATGCGGCGGGCGGTCAACGTCCTGGGAGCGAAGAGACTGATGGGCTCGGTTGGGGTCGCATGACAGAGCCAGAGTAGTCTACAGCGCGAACTGCAGAGTCGAGTTCTTGCACAATCTGACATGTCGGTTCAGATCCGGCCAGAAGTCGGGGAGCGTCCGACCCGCGGCACCCACATTACAAGTGGGAGTTTCATTGCATCATCCAGGGCTGCCTCTCCTGGCACTCGGACGCTCACTTTAACTATGGCTATAGCCATAGTTACCTCGATGAGCACCACGATTCAGACCAGGAAGAGGACGGCCAATCTGCTCAAGGAGTTGATGAAGAAGACCGGGGCGAAGAGCTACGACGAGGTCATCGCCGCTCTGGCGAAGGAGAAGCTGAAGGTCCCCAAGTCGATGTTCGGCTCGAATCCCAGTCTCAAGCCGTTCACCGAGGAAGAAGAGTCGCAGTTCCATGAATTCTGACTTCGTGATAGACACCTACGCCTGGGTCGAGTACTTCGCCGGTAGCGACGCCGGGGGGAAGGTGAGAAGTTTCGTCGAAGGTCAGAACTGCGCGACGCCAACGATCGTTGTCGCAGAGCTGAGCAGAAAGCTTCTGAAAGAGATTCGCCACAGCCGAGAGACCGAGGAGGGAAGGCTGCAAAAGCTGACGTTTGTGGCGTCATCATCCGATGTGACGGCGCTTAACGGAGACCTGGCCACCAAGGCGGGCGAGCTCGACGTCGAGAGAAGACTGTTGGTGAAGGACTGGGGGTTGGCTGATTCGATTGTGCTCGCCACGGCGAGGGAATGCGGCGCCCGGGTGGTGACTGGGGATAGGCACTTCAGAGATCTGAAGGACGAGGTCATATTCGTGCCGGCGAGCCGCGCCTAGGGCTCATTGCGCTCCCACCCGCAATTGCTCCAGGATTATCTCGATGTGTCTTGCAGGGAAGGTTTGGCAGGTCCCGAATGCTCGACCCTGACGGCGAACGCCAGAAATTTACCACTCTTGGCGTTCGTGCCAAGATCTGCGCCAGTGCACGTCGGGCCAAGTCCGACCCGAAGGGGAAGGGGAGTGTCCGACCCGCGGCACCCTTTGTCCCGTAGAGGTGGTCCTTGCACCTGTGCGCGAACGCCTCGGCCTGCGTTGGGCATGAGTAGCACAGGAGAGTTGGGCTCGAAGCCAGCTTGTTTAATAATATGTGAATACACATAACGCAAATACGGGAGAAGGAGCATGGCAAACGTGACCCTGGCAGTTCCGGAAGAACTCCGAAGGATCATGCGAAGTCATCCCGAGATAAAATGGAGCGAAGTAGCCAGGCAGGCCATGTGGGAGTATGCGAGCAAGCTTGAACTCATGGACGAAGTGACAAGGAGGAGCAGACTGACTGAGAAGGACGCCCTGGAAGTGGGGCGCAGGGTGAACGCGGCTCTGGCATCCCGATACAGGAAGAAAATGGAACGAAGAAGCGATTGAAGTTCGTGCTCGACACGAACGTGTTCCTCAAGGCCCTGATCAAGAACTCGACCGTCAGAGGGATCATCATGGGCTCGAACCATGAGTTCCTCGTCCCAGCCCATCTCATCGATGAAACCAGGGAACATCTGGACGAAGTGGAGGAGAAATCGGGCCTCTCAAGGAGTGAAATCGAGTCGGTCCTGGACGCCCTGCTCGGGCGGACTCGATTTGTCGAAGAGGGCCAGGTGCTTTCGCGGTGGAGAGAAGCCGAGAAGGCCATGAACAAGGTGGACGAAAACGACGTCCCGTTTGTGGCCGCGGCCCTGGCTGCGCGCTGCGATGGGATATGGAGCGACGACAGGCACTTGAAACGCCAGAGCAAGGTCAGGGTCTGGACCACGAGAGAGGTTGTCAGGCTCGGTGGCCGCGCCTAGGGTTCATGCGTCCCCGCTGAGAGATGGTTAAGAGAAGGCGTCCAGCCTCCGCTTCGATGCGAAACCTTCCGAAGGTCCTGGTAACCTACTCCAGAATCTACAATCGGGTGCTCAGCGGCTATGAAGAGCGCGAACTCACTGCTGATGGGATTCGGAGGGGCAGAGAGCAGGCGGCAAGAATCCAACGGACCTGGGATGGGCACTCGAAGTGCCTCCTCTCACAGATGGCGAGAATCTCCGGCCTCGAATGGAAGAGAAAGGAGATCAGGGCCTACGTCGTCTCCTCGGTCAGATATCCGTTCTCTGAGCCCCTGACCCTGTGGATAGGGGAGAAAGGGGAGAACCTAGACGGACAGATAACCTCGCTCGTCCACGAGTTGGCCCACACGCTGTTCGACGACAACGACGGTGTGCTGAAAGGCTATTGGAAGAGGCTGAGGGAGTCCCTTGGAGGAGAGACCGAATCAACTATCGTTCATGTCCCGGTCCATGGACTGATGGTGGAGACGTTCAGGGCCGCCTTCGGGAAGGATTCGGAGCGATATCTCAAGCAGGAGAGGTGGTGGGAGTCGTCCAAGGCAAACCCAGGCATGAAGGACAGCTACGCAAGGTCATGGAACCTGGTCACAAGGGAAGGTGCGGCTTCGGTGGTGAAGAGGTTGTACGAAAGCCGTGCCCTTTCCAAGCGATGACACCCCAAGAAGATGGACCGCTGAAACTGTACGGAGAGTTCATCGCGCCCTAATCTGCAATTGCTCCCGGACTGTCTCGAAATGTCTTGCAGGGAATGTTTGGCAAGTCCCGAATGCTTGACCCTGACGGCGAACGCCAGAAGTTCGCCACTTTGGCTGTTTACGCTAGGATTTGATATAACAGATGTGGCATCGAATCAGACCCTCGGCGCTCCTTCCCTCAAAGATCGCATGCGCCTCCACCGGAAATACATCATCACGCGGTAGTCTAGGTTGGCCTAGCGCTTGAGCATTTTGCCGCATTAGCCGTGAAAATCTTCTAGAGTGCCGATAGATACGCTTGGCATGACGCCGTTAGGCGGAGCCCCCCTAACTCTGGCCCATTGGACAGATAGCGAGTTGCCGTAACCAGAACAGTTGGGGCCCCCTCCACAGTTGGCTATCTGGAACCCGACATTGCTTGGATAGTTGGGCGCCTGGCCGCTAATCGGTTGAGTCGAAGAACCCATGGAGTAACCGACATACTGAATCGAGGAGCTGGCTGACAGAACGTCGACCGAATAGACTCCCGTCACTCCTTCGCTCGGGAGGATGTACCCGAATCCCCCTCCGCCGCACCCGTTGACTTCGCCGGCGCTGAGCTGGTCAGGATAGGTCACTCCGCAGGCCAACCTGATGAAAGCCCCTGACCATACGGCACCTCCAATCCCAAACCCTGGCTGGTTGACGTTGACATATCCTACATTATCGGTGTCAGCGATGTAAGTCATGGAAGCGTCGAAAGCTGTCCCAGGTCCATAGGTGGCGGTGGTGACGAAGTATTGGCCTGACGTTGCGAAGTTCACCGTTAGCCCATTGTTGATGGTGAACGATCCTCCTGGAAGGCTGTATGTCCACGATGAAAGGCTGGATGCAGTCGCGAAGTTGTCATAAAAGTTGAACACGCTTCTACCGTTGTCGTATTGTGCGTAGGTGGGGCTGAGTTCGGGTGCCTCTCCTACCAAACCTGAATGCATGTGTGAGGAGATGCTGAACAGGTTCACATTGACATCGGCGAATCCCATGTACACGGTGACGCTGGAATCAGCGGGGATGCCGCCAGAGAGTTTGAGCCAATACACAGTTGCAGTCGCCGTGTTCGAGTTGCCGCTTTCTAGCCAGCTGGGAATCGCTGTCCCATTGGGATAGAGGAACTCGACGTTCTGAAGGTTCGGAGCCTCATGCGCCGCATAGGCGGCGCTGTCCACCACAATCATCTGCTGGAATGGAGCAGGAGTAGGCGAGGACTGGGAATTCGTAAGTGTGATCGGTACTACGTAAAGAACCCCAATCGACTGAGAACCGGCAACGGCAGACGAAAGCGCCGGCAATCCTGACAGACCGCTGTCTTTGCCTTGTGTCTTCCTACGAGCCTTTCGAATAGGTCCTTCGTCAGTCTTCGCTCGATTCTGTCGCTCTCTCATGTCCTTATCACGTTGTAGGCGCCAAGTGATTCCGTTGCCTTCCGTTCGAACCGATCATGAAGAGTCAACAGAGGTGTGGAATGATATCGCTAAGCTGGCGGCCGAGCTTTGCGGGGCTGGTGAAAATACGCTAGAAGAGACAAGATGGTTCTTTGAATTCCAAGAGAAGGTGGAGCAGAGGAGACAAACTGGAATTTCCTCGATCAATGGCCTGCACTACACCAGCAGCAAGAATATGGAAACAGGAATCTCCAAGTAGCTTCTTCGGGATTCCAGTGAGTCCCTTGTAAGTAGTAAGCCGTTCGAGGCCTTACCTCCCTTTTGAAAGTCGATGATACCAAAACCATCCTCTTTCCGAACTTTTGCTTGATACTTAACCTCGACCGGCAGATATCGAGTTGATTGTCTGACAGCGAAATCGAGTTCGCGTCTCTTCTTGCTTTGTGAAAAGAACAACAGGGTGGCATAGTCGAACTGAGTGGAAGGCGAGTAGCTAAAGAGTAGTCTCACGAGGTGATTCGCGACGACGCTCTCCGTTAGCTTCCCGATGTTCTCGGCTTTCTTGAGATAATCGAGAGCTTCCTCGTACGGTTCAACAGCTAGGGACCACGACCTTAGGGCGTGATACATGAACGGATCTTCGAAGTAGATCTTCCTCTCCCCCCTGTGGATGGGTGAGTCCTTGCTCTGGTCT
>JAJYKR010000046.1 GCA_021788415.1 archaeon
ACGGCTCCATCTACACCCCCAAGGAGCTGCAGGACAGGGTGTTCGGGGAGGCCTACAACCCCCAGAGGCTCCTGGCGTACTTCGAGCACAAGTACCTCGAATAGGGGCTGGCAGGGAGCGGTGACCTGCGCCCGGACGGGTGCCCCGGATTGGCGATGATTCAGTTCAAGGACGTGGCGAAGTCCTTCAAGGACGTCTACGCCGTGAGGGGAGTCACCTGCGACATCGAGGACCAGGAGATCTTCGGGCTCCTTGGCCCCAACGGGGCGGGGAAGACGACCCTCATCATGACCATGGCGACGGTATACAACCCTACGAGGGGGGAGGTCGTCGTCGACGGCCACAGCGCCAGCGCCGAGCCTGACAAGGTCAAGTCGCTCATAGGGATAAGCTTCCAGGACCCGAAGTACGACAGGATACTTTCTGCCAGAGAGATACTCCAGTGGCATGCGAAGGTCACAGGCGTGGAGAAGGGCATCAGGGAGAAGCGGATAGACGACGTGCTGGCGAAGTTCGGCCTAGCCGGCGAAGCGAAGAAGCGGACATGGATGCTCAGCGGGGGGACGAAGAAGAAGATAGAGAACGCGAAGGTCTTCGTCCAGCGCCCCAAGATAGCGGTGTTCGACGAGCCGACGGCCTACCTCGACGTCCCGTCCAGGCTGATGGTGTGGGACATGATCGACGAGCTCAGGGACGGGGGGACGACCGTCGTGCTCGCCACGAACATGATGGACGAGGCCGACAGGATGTCGGATAGGGTGGGGATAATGAGCAGGGGGGAGATGGTGCAGGTGGGGGAGCCGGCCAGGCTGAAGGGGACCCTCAAGGGGAGGGACATCATCGAGATGAAGCTCGAGGCTCCGATTCCGGAGCTGGTGGGGGAGGTCAAGCAAGTCGAGGAGGTGAAGGATGCTCACTTCGAGGGCGACCTGCTGAAGGTCGCCCTGAGCAACGGGAGGGAGCTGCTGCCCCACATGATCAACCTGGTGACAGCCAAGGGAGGGAAGGTGCAGAGCGTGAACCTCAAGGAGCCGTCCCTAGAAGACGTGTTCCTCCATTACACCGGGACGACCCTCACTTGAGCTCGAAGCCCTCCCCGCTCTTCATCATCTGGGTCCTGATCGAACGCGACCTGAGGACCCTCGTGAAGTCCCCCTGGATCCTCATCAACAGGACGGTGTTCTTCCTCATCCAGCTCTTCGTCTTCGCGTTCTTGATCACCAAGCTGGCATCGTCTCTCGGGTTCAACTACTTCGCCTTCTACTCCGTGGGGGCCGTAGTCTCCACCATAACCTCCATCGCCTTCATCATCGGCGAGGACCTGTTCGAGGAGGAGGAGATGGGGCTGCTGGACTACCTGCTCAGCCTCCCCTTCGGCCACACGCTCTTCGTGATCGGGAGGGCGCTGGGAGGGGCGGTAAGGGGGCTGATCTACGTGACCCCGATGATGATACTCGTTGCATACCTGGACGGATACTTCTCGGTCGCGGGGGTCGCAGGCTCGCTGCTCGTGGTCTTCGTCCTAGCCACCGGCATCTCCGGGCTCTCCATAACCCTGGCCATGCTCATCAGGAACGCCAACAGGTTCGACATAATGATCGCGCTGGCGGAGCTGGCCACGGTGAGGGTCAGCGCCGCGATCTATCCTCTGGTGTACATGCCCAAGGCCCTGCAGCCGATTGCGACCTATTCGCCGGTGACATCTGCCTCGGACATAGTCAGGGCGATCTTCCTGCCGGGGTACACCTCCGAGCCCTATGAGACCGTCGTGCTCGTCCTGTTCGTCCTGATCTTCTTCGGCCTTGGGAGCGCGTTCCTGTTCAGAAAGCTGGAGGGGGGCAAGTTTGAGTAAAGCGTCTGCGGTGATGGAGCGCGACTTCCGGATCTTCTTCGCAGACAAGTACATGCTGATGATAATGTTCGCCAACTTCATGATCGACCTCGGGGTGTCGGGGCTGAGCCTCGGGGCCATGATCAGGAACCTGGGATTCAGCTACTTCCTGTACATCGCCCCCGGCGCGAACCTGATCACCGCGACCGTGGCGTCCTTCCAGTCGGGGAGGGACGTCTGGAGGGAGAGGGTCATCCAGGACACCCAGCAGTACCTGCTGACGCTCCCTGTGAGGAAGAACGTGTTCGCACTCTGCAGGCTGTTCTCGGGGATGCTCAGGACGGTGCTCACAGTGCTCCCCGGGACGGTGGTCATCGCGGTGCTCTACGGGCTGTCGTTTCAGTACTTCCTGGTAGGGCTGGGCATCATGTTCATCTACTCGGGAGCGGTCGCGGGGCTCTCTGTCGCCGCAGCGTCCCTGGCCAACAGCCTGGAGCTCTTCGCAACGGTGAGGAGCACGGTCCAAGTCTACCTCTCGTTCTTCAGCACGCAGTTCTATCCCTCGAGCATACTGCCGCCGGCGGTCGCCGCCGTGTCAGCGTTCAACCCCATGACCTGGGCGGTGCAGTCGTTCAGGGCCCTTCAGGCCGGGACCGTGGACGTGGCGCTGCTCGCCCCCCTCGGCGGCCTCTCGGCGGCCCTGCTGGCCGTGGGGTTCCTCATGTACCGCAGGACCATGAACTACTGACGGCCCGCCGCCGCTAGGGGGCGGCCCCTCCTTCCTGCTGTTCGAGGGACTCGGCGAGCCTTCTGAGTATCTCCCTCTCCAGTATAGTGCCGGCGAGCCTGCCATCCTCGTCGACCACGGCGACAATCGGGACGTTCGTCTCCCTGAACATCGTCGTGAGGTTGAGGCCCGGTTCGTCCTCCATGACCCTTGTCACCCCCGCGAGAGGCGCTTCAGAGACCTTCATCCCCGCCATCTCCTTCCTCGTGAGCCCCGTGATGTCGCGCAGCATCAGGGTCGCTATCGGCGTGCTCCCTCTGACGACCACCGCCGCCCTCGCGTCGAATTCGAGCAGCTTCTTGAACGCGTCCTTCACAGGCTCGTCGTCCCGGACGGCGACGGTCGGGAGCGTCTTGCATATCTCCTGGGCTGTCATCGACTGGAGATGCTGCATGACCACCTTCTTCTGGGTCCCCGCCTCGTGGTCGATCGA
>JAJYKR010000047.1 GCA_021788415.1 archaeon
CACGTCCATCACGATGCGGTCCTTCTCCCCCCTGAAGACGACGGGTTGGGGGTGGAGGAGGTTCTTGCCCCGGTTGAGGTACTCCACGAAGCTGGTGATCCCCCCCTCCGTGAAGTGCTCGACGCGCCGCTCCTCCTCGCGTTCGTCGGAGAGGGTGATGCGCAGCCCCGCGTTCAGGAAGGCCAGCTCCCGGATGCGCGTGTTGAGGATGTCCCAGCTGAAGGTGGTCTCCTCGAAGATCTCCGGATCGGCCTTGAAGGTGATGCGGGTGCCGTGCTTGTCCTTGGGCTCGGGCGTGCCGGTCCGCGTGAGCGGGCCCCTGGGCGCACCTCGGGTGTAGCTCTGGATATAGACTCCCCCGTCACGCCAGATCTCCAGGTCCAGGCGCTCGGAGAGGGCGTTGACGACCGACACGCCCACGCCGTGCAGGCCTCCCGAGACCTTGTAGGTGTTGTTGTCGAACTTGCCCCCGGCGTGCAGCAGCGTCAGGACCACCTCGGCCGCCGGCTTCCCCTCCTCCGGGTGAAGGTCCACGGGGATGCCGCGGCCGTTGTCCTCCACGGTGACCGAATCGTCGGCGTGAATGATGACCTTGATGTCGTCGCAGTATCCGGCCTGGGCCTCGTCGATGGAGTTGTCCAGCACCTCCCAGACGAGGTGGTGCAGCCCCGCGCTGCCCGTGGAGCCGATGTACATGGCCGGCCGTTTGCGGACGGCTTCAAGCCCCTCCAGGACCTGGATGGAGGAGGCGTCGTACTTTCTTTCAGTCGTGTCGGGTTGCTTGGTGTCACTCACCTCTATCGCTCCTTCGCACCGCTGGATTTAGGTGGTCGGCGGGAACTCTTCGAACACCCTTCCCGATTCCACGCGAAAAATCGCCGAGGGCCTTAGGGAGGGCAGGTCGGGCCTCGTGGCCGTTACCACGAGCTGGGCCCTTCCCTGCGTCAGATCCATCATCTGCCCGATGCGCTCCCTGTCCAGCTCCGCCTCCACATCGTCCAGCAAGAAAAGGGGTGGGGTTTCGCCCCGTTCGGAGAGGACCTGCACTCGAGACAATTTCAGCATCCACAGGGCCGACCGGATCTGTCCCGATGAGCCGTAGCTCCCGATGGGCCTTCCATCCAGGAGAATCTGGACCTGATCCCTCTGCGGCCCCACCAGGGAGATGCCCCGGCGGATCTCCTGGGCCCGGGCTTCCCGCATCGCTCTTCCCAAATCATCGCCGCCGCCGGGTTCGTACACCAGCTCGATGTGCTCGTCAAAATTCAACCTCTGCCGGAGGGACTTCAGGGCCACGTTGATGGTGTCGGCCGCCGCCTTTCGCTCCAGTCTGATCGGGGAGGCCAAACGGCGGAACGTATCACTCCAGGCTTCCAGCTCCCGAGCCCTTCGGGGCGAGTAGTCCCGCAGAACCTGATTCCGCTGGTCCTTGCACCGGCCGAAGGCCAGAAGCGTATCGAGGTGGGCGGGACGCCTCCACACCGCCGTGGCATCGAGAAAGTTCCTCCGATGCCGCGGGGACCCCTCCACCAAACCGCGGTCCTCCACGCTCAAGACTACCACAGGCAAGCCCTGAACGTAAGTCGCCAGGGGTACGGCCTGCCCGTCCCGGCGGTACTGCCTCCCCCGCAGGCTCAGGTGAAGGGTAAGGAGGTGCCGCACCTTCTCCCCCTCCACCGATGCCTCCAGCGTGGCCGACTCCTGCCCGTGCGCAATCAGGATTTCGGCCCGGCTCTCGCGAAAGGAGCGTGTCGTCGCTATCAAATAGAGGGCTTCAAGGAGGTTGGTCTTTCCCTGGGCGTTGGCCCCGTAAAACAGGGTAACGGGCCCGCGAAAGTCGATCCGCGAGCCCGCCAGATTGCGAAAGCCCTTCACGCTCAGCGAGTGGAGCCTCAATCAAACCTCAGCGGCATGACGACGTACTTGTGGATTGACTCCTCCTCCCCACGCAGGGGCTGGAAGAGGACCTGGTAGTAGGGATCCTTCATCGCCATGACGATCTTCTCGGCATCGCTCACCGTGAGGAAGTCAATCAGGTAATCCACGTTGAAGACGATGCCGATGGCCTCCCCCTCGTAGGTCTCGCTGGTGAGGTATTCACGGCCCTCATCACCGGTCTCCTGGTTACGGACCATCACCTCCAGGGTCCCCGCTGGATCGAAGGCCACACTGACCGCTCTGGTCTTGCTCTCGGCCACCATGGAGACCCTCTTGAGCCTTTCCAGGAGCTCCGTCCGGGAGAGGACCGCCTTCTTGTCGGACTCCGCGGGAAGCACCTTCTCGTAAGCAGGGAAGGTCGTATCCATGAGCCTGCTGTAGAGGAAGCGCCGCCCCATCTCCAGAAAGATGTGGTTGTCCCTGAAGGCGAGGGTCACGCCATCGGCGTCCTCCAGCTTCAGAAATTCCGTCAGGGTCTTCCTTGGAATGAGCACGCGAAGGGACTTCTCCACCGCCAGCGGGCCATTCCATTGGGAGTAGGTCAGCCGGTGGGAGTCGGTGGAGACCATGGTGAGTTGATCCGGTTCCAGGATCAGCAGGCCGCCCCGCACCGAGAAGCGGTTGTCCTCCATGCCGACGGAGACCAGGACCTCCGAAATGCAGCGCTTGAACACCGAGGTGGGGACCTTCAGCTGCTGGGCCCCCCCAGCGTCCAGGAGGGTGGGGTAGTCCTCCTCTGGAAGGGTCTGCAGGTGGTACTCCTGCCTGCCTCCCACGGGCTGAAGGAAGAGCTTTCCTTCTGCCGTCGTCTTGAGGGACAGGGGTGCATCGGAGGTCGCGAAGGCCCGCACGATGGAGCCGAATTTGCGCGCCGGAACGGTGATCCCTCCAGGGGAGACCACCTCGGCCGGGCACCGGGTTCGCAAGGTGACCTCCAGATCGGTGGCCGCTAGCTCCACGTGGTCCCCTTCCGCCTTCAGCAGCAGGTTGGACAGGATGGGGATGGTGGCCTTGCTCTCAACGATGCCGAGCGCGAGATTCAACTCAGACTGCAGGGC
>JAJYKR010000048.1 GCA_021788415.1 archaeon
CTCGCCATCACCGCGGTCGAGATGGTGCTCAGCTCCCTGGGGATAGCGGTATGAATCTGAAGGACCCCGACTCGATGAACAACGTCATAGGGATGGTTCTAAGATACGGCGTCCTGATATCCGCCGCGGTCATCACCCTGGGGGTCGCCATCCTGGCGCTGTCGGGAAAATACTCGGATGTCGCAAGCCTCCTGACCTACAATCCGAACGTCCCGCACGGCAACTTCGACGTGAGCTTCGCCGGCATCATCAGCGGGCTTGCGGCGTTCAACCCCCTCTCCATAATCGAGGTGGGCGTGATCCTCCTGATCGCGACGCCCGTCTCCAGAGTGCTGATCTCTGTCCTGCTCTTCGACGCCGAGGGGGACCGGCAGTACGTCCTGATCACAGGGGTGGTCCTCGCCCTCCTTCTGTTCAGCATGCTCGTCACCCCTTACATCCCGGGGTTCCACGCATAGCGCCCCCGCCGGCCAATCTTAATTACGGCAAGCGGGACGACCGGGCCACTTGGTTACCAGGGCGGTGTTCTTCGATTTGGGGGGAACCCTGCTCGTCATGCGGAGGAGCCGGATATTCCGGGCAGTGATCAACGAGGCGGGGCGGGACGCCCCCCTCCACGTGATAGATGGCGCATACATGGGGTTGGAGGGGTGGTGGCTCTCCACCTACGCGGCTGTACCGATGACGCCGGGGGAGACGGACGAGGCCTACAGGCGCCTCTACGAGAAGGTCTTCAGTTCGCTCTTCCCGGACGCAGACCAGGCGGAGGCACTGAGGGTCTCCAGGCGCGTCCGTGAGCGTTGGCCAGTGCTTGAGAAGAACGTCCCACTCGAACTGTACCAGGACGTCGAGCCGACGCTCGGGGAGCTCAAGCGCAGGGGGTATGCCCTGGGCCTGATCTCCAACGCTCCAGCTGACACGGAGAGGATTGTCGGGCCCTTGGGACTGGACCGGTACATGTCCAACTTCGTGTTCTCCGGGGTCGTAGGCTACACGAAACCTCACCCTGAGATCTTCAACATCGCATTGAGACGAGCGGGAGCCAAGCCTGAGGAAAGCGTGCACGTGGGAGACCTGTATGAGGCCGACGTGGTCGGGGCGAGGAACGCAGGGATGAAGGGGCTCCTGATCGACAGGACCGGAACCGGCGGCGATGCCGACTGCCCTACCATATCGAACCTCGGGCAGATCTACGCCCACCTCTAGGCGGCCGCCCTCACACCCCAAACAGAGCGTTACGGGTGGTAGCTGGCGCAGAGCATGCCGAAGTACGTCGGCACCTGGTACGACAGCAGTTCGCCCTTCATGGGCACCATTGACAGCACCCCCGCCAGCATGGCAATCTGCCAGAGGCTGTCAGGCTTGGCCCCCTCGACGAAGTCTGGCTCGAGGCTCATGAGGCCTTCCAACGATCCATCCCGGACGGCTTCCATGACTAGCCGATCGTATTCCGCTGCCCTCCGATCGAAACCATACGGGCCGCTCTTCTTGTGGGCATGGGCCTGGTCTGCGCTGGCTACGAACGCGATCCGCTTCTTCTCGGCAGATGCGGCCGCGGCCACGGCCCTCCCGAAGTCGAAGTTCTGCCGGATGGGAATCCCTCTGGACGGGGTCACTATTACGACCTTGCTCCTCAGGCCAGCCCCCTTAAGCAGAAACCACATCGGGATCAGCGTCCCCCAGTCCATCGCCAGGTCAGAAAGCGGGCCCTCCAGCGCCCCGTAGTTCGCCTCTACCACTGGGAGGCCTTCCGACTCCGCCGCCCCAACCACTCTCGCCGCGAAGCCCAAGTCACAGACAGCCCGGAGCTTTATCGACCTCCTCCCTCCGGTTACGCTCCCCGACGAAAACTGCGAAGCGACGACGCCGATGTGCTTCCGCAGCCTCAGGTTGTGTGGGGTCGATATGACGATGGTGTCTGGTCTCGCTGCCTTCATTTCGACGCCGAGCTTCCTCATTGCCTGGCGGGTCGGCGCGAAGAGTCGGCGTCTTCTCCCGGCAAGCGCGGGGACTACCTCGTCGCCATGGGGTGCGATGCACGCATAGACCAGCGGCACGGTCCGCATCTAGCCGCCGAGGATATTCAAGCGTTCTTCTCTAGGTAATGCATGATGCCCATCACCGACGTCCTGACCGACACCTGGGCGTAGATTGGAAGGTCGGTCGTCTGGGCGTCGCGCTGGACCTCCTGTTCCATCTTCTCTGCGATTTCGTCCAGGGTAGCCTTCTTCCGCCACTCTTCCTTCACAATTGCCACCCACGACTTCACGAGCTCGACCGTCCTGTCGAAGACCCACTCTGCGTCCGACCTGGTCCCGAAGTGAGGAACGAGGAGCTCGGCAGGGGAGGTCTGCCGGATTTTGCCAATGCTCGCAGCCAGCTCGTCGGGTTTGAAGCTGGGGGGTGGGGTGGTCGGGATGAGCGCGTTGATGCCGGGGTAGACTATGCCGACCGCATCCGCGGTGAGCAGGGCGCCGCTCTTCTCGAGCAGGACGGAGATCTGGTGCGGGGCGTGGCCCGGAACGTGCATCAGCAAGGCTGTCATACCGTCCCCAAGGTCGACGTGATGCTCTTCCCCCACCGAGGTGATCCTTTGCGCCGGGACCGGCTCCGGCGCCCCGTAGAGTTCCACAATCGCCTTGCCAAAGACCATGGCGGACGACTCGACGAGCCTCGTAGGGTCGACGAGGTGGGGCGTACTCCTCTCATGGGCTATCACTTCAGCGTTGGGCATCACTCTGAGGAGGCGGCCCGCAGCCCCAGCATGGTCGAGGTGCACGTGGGTGGGTATAAGGTACCTGACGTCGGTCGGCATCACCCCAGCCTCGGCTAGCCCCTCCAGGACGTTCTGATATGACGAAGCGTATCCGCAGTCTATGAGGGCCGGCTTCGGCCCCTTGACGAGGTACGCCCCGACGGTCCCTCGCTGGCCCAGCGCATAGGTGTCGAGCAGGTACACTCGGTCAGAGACCTTTCTCGCATACAAGTTGAGGCTC
>JAJYKR010000049.1 GCA_021788415.1 archaeon
GGGGCGCAGGGGGTCAGGGATGCTCTGGACGTGCTGATCGCGAAGGGGAAGCTGCCCGCGTCCGAGGACATGAAGGTCGTGGTGGTGACAGGGGACGGGGCCGCATACGACATCGGCTTCCAGTCGACGTCGGGGGCGATCGACAGGAACCTCGACTTCTACTACCTCTGCCTTGACAACGAGGCCTACGGCAACACGGGGTTCCAGATGTCGACCTCCACCCCCTACGGCTCTTCGACGAAGACCACCCCCGCGACCGCCGCCTATCCCCTGGGCAACACGCGGATGAAGAAGGACCTGTTCGAAGTCTGGAGAGTGCAGAGGGCTCCGTACGTCGCGACCCTGTCCAACTCTCACGGCCTTGACTTCCTGAAGAAGGTGGAGAAGGGGAGCACCATCAGGGGCCCGAAGATGTTCATCGACTTCTCGGCCTGTCCGACAGGCTGGGGGTACGACCCCAAGGACACCGTGGAGGTGGAGAAGTTGGCAGTCCAGACGGGGGTCTGGCCTCTGAAAGAGTCTTTGAACGGTGAAGTCAGGCACACCTTCGTTCCGAGGTCGCTGACGCCGGTCGTCGAATACCTGAAGACGCAGAGCCGTTACGAGCACCTGTTCTCTCCGACGCCCAGGACAGAGGCCCTGGCGACGATCCAGGACTCGGTGAACGCATACTGGAAGGACGCAGGCTCGAAAGAGGGTTTCGAAGTGAAGCTCCCTGAAGCGGGCAAAAGGCCTTGAGCCGCTCGACCGAGGCTGACCAGCCGGCGTCGGCTCCTGGAGCTCTCCTTTCAGGCAAGGTCGCCCTGGTCACCGGAGGGGGGTCCGGAGTGGGCAGAGCGATGGCTCGACTATTCGCTCGAAACGGGTGCGCGGTGATGGTGGTAGACGTCGTATCCGAGCGGGTCGGCCAGGTGGTGGGCGAGATCAGGGGGGAAGGGGGGCGGGCCGCAGGAGAGGTGGCGGACATCTCGGGGGACGACGGGGCCGGAAGGATGGTGGATCGGACCGTCGAGGAGTTCGGAAGGATCGACATACTCTGCAACAACGCCGGCATCATGGACGGAGCCATGCCTGTAGCTGACACCACGGACGAGCTGTGGGAGAAAGTCATGGCAGTGAACGTCGGCGCGCCGTTCAGGGCGAGCAGGAAGGCGATCCCGGCGATGCTGAAACAGGGAGGGGGCGTCATAATCAACACCGCTTCCGTCGCTGGGCTCTTCGGAGGCGTGGCAGGAGCGCCCTATACGGTCTCCAAACACGCGCTCCTCGGGCTGACAAGGAGCATAGCTGCCCACTACGGGGGGAGGGGGATCAGGTGCAACGCCATGGTCCTGGGAGGGGTGAACACGAACATAGGCGTGGGAGGCGGGCAGCCGAGCAAGGAAGGGCTGGAGCACCTCATGAAGGCGGCGTCGATGATGCCGAGGACGGCGGACCCCACGGAGATCGCCGAGCTGGCCCTCTTTCTGGCATCAGGGAAGTCGAGCTACATCAACGGGTCTGCCGTCGTCATCGATGGCGGATGGACTGTTCTCTAGTCAGGCCCCGTCAGAGCCCTATGCGCCCTGCTCGGTGAGAAAACCCTTCATCGACTCGACGGTGGCTTCGACCACCTTCTCCCAGCCCCTCCGGTCGCTCTTCGACTTCGCCGCCAGCCTGCTCACGAGCTCGTAAAGGTCGTCCAGGCTCGCGGCCGCCATCCCTACCCGGTCGACCGCCGAGACGAAGTCATGGTTCGTTATGTCGACCTCGTACCCGTTCTTTGCGAGGAACACCAGCCCCGCTACCAGAGCAGTCCGCTTGTTGCCTGCCCGGAAGTACTGGCCGCTCGCCACCTTGAAGACCAGGAGGGCTGCCTTCTCCGGCACGGCCTCCTCGAGGTCCTGGTTGTTCGCCCGCTGCTCCACTTCCTCCACCAGCTCGTTGAGCTTCTTCCCGTCCGCAGGGGTGAACCCGTGGGGCTCCCCAGTCAGGGCGACCACCCCCCTGTTGATTCCGACCAGGGTGTCGAAGTCCATGTGATGGACGAGCCTTCGGGCCATGGGCGTCCGAGATAATCCCTTGGATTTAACCGATTGAGAAGGGCACAGCCGTGGGCGCGGGGAGCGGGGTCCGTGCGGTGGTGCCATACTCTGACCGGGCTGGAGCCTCGACTTGGGCTGCGCTCGGCGGGAGGGCTTAACGACTTTTAAGCTCTGAAGCAGCGACGGCGTTCCTTGAAGATCGTCATCGCCCTGGGGGGGAACGCCCTCCTTCGCCCAGAGCAGAGGGGGACCTACGACGAGGTCGTCCGCAACGTCCGTGAAGTCTCCCAGCAGATCGAGAAGCTGGCGTCCATGGGGCACGGTCTGGTACTGACCCACGGAAATGGCCCCCAGGTTGGGAACATCGCCATCCAGGAGGCTTCAACCTCCGAGGTGCCGGAGAACCCGCTCCATGTTCTCGACGCAATGACCCAAGGAGAGATCGGTTACCTCGTGCAGCGCGAGCTCGGGAACGCCCTCAGGTCGGCCGGCATCAGGAAGCCTGTCGTTTCGATCATAACCCAGGTGCTCGTCGCCGAGGACGACCCTTCCTTCTCTAACCCGAGCAAGCCTATCGGGCCCTTCTACACCGAAGCCGAGGCAGACAGGGCACGCAGGGAGAAGGGATTCGTGGTGAAGAAGGTCGCGAAGGGAGGAGAAAGACAGTACAGGAGAGTCGTCCCGTCCCCCGAACCTACCAGGATCGTCGAGTCGGACGCCATCGCGGAGATGATCCGGTCAGGGTTCATAGTGATCGCAGGCGGAGGAGGGGGGATCCCTGTGACTAGGAGGAGCGACGGCGGATACGAGGGGATCGACGCGGTGATCGACAAGGACCTCGCCGCGGAGAAGCTCGCGGAGGCTGCCGGAGCTGAGGTGCTCCTGATTCTCACCAACGTCGACTCGGTCAAGATCGAATA
>JAJYKR010000007.1 GCA_021788415.1 archaeon
CAGCATCATCACCGCCGCCCTCATGAGGCTCAGCGGGTCCGCGTACTTCCCTCTCCCTTCGGTGATCATCCTAGGCGCGGAGCCATGGATCGCCTCGAACATCCCGAACCTGGCGCCGATGTTCGCGCTCCCCGCCGTCCCCACACCCCCCTGCAGCTCGGCCGCCTCGTCGGTGACGATGTCCCCGTAGAGGTTCGGAAGGACCACCACTTCGAATCCACGCCGCCTCTTCTCATCGATCAGCTTCGCAGTGAAGACGTCGATGTACCATCCGTCCCATGCTATCTCGGGGAACCCCTTGGCTACCTGCTTCGCCATTTCCAGGAAGAGCCCGTCGGTCGTCTTGATGACATTCGCCTTCGTCACCACGGTCACCTTCTTTCTTCCGGTCTTCTTCGCGTGCTCGAACGCCATCCGGATTATCCTTTCTGCTCCGGGCCTCGTTATCACCTTGAAGTCGACGGCCAGGTTCGGCGTGGCCATCATCCCCTTGCTCCCCAGCACGTACTCCCCTTCGGTGTTCTCGCGGAAGAAGACCCAGTCGATCCCCTGCGACGGGATCCTTACCGGCCTCACGTTCGCGAAGAGGTCGAACGCCTTCCTGATCGCGATGTTCGCGCTCTCGATGTTCGGCATCCCGCTCCCCTCCTCCGGGGTTGTCGTCGGGCCCTTCAGCAGCACGTGGCACTTCTTGATGTCCGCCAGGACTTCCTCTGGCAGGGGCTTCATCTGCTTGATCCGGTTCTCTATCGTCAGCCCCTCGATCTGCCTGACCTCGACCTTGCCGTTCCTCAGCTCTTCCGCCAGCAGCTCCTCCAAGACCCGCTTCGCTTCTGTCGCTATGATCGGCCCGATGCCGTCACCGCCGATGACCCCTATCACGAGCTTGTCCAGCTTGGTGTAGTCCAGCCACTCGACCGGCTTGCTGATCTTTTCTGCCCTCGCTGCCTGTTCTTCCAGGAGCGTCCTGAAGCGGCTCATCGCGTCGTCGAACGATGGATGCGACACGGAGGGGAGCCCCGGACTAGTCCATTAAAATCTGCTCCCGAACGCAGGCAGGAAGCCGCCTGCGAACCCTTCCAGGGTACCTTGCCTCTTCCTCAATGCATTCCAAGCGTGGCCGCACCGCTCGCATTCGTGGGACGCCCCGGCCTCAACGAATCCCGCCACGTCCACCCCCGGGAGTGCTGTAGAGGTCGGGTGATTCTTGTTCCCGACCGTGACGTCTGTAGTCGCAGGCGCTTATCCGCGCCGTCCTTTCGCTGCTTCACCCGACCACCTTCTCGCCGGAGACTCTCACACGGAACCGCCTGCTGCGGGGGCCTGCGCCTGAAGATCCGCGCGCCTGCCTCGGGACACGACGGACGGTCTGGGCTGTGCGACCGCGCTCCGTGCCGGTTGTCCAAGACCGAAGAGCTGGGCCCGGCCTGGACGGGGGTAGGGTTCGCTCACCCGCTGGCGATCGATCCGTGGGGGTGCTCCCTCCTCCAGACGGCCCGGAGCACCGGGATGGCTATGGCAGACCCGACCGCGGCGAAGAGCGTCCTCTCCACGGGATAGAGCGGGAAGAAGTAGGGCACCAGGCCCCGCCATGCCTGGAGCGAAAGCGTCTGGTACACTCTGACGGAAAGCTCCTGCCCGACGAGGGTCCCGGTGAGCTGGCCGCAGAGGAGCGCCGCGAAAGTGACGCTCGCTATGAACGCGGGGCTGAGCTTCGAGAGCCTTCCGGACCGCTGTAGCAACAGCGCGGCTGCGAACGGGACCAGGGAGAGCATGTGCAGCCAGGTGAACGGCACGCCTCCGACGAAAAGCACCGAAATGGGGTCGATCCAGTAGAGCGCGAGCACCGCCAGCGGGACCGCAAGCGCGGCCTTCCACTTCCCCGTGTATGCCAGCCCCGCTGTGAGGACTGTGGCCAGGTCGGCCGCGATCACCGACATCCCCGTGCTCCCAAGGGCGATGTAACCGGCGTAGGCGTCGAGGAGGTCGCCCACAACGGCCGCGAACCCCCCGACAAACGGACCGAACACCATCCCGGCAAGCGGAGTGACGAAGTTGCTCGCGGTCAGGAAGTTGCCGGAACCGAGGAGGAGCTTCGAAACAGGGAACGCGCCGAGGACGGCATAGAGGGCCGCGAAGAGCGAGGCAGCGGCTACCGCTGCGGACCTGCGCTTCAGCCTCAGCAACGGGAGGGCGTTCAAGGTTCGGGACTTAACAGTTTCATCGTCGCCCCGGTCCCGGGTGCCCGTCCTGACTAACGTTTTTAGCGACTCCCCGGCGTACCAGGCTCGATGGCCTCCTCGGAGAACGACGTGAAGAAAGCGGCCGAGCTCAAGCTCTGGCTCGAGGGGCGGATCGCGCAGCTGCAGGAGGAGATAGCGAGGCTGAACGAAACGCTCGGCTACGTCGACGCCAACCTCCGGGCTTCGACCTTCCGGCCGGCCATAGAGATGATGGCGGAGACGAAAGAGGCTCCCGAAGTCAGAGAGCTGAAGCGGGACAAGGGGGGACAGGTCATCGCCACCGCTTCGATCACGGCCGACGCAGTCTCCATCGAGCCGACCGGGGTCGCGCTGAACGCGTCGACGCCCCCGTTCAAGTCGTTCCTCCTGGGGAAGATACTCCAGGGGATGAAGGCGGGCGACGAGGCGCTGGTGAAGTCGGGGAAGCTTGCAAAGGGCGAGGAGCTGAGGTTCGACGTAGAAGAGGCGAACGGCTCCATTAACAAGGTCATCATAGAGAACTACAGGGAGAAAGCGAGGCTCAGCGAGATACTGAGCACCGTGTCATGGACGTTCTCCCGCATGCTGGAGAAGTAGCTCAGGCCCGTTCGACCTGCTCGGCTGTCGGAGGGACTGGCGACTCGTTCGTCAGATAGAGCCGCGCCGCCTTGTTGGCGAAGTCCAGCCTCGCCGGCTCGTCCATCCCCTTCAGCCTGCCGTATATCACGCCCGCGTCCCAGACGTCCCCCGCGCCGGTAAGCCGCCTCGCATCTACCGCCTTCACCCGAGCCGACGCCACTTCTGTCCCTTCGCTGGAGTACGACTGGCCGGCGGCGTGGAGGTCGAGCACAACCCTCAGCCTCCGGGCCAGGTTCTCGCATACGGCTCTGAGGTCTGTGCGCTCGATGCCCAGCAGGCGGGCCGACGCGAGCGCCTCGCCTTCGTTCATGCTAACCCAGTCTACCAGCTTTTCCTTCCGCTGCCTCAGAAGGAGGCCCTTGAACTCGGTGGTCCTGTCCCTGAAGTCTGCCGGGTCCATGAAGATGGGCTTCTCCTCCCCCAACCGCCTGCGAAGCGCGACCAGCAGGTCGGTCCCGCGCTTGTTCGCCGCCCAGTTGACGGAGCAGACGACCTTCGACCTTTCGAGTGCCGCCCAGTCTTCGTCGTCGAGGCGCTCGGGCCCAAAGTCGGCAGCCCCTCCCCCATCGCCCAGCATGACGTTGACGACTTCTTCGAAGGCGACCGTCAGACCGGCCGGGGCCGGCTTGACCCGAACTTCGGCGTCCAGCCCTTCGAAGGTCGCTTCAAGCAACCCCCTGTGGGCCCGTTCGCTGTGAGTGATGAGGAAGGTCCTGAGCCCTAGCCTCGCGAGCGCATGGGCCAAGTTCACGGCGTTTCCTCCCCTGATGTCTTCCTGGCTGACTCCGTGGATCCCGCCCCCGCCTCCCTTCGCCTTTTCCGACACACCGCGCAGCAGCCTTGGGAGGGACTTCGCGTGCACCAGCCTGTCCACGAAGTAGTCGTGCATCACTGCGACGTCGTATTTCTTCGTCATTTCACTTCAGGATCTTAATGCTCCTGACCGACTTCAGGCCGTGCAGCTCCTCCATCGCCTGGCCGGTCAGCTGTCCGCCGACCACGAGCGTCATCTTCGCGTCCGGAACCATCTCTGGATCCTCGGCCACGGCCTGCCTTACGACCATCCCGTGCCTAGAGAGTATCTCTGCGACCCCGGCCATCACTCCGGACGTCGTGGCGTCTGCCTCGATCACTATCGCAGTGTACCCGAGCTGGGACACCACTTCGACCAGGCTCGTCCCAAGCGGTTTTGTCTTCGAGAAGAGCGAGAAGAGATACCTGTTCCTCCTGATCTGCTGGGCCGTCTGCTTCACGACCCTCCTGTCCACGTCCAGCGCCCTCGCGACCGCCGTGTAGTCGACTTCGACGTTGTCTACGTAGATCTTCTCGTCTTCAGAGACGCGCATCCCGCACTCGATCATCTTCCTCACTATCTCTGGCCTGACAACCTGCCGCTGGAACTGCCGCCTGACGTTCGTCCACATGACACTTCTGGGCTTTATGCACTAAACTGAGCATTTAAGACGCTTCTGCCTCTTTTCCGCTTCGCGCTTCATGTACAAAAGCGGTCACGATTGGATTTAACCCCCACAATGCCCGCTTCCTCCATGAGCAAGACCCAGCTGAAGTCGCTCCTCACGCAGGACAAACTGCCGAGAGACTACTACAACATCCAGCACGACCTCCCCGAGCCTCTGCCGCCCCCGCTCGACCCCAAGACGATGCAGCCGATGTCCCCGGAGCCGCTGATGAGGCTCTTCGCCAAAGAGTGCCTGATGCAGGAGATGTCCACCCAGGAGTACATCCCGATCCCTGACGAGGTGAGGGAGGCGTACCTCCGCCTTGGAAGG
Source organism: archaeon (assembly GCA_021788415.1). The sequence goes on from JAJYKR010000007.1 coordinate 4,652, forward strand.
CCCACCCCGCTTTACAGGGCCACCCGCCTCGAAGCCAAGCTAGGGACGCCCGCCAAGATCTATTTCAAACGAGAGGACCTCAACCCCGCCGGGAGCCACAAGCCCAACACCGCGATAGCGCAGGCCTACTACCACAAGAAGGAGGGGACAGAAAGGCTCGCCACCGAGACGGGCGCGGGGCAGTGGGGGAGCGCGCTCGCGCTGGCCACGGCCCTTTTCGACATCGACCTTACGGTATACATGACGAGGAGCAGCTACGACCAGAAGCCCTACAGGCGGACCCTGATGGAGATCTACGGCGCCGAAGTCCACGCTTCTCCGAGCGCGAAGACTGACGCCGGAAGGAAGTTCCTTCAGCTGGACCCGGATCATCCCGGCAGCCTGGGGATCGCGATCAGCGAGGCTGTGGAGGACTGCGTCACCCACGACAACACAAAATACGCGCTGGGGAGCGTCCTCAACCACGTCCTCCTCCACCAGTCGGTGATCGGGCAGGAGGCCAAGCTCCAGATGGAGGAGTTCGGCGACGACCCCGACTTCATCGTGGGTTGCATTGGCGGAGGGAGCAACTACGCGGGGCTGGCGTATCCGTTCATGAGAGACAAGCTCCGCGGCAAGTCGGGCGCGGAGTTCGTCGCCTCGGAGCCGAAGGCGGTGCCGTCCACCACCAGGGGCTCGTACGCCTACGACTTCGCCGACGCCAGCGGGACCACGCCGCTCATCAAGATGCACACCGTCGGCCACAGCTACCAGTGCCCGCCGATCCACGCGGGCGGGCTGAGGTACCACGGCAAGGCTCCGTCGATGTGCATGCTCATCGACAAGGGGTTCATGCGCAGCGTAGCTTACACCCAGAACGAGGTCATGGACGCCGGGATGCTCCTCGCGCAGACGGAAGGAATCGTCGCAGCCCCGGAGTCGAACCACGCGGTGAAGGCGGCCATAGACGTCGCCCTCGAGTGCAAGCGGAAGAACGAGCCGAAGACTATCCTCTTCAACCTCAGCGGCCACGGGCTCCTGGACCTCAAAGCGTACGAGGACAAGCTCGCCAACAGGCTGGTTGACTTCGAGCCCGACGAGGGGATGCTGAGCGAGGCCCTGGCCTCTCTTCCGAAAGCGCGCTAGGCCCGGCTAACCGTACGCCCTTGTGATCGTGACCCCGTCTATGAGGAGCCACGGGCAGAGGGTCGGGGTGTCCACCTCCCACCACTGGACCCACTCCCTCTCTTTCGACGCGAGCCTGACCGAGGAGAACATCCTCTCAAGGTCGTCACCGGCGCGCATCCCCTTCAGGGACTTCACTACTCTTCCGTCTTCCACCAGGTAAGCGCCGTCCCGGGGGACGGTTGAGAACTCTCCGGTCCTGTAGTTCTTGAACCGGGTGTACCAGTTGCTGGTAAGCACGATTCCCTTCTTCATCTCCTTCACCATCTCGTCGTGCCCCGAGTCCCCCATCCCGACTTCGAGGTTCCAAGGGCGGGGGCTCGCGAACCCCGCGTTCCCGGTGCTCTCGGTCTTCCACTTCTTCGCGGTGGTCAGGTTGTGTAGGTAGCCGCGAAGGACTCCATGGTCGATGATCTTGTTGCTCCTTGTGGCCGTGCCCTCGTCGTCGAAGCTCCTCCCTCCCAGCCCCCCTTCCACCGTCCCGTGGTCTGTCAGGCTGAACGCAGGCGAGGCGACCTTCTTACCGAGCTTGTCAGCGAGGTACGACGTCCCGGCGTCGACTGAGAACGCCGAAGCCGCACCCGCGACCGTCTCGATCAGGTTCGAAGCCACTGTCGGGCTCATCAGCACTTCGTAGCTTCCGGGCTCGGGCTCGGACGCCTGCCGCATGCTCTTCGCACCCTCTCCCGCCCTCCTCCCCGCCTCTACCGGGTCGAACCCCCTGAGCGTGGAAGAACAGGATAGCCCGTGCCCGCTCGCTTCGTTGTCTCCGAATGACCGGATGTTCAGAGTGATTGCCGTCTTCGACCCCTCCCCCAACGTGCCGGTGGAGGTCAGCATCGACACCGTCACTTTGCCTGCGTCGATCACCCCGGCCGACCTCTTTCCGCCCGCCGCAAGGGAGGAGTCTATGGCCACCTTCGCCAGCCCCGGGAGCTCCACGTCGATGTCTTCCAGCTTCTTGTCGTATCGCATCAGCTCCGGAGGGTATCTCGCCGCCTTCGCCGGTAGCGGGACGTACTCGGACTCCGGGAGCCCCTTCATCGAAGAGTAGAGGTCGTTCACGAACCTTTTCACCGCAGCAGGCGAGAGGTTCGACGTCGAAGCTATCGCCTTCCGCCTGTCCTTCGCGAGGTACACAGACAGCTCCGCCTCTTCGACCCTGTTGACTACGGTCACGGAGTCGTTCGCGAACCTTATCATGCTGTCAGCGCTGTTCGCGCTAATCGCGACGGCGTCGTCCACCCGGTGCGCCTTCGCCGCCGAAATCGCCAGCTCGTTGAGCTCGTTCAGGTCCAACTTCTTACCTCGACCCAAGCTTGATCCCGCCAAGGAGGGTCTCCGGGCCTCCAGTCCACACGGGAGCTCCCTGCATCGGGTCTCCCTTGCCGCAGGTGGCAGCCTCGAACTCCATGTGCTTGCTCCTCGCCTTCACGCTCCCCCACAGCCTAGGGGTCGTGATCTCGAGGACCGGGGCCCTGACGAGCCCCTTTACTTCTCCCCGCTCTATGAGATACGCCTCCAGCGCTACATATCTCTGGTTGAGCCTCTTGTCGTCGATGTTCCACTCTGTGAACGTCTTGAACAAGACCCCGTGCCTTACCTCCTTGATGACCTCCTCAGTGGTGTAATCTCCAGGCTCGACGAACGTGTTCGACATCCTGATGATCGGCTCCCTGTCGAAGGAAACCGCCCTGGACGCCCCATTGCTCTTCAGGCCGAACTGGACCGCGGTGGTCCTGTTCTGCAGGAACTCGCTTATCACGCCGTCCTTGATCAGAAAACGCTTCTTCGCGGTCACCCCCTCGTCGTCAACCGGGTCGAACCCGTTGGAGTGCGGGATGGTCGGGTCGTCGCTGACGTTGGCTTCTTCGCTCCCTATCTTCCGCCCGATGCTGTCCGCCTTCAGGTATGACTCCCCGGCCTGGGCTCCTTCTCTCCCGAGGACGCGATCTGCCTCCTGAGGGTGCCCCACTGACTCGTGGGCCGCGATCCCAGAAAGCTCGGGGCCGAGGACGACGTCCACGGTGTCTGTGGGCGGCTTTTCCGACGTCTTCAGTACCTTCCCCATTATCCTCGCCTCCTCCTCCACCCTGTCCGCGAGCCCGATCCGCTTCACCACCTCCAGCCCGCCTGTCTCTCCCTGCTGGATGAACCTCTGGGCTGTGGCGCCCCCCTCCATTGCCGTGAGCGAGCCTCCGAAGCTCACCCTGGGGACGCGCCCTGTAACCCTGGCGCCGTCGCTGTTCACGAAGTACCTCAACTGCAGCTCGGCGGAGATGTACAGAAGCCGGCCCGGCAGCTTCACCCCGGCCTTCCCGTCCGCTATCCTGCCTTCGATGTCCACGAGGACGCCGCGGAGCCAGGCGGAGTCCGCGTTCTCGATCTTCTGCGTCTCGTGAGCGGCCCAGCTGGTCCTCGTCGCCTTCGAGGAGTCCAGGACTACCGGCTCCTTGAGGACGGCAGAAGAAGCCTTGGCGAGCTTCACCGCCTTCTGAGCGACTTCGCTGACAGAACTCCTGCGCATGTCGTTGGTGGCCGCGAAGCCCATGGCCCCTCCCGCGATGACCCTGATCCCGATTCCGAACCCTTCGACGAAGAAAGACGGCTGAGGCTCTCCGTTCTTGAGTCCAAACTCCTTCTCCCAGGTGGTCTGCACCCTCGCCTCGGCGTAGGATGCCCCTGCCCGCACCGCCTTGGCGACCGCTGATTCAGCGAGGTCCCTCGCCTGCTGCGTCACCATTGCCGTGGTCGTGGAAACGGGGCTTGTAAACCTGATTTTCCCGACCCTCGGCCCAAGTTGAGGGGGCCTAGGCTCCAGCCAGGCCTAATCCAGAGCCGACCTCAGGAACGACGCCGTGTCCTCAGGCCGCCTCGCGAGGTAGGCCTTGATGCCGAGTGCCCTCGCAGCTTCGATGTTCTCGACGATGTCGTCTACAAACAGGCACGCGCCCGGCTGCGCATCCGCTCGCTTCACCGCCTCGATGTAGATTGCAGGGTCCGGCTTCAGAATACCGAGTTCGAACGAGAGCACCTCGGAGGAAAAGAGCGAACCGATGTCGAACCTCTCCTGAAGGGACTTCCACACCTCCCTGGACATGTTGCTCAGGGCGACCACCCTGGCCCCCCGCTCCCGCCGCAGGCTATCTACCGCGCCCCAGACTGATGGGACCTTCTTCAGCGAAGACTCGAGGGCGCGCTTGAACGCGCTGAACTCCACATGCAGGCCCAACTCCGCGCACACGCGCCCGTGGAACTCAGCAAGGGAGAGCCGGCCGCCGTCGAGTTCCCTGCTCAGCCTGGTCAAGGCTTCGAACACGACCGCCTCCTCCTTCCCATGCTGCGTGCCCATGGCACGCGCAGTCTCGATCCACGGGTTCTCTATCAGCACCCCTCCCACGTCGCAAAGCAAGACGGTCAATCAGAAGTCCTGCTACCCTGAGACCGAGATCGGCTTGCCCTTCACGGGCACCTCGAGCCTCCATCCTTTCCGCTTCCTCTTCGCGTTGAACTCCTCCGGGTGCTCAGTGTGTATGGGGACCACCTTGGCTGCTCCTACGCGGTCGACCAGCGAGAAGACCTCCCCCGAGGGCGCGTGCCCCGACGCATGGAGCTGGACGTAGCTGAACCCGACGTGCCTCACCCAGTTCTGGATCACCGCCTCCTCTCTTTCGCCCTCCTCGTTGAACGCCTCGGTGGCCGAGTGGATGTACGTCCCACCTCTCGCCGGTCTGATGTCTATGAGCTCGGGGAAGTCCCACGCCTCCAGGTGGAGAAAAGTCTCCCTCTCCTTCCGCCTGACCTCGGCCGAGCTCACTCCATGGTCCAGGAACCGCCTCTCCCACTGGAAGTAGTCGGAGTCGTCGAGGCTCCCGGTCCTTTTCCTCTTGACGTAAACGTCCACGTCCTTTCCCACCCTCGGGACTTTCAGCCGGCTGTCAGAACCTAGCTTGTCGAGCAGGATTGCCATCTTCATCGAGACGACCAGCCTCCTTCCCGCCCTCTTGCTCGCTTCGTAGAACGTGTTGACCCTGTCTACGTCGTTCCCCCTGAAGGATGAGAAGACCAGCCCCTTCGTCCCCTTGACCATCCTGTCCGCTTCCCCCAGCACCTCCTCCTCTGTCACGTTTGCCCTTCCGTCGCCGTGTCCCACCCTCGTCCCCTCCGTGAGCAGGAGGTCGGGCTCCTCCTTCGCGGCCGCCTCGACGAAGTCCGTTGTCATCGACCCGGCTGGGCCGTGGAACCGGAAGTCCCCCGTGTACGCCATGGTGCCGTCGCTCAGGTGGACCACGAAGCCGTAGGCGCCGGGTATCGAGTGGTCGACGTGGACAGGCACGAACTCCATCGGACCAACCTTGAACGTCCGACCTGTCCGGAACTTCCTGATGGGGTGGTCGTCGAGCGGCGAAGACCTCGACTCGCTGTAGGCGTCGTGTATGAGGGAAGTCGTCTCGCCGCAGTAGATCGGTATCTTGGGGTCGGTGTACCCAATCCTCCCTGTGTGATCGGAATGATAGTGGCTGAGGACTATGGCGTCGACCTCAGGGTCGGAGTGCTTCATGCTGGTGTTCTGGAGCGCCTTTTCCGAATAGAGCCCTGGGACCTCAGGTAGGAGCCCGAACTCGAACAGGTCCCCTGCGCCGTTCACCTGCCTGGGCTGGATGCCGGAGTCGAAATAATCCGACCCGTCAGCGAACCCTGTCCCGAAGTCGAGGATGACCTTGGTCCCCCTGTCCTCCAGCAGGAACTTGTTCCCTCCGATCTCGCCGACCCCGCCGAAACAGCTTATCACAGGAGGCAACTGCGCGAACTCGCGCCCCCAAACTAATTAACGATTCCAAAGAACGAATAAATATGAAGGCCGACGAACTCGTGAACGGTTGCTCCCATCCCCGCCCTACTTCCAGGTTGACCCCTCCGACACGTTCACAGCAATCGCCATACTGGTCGTGGCCATAGGCCTGGTTGGGCTCGCGATTCTGATACTGTTCTCAAAGAGAAAGATCTAGGCCGACATGGTCGTCGGGGTCATCTTCGACATCGACGGCACCCTCGTGACGTTCAGGTTCGACGTCCAAGGGACCAGGCTGGCGCTATTCGACGAGCTCAGACGGCATGGGCTCGGCACCCAAGGGCTCGACCTGAGGTCCGCGACCCAGACCATCTTGGACTCGGCCAGGGAGCAGTCGGACGCCGGGCTCGGGCCCGGATACGAGACAATCCGCGAATCGGTCTTCGCAATCCTCGACGGGTTCGAGGTTCAAAGCGCAGCGAGCGCCTCCATCATCCCGGGGGCGCTCGACGTGGTCGACGGCCTCCGGTCGCGCGGCGTGCGGCTGGGGGTGCTCACCAACAGCGGCAGGAAGGCCGCCGAGGCGACCCTCCGGCGGGCTGGGCTGATGGACCGCTTCGAGTTCGTCCTGACCCGGGACGAGACCAGGATCATGAAGCCGAGGCCGGAAGGGATGGAGATGGCGGCCGCGAAGCTCGGGCTACCGAAGGGTTCGATTTTCTACGTCGGGGACAGCGCGCAGGACGTGCACGCGGCGATCTCCGCGGGTATCAAGGTAGTCTCGGTAGCCACCGGGAACTACACAGCGGAGAGGCTGTCCGCAGAGGGCGCGGACTTCGTGGTCTCTGGACTTTCGGAGCTCGGCGCAATATTGGGAATCTAATCAAATATCAGGGCTTCCGTGGCTCGGGCGTTGGAGCTGAGCGGGTCGGAGCGCCGGGCCATGGAGGCGCTTTGCGATGCCCTCTTCCCTGGCGCCCCTGACGGACCAGATTTCTTCAGGAGGAGCGCCCATGAACTCGGCGTCGACGTCCTGCTTGCAGACGCGGTGGAGCACTCTCGCCAGCCGAACAACGCCAGGGACTTCAAGCGGATCCTCACCGTGGTCGAGAGCCCGCTCTACAACCTCGCCCTTACCGGGCGTCCGGTGCGGTTCTCCTCCCTCGATCCGGAGGCGCGGGAGCGCTACCTCCAGGCATGGCGCGACAGCCCGGTCGCGCTCAAGCGGACGGCATTCCAGGCCCTGAAGCGCCTCACGCTATTCCTCGCGTACGCCACCGCTGGCCCGGACGGCTCGAACCCGAACTGGGACGCCATCGGGTATCCCGGCGCTTCACACGACGCGCCCGTGCCGGTCCCCGAAGAGCTTCGCCTGGTCCCGCTCAAGGTTGATTCTGACATTACGCTGGCAGTCGACGTGGTGGTCGCGGGCTCGGGGGCAGGCGGGAGCGTGATCGCCGACTACCTCGCGTCGTCAGGATACGACGTCCTGGTGCTGGAGCAGGGGCCGTACGAGACCGCCGAGACCTTCCAGCAGAGCGAAATGCGGATGATGCAGAAGCTGTTCCAGCAGAGCGGGACGGCTGCCACCACCGACCTTTCCTTCGTCCTCCTTGCAGGGAGAGGCGCAGGCGGGGGGACCACCGTTAACTGGAACACGTGCCTGAAGCCTCCCAACAGGGTGCTCGCCGAATGGGAGTCGGAATTTGGAATAACCGGAGTCGCTGGTCCGGAGTTCGCTTCGTTCCTGGACGAAGCGTGGAAGGCTATCGGGGTCAACGACGAAGAGAGCCAGCGAAACGGGAACAACTCGGTCCTCTGGGACGGCTGCAAGGCGCTTGGTTACAAAGAAGGGAGCGACTACCACACGATATCCCGCAACGCCGTCGGTTGCAAGCAGAGGTGCGACTTCTGCACCTACGGCTGCATCTACTCGGCGAAGCAGTCTACTGCGCTGACTTACCTCCCGCGGGCGCAGAAGAAGGGGGCGAAGTTCGTCTTCGACGCCAGAGTCGAGCACGTCGTCATAGAGGGCGGCGCAGCCAGGGGCGTTGTCGCCAGCGTAGAATCGGGAGGGAGGACCCACAGGCTCGAAGTGAAGGCGCGCGCGGTCGTAGCAGCTTGCGGCGGCATCGAGACGCCGGCGCTCCTCCTCAGGTCGGGGGTGCGGGACAGGAACGTAGGCGCGTACCTCCGCCTCGACCCCACGATAGCGGTGGGGGGGATATTCGAGAAGCCGATAGATCCCTGGAAGGGCCCGCCGCAGACGGTCGCGGTCTGGAAGTTCATCGACCTCGACGGGACCTACCACGGCTTCTGGGTCGAGGCAGCTCCCGCCCACCCGGGGCTGTTCGCCCTGTCTATCCCGTGGGTCAACGGCAGGCAGCACAAGGACTTCATGCGCCGGTACTACAGCCGCTCTTCGGCTTCCATCGTCCTCCTCCGCGAGAGGAGCTCGGGCCGGGTCACGGTAGACAAGGACGGGTACGCCAAGGTTTCCTATGCACTGGAGGGCGAGGACAGGAAGACGCTCGTCCGGGGGATGACAGAAACTGCGAAGATACTTGCAGCTGCGGGCGCCAGGGGGGTCTGGACTACCCACAACTCTCAGGTCTTCGCCGGGGACGGGACCAAACCGTTGACTCCCGGAGACCTTGACTCCTTCGGCGCCGCCCTGGAGAAGCAGGGGGTAGAATACAACCGGATGATGCTCTTCAGCGCGCACATCATGGGGTCGTGCAGGATGAGCGCCGACCCATCCCTTGGCCCGACTGCCCCCACCGGCGAGCTCCATTCGGTAAAGAACCTCTTTATCGGAGACGCCTGCGTCTTCCCCACGACCCCGGCGGTCAACCCCATGATCTCCATCATGGCTATGGCTCGCATGACCGCAGAGTCCATAAGACTCCGGCTAGGCGACCGCTGACGCCATGTCTAGGCAAGCGCCGTACTATATCGTAGGCCTCCCTGAAGCGCCTTTGGAGGCGACGGAGGCGAGGGCGAAGTTCGAGCGGCTGTCGGAGGAGCTCTGTAAGGTCTACCCCTTCATAGAAGAGATAAGGGCGGTAGTGAAGTCGAAGAAGGCGGCCAAGACCCACGCTAGGTACGAGGTCTCCGTTGAGATCTACACCCCGCGTGACAGACATTCCTTCACTGAGACGGGCTACAACATCGCCAGGGTTTTCGACGTGATGGGCCCGAAGATGAAGAGGCTGCTGTCGTCGAAGCAGGGAAAGGTGACCTCGACGCACGGAGACAGCCTCCGCAAGGGAGAGCGCTAGGCCGCCGAAGGTCGCCTGGACTCGGCTCTGAGCTGCTCCACTTCGGCCCTGAGCTTCGCCACGGCCTCGTTGGACTCCTGCATCGACGCCAGCTGATGATAGAGGTGGAGTGCCTTCCTCCTTACAGACAGCTGGGGGTCCGAACGCGACGCCTCTTTGAGCGCCCCGAGCAGGCGCGCGTCTTGCAAGGACCTCATCAACACGTCGACCAGGTACATCCTCACCCTGAACTCCTTGTCGTGCAGGAGCATCTCCTTCAGCACGGGGACCTCGTCGTCGAGAATCTTCCCTCTCTCCTTGATTGCCTTCAGCGCCCCCACACGCTCTCTTCCCGGCCTTCCGTATCGAAGCGATGACGCAGATCG
>JAJYKR010000008.1 GCA_021788415.1 archaeon
GAGTCTCCCATGATAGAAACCGGCACTGTGGAGCCTGTCCCCCACGATTGCGGCGTTGATCACGTCCGCTTTCTTCAGTCGTTTGAGGTCGTTCGCGATCTGCTGGTAGTCGGCATGGTGTGTTGCCAAACAGCGCAAGAAGGCCCTCGGTGCTTCAGCCCCGGGATGGATCGCATCGGTGCTTGAATCGGACCGCGGCCTAAGGGGCGTGGAACGCCACGCAGGGCAGGGCATGCCCGAGCTCGAGCCTGCGGAGACAGGGCCTCTGCCCGTCCCGGCAACGGGGCGCGCAAGCCTGGTCGAGGAAGCAGAGACTACACGCCATGAGACAGGGGCTGGAAGCCCACGGGTTCACTCGTGGGAGGATGTCACGAAGAGACTGAATCCAGAGTCCGAGTCCATAACCAATAATTAAAGAGAAGGTCGCCACGAGTGCAGTTTGAGGGTATTCACCCGCAGGAGGCGTGCCATCTCAGAGCTCGTCGCGAGCGTCCTACTCATCGCCATAACCCTCATCACAGGCTTCGCCGTCTGGGGGTACGTCGACGGGCAGGCGGGGACTACAGAGCAGGCGTACGGGCAGAGCGTCGGCGCGACGGCGAACTACCTCCAGGAGAAGTTCGTCGTGGTGAGCATGGACCTGAGCGCAGGCTCGGCCGCCACCGTCTGGCTCTACAACAACGGTAACGTCGGCCTCAGGCTCGTCCAGGTCAGGCTCTACGACTCGGCGAAGAAGATAGACCTCCTCTACAACTACACCGTCAGTGGGTCCACGAAGACAGACTACGTCTACGACCTCCTCAGCACCAGCTCCGGGGAGTGCAAGACGGCGGCCTCCACCTACGAGACCCCCCTTCTCTCGACCGTGGACGCGGGGCCAGGGACCACCCAGTCCCTCAAGCTCACCATCCCTCCAGAGCCGACGGCCGGAGGATGCCCGTCATTCGGGCAGACGTTCTCTTCAGATGTCGTCTATTCGGTGGTGGTCTTGGCCGCCTACGGGAACACGGTGACCTTCTCTCAGAACGACACGCAGTACGGGTAGGGTGAACCCAAGACGAGAATCCCCAGGCTAAGGAACAGGAGGAAGGGCGTCGCAGGCATCATCGCGGCAGTGCTCATGTTCACGATGCTGTTCACCGTGGGCGCGGGATACTTCCTATATGTGAACCAGGCCAACACGGTGTACACGAAGGCCCTCCTAGCGAGAGCAGGGGGGATCTCGAGCCAGGCCGAGGAGGCGCTCTCGCTCACCACCAAACTCACTACCGGGGGCCACATCAGCGTCTACGCGAACAACACGGGCGGGATAGGCGTCAACATCACTTCGCTCTACCTCCTGGGCTCGTCCGGGGCCACCCTGGAGTGCATGGGCGTGGGGCTTCCGAGCGGCTGCACCAACGGCGCCCCCTTCCCCGTCTGGGTCAACGTGGGCGGGGGGAGCGGGGTGATCGACACGGGCTACGCCCCGGCATCAGGCGACGTGTACACGATAAAGGTGGTGACGCAGAGGGGGTCGGTATTCTCTGCGACGTATCCTGCGGCGGCCACTTCCTTGGCCGCGAGGGCGCTGTCAAGCGGGGCGATTGGAGACTTGTATTTGCATTTCCAGTCCTACACGTACTACTCCGTGGCGTCGTGTACATCTACGCTGGATGGGAACTCGGGTTACTGCCTTGACAAAGTTGGACAAGCCTTCACAATCCCCTCGAGCACCATGAAAGCAGGGCCGGTAGCGTTCTCAGTCGAGGTGACTAACCTCAACCAGCAGCAGCAGAACATAGTGCTAGACGCGTACACGCTCATGCTGCAATTCTGGAGCCACAGCAACAGTTTCAGCAACGTCGCGTGGTACATACTGTCTAATCAGACTGACAGCGCAGGCCAGAACGTCATAATGGCCACGTATTCTCCACTCACGCTCAGTTACGACAAAGCGGTTACGCTTGTATTCGGCTCTTTGAATTACGGGACGTTCGCTCCATTAACACCTAACAACATCGGGACCATACAATCAGACACGACTGCGGCAGTTTTTCTATCATCTCATGGTTGGCTTGGGATTCCGGATACTCAAACACAGAATTACGGCCAGAACTCCCCATACGTCACAACCCTCTACACATAGTGATCGACCATGAAGCTAGGCTTTGGCGGCGGGAAGAAGCAGGAACCTGTGGAAAAGGCCCAGCAGAAGCGCAGCTTCGTCGTCCGCTTCCCTTTCACCGGCACCCCCGTCCCCGCCGGGGGGATGCTCCTCGACCGGTACCCCCTGACCAACCCCTACGCCTACGCCGCGATAGTCGAGGACGAGAGCGGTGGGAGGAGGTACTACCTCGACGAGGTCCCGCTCACCCATGGCGAAGCGAACGTCTACAGCTACATCCTCGACAAGCTAGAGACCGAGCTCACCATCCCGCGCGCCGACGTCGACCCCAAGAAGTACTTCGCCGAACAGGCCAAGCGCATCGTCGCGAAGTACGGGATCAAGGTCGCCCCCATCCCCTGGGCCAAGATCCTCTACTTCGCCGAGAGAGACCTCGTCGGCTTCGGCGTGCTCGACGCGATGCTGAAGGACCCCAACATCGAGGACATCTCGGTGGACGGCGTCGGAAAGCCCATCTTCGTCTACCACCGGCGTTTCGAGAGCCTTGGGACGAACATGGTGTTCACCAAGGACGCGGATCTCGACAGCCTGATCACGCGGCTTGCCCACATGTCGGGGAAGCACATCTCCACCGCCTTCCCCATACTCCAGGGGACCCTCCCGGGACGCCACAGGCTGATGGCGACCTTCAGGCGCGAGATCTCCCCGTACGGGAGCACGTTGACCATACGCAAGTTCAGAACGGACCCTCTCACCGTCACAGACCTGCTCAACTCGCGCGTCATCGACCAGAAGATGGCCGCCTACTTCTGGCTCCTGATGGAGAACAAGGCGACCTCGCTGATCGTGGGCTCGACCGGCTCGGGCAAGACGACCCTGCTCAACGCCCTCCTCACCATGACCAGGACCAACTCCAAGATCGTCACGATAGAAGAGGTGCAGGAGGTCAACATACCCCACTTCAACTGGACCGCCCTCCTCGCCAGGGAGAACTACGGGGCCACCGGGGACATCTCCAGCCAGGTCAACCTCTTCGACCTGGTGAAGGCGGCCATGAGGATGAGGCCGGATATCATCGTGGTGGGAGAGGTGAGAGGGGAGGAGGCGTACGTCCTCTTCCAGGCGATCTCGACCGGTCACGGGGGGATGTGCAGTCTGCACGCCGACGACGTGGAGTCCGCCATCCAGAGGCTGACCTCAAAGCCCATGGACGTCCCTCCAGCGTTCATCCCGTTCCTCGACCTCACCTTCACCGTCCGGAGGATATCCATCCCCAACCCCGGCGGCGGCTTCCGCGCCGTGAGGAGGATAGTCTCGGTCGACGAGGTCGTCAAGGCGGGTGAGTACTTCAACGCCTTCAGGTGGAACCCTGCCACCGACGCTTTCAAGCCGTCCGAGCTCAGGGGGAGCCCCAAGCTCAACCGGCTCGCGAAGGACCTGGGCATGACCCTCGCGGACGTCACGGAAGAGCTCAACAGGCGGTCCGTCGTCCTCAGGTGGCTCCAGGAGCGGGGTGTCCGCAACTTCCGCGAGGTCTCGGCGGTCCTCGAAGACTACTCCGCAAGGCCCGCGCTGGTGTTCCAGAAGGCGGCCAAGGAACTCGGGATCGCGGGGACTCCTGAGGCGGTCGCCGCGGAAGGCTTCAAGCTTTGAAGCGCACTGGTCCGTCTGCCGCGGAGCCGAAGCCGAGCCTGGGCCCGCTGGACGTCGTCTCGGGGTTCTCGTACAAGCTGTTCGGCCGATACTCCAACGGCATAGCGGCAAACAGCCCCTGGCTCAGGGACGAGATCATGGGCTCGAACATGCGCATCACCCCCGAGGGGCTGATCTCCCTGGCGTTCTTTGGCACGGTCCTCTCCGCCCTGATATTCGCGGCCGAGATCGGCGTAGCCCTGGCGCTGGCGAACCCCTTCCTCCTGCTCATATCCGGCGCCTTCGCAGCCACCCCTCCCCTCGTCTTCCTCCTGGTCATGCGGTCCCCAAAGATAAGCCAAGGCTCCAGGTCCGCCGCCCTCGAGAACGAGCTCCCGTTCGTGGTAGGGTTCATCGTCGTCCTCGCTGGCGGAGGCATATCCCCCATCGGCTCCCTGCGAAGGATCGCCGGGATGACTGGCATCTTCCCCAACGCCGCCAAGGAGGCCAAGAGGATCCTCCTTGACATCGACGTGTTCGGCCTGGACCCCGTCACGGCCCTCGAGAAGGCCGCAGAGACCAACCCCAACAAGCCGTTCGCAGAGCTCCTGTACGGGTACACGACCATAATCAAGACCGGGGGGGACATTAGCTCCTTCCTCAACAACAAGCTCAAGGAGATCTACGAAGCGAGGTCCATCAAGGTCAAGAAGGCGTCCGAGACCATCGGAACCCTCGCCGAGGGGTACGTCACCATCACCTCGGTCCTCGGCATAAGCCTATTCGTGCTGTTCCAGTCCCAGGCCCTGATCAGCCACAGCTCGTCCGGGCTCCAGGGGATTGAAGTGTTCGGGATGGTCGGAGTCCCAGCGTTCTCCATGCTCTTCATGTACATGCTGAACGCGGTGCAGGCGAGGTACCCGTACATAGACTACAGGGCGTACAAGGCCTTCGGGCTCTCCGCCCCCGTCGGGGTCGTGCTCTTCGCCCTCCCACTCCCGTTGGACCTGTTCTTCCACACGTCTGTGGCGCTCCTGGGAGCGACGGTCGCGCCCATGGTGGTGGCGATCAGGGCTGCCAGGGAGAAGAACGCGCTCGAGAAGGCCCTCCCCGACTTCATCAGAGACATATCCGAGGGGAGGAAGATAGGGCTCTCGCCGGAGCAGACCATCCAGTCCCTCGCAGACAAGCACTACGGCCTCCTCTCCAAGCACGTCAAGAAGATGAGTTCCCAGGTCTCTTGGGGGGTCTCCACGGTCCAGGTCATCAGGACCTTCGCCGACGGGGTGAAGAGCTGGGTGACGAGAGAGGCGGGGATGCTCCTCACCGAGGTGATAGACGTCGGCGGGGGGACGGTCAAGAGCTTCTCCGACCTGGCCGACTTCACCAGGAAGATGAACGACCTCGAGGGGGAGAAGCGCTCGGCGCTCAAGCCCTACCTCTTCATCAACTACTTCGCGGCCATAATGGTCATAGTCACCACCTTCATAATGGCTTACTTCATCTCCACGCCGATCAACCTGGGCCCGACTGGGACCTCCGCAGCGTCAGCACCCGCGATAGACAAGGGCTCCATCGACATCCTCCTCACCGTGGCGGTCTTCGAGAGCTGGTTCATCGGGATGGTGGGGGGGAAGATGGGGGAGGGGAGCGTCGCGGACGGGTTCAAGCACGCGTTCGCCCTCGTCGTCATAGCCATAGTCGCGGTGTTCATCGCCCAGGCGGTCATGCACCTGAGCTTGCTGTAGCAGGTGACATGGATTGCGAATTCTTACCCGGGTTCCTTGTAGCTGAAATATCTTGAAACGTCCGAGCCACAAGATGATGCGGAGCAACCCAAGCAGAACCGCCATAGCGATGCTCGTTGCGCTCTTCCTCCTTGGCATCGTGGCCAGAGGTTATGCCGCAGGCCCATCGGACACCTACGGATACCTGTCGCTCACTCCGCTCCCACCCGACCTTCCGACCAGCGCGAACGGCACGTCGTCCTTTCCGGCCCTCGTGGTGTCGGTGAACAACGCCCAGGGCAGCCCCGTAGTCTTCCCTGTGAACACCGAGGTGTACCTCTCTTCGTCTTCCGCCGTGCTGTCCGTCCAGCCTACGGTGACCGTCATGGCAGGGGAGCAGTACGCCGTGGCCAACGTCATCACCACCGAGACCCCAGGCAACAGCACCGTCACAGCGGTGGCCCCGGGCTTCCAGACCGCATCGGCGTCGTTCACCACAAGCCTCCCGAGAGGGTTCCCGACCCAGCTCAGGATCTTCCCGCTTCCCGGCGAACTCCTCGCTGGCACGCCGACCAACGCGAACGTCGCCGTGGAGGTGCTTGACGCGGCCGGCCTCCCCGCCAGGACGACCCAGGACGCCAAGGTGCAGCTGACGTCTTCAGACACATCCGTCCTGGAGGCCACAGGCACCATTATCCCGGCGAATCAAACGATAGGATTCGGATCCGTCAGCGTCAACGGGCAGCAGAGCGGGACGGCCTTCATCACAGCCTCCGCTTCGGGCTACGTCAGCGCCACAGCCGCGGTGACGGTCGCCAGCGTCAACGACAGCCCGAACACGCTCCAGCTCGCCATCCCGCCTAATCTCCCGGCCGACGGGAAGACCTACGACGTCCTGACCGTTTCGCTCGCATACAACAACACGAGCCCGGCGGTCTCGCAGACAGGGACGTCCGTCACCCTCACCTCCTCGAGGCCCGACCTCGTGTCGATAGACGTCTCCGGACCAGTCCTCATACCCGCCGGCCAGACCTTCGTCACGGTGCCGATAACCACCTCCGCAGCTGCGGGGTCTGCGCTCATCACCGCGTCCTCTGCGAACTTCGTTTCTTCCACTGTGAAGGTGACCACCGTGAGCATCCCTCCGACGAAGCTCGGCATCTATCTCGCCGACAGCCACGCGCTCTTCTCTGCTACCGCGGATAGCTTGAGCATGGTCGTCCAGCTCCAGGACTCCCGAGGGGTCCCTGCCGACGCCAGGACATCCCAGAACGTGATCGTGTCATTCTCCAACACCACCCTCTCAAAGGCCCTTGTCACCCTGACCATATCGAAGGGGGCGGACCTCGCGTACGCCACCGTCCCGTTGAACGGCGCGACAGAGGGGACGTTCACGGCCATCTCGAACGGTCTTTTTGCCGCTTCGACGAAGTTCTCCTCGACCCTCCTGGGAGTGACGTACGGCCTGGGGCCGATACATCAGACCATCTACCCCAACGAGACCGATGCGATCTACTACTCCTTGCAGTACCAGGGCCTCCCTCTCGCGGGGGCCTCCCTCACCTGGTCGGCGACCGGGGGGACGGTCTCCCCTGCTACATCCACGACCGGCTCGGCAGGTTCGGCGTCTGCGACGTTCACGCCTGCTGGGCTCGGCGTCGCCCAGATCACAGTCACCGCCGAGGACCCCATCGTGGGCTCCGTCAACTCGACCACCCAGGTCTTCGTCGTGGGCCAGCCGGCGACGCCCCACCCCTCGATCCTGTCCCGCATCCTCTCCGACAAGCTCTACCTGGGCGGCATTGTCGGCGGGGCGATAGCCGCCGTGGTCGTCGCGGTCATCCTCCTCCGCAGGCGCGGAGGGGAGACCATAGAGGAGGACGGCTCCTTCGACATGGGCGCGGCCCCAGGCGAGGGGACCGCCTTCGACTCCCGGGGCGGACTCCCTGCTAGCCGATGGTGAACTGGATCCACTTCTGGACCAGCGGGGTGGCCTGCATCCTGCTGGCCATCATGAACCTCCCCTGGTCGGACACCCTCATCCTGACGGTCCCGTCCGTGGAGTACTCCACCGCAGCCACGGTCCTCGGCGCGTGCACCCCCTCCTCGAGCATCAGCAGCCCTGTCACCCCGTTCTCCCTCAGCTTCTGCCTCAGGTAGTCGAGGAACCTCAGGGACTTGTCCACCCCGACGTACTTCACGAAGTCTGTGAACGAGTCGACCACCAGGCGCTCGTCACGGTCAGGGTCGACCCTCGAGTCGTCGAAGAGCTTGCTGAGGGAGACAGAGACGTCGGTCAGCGACGCCAGCGAGACCGAGTATTTCGACCGCTTCCCCCCAAGCCTCCACGAGTAGCAGTCCAGGACATGGAGCCTCTCGGGGACCCCCTCGGTCCAGCGGAACATCGCCATGGTCTCCCCGATGGCCTGGTCCGCCTCCGCCGTGGACACCAGGAGCGCCTGGTCACCTCTGACCAGCCCGGTGTGGAGGAAGAGCTTCCCCAGTATGCTCTTCCCTGCCCCCGGCGGCCCGAGGACCAGCACCAGAGACCCCTTCGGCACCCCGCCGAGTATCACCTGGTCGAGTTCGGGGACGCCGAGGTTGAGCCTCTGCACGGTCCCCGCAGCTCCGCGCAAACGCTTAAAGACTTTGCAGCGCCGATTCGAAACGTTGTACACCCATGTGGGGGTGAAGGGGGTGGACGCCCTCCTCGACGGGAAGGGCATCCCGAGCGGGCACAACGTCCTGGTCCTGGGCGCCCCCGGGAGCGGGAAGACCACCTTCGGCCTCCAGTACCTGGTGGCGGGCGCAAAGGCGGGTGAAAACGGCGTTTACGTGTCCCTGGACGAGGACCCGGACAGGCTCCTGGAGAGCACCGAGCCCCTCGGGCTGGGGGCCAAGGAGGCTGTCGCGGACAAGAAGATAGCGGTGGTGGACGCGTCCCCCATCAGGTTACTACCGGCGAAGGTCAAGCTCGGCTCGACCGAGATCGGGAGAAAGGAGTTCGCCGTCGCCACCCTGATCAACTCCGTGACCGACGCCATCAAGAAGGTGGGAGCCCGGAGGGTGGTCATCGACCCCATCTCCACCCTGGTGGTCCACTACTCCGACGACTACGAGAGGAGGATAGCCCTCCTCGACCTGATGGCCGCCACGGTCAGGAGCAGGTGCACCACCCTGCTGGTGGCCGAGATGAGCGACCCGTCCCTGGAGCGGAAGTACCAGTTCGAGGAGTTCGTGGTGGACGGGGTCCTGGTCCTCACCAGGGTCCTGAGCGGCCAGAGCTTCACCCGGGTCTTCAGCGTGGAGAAGATGAGGGGGATAGACAACGACAGCCAGCCCCACCCCTACAGGATATCCGAAGGCGGGATCGAGGTCTTCCCGACCGAGCAGCTCTTCTAGGCGAAGAGGCCTATCTCTTCCCTGGCCCTGGTCTCAGGGACGAGGGCGGCAGTCAGCATCCCGGTCAGGTGCCTGTAGGACTCCAAGAAGGCGGCCCCCTGCTTCGTGGCGATGTAGGCCACCCTCCCTTCGTCGTCGACGACGGTGTCGATTAGCCTGGCCCCCATCAGCTGGGAGAGGAGGTAGGTGGCGGTGACCGAGTTGACGTTGGCCCTGATCAGCACCGCGTTCTTCGAAGACGCGCTGGCGCACGCGTCGAGCACGTCGGCCACCACGTCCAGGCGCCCCCTGTTCTTGGCCGGGGCGGCGAGCCTCGACCTCAGCGGCGCCTGCCGCTGGTCCCTCCGGTCTGTCTGCAGCGCCGGTAGCATGGCGGTGGGTGGTCAGGGCGCCCGATTAGAGGAGGTGTATCTCCAAGGCGTACAGACACGCAGGCGAGCGCCGCCCGGCTCGTCTGGGTTCGGCGCGGACGGGGCATGTTCCGCAGGGGGCCCCGGCCCGGCTATACCGCCTAACGAGATGAGCGCGACTTCTCAAGAAGAATAGAGTCGCACCGTTATCGCACCACCGTGAGACCCAGAGCCTGATGCAGGAGCCAAACTCAAAGCAGGTCGCGGTCTACGTGCCCGAGTTCGTCAGAGCAGGGTTGGGCCTCGCGATCTCGCAGATCTACGATGGCAGGGTCTACGATGACTTCCCGGGCAGATGCCAGCACTGTGGGAGCGTCAGACGCATCAAGAACGGGCGCCAGGGCGCGCTCTTCGCCAAGCTCATCTCTCCAGAGGGAAACTTCGTGGACGTGAACGTCATACTTCAGAGGTACATCTGCAGGGACTGCGGGGGCACCTACACCTCCCGCGGCCCTTTCTACGAAGGCACGATCTACGGGGCGCCGATCGTCGCCCTTGCCCTCTCTATGGACCATCCGGCATACTCTGTGGAGAGACGCTCGCCAACTAACCTCGGCGCCCAGATGAGCACGGACGCCGTGCTCGACTACGTGAGGCTCCTCGCCGACAGGGCGAAGGAGCTCGCCCCGCTCATCGAGGGGCAGTGAGACGGCCTGTTCGCGATAAACAAACGTGCTCAAACTCCTCTTCGGGGTCGAGGACGTGGGGCAGCTGAAGGAGAAAGCAGCTTCCTCAGGTGAGCGTCGAATCGCTCACCGACGAGACTTGCCCGAGGAGGAAGGGCGCGGTGAAGAAGATCATGGATGAGATCGTGGAAGGGAAGAAGCGCGTAGTGCACAGGGGCATGAATGAAGGGCGACTTGGTCGTCGTCGACGGGAAGGACGGGAGGAGGGCCTCGTTCCCAGACTCCTTCACGTTCGCCCTTTCGTATCTGCCGGGGGCTCAGGCCTACGCGTCCCTGATCTGCACCCCCCGACCGTTCAACCAGATGCTCGCTGACGTGCTGTTCAGGGCGCTCGAGGGGGCGTCCTTCAACATGACAGACGGCTCCCACAACTACACCGAGGTGGTGAAGGACCACGTCATTCATCGACCCGGCCCACAGGACGAGGACGGAGCTGAGGCGCGACCCGAAGTTCAAGGGGATGAAGAAGGAGCTCACCGAATCGGGCAAGAAGGTCATGGAGGCGAAGGGTGAGGAGGAGAGGACGAAGGCCATCGAGCGCAGGAAAGAGAAGATCGGGGAGGTCTCTCGGTATGCCAAGGCGAAGTATCAGGATGTCAAGAGGTCGACCATCGAGCAGGTGAGGAGGGAGCACCCTGAGCTCTTCGACGGCAAGGGCGGCTTCACGGGTAGAGCCGTCACCAGCAACGGAGCGGAAGGAGGGAGGGAACCATCGGGTCAAGGACGCGGTCAGGGTCCCGTACTCGAGGGTCGACTCTGCTGCCGGAGAGAGCATACTCGCGACGATCAGGGACTCCCTCTCGACCATCAGGGCTGGCAGGGCCGTGGCGAACGCCGCCGGAGCGTTCACGTTCGGGAGGGTGATGCTGGGGGCGTGAGATGGGCAACCACACAGGAGAAGATTGAACGGAGTGTGGCCAGCTGGAAAGGCAACCTGGGATGCCCACGCGCGGAGCCTCCAGACAACCTGCAGATGGCATCGCGCATCCTCCAAGGAGGCGGATGGAGCCAGCCAACAAAGCGACATCGCCCGTCCGAGCCTCGCAAAGAGCTTAATTGGCGTCCCGTCGGCTATTCAAGATCGTGCCGAAGAAGGCCGGGTCAAAGAAGAGCGATCTTGTGAAGGGTGCAGTGAAGCTCAGCAAGGAATACCAGGAGCTTCAGCGCGTGACCGAGCTTGAGCGAAAGGGTAGGAAGGAACTCGTCGAGAAATTCAGGAGTCTGCAGGGATGGGTGGGAAAGAGCGTCCCCATTCCCGGCAGCGCGCTGGCGACGGATTCGCCCCAGATAAAGGAAGCCTACGTGACCAGCGACTGCGTGGTGGTCACGGTCGGCCCGAGCGGGGCCGAGCGGAAGACGCCCCTCGAGGAGCTGGAGCCGTCGGTGTTCGTGTCTGTCATCCAGGATTTCGCCCCGAAGCTCAGGAGGCTGGTCCTGGACAAGAAGCGGGAACTCATCGAAGCGGGCGCGCCCAGGATCGAGCTGAGGACCACGCTGGCCGGCTCACAGGTGCTCCTCTTCGACTGGAGGCAGTACAGGCTTACACTCGCGAACAAGGGAGGGGATGCCAGAGACTTGCGACTCTCAGCGGGGGGAGACGTGACCCAGAACTACGGCCCCTTCGCGGTGAGGAAAGGGGACAAGATCGAGCTGAGCCTGCGCCGCTTCAGGGCGCTTTCGTCCGCGGGGTCCGTGCCTGTAACGATACGCTGTAGAGACGAGGACGGCCACGAGTACGAGGGCAACGGAACGGTCAAGCTAGAAACCGACGACTGGCAGGAGGTAAGGATGTCCCTGAAGGAGCCGGAGGGACTCTCCGAGGACCACTGGTAGCGGCGACGCAACCTCTGCGACGACATGGGTGGGCTGGCCATGCGCCTCGCCCTCCGGCCCCTCAGACAGACATAAGTGGACGGGCCCCGCAAGTCAGGGCCGTAATGAGAAGGAAGGAAGCCGCCGTGGTCGCAGTGGCCGTCGCGCTTGCCGCCGTGGCGGCGGTCTTCTTCGTGCCTCTCGTGCCCACCCGGGAGTACTCGAGCTGCGTCTGCCCGCCGCTGGCAACCTGCAACTGCCCCGAAATCCCGGCGGGGGCCACGGCGCACCTGGTGCTCTGGTCGCCCAGCTGGCTCTTCGCGCGGTACGGGAGCTACCTGTCTACCCATCCGCTGGGATACGCCGTCGTCCCTCCCTGAGCCGTAGCCGGCCTTGGACGGCGTCGGGGCCGCACAACCGGTGCTAGGCGCTCTCGGTTGGCCGACTCGCGGGTTCCGGTCCTCCCGGCAACTCTTATCTCGCCTCGGAGCCACGCGGAGCCGTGGACGAGCGCCTCGTCGAGCTCCTCGGCATCTACGGCCTCAGCGAGAGGGAGGCGCGGACCTTCGTCTTCCTGACCAGGAACGGCGCCTGCGGCGCCGGGGACCTGGCGAGGGCCATAGGGATACGCAGGATGGAGGCCTACAGGCTGCTCAAGCGCCTCCTGGAGCGGGGGATCGTGGTCTCGACGGCTGGGAAGCCGATCAGGTACCAGGCCGAGACCCTGGACGGGGTCGTCTCCCTCCTCACCGACGAACAGAAGGGGGTCGTCCGCCGGATGGAGGAGGCCCGGGGGGAGCTGGCGGGGCTGTGGAAGCAGGTCCCCAGGGCCCCGGTGGAGAGCTTCGAGCAGAAGTTCAGGATAATCCAGGGGAGGGAGCAGATCTACAACGCCATGACGAAGATGGTCGAGCTGGCCACCGAGTCCCTGGACCTGGTCCTGACGAGGAACGACATCACCCAGGCCCACGTGCTCGGGATAGGGGACAAGATAGTGGAGGCGGCCAGGAGGGGGGTGAAGGTGAGCGTGGTCGCCCCCGTGGACGGCGCGACCCTGGAGGCCGCCGACAGCCTGGCGAAGGCCGCAGAGCTGCGCCACTCCGAGGAAGCCCCCCGGAGCAGGCTCGTGGTCGCAGACGGGGCCCAGACCCTGGTCTCCCTGGTCCTGGACGACACCAAGGGGGCGAAGAACGACAGGGACGTGGCCATATGGACGGACAGCAAGGATTACGCGGAGACCATGGCGGGGCTCTACCGGGTCTCCTTCGCGAAGGCGGAGGACGCTGGGGAGAGGATCGCCCGGGTCCGCAGCCAGATGAGGTTCGCGGAAAGGACAACGTCCATGGTGGCCGTGGTCCGCGACGCCCTCTCAGACCGCGGGTGGAAGGTGGAGGCGCCGGGGATGATCAGAGGGGCCTCCGGAGCTGAGTTCGAGTTCGCGGCCGTGCTGTCTGGCCCAGACAGGAAGAAGTTCGGCCTGGACGTCGTCTTCGGCCAGAAGGGGGGGTCGGTCGCCGAGAAGGTCGCCGCTTCGGCCCTGAAGAAGCTGGAGCTCAAGGACGCCGGCCTGGTCATAGTCGCGACCCCGGGGCCGGACGAGCAGACAACAGGCCTGGCGAGGCTCCTGGGGGCGTCCGTGGTGGACGGGAGCGACGCGGTCGACGCGGCGGCCGCCATCAGGAACTCGGTCGCGGGGGACACCTAGCCCCCTCTGCCACGTCGGAGTACCCGGTCGTTATCACGATGTAGTCCTTCAGGGCCTTGGTGACGTTGTTGATGGCGAGCATGTCGTTCCTCCTGAGTATGAGGAAGGGGAGCGAGAAGGATATGGAGACGGTGGTGACTGGGACGGACTCCTCCCCGACTATGGAGACTATGACCTGCTTGTAGGCTGCGTCGAAGGAGGTGGTGTAGATGTTCTTCCTGAGGGAGCCCTTCTCGAAGACGAGGATCCACCCCTGCTCCTTGGTCAGCCTGTAGCCGAACCCCGAGAGGTGCCGGGTGACCAGGTCCCTCACGGTCCTCCTCCCCACGTCTAGGGTGAAAGTCTCGGAGTGCTCTCCCACGACGGCCCAGGGGGCGGAGTTCATTCATAAACGCTGTGGAGAAATTATCCGGTCCTGCGGTTTTGTTCCTCCCATGGGGTGGCTCAATTGGGTGTTCCCTCTGGAGTGGTGAGTGCCGCTTTCAGAAGGGCAAGCTATTTGTTCTGCCCCTCAAGCCTGATCCCCGCCCTCTGTGCGGGGGTCTGCCCGTCCAAGGCCTGATGGGACTTGACAAAGCTATAGTGAATCCTTTGCCCCTCGGCAAGAGGGGTTGAGATGGACTTC
>JAJYKR010000050.1 GCA_021788415.1 archaeon
TCCTCTTGCAGTCGACCTTGTTCCCGGCGATGACGAGAGTCCGGGCCTTGGGACCCACGAATTTGATGCCTGCCTGACGGCACTTCTCGGCGAGGTTCCAGTTCTCAGACACGAAGCCGTAGCCAGGGTGGAGGGCCTCGACCCCTGCGTCGACTGCAGCTTGCACCACCTTGTCTATGTTCAGATAGCTGTCCCCGGGGTCCGCGGGCCCTAACCTGACCGCCCTGTCGGCGAGCCTGACGTGAAGTGCGTCCGCGTCCACGTCGGAGTAGACCGCGACCGTCTTGACGCCTAGGAGCTTGCAGGTCCGGATGATCCGGACCGCGATTTCGCCCCTGTTCGCTATCAGAACGTCTCTGAACAACTGGTCTTCACAGCTGGATGTTGCCGTGCTTCTTTGCGGGCCTGAACTCGCTCTTGCCCTTCATGGACTCGAAGGCGGAGATGATCTTCGGTCGGGTGGAGGAGGGCGGGATCACTTCGTCGATTATCCCCCTGCTCGCGGCGATGTAGGGGTTGGCGAACTTCTTCCGGTAGTCGGAGGTCAGCTGCTTCCTCATGCCCTCGGGGTCGGCGGCGGCTTCGATCTCCTTCCTGTAGATGATGTTGATGGCGCCCTCCGGGCCCATGACCGCGATCTCTGCGCCTGGCCAGGCGTAGTTGATGTCGGCCTTGCTGTACTTCGACCCCATGGCGCAGTATGCCCCGCCGTAGGCCTTCTTCACGATCAGAGTCACCTTGGGGACGGTGGCTTCGCAGTAGGCGTAGAGCAGCTTGCATCCATGACGGATCAGTCCTCTGTGCTCCTGGTCAGTCCCCGGGAGGTAGCCGGGCACGTCCACCAGGGTGAGGACGGGGATGTTGAACGAGTCGCAGAACCGCACGAACCTGGCGGCCTTGTCGGAGCTGTCGACGTCGAGGGCGCCGCCGAGGACCATGGGCTGGTTCGCGACCACCCCCACGCTGTTCCCCGCCATGCGGGCGAAGCCGACGGTGACGTTCTGCGCCCACCCCGCGTGGACCTCCATGTAGTTCCCGTTGTCGACCAGCCTCTGGATGATCTTCCTGATGTCGTACGCCTTGTAGGGCTCGGCCGGGGCGAGGGAGTCGAGTTCGGAGTCGGGCTCGATGGGCGCCGTCCACTCGACGGCCGGGCGGGACTCCGTGTTGTTCTGCGGCAGATACGAAAGCAGCGACCTGATCGAAGCGAGACAGTCCTTCTCGCTGTCGAACACGAAGTGGGCGACGCCGCTCTGCGTCGCGTGGATCGTGGCGCCTCCGAGGTCTTCGAAGGTCACGGTCTCGCCGAGCGCTGCTTTCACGACGTCGGGGCCGGTGACGAACATCTGGCCGATGCCCTTCACCATGAAGATGAAGTCGGTCATGGCGGGGGAGTAGACAGCCGCGCCGGCGCTCGGGCCAAGGACTGCGCTGATCTGGGGGATCACCCCCGACGCCAGCGTGTTCCTGAAGAACATCTCGCTCACGCCCGCAAGGCTGGAGACGCCCTCCTGGATCCTAGCGCCCCCCGAGTCGTTCAGCGCTATGATTGGGGCGCCGTTCTTCAGGGCCAGGTCCATGACCTTGGTCACCTTCTTCATCAGAGCTTCCCCCAGGGAGCCTCCGAACACAGTAAAGTCGTGGGCGTAGAGATAGACCAGGCGCCCGTCGATCTTCCCATAGCCGGCGACCACGCCGTCGCCGAGAGGGTGCGACCTGTCCATTCCGAGGTCCGTGGACCTGTGGGTGACGAACTTGTCGAGCTCGTTGAACGTGCCCTGGTCGAGGAGGAGGCCTATCCGCTCCCGGGCGGTGAGCTTGCCCTTCCTGTGCTGGTCGTCGACCCTTTCCTGGCCGCCCCCCAGCTCAGCGACCCGGTCCATCTCGTCGAGGTCTCTTTCGTTCCCACTCAACTGTGGCTCTCTTCGCCCCGGATGTTAAAAGGGTGGGTTCCTTCAGACGCCGCATTCCAGTTTCCGTCGCCGATTGACGAACCGTCAGCCCCGCTCTCTGAGCCACTCGAGGTCTTCCGCGCTGATCGCCACCGACTCCCCCTCGAGCGAGACGACCAGGTTCCCTTCGGCGTCGATGTCTTCGGCGACGCATGAAAACGGGTTTTCTCCGGTTTTCAGCTTGATGGAGACCTCCTTGCCGATGGTCCCGACCAGCCGCGCCCACTCGTCCCTGAGGTCCTCGCCGGACTTCCACCTCTCGTAGAGCAGGGAGAACGAGTCGAGTATGGAACGTGTGACGTCAGACACTTTGACCTTCCTGCCCAGCTCCGATGCCAGGCTGGTGGACTCCTGTTGCAGCTCGCCCATCTCCGATGCCGGGGCGTTGCAGTCGACCCCAATCCCGACGATGATCTGGTCGACCTCTCCTCCGCTGGACTGGGCTTCGGCGATCGCTCCTCCCAGCTTCCTGGCCCTGATGGTGACGTCGTTGGGCCAGCGGATGGTCGGCGCGAGCCCTGTTGCCTGCCTGATGCCTTCGACCATCGCAGTCGCCGCCACGAGGGCGGCAAGCTCAGGCCTTGCGACCTTTGCGGGCCGCAGTATGAAGGACAAGTAGAGCCCGCCCAAGGGAGAGACCCAAGAGCGTCCCAGGCGGCCAGTACCCGAAGTCTGGGACCTGGCGGTGATGACCGTGCCCTCCGGGGCGCCGCGGGCGGCGTGCTCTCTTGCAACCCCCTGCGTCGAACCCACTGTATCCAGCTCGACGAGCGTCCACCGGACCATGGGTTGGACGGCTGCTCTCCGCTCGATATGCTTTGTGCTGAGATGCCTGAGAGAACGCCTTAAGACATAAAGCCGGTCGGGCGACCTGCAGCACTTCGTG
>JAJYKR010000051.1 GCA_021788415.1 archaeon
CCAAGTCGAGCTTGTGCCCCCCACCGGCGTCAGGCTCGACTCCCCGAGTCCCCCTTCCGGCCGGCAGCCAACGACTTCATCACTTCCCTCTCTGCCCTCCTCCGGTCCCCCACCTCGTGGAAGTAGTAGACCATCAGCGCGGTTACGATCACAGCGAACATCGCTGGGAAAGTGTAGATCCTGACCACATAGAACGGCGACCAGACCGAGCTGACGGCCAGCCGGAAACCGGTCCCGTTGTAGGACACCACGTAAATGCCGTAGGCCTGCGAAGCTGGGGAGACGATGGTGTCGTTGGACGTCGACCCCAGGGGCCTGTCGAACTGAATGTCGGGGGACCCTGTCGGGTTCACGACGGACTGGGCCGAGGGGAAGAACGACAGCACCACGGTCCCGGGGAGGTACCCCGAGATCTGCACGCTGATGGGGACCCCCTCCGGGACGGTAGGTATGTAATAGGCGCTGATGGCATAGGTCGAGTTCCCATAGGGGAGCTCGGGGCCGTCATGCACCGCCACCTGAGGATAGGTCACCTGAGGCAGTGCTACCGTTGCGAGGGCGAAGACCAGCGACGCCCCCAGGGCGGCTGTCGATAGCGCTTCCCGTCTGTCCATGGATTTTGCCCCCATGGTAACAGTATTTATTGCCGGGTATTGACCGGTTGCCTTCACAGCTTGAGCAGCCCATGGATCTACGTGATTCGGCGGATACTGTTCATGATACCTGTTTTCCTCGCCGTGTCGATTCTAACCTACTTCGTCACAGCGGCGGCAGGGAACCCGATAGACATCGTAAAATTTGGATTGAAGAACCTCTCCCCGGCCCAGCTGCAGTTCCTCATCAACTACTACCACGTTAACGACCCTGTCTACATACGGTACTTCTACTGGCTCTGGGACTTCGTCCACGGCAACCTCGGCCAGTCGCTGGTCCTCGGAGGGCCCGTCGCGGGACTCGTCGTCCCCTGGATTGGGACGACCCTGGAGCTCCAGCTCACTTCGCTCTTCCTGAGCATCGCCATAGCGATCCCGGTCGCTGTCTACTCGGCCAAGCACCCCGGGTCCAAGGGGGACGCCACCATAACCAGCGTCAGCATCTTCGGGTTCTCCATCCCTGTCTTCTGGTTAGGGATAGAGCTCATACTCTTGTTCTCTTTGGACCTGAAGTGGCTGCCATCCTTCGGCGCGATAACGCCCTATCCCCCCTACATCGGAGGGAACATCATAATCGACAACCTGGTGCACATGATCATGCCCACAGCGGTCCTCACCTTCGCCTCGGTCGCGGTCTTCGTGCGCCTGCTCCGCGCCAACATGGTGGAGACACTGAGGCAGGACTACGTCCTCGGTGCCCGGGCTAGCGGCGTACCAGAGCGGGCGGTGACCTACAAGCACGCCCTGAAGAACGCGGTCACCCCCGTGGTCACCATCCTCGGCCTGTCCTTCGCTCTTGCGCTCGGCGGCGCCCCTGCCACGGAGACCACCTTCTCCTGGCCCGGGCTCGGGTACCAGTTCGTCCAGGCGGCGACCGTCCTCGACCTCCCGGTCATTCAGGGGATAACTATGATCATCAGCATCATGGCGCTAATCGCTAACCTGATAACCGACCTTGTCTACGGGGTCCTCGACCCCAGGGTGCGAATAGAGTGACCGCAGCTCCAAAGAAGAGGAGGTCTGCCGGCCAGTGGGCCGTCGCCTGGAGGAGACTCCGTCGGAACAAGATTGGGCTGGCCGGGTTGGGTCTGATCCTCTTCTTCTTGTTCGCCGCCGTGTACGGGTACTTCTTCGCCCCCTACCCAGCCAGGGACTTCGTCTGCCTCTTCCAGAACTGCGTGAGCATGCCCCCGTTCGTCAGCTGGGCGCACCCCCTCGGGACGGAGCGCTCTGGCTTGGACATCTACAGTGAGATCCTACACAGCATCCCCAACGACTTGATGGTCGGGCTCGGTGCGACCGCCATCAGCGTGGTCATAGGCGTCCTGGTGGGGGCGGCGGCCGGCTACGCGAGAGGGGTTGGAGGCGCCCTGCTCCTCGGGCTCGCCCAGGTCTTCCTGGTAATCCCAGTCCTGGTCTTCATCCTTCTCTTTTCGAGGATATTCCTGCTCGTCGTGGCCCAAGGCTTCGGCCTCTACCTGATCATAATCATCCTAGGCGTATTCGGCTGGTCCGGGATCGCCTACGTCGCCAGGGGGGAAATATTCAGGGTCAGAGAGCTCGAGTACATACAGGCCGAGAAGGCGATAGGCGCCGGGAGGATGAGGATACTCTTCAGGCATATCGTGCCAAACATCCTTTCCCCGGTGGTGGTCTACTCCACTCTCCTCATAGCCACCAACATCCTGGTCGAGGTGGTCATCTACTTCCTCGGATTCGGAGACGCCCACGTGTCTACGTTGGGTGCGCTCATCCAAGACGGATTCCCTACCATCGCTGAAACCTGGTGGGTGGCGACATTCCCCGGCATCGTCGTGGTGCTCATGGTCCTCGGGTTCAACCTCCTCGGGGACGGGCTGTCAGACGCGCTGAACCCGAGGCTAAGGGAGTAGAACTGGTTGGGAACGCTCCTGAAGGTCGACGACCTGAGGACGTACTTCTTCACTGAAGCTGGGATCGTGAAGGCGGTGGACGGGGTTGGTTTCGAGCTGGAGGAGGGGGGCTCGCTGGGGTTCGTCGGGGAGTCCGGGTCGGGAAAGACCATTACCGCCCTCTCAGTAATGGGCGTGATTCCCCGACCGGGGAAGATCGTGTCGGGCTCTATCAACTACAGAGGGGAGAACCTCGTCGGCAAGTCGGAAAAGGAGCTCAGGAGGGTCAGAGGGAAAAAGATCGGCTAC
>JAJYKR010000052.1 GCA_021788415.1 archaeon
AGCCCCAGCGACGCGACCATCACCCCAGCCACAACCAGGGCCGGGGCCTTCGACCCCTTCCCGAACCAGCCGGGCAGCATCCCATCCTCTCCCATCTGCTTCGTCGTCCGCGCCCCCGCTATCAGCATCGAAAGAGTGACGGCGAAGGTCGCTGCGAGCGCTGCGAAAGCGACCGCATACGACACCGCCGACGGCACCCTCAGCGACCCAAGCGCGACGGCCAGCGGGTCGGAGGCTGTCCCGTAGGCCGTCCAGTTCAGCGCCATGAGGAGGGCGAAGACCACCATGACGTACAGCACCGTGCTTATCACGATCGACGCGATGATGGCCCTCGGCACGGTCCTCTCCCCGTCCTGTACGTCGGGGGTGAGGGTCGCGATTGTGTTGAAGCCCGAGTAGGCAAAGAAGGCTATGTTGGCCGCTACGAGCACCCCGAGCCCTCCCGTCGGGAAGAGGGGGGCGAAGTTCCCGGGGGAGAACCTTACGAGAGCGAACACTGCGGCGAGGAACACGGCCAGACCTACGACCTTCACAACCACCAGCCCCACCTCGACCTCGGAGGCAAGCCTGAGGCCCCCGACCTCGACCAGGGCGAGCCCCACGATCAGGACCACGGCCGCCGGGTAGTACGCGGCCGAAGGGAGCCCCACACTAACCAGATAGGAGGCGAAGCCGAGGGCGACGGCCGCCCCGCTGACCGCGTAGGCGATGAGCCTGAACCACCCGACCAGGAACCCGACTGTGTCCCCCATCGTAGCCCTGGCGAAGCTGTAGACCCCGCCCTCGAGCGCGGGGTACCTCGAAGACAGCTCGGCGGTGTTCAGGCCGACAGTGATGGCCAGTCCGGCTGTTATCGCGAAGGCGACGAGCGCTGCCGGGCCTGCCGCGCCTATGGCCGACCCGGCCATGACGAAGATCCCTGCTCCTATGATGTTCCCCAGGCCTACTGCGACCGCGTGGGTGAAAGAGAGCTTCTTTGTCATCGGCCTATCCGCGCTTCACGTCTGCCCTGTGAGTGATAAGGCTGCGCTCGTCGGATCAGCACTCTGCGGACCGGAGGCTCGGTCTCTAGCTGGGCGGTACAGTCTCTTGGCCGGTTACAGTGGGCCTCAGGTTGTTGGAGGCGCTGATCGCGGTCATGTCGGCCGAGATGTCAAGGACGATGGTGGTCGTCTTCCCTGACGCGACAGTGAACTGCATCGGAACCTTGATCTGACCGCTCGGGACGGTCAGGGTGACGTTGGTCCCGCCGACCGTGGCGACGGCGCTCGTGACCCCGAACCTGACCATGGTGTAGTTCCCCACCGGGACGCTGTTCTTTCCGAGCATCTTCGTCACGTTCTGCAGCGCCAGAAGGTCGAAGGTGGTGGCGTTGAGCTTGAAGGTGGTGCTGGAGTTGCCGGTGCCTCCCTGCAGGACGATGTCAGTGATCGTGAGGTAGATGTGCGTCACGGCGCCCGTGGACGGTGCGTCTTTCACCCCCACGACTAGGCTCCCGCTCGGCGCCATCAGAAACACCACCGCGACGGCCGCCACTACGACGACGACCAAGACTGCTACTGCCACTGCGACGACGCTGGCCTTCAATGCCCCTTGGACGCTCCCTGACCTATATATTAGAACGACTTTGAACGCCCTGCCGAAGCGCAGTGAGCCCGCGAGCAAGAGGAGAGAAAGCCCTCCAGAAGCTGGACCTGCACGCCCCCATCGACTGGGAGAAGACGATTTCGAAGGAGGAGCTCACCCACCTGCTCAACGCAGGGGACCAGACAGGCATCCACGTCGTCATCGGAGACATACGGGGCTCGACCCACCTGATGAGGGAGGCGATCTCGTCAAGAGAGTACGCGATCATCACCACCGCATTCACGGAGAAGATGAAGGAGCTGGCCCAGGAGACCTCGGGTTGGTTCGACAAATTCACCGGGGACGGCTTCGTAGTCTACTGGATCTATGGGTCGAAGCCCTCGAGGTTCCTCAAGGAGGTCATGGAGTTCTGCAGGCGGGCCCACGAGTCGTTCGACGAGGAGATCTTCCCTGAGCACAGGAAGAACGCCCGGAACCTCCCTGCCCACGTCGGGCTGGCTCTGGGGGTGGACTCCGGCAGGTGCGCCCTCGAGGAGATAGCGGGGGACTTCACGATCATCGGCCATGCCGTAGTCGGAGCCACCAGGATGGCCGAAGCCGCAGCCAAGGGTGAGACCCTCTGCAACATCCGAATGGAGCACGTCCTGGCCGGCGAGCTTTCGCTGAAGGGCACGGTGAAGCTCGACGAGACGGTAGCCAAGACCAAGGAGTACCCCGAGCACGGCCAGGAAGCCTACCACATCTCATTCAGGTAGCGTGCTGGGCGGCACCTGAGAGGCAACGCATATCTATCGAACGGGGGTCG
Organism: archaeon; assembly: GCA_021788415.1. The sequence goes on from JAJYKR010000052.1 coordinate 2,393, forward strand.
GCCTGACGAGATTTCATCAGGAAAAGTTATGCATGGGTAAAGAAGAAGACGAGAGTGAAGCGCGAAGGGCCGCCATCAAGAAGAGCCTCCTCTTCAAGGGCCCCACCGTCGTCGCCGCCCTCGTTTGCTGGGTGGCATTCGCCTTCTCTGACGCGGCCGGGGTCGCCATGGTTCTGGCTCCAAACGACCTGTCTGGGACCTTCCTGATCAGCAGCTCCGGCGGCGCCCTGCCTTCGCAGTATGTCCTGGATCTCCTGGGCGTGGTCATGGTCCTCCTGGGCGTGATGTACGTGGTCTCCGGCATCCTCCTCTGGTCAGAGGTCCACTGGATCAAGGGGGTCTATGTGGGGATAATCGTCTCCGTCGTCGGCATGGTGGG
>JAJYKR010000009.1 GCA_021788415.1 archaeon
GGACCTTTCGCCCCCTGGCACTCTGAACTTGGACGGGAAGACGGCGTTCACTGGGGAGATAGAAGAGCACCTGGTCGACGAGAAGATCGACTTCGCGGTCCATAGCATGAAGGACCTTCCTCCGATTCCTGACGACAGGCTGACGGTCGCAGCTACTCCCCGCAGAGGGGACGCCAGGGACGCCCTTGTGACCACCTCAGGAGAGAAATTCGCCGCCCTGAGAAAAGGGGCCAGAGTGGGGACCTCGAGCGCGAGGAGGAAGGCCCAGATCCTTGCCGCGAAGAAGGACGTCGAGGTGATTGAACTGCATGGAAACGTCGAGACCAGGCTCAGGAAGCTGGAGGCAGAGGCGCTCGACGGGGTAGTCCTCGCTGCCGCAGGGCTGCAGAGGCTTGGCCTGGGGTCGAGGATAACTCAGGTCTTTGAACCTGGCGAAATGGTCCCCGCGCCGTGCCAGGGGATTCTCGCTGTGCAGGCCAGGAGGGGAGACAGGAAGGTCGTCGCGCTGCTCAAGAAGATCGATGACCCCGCTGCGAGACTGGCCAGTGAGTGCGAACGCGCCTTTTCCGAGGCACTGGGTGGAGACTGCGATGTGCCCCTGGGTGCCTTTGCCAGCCTGGGCCCCGAAGGGTTGACGGCGATCGGGGTCCTGGCATGCCCTGACGGCTCGGAGATCGTGAAGATTTCGGCAACTGGAGGTCGAGGAAAGGCGAAGGAGCTCGGACGCGAACTTGCCTCCAAGGTGTTCGCTTCGGGGGGCGGTAAGATCCTCAGGAAGTTGGAAGGATGACCAATAGTGGAACGGAGGTCGTGGTGGCGAGATCGCGAGAAGGTAACGTGGAGCTGAAGCGGATGCTGTCCAGGCGGGGAATCGAAGCAGGTTCTGTCGAGGCGATCGGGTTTGAAGATCCTGAATCCTGGGCTGCGGTCGATTCGGCGATTGCCAACATCTCCCGCTTCGATTGGGTCGCGTTCACATCGCCGAGGGCTGTGGCCGCTTTCGGGAGGAGGCTGAAGGCTCTGGGAATGGACGCGGAGGAGCTCGGCCCGAGATTCGCGGCCGTCGGGTCGAAGACTGAATCTGCCCTGCAGGAGATTGGGATCGAGCCCGAATACGTCCCCTCGGAGTTCCTGACGTCGGCCCTAGGCGAAGGGCTGCCCGCCAAGGAGGGGTCGCGCGTCCTTCTCATGCGGGCGGACATTGGTGACAGGAGCCTGGCGGAGTCGCTCGGAAGGCGGGGCATCGAGGTCGAAGAGGTGGCGGCGTACCATACAATGTTCGTCCCGGGCCCGGTCGAGTCCGATCTGATGAGAAAAGCCAGGGTAATAGCCTTCGCGAGCCCTTCGGAGGTCGAGGGCTTCCGCCGGAGGCTTGGCAGGTCTGAGTTCAGGGAACTCACCGGAAGGGCGACGGCTGCCTGCATAGGGCCAGTCACGGCACGCGCCGCGAGCCGTGCAGGGTTCAGGTCGGTCGTGTTCGCGAAGGAGCACACGCTCGAAGCCCTGGCCGAAAAGATCGGGGAGATGATGGTAGATGCTTGAAGGGCAGCGCTTCAGGATAGAGAACAGGGCGCGCCGCCTCAGGAGGACCGAGTCCATCCGCAGGATGCTAAAAGAGACCCGGCTTCACCGGGACATGCTGATCGTCCCGGTCTTCGTGACCGAAGGGAAGCACAGGGTCGAGGAGATTGACGGCATGCCGGGGGTGTCGCGCTATTCCATCGACGAGCTCCCCCCGTACCTTGAGAGGCTCACCGGACTCGGGCTCCGGAGCATTCTCCTGTTCGGCGTCCCCGACAGGAAGGACGAGGGGGGGACCGGGGCCTACGCCAAGGAAGGAGTCGTCCCAAGGACTCTGGCTGCGGTCAAGCCGAGCTTCCCTGAGCTCGTCGTGATGGCTGATGTGTGCATGTGCGAGTACACCTCCCACGGCCACTGCGGAGTCCTGTCGGGCGAGGATGTGGACAACGACAAGACCCTCCCTCTCCTTGCAAGGGCGGCGGTCGAATACGCCAGGGCGGGAGCCGACGTCGTCGCACCGAGCGCCATGATGGACGGCCAGGTGCTCGCGATAAGGAAGGCCCTCGAAGAAGCAGGGATGGAGGACGCGGTTGTGATGGGGTACTCGGCGAAGCACGCCTCTGCCTTCTACAAGCCATTCAGGAACGCTGCGGGCTCCGCCCCTTCCTTCGGGGACAGGCGCAGCTACCAGATGCAGCCGGGGAACAGGAGGGAGGCGATGAGGGAGATACGGCAGGACATCGTGGAGGGGGCGGACATGGTCATGGTGAAGCCGGCCCTCGCCTACCTGGACGTAATATCGGAGGCGAGGAGGAATTTCGACCTCCCTCTGGCCGCGTACAACGTCAGTGGGGAGTACTCGATGATCAAGGCTGCATCCCTCAACGGATGGCTCGACGAGAAGCAGGCGGTGCAGGAGGTGCTGACCGGGATAAGGCGCGCGGGTGCTGACCTCATCATAACCTACTTCGCCGAGCAGGCTGCGGAGTGGATGGAGGGGTGGTGATGGAGGAGCACGCGGCCAGTGAACCTCCTGAAGAACAAGGGAAGAGGAAGCTCATGCGCTACGTCTTCTTCAAGGCCGGTAGAGAGTGGAGGTCCCTCGGCGAGAAAGAGAAGTCGCAGGGGGCGAGCGAGGCCCTGGGGGTCCTCGAGAAGCACTCCCGGACCCTCGACGTCCGCACCTACAGCCTCGTGGGTACCCGCGGGGACGTCGACTTCATGCTCTGGGTCGTAGCTGAGGACCTGGCGCCGATTCAGGAGTTCGTCGCGGAGCTGCTCTCCACGGGGCTCGGCAAGCACCTGGACGTCCCTCACTCGTTCCTGGCGATGACCAGGAGGTCGAAGTACCTGGGCTCGCACACGCATCCTGGCCAGGAGGGGGAGGGGGACGAGGGGACGAGGAGGAAGTACGCTTTCGTCTATCCGCTGGTGAAGAAGAGGGAGTGGTACAAAGTCCCCTTCGTGGAACGACAGAGGATAATGGCCGAGCACTTCAAGATCGGCCACAAGTACCCGTCCATCAAGATCAACACAGGCTATTCCTTCGGGCTCGACGACCAGGAGTTCGTCCTCGCCTTCGAAGGGGACGACCCCGCCGAGTTCCTTGAGCTGGTGGAGGAGCTGCGGTCCTCCGACGCGAGCAAATACACCGAACGGGAAACCCCGATATTCACCTGTGTGTCGGTGGACCCCCGCACGATGGTCAGACTCCTGGGATAGCGTGGGCGCATGGAACAGGGGAAGTCGGCGGACCTCTTCAGGCGGGCCTCCGGGGTCATGGTCGGAGGCGTCTCCAGCCCGGTCAGGGCGTTCAAGTCGGTAGGCGGGACGCCGAGGTTCATCGCCAGGGGGAAGGGGGCCAGCATATGGGACGAGGACGGCAACAGTTACACCGACTACGTCTGCTCCTGGGGGGCGCTGATACTCGGCCACGCCGACAGGAGGGTGCTGGCTTACGTGACCGCGAAGATGAAGAAGGGGACGAGCTTCGGCGCCCCCACAAAGGAGGAGATCCTCCTCGCCGAGAGGATTCGTGCATCCTTCCCTTCCGTCGACAAAGTGCGCTTCGTGAACTCCGGGACCGAGGCGACCATGTCCGCCCTGAGGGCTGCGAGAGGGTTCACAGGGCGGTCGAAGATGGTGAAGTTCGAAGGGTGCTACCACGGCCACGCTGACCAGTTCCTCACCAGGGCGGGATCAGGGATGGCAACCCTGGACCTCCCAGCCTCAGCGGGGGTGACGGATGGCTCGGTGGCAGACACCGTGACTCTGCCGTTCAACGACCTGGAGGCCGTCGAGGCGGAGTTCAGCAAGGAGGGAGGGAAGGTCGCGTCGGTGATAGTGGAACCAGTGGCTGGCAACATGGGGGTCGTCCCCCCGGCGGACGGGTTCCTCCGCCTGCTGAGGAAGAAGTGCACGGACGCCGGTGCCGTGCTGATATTCGACGAAGTGATCACAGGGTTCAGGGTCGGACCCGGAGGCGCCCAGGAGCTCTACGGGGTGGAACCGGACCTCACGACCCTGGGGAAGATCATAGGGGGAGGCTTCCCGGTCGGCGCTTACGGCGGGAGGAAGGAGATCATGGAGATGGTGGCTCCCGAAGGGCCGGTGTATCAGGCAGGGACCCTGTCAGGGAACCCGGTGGCCATGGCTGCAGGGCTGAGGACCCTGGGACTGCTCGGTCCGCGGGAATTCGGCACCCTGGAGAGGCGGTCGAAGGCCCTGGCGGATGGGCTGGAGTCGGGCGCTGCCAGAGCGGGGGTCGACCTGCGCATCAACAGGGTCGGGTCGATGGTGGGGCTCTTCTTCTCAAAGCGCCCGGTGGGGAACTACGCCGAGGCGAAGAAGGCCGACCCGGAGGCGTACCGCGCCTTCTTCTGGAAGATGCTCGAGTCAGGGGTGTACCTCGCCCCGTCCGCCTACGAGACCGCCTTCGTCTCCCTTGCCCACCGTGCGGACGCCATCGAAGCGACCGTGGCCCGGGCGGGCAAGGCGTTCAAGGAGATGGGCGGCAGATGAGCAGCGCATTCGTGGACGCCTGTCGCATGAAGCGGGTGGACCGGACGCCGGTCTGGTTCATGCGCCAGGCCGGGAGGTACCTGCCCAGCTACAGGAAGCTGAGATCCGAGAAGGGAATCCTCGAGATAGCGAAAGACCCGGAGCTCGCTTCCGACGTCACTGTGGACCCGGTGAGGCAGCTGGGGGTGGACGCGGCCGTAATGTTTGCCGACATAATGCTCCCTCTCGAAGGCGTCGGGGTGAAGTTCAGGATTGAAGAGAACCTGGGACCGGTCGTAGATAACCCGATCAGGAGCAAGGAGGACGTCGAGCGCCTGGGGGAGTTCGACCCGGAGAGCCACGTCGGCAACGTCCTCCGCACCATCTCCCTGGCGACGGAGAAGCTGGACGGCGTCCCGCTCGTAGGCTTCTCGGGGGCGCCGTTCACTCTGGCGAGCTACCTCATAGAGGGCGCTCCTAGCCGGGAGTTCCGCCTCACGAAGAAGATGATGTATTCCGATCCTGAGACGTGGAAGCTCCTGGAGTCTCGGCTGACGGAGCTTGTCGTGAAGTATCTGAGGGCCCAGATCAGGCAAGGGGTGAGCGCGGTGCAGCTCTTCGACAGCTGGGTCGGGTGCCTGTCCCCGGCCGATTACTCGGCCTACGTCAAGCGCTACAGCACCGAGATATTCAGGGGGGTCGGGAAGAAGGTCCCGGCGATACACTTCTGCGCAGACTCGTCCTCCCTTCTCGAGGAGTTCGCGGAGACGGGGTGCGACGTCCTGAGCGTCGACTGGAGGGTCCCCATCGAGACCGTGTGGGAGCGGAGCGGAGGGAAGAAGGGCGTCCAGGGGAACCTCGACCCGGCAGCGGCAGCGGCCGGGGGCAGGGTGATGGAGAAGGGGGTGGAGGAGATTCTCCGGAAGACTTCGGGGAGGAGGGGGCATGTGTTCAACCTGGGGCACGGGGTGCTCAGGGAGACGCCCCCCGAGAATCTGAAGCAGATAGTGGACGTGGTGCACAGGAGCGCGGGGAGGAAGTGAAGGGGATCCTCGTAATGGCCTACGGAGGGCCCTCGTCCCTGGATCAGGTGGAGTCCTACTACACCCACATCAGAAGAGGGACGAAGCCTTCGCCGGAGCAGCTCGAGGACCTGGTCTCGAGGTACAGGGCCATAGGCGGCTCGTCCCCGCTGCTTGGGATCACGGAGAGACAGGCGGCCGGCCTGGAGAGCGCCCTTCGGGAGAGGGGCGGGGCGAAGGTCTTCGCAGGGATGAAGCACTCTCCCCCGTTCATCGCGGACGTGGTGAAGGAGGCGAGCGCCAGCGGGGTGACCGAGCTGCTCTGCATCGCCCTGGCCCCCCACTATTCTAGCATCAGCATCGGGGGGTACGCCAGGGCGGTCGACGAAGGGAACCAAAAGCTTGGTGCCCCAATGAAGGTCAGTTTCGTGAAGTCCTGGCACAGGAACCCGAGGATGATTTCGATGTGGGCAAGCCGCGTCAGGGAAGCGGGCAAGGCCGCAAGCTCGGACGCGTCCCTGGTCTTCTCTGCCCACAGCCTCCCGGAGCGGATCATCAGGGAGGGGGACCCATACAGGGACCAGCTGTTGGAGAGCTCCGGGCTCATCGCAAGCGAGGCGGGATGGAAAGACTGGAGCTTCACGTTCCAGAGCCAGAGCAAGACGGGGGAACCCTGGCTCGGCCCCGACATACTGGACCATCTCGAGTCCCTCTACGAAAAGGGGGAGAGAAAGTTCATCTCCGCCCCCATCGGCTTCGTCTCGGACCACCTGGAGATTCTGTACGACATTGACATCGAGGCCAGGGGATGGGCCAGGGAGCGCGGGGCTGAGCTTGTCAGGTGCAAGTCCCCCAACGACTCTGCAGAGATGATAGACTCCCTAGTCGAGATCGCGGAACAGAACGGGTTCGCCTAGCTTCGTCCCGGCGCTTCCACATGGCGCCTGCAGCCTAAGCGACGCAGCTTTCGTTACGTATTTACACCAGGCCCCGGAGGCGCAACCGACTTGGCCGGGGATTCGACGAAGTCTGTCCACGAGTCCGAGCCCCTGGACGCGCAGACGGGCTCGATCACAGTGCCGATCTACGAGACCTCAACTTTCGGCTTCAGGAGGGCCGAAGACGTCCCCAAAGCTGTCGCAGGGTTCGGCGAAAAGGGGTACACCTACTCCAGGTGGGAGAACCCGACGGTCGTCGCCCTCGAAAAGAAGATCGCCGCGATGGAGCGCGGGGACGAAGGTTCGGCTTTCTCCTCGGGAATGGCTGCGATATCGACTGCCGTCTTCGCATTCCTGAAGAAGGGGACCCATGTGCTCGCCATCAAAGACCTCTACGGCGGCACCTACGGGCTCCTGCACGACATCCTGCCTGAGATAGGGTTCTCCGCCGACCTCGTCGACACAGAGGACTCCGCCCTGGAAAGGGGGATGAAGAAGAGCACGGGCATCGTCTACATCGAGAGCCCCACCAACCCGACCATGAAGCTGGTGGACATCCCGAGGGCGGCCAGGCTCGCCCACAAGAACGGAGCGGTCCTGATGGTGGACAACACCTTCGCATCCCCAATCAACCAGAACCCCATCGACCTTGGGGCCGACGTCGTCCTCCACAGCGTGACGAAGTACATCAACGGCCATGCGGACCTCATCGCAGGGGCGGCGGTGGCCGACAGGGCGAAGACCCACACGATCAAGATGAGGAGGAGGGAGTTCGGAGGGACGATGGACCCCTTCCCCGCCTGGCTCATCCTCCGCGGCATGAAGACGATGGCCCTGAGGGTGCGTCAGCAGAACGCCAACGCCATGGCCCTCGCGGAGTTCCTGTCGACCCACAGGAAGGTGAAGGCGGTGCACTATCCGGGGCTGAAGACCCATCCACAGCACCAGCTGGCGAGGAGGCAGATGAAGGCCTTCGGCGGGATGCTGAGTTTCGAGATCAAGGGGACGACGAAGGACGCCATGCGCTTCACGGAGTCGGTGAAGGTGGCGACCCTCGCAGCGAGCCTGGGAGGGGTCGAGACCTTGGTGTCCCAGCCCTACAACATGACCCACACGCAGATGTCTGCCAAGGCGAGGGCCGAGACAGGCATCCCTGAGACCCTGGTGAGGGTTTCGGTGGGCATCGAGGATCCGGAAGACCTGGTCGCTGACTTCAAGCAAGCACTAGGGGCCGCGTAGGCGCGGACTCGAGCCACCCTGTCATGGGCGCGGCCCGCGTGCGGTCCTCCCTCCCGTACCTGGTCAACGGCTTCGTGAGATGCCTGTTGGCCCGAGGGGACGAGATGTAGGTCCCCTTTGGAAGGGAGCCCTTCGACTTCAGCTGGAACTTCTCCATGTTGAGGACCGACGGGTGCAGCGACGTGCCCCGCCTGACACCGCCGAACGCCCTGATCCTGTCCCCGGGATGGAGGAGCCTCGCGGTCCTCCTCAGGTCCCCCGTCGGCTCGTACGCCGCGGCGATCCGGGTCCTCCCCTCTGCGTTCAGGACCACGTACACGTGCCCTCCTGTCCCGGTGCTCACAGAATCGACCGTGCCATCGACCCACCCTGACGAGTAGACCTTCCAGAGGAGCGGCTTCTGGAGGTGGGCGTCCGTGTGCTGGTTGGAGAGGTAGATTATGTGGCCCTGCAAAGGCTCGTCAATCCTCAGCATATGGAAAGCATCGGACACGCTCCGCGGGGAATCCCCCCTAATGCCGCAGAACACCGGGTCAGGGCCGTGGGGGGCGATGAGGACCTTCCTCTTCTGGTAGTCGTAGTTGTTGATCGTGTGGGGGAACGTCTTCGAGTCCATCTCTCTGACGGAGGCGCTGTCCACCGTGCGCCTGGTCTCCCAGAACTCCTTGCGCCTGTAGGCGATCAGCTCGAATGTGTGGTCGGACCGGTCGGAGAAGCCAATGCAGCTCGCTGCTCCGACGATCCCCATCCCGTTCCCGAGCTCGAATGACTTCGCCCCGACGCTCCGGAGGAGCTTGCGGACCCTGTGCGGGCTCACCATTCCTCTGAGAGCCTCGAGGTAGAGCAGCTCGAACTCGCGGGAGCTCCTTTCCACGAGCACCATCCCGGAGTTCGCTCCCCCCTCCACGTCCGAGAGCTCGCTCACCTTTTTCGAGACCGATTCGAACACGGCCCCCGAATCTTGGCCTTCGACCTCCAAGCACACCGCGGCGTTGCCTCTCGTCTTGAACGGGATGTTGGGGTTGAGCCTGACCAGTCGTGGATAGGGGAGGACCTTCACTTCCGGGCCGAGGTCGGCCGCGATGCGAAATGCGAGGTAGGTCGTGCACCACCCCCGGGAAGAGTCGGTGTCGTCGATGCCTACGAGGAAACGCACAGGACGATCACGTGCCGGGGCCTATTTTAGCGTGGGACGGAGCTATGCTTCGACGACGATCATGGTGAGGGTGCTCCTCACCTTGTCGAGGCGGCGTATGTGCCAGGTGATGGTCTCTTTGACCTTCTCCATGGTGTCCGCTTCGACGCGGGCGACGATGTCGTAGACGCCGTAGACTACGTAGACCTCTTTGACGTTGGGGATCTCCCTGAGCTTCTTCAGGAGGTCCTCCTCAGCCCCAAGGTCAGCGTTTACGAGCACAAAAGCTTGGGGAATATCCAGTCACTTCCTCTCCCCCTGTATATCGGCGAGCGGTAATAACCGTTGCTCCTTACTTGTAGAAGACGTGTAGGCACACGTGCGACGGTACGACTCGGGGCGGCGATTGGCGGGATATTTCGATGGCGATGGCACCGTCTGCTCGGCGCGTCGTAGGCAGGGGCCCGTGGCTACATCGGCGTCAAAGGGGGTCGGCCGGGCAGACACCACCGACACCACCTTAAGGGAGCCGAAACCCACCCGGAACTGAACATCGATGCTCGGAGTTTTCGCCCTCGAGATGGGGCAGGACGACCCGACGAAGTGCACCGCCCGGAAGATGATCAACATGGGCCTGGCCAGGGGGGTGAGCAGGAAGTTCCACGCATCGGACAAGGTGATAGTTCTCAACCCCTGGGCACACCGGATGCTCTCCCCTCCCGACAGGGTGGCGAAGTCGGTCCTCGTCGTCGACGCTTCGTGGAACCTGGCCCAGGAGGTGTTCTTCAGGAAGCTCGGAGGGAAGCACAGGCGGCTCCCAGTGCTGCTTGCGGCCAACCCGACCAACTACTCCAGGGCGGGGGTGCTTAGCTCCCTCGAGGCTGTGGCGGCGACGATGTACATCCTAGGGGAGGTGGAGGAGGCCTCTCGATACCTTTCTATCTACAAGTGGGGCCCGAACTTCATCACCCTGAACCAGGAGCCCCTGGAGTCGTACCGAAAGGCGCGCACAGAAGGGAAGGTCATCCAAGCCCAGAGGGAGTACTTCCCTCAGCTTTTCGAGCAGGCAAGCGTTTAAACGGCGAGCCCGGTCGGTCCGCTCGACGCGAGCCGGTGGACGGGCCACGGGGATCTCCTGGGGAAGTTCCTCCCTCACAGCAGGACGCACGGCGCCAGGAGGCGCGACCGGAGACGGTCGGCTCCAGAACAGAAACGAGACCCGGCCCATCGCGGGCGATGATAGGGCGACCTTGAGGTCGGTGGGAAGCGGGATGAAACGGCTGACCCGTGCGGAGCAAGGCCAAACGTGGCCGATGAAAGGCCTGCAAGAGGCCAGGGTAGGCCGCTGAGCGGAATCCCGTCTAGAACAGAAGGAGGACTATCGCCGGGACGCGTCGTGATCCCGGTGGGAGGAGGGAACTCCTCTCGCTGGGTCCTTTTCCTCTCATTTTCCGCCTTATCGCAGGTTAATGTGGAGGCTCTGGCCAGGACGTCCGGATGTTCGTCTGTAGGAACGACCTGGAGTGTCCGGAGAACAAGGACTTTGACGATCACTACCACTCGTTCGAGAAGTGCGCCGTCTGCGGGAAGATGACCACCTGCGCGGAATGCCTCTGCGGTCTCGGCCGGTTCTGAACCAGCGGCAGGGCTCTTGTTACGCTACCACTGCTCGAGATAAATGACGCCCATCCCGCTGACGCTCAACGAGACAGGATGCATGGGAAGTAACAGGCCAACCGGATTGATGAGCGGCCCGAAATCCGAACCGCTCACATCCGAGGCGGCGTGCCCTACCGCCATGGGGAGTGAGTCGAAGGTGAAATACGGGACGGAGTTGCTGTAATAACCGGTCGAGTTGGCGAGAGCAGTTATGGTGTAGAGGACTACCACGTAATCAGAGTAGGCCGTGAGGTTGACGGTTGCGGGGAGAACACTGACCTCGAAGGCGTTGGAAACGTCGGGCCAGCACCCATTTGATGCACATTGCTCGTTGGCCACGTCGAACGGGTAGAACTGATAGGGGCCGAAGGGCCTGCCGGGGGAGGCTGCCCAGTCGTAGAGGGGGTCCCCTTTCCAATAGGTCTGGTAGGTCACGCATGCGTAGGCGGTGGTGCCTGGTTGCATGAGGAGAACAGGGATCATGTGTGTGTCGCTGGGCTGCACGACGCTGTCCCCGCATGGTTGGACCGCGCTGCTCGTGGTTGAGGTTGTCGTCTGAGTCTTGCGAGAATTCACGCCAAACCAGTATCCCGTGCTGGCTCCAGCAACGACGAGTGCGATGAGGAGTACAGCGACCGTTGTATTTCTCATGGTTTCCAGTGAGGTTCAGTGTGATTTACGCCTGCTTACCAGAGCGGCGGGTGTGGTTCCAGTCCGGACGCATGGATGCCCCGCCAGCTGCGAGACCTAGGCTCCGACTCCTGTGACGACAGAGCTCCCGTTCTTCTTCTCCACCCTGAATATGTGGTCGGCCATGGACTCGAGTTCCTTCTCGTGCGACACCAGGATGACCTGCCGGGAGTCGAGCTCGTCGAGGAGCCCCCTCATCTTGAAGACCTGCTCCTTGCTGAAGCCGTCCGTCGGCTCGTCTAGTATCACCAGCTCGGGCCTCGAAGAGACCGTCTCCTTCACCACAGAGTTGAGGGCGAACCTGTAAGCCAGAGCCATGCTCGTCCGCTCCCCTCCGCTCAGGGCCTCGAAGTCCTGCTCGAACCCTTCCCTCTCGAAGACGGGTGAGAAGTCCTCCTTCACCCTGACGACCATGTCTGGGTCGTCGACCAAGGCGGTGAAGAAGCGCTGGAAGTGATCGTTGAACCTGGCAGCCGCCTGGGAGAGCGTCTGCTTCTCGATCAGCTCGACGGTCGGCCTGAAGTACTCGGCGAGCCAGTTCTGGTAGGTGGCCAGGCGCCGTGCCTCCGCTGTGGAAGCTTCCTTCTTCTTCACCTCGGCAGAAAGGCGTTCCAGTTCTCTGGAGGAGCGGGCCAATTCGGTCTTCGCCTGGGTGAGCTCAAGGGCCGCGGCTTTCTCGTCATTCCTCGCGCCGTTGAGCTTCGTCTCAAGCTCGGCTATCTGCTCGGACAGCGCGCCGGTCTCCTTGACCTTGGCTGCCGCTTCCTTCAGCTCCGACAGCGCCTTGGACAGCTTCATGTTGTCCTGCTGCAGCTTCTTTCGGCCGGAAGAGAGTTCCTTCTCGAGTCTCGACTTCTCCTTTGAAGCCCTCTGGAACTCCTTCTCTGACTCTTCGAAGGTCTTGGCCGACTCCAGCTGCCTCGCCAGCCTGTCGACCTCGCCCCCTGTGGAGGAGATCTGCACCTCCAACTTCGCGAGCTCTCTTTGGGAGTGCTCGGTCTTCGTATGAAAGTCTCCTGAGATCCTCTGACCGCAGAGCGGGCACACTCCCTTCTCGACCAGGTCCCGGGCCCTCTCGATGTCCTCCTCCAGCACCCTCTTCGAATCCCTGAGCTGTGTGAGCGCTTCCTTCGCCTGATTCAGCGTCGTCTCGGCTTCCTTCGAACCCACGCTAGGGCGGGTGCTTGCCTCGAACTTCGTGATGACAGGGTCGATTTCGTTGGCTAGCTGCGATTCGAGTCCTCGGAGTCTCTCTTCGCCCTCCGCCATCTGATCCTTGAGGTCGGTGATGTCCTCCTCCAGCCTGGGAATCCTGGCCTCGGCCCTTCCGAGCTCCTCGCGGTCGAGGAGGGACTCTCTCCATCTGGCGTCCAGGTCCCGGACCAGCTTCGCGGCTGCCGCCTGCCTGCGCTCGGTCCGGGGAATCTCTTCCTCGAGGCGGGCGATCGCCTGCGACACCTCCTCCATCTCGTCCTTCTTTTCCTCCAGGTCCTCGGCCGCCATCCTGCGGTCGCGAGCGGCGTCCCTCAACTTCTTCTCGACTGTCTCGGAGTTCTCGGCAGCGGTCTGGTAGCTCTGGGCGCCTAGGACCCGGCGGATGACCTGGAGGCGCTCCTCGGAGTTCTGGGTGAGGATTTGTTTCATCTGTTCCTGGGGGGTGAAGACGGCGTAGCGGTAGACCAAGGTCTCCGCCTTGGGGTGGGTCGGCTCGTTGAATCCGAGGATCGAGACGACCCTCTCCTTGAGGTCGCTGGGCGAAAGACGTTCCCACTCTCCTGACGTCGATATGCGGCATTCGTCCTGGACGACGTCCTTGCCTTTGGCCTTCAGGCTCCGCTCGATGCTGTACTGGATCCCGTCGGTCTCGAAGGTGACGGAGACCCTCCCGCTGCTGCTTCCTTCGTTGAGCAGGTACGACCCCTTGAAGTCGCTGAAGCCGAAGAGGGCGA
>JAJYKR010000053.1 GCA_021788415.1 archaeon
TGCCTCCGGACCGCCTCCTTGGTCGCAGCGTCCAGCCCGGCGCACCCCTTCGAGGCTCCCACTCCCACTATGCAGTCTCCGTTCTCGGTGAGATACTCTTCGGTGGTGACCTCTATGGTGGTCGGGTGCGAAGCCCTCACCATGGCGTGGCCCCTGAACTCGACGACGTCGGTGGCAACCAGCTTCCTCTCGGAGGCGCTCCGCCGGACTCCGCTCACCCTCATCCCTCCCTGGGCTGCACCCCGTTGCAGTGGGGGCACCGGGCGGCGCCGAGCGGGACTGCGGTCGAGCAATATGGGCAGAACCTGAACCCTTCAGGCGGCCTCAGCGGCCCCTCCGTCTCGGGGAGGAAGAGACTCGCGGCCATCATGATGAGCCCTGCGATGCCAAAGGGGATGCTCCAGAAGTACACGAAGGGAAGCGAAAGCAGATAGAACCCGGCCCCCATCAGCGCGACCAGGAGACCGCCGAAGAAGAGCTGCGGCCGCATGGCCTCCGCTTGCGGATAACGCCTTTATACTTTCGAACGCGCCGGCGTTCGCCACCCAGATGACCACCGAGTACGAGCAGCTCCTGGCGAAGATGGTCGACGACAAGAAGGCGATGCTCGCAGAGCTGACGGGCAAGAAAGGGACAGAAAAGCGGACCGCCTCGCTGATGTCTGACATCAGGTTCCTTGAGGTCGAGCTCCAGCGCTACCAGCAGGGGATGGCCCTCTTCAGGACGAAGTCCCTCCCGAAGGTCGGGCGGTGGGGGAAGCCCGAGGCGGAAGAAAAGAAGGAAGAAGAATCATAGCCATTTGGCCCTGATCCTCTCGGAAAAGGAAGTGCAGGACCTCATCGACATGAAGGAGGTCGTTGCTTCCGTCGAGGAGGCCTTCAGGCGGCAGGGGATGGGAGAGGCGTCCAACTCGGCAAGGGGGAGGTCGGCAGGGCACGAGTCCGTCCTGAACGTCATGCACGCCAACCTGGCCTACCTCCGTCGCGGTGGGCTGAAGGCCTACATGTCCTCGAAGGCAGGGACGAAATTTGTCATCATCCTCACCGATTCCTCCGACTCGACTCCGCTGGCTGTCATGGGTGCGAACGTCCTCGGGCGGTACCGGACGGGAGCCGCGTCGGGGGTTGCGACGAAGCACCTCTTCCGCGGCACTTCCGTGAAGGCGGCCGTCATGGGGTCGGGCAGGCAGGCGCTGACCCAGGCCCTCGCCCTGTCGGCGGTCGTCAGAGTGGAGGAGCTGAGGGTTTGGAGCCCGAGCAAGGAGCACAGGGCTTCCTTCGCCAAGCAGCTCGCGGCGAAGGGCTACGACGCCTCGGCGAGAGACTCTCCGGCGGAGGCCCTGGACGGCGCGGACGTAGCGTCCTCGATAACGTCCTCCGACAGACCGTTCATCACCGACCGGATGCTAGGTTCCGTCTCGCACCTGAACCTCTGCGGAAGCAACGTCCCTTCCCGGTCCGAAGCTTCCCCTGCCGCAGTGGGCTCGTTCGACACGGTGGTGGTGGACGACATCCCCCAGGGGAGGACAGAGTACGGGGACCTCATCCTGGCAGCCGAAGCAGGAAGGTTCTCGTGGAGCTCTGCCCTGGAGCTCGGCGCGGTGGCCGCGGGCAGGGCGAAGGCCAGCGGACGGACCCTGTTCAAGTCGGGCGGGGTCGCGCTGGAAGACGTCGCGGTCGCCAGCATGATCTACGACAAAGCGAGGCGGTCCGGCCGGTCCTATACCGAGGTCGAACTTTCCTAAACTACATCGGGGGCATGCCGCCCATGCCACCCATTCCGCCTCCGCCTGGAGGCCCCGGGGGCCCCTTCATCTTGCTCGCGGCTATGACGTCGTCGATCCTGAGTATCATCGACGCCGCCTCCGTCGCCGCTCGGAGTATCTGCAGCTTGACCGCCAGCGGCTCCCAGACCGACTTCGCGTACATGTCGGCCACCTTCCCGTTGAGGGCGTCCACCCCGTACCACTTCCCCTCCTTGCCGTGCCTGGCCCTGAGGTCGACCTGAGTGTCGATGGGGTCCATCCCTGCGTTCTCCGCCAGGGTGAGCGGGATGCTCTCCATGGCATCCGCGAACTTCAGCGCCGCCAGCTGCTCCCTCCCGCTCAGCTTCTGGGCCCAGGTCCGCAGCTGAACCGACACCTCCTCCTCTGGCGCCCCGCCCCCTGCGACCACGGCGGGGAGCTCGACCACATCCTTGGTCACCATGATGGCGTCATGGAGGGCCCTCTCGGCTTCGTCCACGACCCTCTGCGTCCCACCTCTCACGAGGATGCTGACGGCCTTCGGATTCTTCGCGCCTTCGACGAACACCCACTTGTCATCTTCCAGCTTCCTCTCTTCCACGAGCTTCGCGTATCCCAGGTCCTTCCCCGTCAGGTCATCAAGGTTCGTTACGATCCTTGCCCCGGTGGCCTTTCCGAGCTTCGTCATGTCGCTCTCCTTGACCCTGCGGACCGCCAGTATCCCAGCCTTCGCAAGGAAGTGCTGTGCAAGGTCGTCGATCCCCTTCTGGCAGATGAGCACGTTCGCTCCGGCACCCTGGACCTTCTCGACCATCCCCTTCAGGATGCTCGTCTCTTCGTCCATGAACTGCTGCATCTGCTGGGGGTCGTTGATCCTGATCTCTGCGGAGCACTCGGTCTTCTCTA
>JAJYKR010000054.1 GCA_021788415.1 archaeon
ATACCGGGCCACCGTCCTCTCGTCTACGTCCAGATCTGACGCGAGCTGCGCCTTGCTAGTGTATCCGAAGGACAGCATGAGGGAGAGCAGGTGCAGCTCGTTGTCGTGGAGGTCTGATGGAACCACCGAAGACGCGGGATACGGGTTCTGATTGGCCTCTGGGCTCGCTTTGGTAGGCGCGACATCCCCTTGGTCGACCAGCTTCTTCAGTTCGTCCTCCGGGAGCCCGATGGGCTTGTACATCACGTCATAGGTAGCCTTGTCCTTGTCCGCGAGGATCTCCCTGACCTCGGGAATCTGGGGCCTGGCCACCACGACGAATGTCACCCACTGGTAGAGGGTGAAGTTCTTGGTGTAGTTGTCCCGGACCTGCTCAGGGTTCTTCGAGGGGGATATCTCCACTTCCACGGCGGTACGTCGCTTCTCCCACTCCTCTGTGCTGATGCGGCCCACTATCCGGCCCTCCTTCCCCCTCGCCTTGATCACGAGGGGCTCGGAGTACAGTATGTCAGGGAACGGGCCCTCCCTGTCCCCCCGGTCGAAGGCGCACCAGTACCCCTTCTCCCAGAACTCCTCGAGGAGTGCGAGCATGGCCTTGACGTGGAGCGGACCTCCCACCCTCCCTGACTTCGCCCATCTGTCAAGGTCGAACCGGAAGAATTTCTCCTGGGCTGCATCCAAGATCGAGTAGTAGACCTGCCTGGCCTGCATCTTCTCGGCCTCCGTTTCCGGCTCCTTCCACATCGGCTGGCCCGTGCCCGGGTCCATTCCTTGGTAGAGCTGGCCGGACTTCGCTTCGGCCTTCGCGTACGCCCTGTCGGTGAGGTAGTTGAGCCCAGATTGGAGGATGCTTGCCTCCCAGCCGCAGCGCTGCTCGAATATGTCAGCCAACTGGCGGAAAGGTATCTCGGTCCCGATGCGGTGGAGGTAGGCCAAGGGCATCCATTGGAGCGGGCCCCCCAGGGGGCAGTCCCCTCGGGCCGCCTTCGCCTTCTTCTGCTCTTCCCTGAAGACGAGGCCGGTGTCTCCGGCGGTGCCCCCGTAGAGCTTCTCCATGTCAGCCTTGATGTAGCCCATCCCCTCGGCGAAGGAGGCCATAGGCTCGTGAAGCCTTGGGAAGGTGACCCTGAATGGGGGCTCCGTAGGCCTCCCCCCCACGGGCCTCTTCCTTACTACGGCGGCATAGTCCTCCAGGGCTGGGATGGTCGACTCGACCGCCTCGGTCTTCTGGGGGTGCAGCAGCTTGGCTAGCTTGCGGGCGTCGTCCGGGCTCCCCCTGAATGCCAGGACTGACCCGACGTTGGATTGGATGGAGCTCGTCAGGTCGTCTGGGATTTCTGAAAGGGTCTGGGCGACCATCCAGAGGTAGAGGCCGTACTTCCTGGACTGCGAAAGGACGGTCTTGAGGATCTTTAGCTGCGCGATGTCCCTGAACTCGTCTGCGGCCAGGATCACCGGCGTCCTGGCGACGGGCTGCTCCCCTGCCCTCTCGAGCCTCTTCGCGCGCTTCAGGCTGGCGAAATAGAGCTTCATCACCACGGCAGAGGCGAAAATCCTCCTGAACTCGTTCGGGAGGCTGGAGGGTATCCTGAAGATGGTGAGGCTGCCCGGCTCCATCCGCTTCTCCAGGTCGATGGTCGACTTCCGCGAGCAGAACGTCCGGAACGTCACGGACGACGGCGGGAGGACGAAGTTGGATATCCTGTTGAGGACGGGCATGTATGCCTCCTTGGAGAGCTTCGAAATCGCCTCCATGGTCTCCCGGATGACCACGACGTCCTTCACCCTCTGTCTGAGGAGGGTCTCCACCTCTGCCGCGCTCTCTTTGGTGAACTGCAGCACCAGGTTGTACAGGTCCCAGAGCGTGGGGTCGTCGGTGAAAGTGTAGAGGTAGTAGAGGGCGCCCTTGAAGATCCACATCAGGCGGGGCGCGTTGCTGGCGTCGGTGTTGAAGACGTCAGAAAGGAGCACGGCGAACTCCTCCACCTGGGTCTGGAGAACCTCGGCTTTCTCCTCCTGGGTCAGCTCCTCGGGCAGGGAGAGGAGGTTGAAGCCGAAGGTGACGTACTGCGGGTCCAAGAGGGCAACGCGGCCGTCCCATTCGGCCATTGGGATTGCACGCAATAGGTCGATTGACGCGTCCCCTCCGGGGTCGAAGAGGAACAGGGCGGGCAGGGGCCTGCCGGCTTCCTTCTTGTCGAAGAGGAGCTTCAGCATGTAGAGAACCGCGTTGGTCTTTCCGCTACCTGTCCCCCCGACGACGAGCATGTGGAAGTGCATGTCTTCGCTGGTAAGGGCCGGACCCATACGGAACCGAACGAAGGGGCGCTGCGGGGCTTTAACGCCGGATGTCGCTAGAGGGCTCCAGGTTCAGGAGGTTTGGAATGTCCTTCAAGAATCTGGGCTTTGCTGGAACTCCCACCGTGCTCAGAGCCCCGTAGACCGATTCAAGGGTCTCCTTGTAGCCCGTGAGGTCCCGGCGGGACTTGGCCGAAAGGAGGATGCTGGTGGCCCCTCGGTCGAAGAGCACCTCGAAGCTCCTCGTGCTCGGCGTTGGAAGAAGCCCTAACCTCGCCACCGCATCTTCCTTGAGCGGCTCGGTAATCTCTGGGACCCTGGCGAGCCCT
>JAJYKR010000004.1 GCA_021788415.1 archaeon
GCCGAATGCTGCGAGGTGAAGCCCCTCGGTAAGCTGGATGAGGGAGAACTTCACGTCCAGTTTGAGGTGGAAGGGGGAGGCCAAGAGGCCTCTCCTTTACCCTAGAAGTACACAGAGTACGCCGTCATGGACATAGCGGGGAGCGTCCTGAGGCAAGGAAGAGTCGAAAACACCCTGGACAAGATGAGGGAGTTCTCCGAGAGTGTACCAGCGAAGTCGTCCATGGTCATCGAGTCCTCCTCCACCTGGTACTGGGCCCACAGGCTCCTCTCGGAGCGGCACGACGTCATGCTCTCCAACCCCATCAGGAACAAGGCCATCGCCTCCGCCAAGGTGAAGACCGACAAGATCGACTCCATCACCCTTGCCAACCTTTTGAGGGGAGGGTGGGCGGCCGAGTGCTACGTGCCATCCAAGGAGACCATGGAGTTCAGGGAGCTGGTGAGGTTCAGGGCCAACCTGGTCAGGGAGAGGACGAAGCTGAAGAACAGGATACACGCCTACCTGCTGATGAACAACATCTCCGTCGATGCACGCCCCTTCACCAAGGGCTTCGTCGAGGAGGTGAGGAAGCTGGACGACCTGAGGGTGAAGAGCTACCTGAGGCTCATCGACGCGTTGAACTCAGAGATACTCGAGGCGTCGACCGTCATAAAGCAGAGGGCTGGGAGCAACGAGGACGCCAACCTCCTGATGACGATCCCCGGGGTCTCGTTCTACTCCGCTCTCCTCATCGTCAGCGAAATCGGCGAGATAGGGAGGTTCGAAGACTCGTCAAGCCTGGTGGGGTATGCCGGACTGGCACCATCCACTCACTCGTCGGGAGGAAGGACCTACCACGGACCGATAACGAAGACGGGAAGCAGGTACCTCAGGTGGATACTGGGGCAGTGCACCAGGGTCCACATACGGTTCGAGCCCGACGGGACCGTGGCACAGTTCTACGCCAGGATCGCGCGGAAGAAAGGCGACCAGAAGGCCATCGTTGCAGCATCAGCCAAACTGCTGAAGATCGTGTACTGGGTCCTGAAGGAGAGGAGGGCGTATCACAGTTAAGGGGTGTGGCCGCAGCAACAATATTGAGGACAAGAGCCTCGACTGCGTAAGCGCGGTGTGCCCCTTACACAAGGCGTCGGAGACGCGACAGTGAGGGCAAGCCTCGAATGGGTAACTGGTGTACCACGTCTCCAAAGCACGCGCTTAATAGAAGCTCACATGGGTAAGAGTTTGTGTAGGTCTGGCCGGCTGAATCGTTCAGAACCGGGTTGCCCTGGTACTCGGTGCAAGCCTCCTGAGGAACCGACTGACCCACCGTCAACCGCGCCGTTCGGACGGGCGCAAGGGCGACGACAAGCAGAATCAGGATGGCCACCATTCTGTAGATTCTCCAGATTTTCATTTCCTATTCACTAGTCATCCCCTTGAGCGGTCTCTTGGGCTGGTAGCATGCAGCCGAAATTGGTCGAAGTTGAACTGTCAAAAAAGGCGTGCCGCCCCTAATCATTGCAGGGGAGCGAAGACACATCTAACAATTATGGTGAATGTCTGTTGGTCGCTATACAAATGGTTGTTGCTTACAGCTGTGAAAGTCAAGGGGTACTGTCCGCTTTGGCAAGTGGATGCGGTGTATGTGACTTGGAAATCGAATGGGTTATCGGAGAAAGTGAGTTGTTGCGGGTTTGTCATTGTATAAGGATGGCATGGAGAACCGCAATCGATGCCTGTCACGACCACGGAGAAATGAGTACTATCATAGCTCCATGAGAAAGTCATCGGGGAGCCGTAATCTTGGAGACACGTAGCAGCGTTGAGACCTTGACCGGGGTTTCCTACTGCACAGGATGTTGTGCCAGCCAAGGGGTACAGGGTGCAATAAGGAGGTTGATGCAGGCTTATGCTCACGTTTGAGTCGGCGGAGACACTAGGAATTGATAATGTGATAGCCACGAAGAGGACCGAAAGAACCAAAATCGCTTCCTTTCGCATGGTTGAACTATATTTTGTTCTGTTTCAACTATAAAAGAATGGCGATTTCCCAGCAAGAGAACAAGAAGAAGTCGACTCGAACAACTGATTCGACGGCTTCTAGATAGACAACCCGAATATTCGTTCGGGCTCCTGCGGCTGCGGAGCACATTAGTCTCCGCGGGCACCGTTTGGCCCGATGCGACAGGACGCGTATTCGAAGCTTGTCCTGACGTGATCTATCCCCGCCGTGCCGCAGGCGTAGCCGAGCCGAGTATGCGCTTCAGCTCCTCGGGGGTGGGGGTCTTCTCGTTCTCCACCTCCGGCGTGAGGCCCCTCGGGATCTTTATCCTCCTGGCGATCTCGATGCCGTTCCAGGACATCCAGCTCTTCAGGGGCCTGACTATGTTGGCGATGTAGTTCCCGCTCCTCCCCTCCTTGTCGAGGGCCCCGACCACGTCCAGGAGGGGGCCTCCTTCTGGTCCATCTTCGCTATCCGCTCCGGTGCAGCCCCGAACCTGTCGCGGACGCGCCCCATTCTCCTGTACCACTCCTGGGCCGTCGCCAGGCTCCCGCGGGCGACGTTCTCGTACCACCTGCGGAAGTTGGGGTCGTCGAGGAGCTCCCTGTACTTTGAGCGCGACAGTGTCAACACTTTCTGACAGATGATGTCTCGGAGACTATCTAACGGCCCCGGAATGTGAACTCAAATGAATGTGGGGTCGCCCGGATTTGAACCGGGGATCTCAAGCGTTCTTGTGGGCGAATCCCAAGGCGACTTCCGTTTTCGATTGAAGCCTAGACCAGACTAGCCGACGACCCCACCAAACCACGCTCGAATCCTGAGATAGTTATGGGTTGCCGGTCAGGACGAGAGCCGACCCTTCGAGACGAAGGGGTTCCCGCCCTCGTAGTACCGCCACCTGAAGGATTTCCCCACGCTGACACCAACCCTTGTGCTCACCCCGATGTTTCTGGCCCCCTGCCCCTCCTCGAAGAAGAGTCGTCCGGAGGTCGCCATGTCCTCGCCGTTGAACTCGCCGCCGATTCCGAGCGCCCTGGTCAGGTTCCCCGGACCGGAAGCCACCTTCGTCGCTTCAGTCACGCCTCTGTTCGCTTTCATCTTCTCTGCCCCTTCGACGGGCTGGATCGCACGGATCAGCACCGCTGCAGCGACCCCTTCCCTCTCTGTGGTCACGTTGAGGCAGTAGTGGGCTCCCATCGTGAAGTATACGTAGGCGATTCCGGCCGGTCCGAACATCACCTCGTTCCTCTTGGTCTTGCCACGGTATGCGTGGCTCGCCGGGTCCCGGCTCCCTCTATAGGCTTCGGTCTCCACGACGACCCCTGCGAGCCTTGTCCCGTCCGCCACCCTGACCAGCAGACGGCCGATGAGGTCCTTCGCCACCGCAGGAGAACGTCTTTCGAAGAAGGCCCTCGCCAACCTTGCCACTTTTCCTACCCCCTTGGTTTCACGTTCCTGAAGTTCAGGTATAGGAGCCCTATCCCCACGACATAGAGCCCTGCAGCCAGGATCCAGGGGAGGTCGTACAAGAAGTGGTTCCCCGCCACGTACCCCGTGTAGAGGAGGAACCCTCCCACCACAGTGGTCACGCTGTTGGGGAGCCTCCAGACTATGGCCGAGATCGCGCTCCCCAGCCCGCGCCTGCTCGGGTGAACTATCCCCATCAGATAGGAGTCGATCAGAGGTGAGGCCATGTTCATCAGCGACGCCCGGACCAGGTAGACCGCCCCCGCGAACGCCACGGTAGGGACGAAGGCCATCCCGAGCATGAACAGCGTCGAGCTCCCTGCCGTCATGAGTATGGAGTCGAACAGCCCGTACCTCTTCGACAGCCTGGGGCTGGCAACAGCTGCGAAGGCTATGGTGATGTTCGACAGGGCAAGAAAGGGCCCGCTAAACGTGTCGGGGACTGCGAACTTGTAGTAGAACCACGAGCCCAGGAGCGGGATGATGAGCCCCGCTCCCAGCCCTATTATCCCGTTCATTGCAGAGAACTTGAGGAGGAGCTTCAGTTCGCCAGGCCGCTCCTCTTCCTGGCCCGTCCGCGCTCCCTCGTGGAACCCCCTCAACAGAAACCAGACGGCCAGGGGGACCGGGATGCTGGCGACCCCGAACCAGAAGAAGAGCTCCGAGTGGATCTGGGCGGCGGTCAGTCCGAACGTCCCCTGGAGCGCAGGGAGGGCCAGCGGAAGCGCGAAACCAAAAGAAAGGAAGAAGTTGCTGATAATGAAGGAGAGCGAGAATGCGGAATCTCTGTTCTCCAGATGGGTCTGGTCCGCGATTATCGCATTCCAGGACCCGAGGGACGAAGACTCGGCCAGCCCAAGTAGCACCGCGGCGAACAGGAACCAGCCAAAGTCATAGGTGGAGCTGACAATGAAGAGGACGACCGGGATGAGAGAGTTGCCGAGAATCAGGAACTTCTTTCTCCCAGTCCTGTCCGAGAGTATCCCGATAGGGATGCCCGCCACGATCACGACCAGCGTCTCTAGGCCGAGCATGACCCCCACCTGGTACGCGTCGAAGACGTTGGTCTCGACGAGATAGGCGGTCAGATAGATGAGGAAGTATCCAAAGGCGAAGTTGTTGAGGACCTGGGTGTAGATGAGGAGCTTCACCCTGGTGGGGACGGAGCGGCCGGCGTCGCCTGGATGCGCCGGAGCGGGCTGCGGCAAGAACCTGCCTCGGCCCCCTCCCGTTAATTAACCAGAAGGGGTCTCCCGGCACGAAATGCGTATCGTGGCCGACCTTCACATCCACTCAAAGTACGCCTTGGCGACCAGCAAAGACACCGACCTCGACCACCTGGCCGCCGGCGCGAGGGCGAAGGGGATCGAGCTCCTAGGGACAGGCGACTTCACCCATCCGAAGTGGCTGGGGGAGATTAGGGCTAAGCTAGGCCCTGACGACGGAGAGGGGGTCTACGGCTATCAGGGGATTCACTGGGTGCTTTCCTGCGAAGTCAGCACTGTGTACCGTCAGGACGGGAAGACCAGGAAGGTCCACCACGTGCTGTTCGCCCCGGACTTCGACACGGTGTCACAGGTCAACGACCGCCTGTCGGCCCATGGGAACCTGAGCTCTGACGGAAGGCCCACGCTGACGGGAATCGATTCGGCCGAGCTTGTCGATGAGCTCTTTTCGGTCTCCCCAGACGTGGTCGTGATCCCCGCACACGCATGGACGCCGTGGTTCGGAGTCTTCGGGAGCAAGTCGGGCTTCGATTCACTTGAGGAGTGTTACGGGGACCGGGCGAAGGACATCTTCGCCATAGAGAGCGGGTTGAGTTCGGACCCTCCCATGAACTGGCGGGTCTCTGCGTTGGACAGGCTCGCCATCGTCTCGAACTCGGACGCGCACTCTCCCTACCCCTGGCGCCTCGGCAGGGAAGCCAACGTCTTCGAACTGCCGATGCTCAGTTACACCCAACTCTTCGATGCGGTGAGGAAGAAGGACCCCTCGAGGTTCCTTTTCACGGTCGAAGTCGACCCTGCATACGGCAAGTACCACTTCACGGGGCACAAGGGGTGCGGCGTCTCCCTCGCCCCCGAGGATGCGAAGCGGCTGAAGAACGTCTGCCCAAAGTGCGGAAGGAAGCTGACCGTCGGGGTCCTCCAACGCGTGGACGACCTGGCCGACAGGCCGGAGGGCTACGTCCCCGAAGGCGCCATACCGTTCAAGAGGCTCCTCCCCCTGTACGAGGTGATCGCTCACTCGACTGGGATCAGCCGGCTCTATGCCAAGTCGGTCATCGAGCTTCAGGACAGGCTTGTAGGCATGTTCGGGAGCGAGTTCGCAGTGCTCCTCGACGCTCCCGAAGAGGAGGTCACCCGGGTCGCGCCCCCGAAGGTCGCGAAGGCGATAGTAGCCAACCGCGAGGGGAGGGTGAAGGTGATCCCTGGCTATGACGGCGCATACGGGACGCCCGTCCTGACCGAATAGGGTGCGGCGTTGTTCCTTCCCATCCTAGCGTATATGGGAAGAGCTGCGAGATAGAAGGCGAGGAACAGGACGTATCCTACCCAGTTGTGGACTCCCCAGAACGCAGCCGCTCCCTGCTCGTATCCCACCCACATTAGGATCAGTATCCGCACCGAGTTCAAGACAGTCAGCACCGCGGTGCCGGCGACGGCGAGGGTGACCGTGGAACGGAGGTCCTTCTTCATGTCAAGGTGCATGAGGGCCAGGAGCCCCAGGAAGGTGGTAACGGAGATGACGCTCGAGCACCCGGGGGCGACGAAGCTGCTTACCACGTCGCCGGACTTGGATACGAACTCGAACTGCGTCCCTGCCCACGCCACGGGGAGCCCTGCCAAGGCGACGAACCTGGCCGAGAGCCAGGACGATGCGACCGCAAGCGGCTCTCCGAAGGCCCACTGAAGTACCGCAGGTGACCCGACGCCAGCCGCGAACACGCCCGCGTATGGGAGGAGGAGGCGCTTCGTCAGGGGGTTCAGGGCCAGGGCCGTCCCGTAGAATGTGAGGACCATGGCGATCCCGGCGGTCGTGACGTTCAGACCTGTCAACGGCTCCAGGAGCAGCAGCACAACGACCATCGACACCCCCACGGCCCGGGTCTTCGGCTCGGTCTGGAGACCCTGCTCCGCCTCCAGGACTCCTGCCAGTTCCCTCCACCTCAGGGCGGTAATCAGAACCACCAGGGCGGCGAAGGGGAAGACGGGGAACACGTCTCCGAACTGCTCTCCCAGCATCTGGTTGAACAGAGGAACGAAGTTGGGAGCGGTGCCCACGGCGAGCGCAGAGGATACTCCTAGCCACGCGAAGAACCTGATTTCGGCCTTCAACTGTCGGCCATTCTCACCTTGCCGACGGGGGATGAGGGCGCGCGAGCGAGGACCTCCTCACGAGGATGTAGCCCACGACGACCAGGGCAACGAGGACGCCAGCGGAGGCCGCCTGGAACGGGTATTCCGGAATCCCTCCCCCCCCACTCGAGGTCGTGGTCGTCGTCGGGGTCGTGGTGGTCGTGCTGCTTGTGGTGGTCGTTGTGGTCGTTGTAGTTGTCGTGGTCGTCGTTGAAGTGGTCGTGGTTGTCGTCGTAGTGGACGTGGTGCTGGTGGTCGTCGTTGTGGTTACTGGAGGGGTCCAGGTGAAGGTCGTCTGCGCGTAGAGCTGGGGCGGATACGCCCCCCAGGTTGCGTTGAGCGTGTACTTCCCTGCTATCCAGCCAGGGCTCCCGCCGGCGACAAGGGAGTAGTTGAAGAGGCCCGACGTCGCGCCGACGCTCCGCCCCCACACTCCCAGCACGGTCCCGGCGGGGTTGGTCAGCGTCAAAGTCACGGCAGTAGAAGGCCCGGGCCCGGGCGACACGCTCCCCGTGATCTTGATGGTCTGGGCAGAGGTGTAAGACGAGGAGTCGGTCGAGACCTTCAGGGCGTACGAGGTCTGAGCCGAAGCCGCCCCGGCGGTCAGGATCACTGCGGCAAGCGCCATGGTTGCAAATGCGACGGCGAGCCGGCTGGTCAACCCGAGGTTTGATGGACTCTACCGTATATAATTGTAACAGATGGGACGCCCGGTTTCTCATCGCTAGGATTGCGTGTGGGGGCGGTCGGATTTGAACCGACGGTCTACAGGTGTCTTGGACCGCTCCAATGTCATGTCATCCACGTTTCCGTGTCACGCATTGGTTTCTCACTGGAGCCTGTCGCCCTGCCTGGCTACCCATGCTTCTCAAGATTCTGGGCTACGCCCCCATCACGAACCCGGGCCGGTCTTCAGGTGGCTTTAGAGTTTCTTCGATGGGGCCGGGTCAGAGGCTCCACGGTTTCCCCCCGTGGACCACTTCCTTGGGGAGCTTCGAGCTCCACTTCTCCAGGAACCCCAGATCTTCTTTCCTGTTCCTTAGGCTATCAGGAAGCATCACGGGTATCTCATCTGTAATGGGGTAGTACCTGCCGCATTTGGAGCACATCAGGACCCCGTCGACTATCAGGTCACCTTTCACGTTGAACTCGAGGAGGCCGAGGGGGTAGTGCTTGTCTATGGGACAGGCGAGGATGTCGAGGAGCTTCCTCTGCATGGACCTTGGTTGCTTTGGCCGACGTCTTAAGTCCTTCCGGGTGGGTGGGGCGCTGGATCGGAGTGAAGCCATCGTGGGCACGGTCAATATCACTCGCTCTGAAACCAATCCTCAGCCACTCTCGTTGCAGAGGAGGAGCGGCCGGAGTTCGTAAGAGGCATCGGGGGCGGCGACTGAGCGCCCAGATCGTGCCTTCTCGGAGGCGGAATCCAACCGCTCGAAAAACAGTTAAATCCCCATTGGAGACCGAGCCACTTAGCCGGCCATAGCGCGCGGGTCCGACCTGGACTCGTTCCGATCCCAGAAGTCAAACCGCGCGTCGCCAGGGCGGTAGTGAGATGCGAGAGCTCTCGCAAAACCCTGGTGCTGGCACCTTCTTCCGAAGACTCGTCCAATGGCGCCCTGAAGGTGGAAGGGTGCTTCACCCGAGCAAAAGCAAAGCCGGCGCCGCTGGGGACCCACGATGACCTTAAGGCCGAGCCCTGACCAGTTTCGGGGGGGGAGATGACTTGAAAGAGTTCCTTCGGAGATGCCCCGCCTGCGGCCGTCGTTTCACCGTGAGGCTCCAGAGCAGGAAGCTCGTCGACGCCGAGCAGCATGTCGAACACATCGCCCACGACGTCGTTGTGCTGGCCCAGGGCGGAAGGGGGACGCGCGTCATCCCTGCGGCGGTCGCCTTCGAGGATGTCCCCATAGAGCAGGAGACGTTCACGGTGGCGTTCAAGTGCAACGCCTGTCATCACGAGTGGACTGAAACGGTCACCAAGACAGAGAGGGCCAAGTGACAACCGGCCGGTGCCGAACCGGCCCTGGTCGCCATGAAAGCGACCAAGAAGTATCAATTGTCCAGAACATTTAAGTCCGAGCGCGACCCGGCGATTTTCGAAGTCCCGTGTCCTTGCTAGCGAGCAGCGTCCTGCAGTCACTGACCGATACGAGCTCTCTGGTCACTGTATTCTGGATCGGTTTCATAGTCATCACCTTCTTCTATCAGACCAGGATTCAGTCGTATCTCGCCCTCAACGACATCAACAGGGGGCTGACCAAGCTGAAGGTGATGAAGGACAAGGCGAGGAAGGAGGCCATCGACTATCTGGTCAACGTGGGCAAGGCTTCCAACGACCCGACCCAACGGGTCGACCAGTTCCTTGACTACGTCACCATCATGCCTGTGGACATCGACCCCGCCGGGCTCGTCAACAAGATAGACCACGTCGTGACGACCAACAACGACAGGGTGAGGGCCGAGGTCGGTGCCCTGATAGGGCAGAACACCCCCGTCGCGGTCTCGATCTCCGAGAACCTCCTCGAGGTGGCCACGTCGCTGAACATGATCCACAAGATCGTCCGCCACTACTACCTCCTGGGGAAGAAGACGAACTCGTACTTTACGCTGATCCAGCTCCAGATGCTCATGCCCATGATCATCCAGGAGGCTGACGCTCTCCTCAACGCCGTCGACTCCTTCAAGGTCGGCCAGCCCGTCGGCGACGGCATCGGGCCTGTCGTCGTCTCCAGGTACATGGCAGGGAAGGAGAAGCGGGTCGTGGCCAAGGACACTGTCATGGCGATAACCGAATACAAGGGGAGGAAGCTCTACGTCCTGAAAGCTGACGGGCCCATGGCCTACGTCGGCCAGCCGGGCGTTGCCATGAAGAAGATAGTCGAAGAGATGGGGGTCAAGCCCAGCGCCATAGTCATGATAGACGCCGCCCTGAAGCTTGAAGGTGAGAAGACCGGGGAGATCGCCGAGGGCGTCGGCGCGGCCATAGGCGGGATTGGGGTCGAGAAGTTCCAGATTGAAGAGGTTGCCACCACGGCCAAGGTGCCCCTCTACGCCATCCTCGTCAAACAGAGCATCCTTGAGGCGATCACTGTCATGAGAAAGGAGATAGCCGAAGCGGCGGACAAGGTCGTCACTGTCCTGAACAGGGTCATTGAGGAGAAGACGAAGGAAGGAGACGAGGTCGTGGTCGCAGGCATCGGCAACACGCTCGGTGTCGCGCAATGATGAGTTCCGTCCCCGGCCCTGACAAGAAGACCAAGCTCCTGGTATACACCATCGAGGAGTGCCCGTCCTGCGGCCAGAAGACCAAGCGTGCCTTCGCGGTAGGCGACTACGTCACAAAGGACGGGGCGAAGTGCACCAAATGCACGAACCAGACCAGGGTGAGCCTGGTCTACGCCGAAGGCTCGAAGGTCTCAGGTTAGCAGCACAAGGCCGCCTTCGTCCAGCGCCATGGTGTGTTCGAACTGAGCCACGGGGCTCCCTGACGCCTCCACCAGGGTGGGGTATGCCCTGAGGATCCTCTTCGCGACCAGCCTCCCGATGATGCCGTCGAGCCTGGCCTTCCCGAACTCGGCCGAATACCAGCGGGGGGTGAAAGGGAGGGTCTTCCTTTCGGCCCAGACCTTCTCGGCGAAGGCGTCCAGCTCCGCGGCCCCCGTCTTCTTCCTGGCCACGACCGAGAATATGGTCCTGCTGGGTGCGTCGATGACGTAGCCAGCGGCGGAACCGGAGGTGAGGAAGGGCTCTATGGCGAAGACGTCCCCTTTCCTCAGCTCCTGCATGCCCGCCATGTACAGGTTGGGGATGCTCTTCCCGGCGTGGACGACGTACCTGTCGAGGGTGTGCCCCGTCAGGTTCTCGATGGTCTTGAACCCGAAGCGCGCAGCCTCCCTGTGGATCACCCGGCCGATCTCGCCGGTCCTGGTCTCTCTTCTTGCGGCATCGATGGCCGCGTCCAGAGCCCTCTGGGTGGCCTCCAGGAGGAGGTTGTAGTCAGGGTCCAGGGCGACGCTCACCGAGGTGTCGGTCACGTAGCCTTCTACGTGGACCCCGAAGTCGACCTTCACGAGGTCTGTCTCCCTGAACACAGACGCGTCTCCGTCCTGCGGCGCGTAGTGGGCGGTCACCTGGTTCACTCCGATCCCGGTAGGGAAGGCTAGCCTCCCTCCCCTCGACTCGACTTCTCGTCTGACGAAGTCGCACACCTCCAGGAAGGACACCCCCGGCCTTACCTCGGATGGGACCAGGGCCTTCACCTGGCTGGTAATCTTCCCAGAGGTCCTGTACTGCTCCGGTATCAAAGTCACCTGTCTCACAACCCTTTATTTCGTTCAGAGGTCGGCCGCCCCGTCCGGGGTATTTCAACTGATTCGCAACGAGGGGGTCCTTGCATGAAGTACAAGACCGTCGCCACGGGGGGCACCTTCGACCACATCCACAGGGGGCACCTCGCCCTGCTGACCAGGAGCTTCGAGGTCGGCGACAGGGTGGTGATAGGGGTGACGTCGGACGCCTTCGCCCTGAAAGAGGGGAAGAGACCGGACCAGTGTTACGAGGACAGGGTGAAGGCCCTTGAAGGGGTCCTACGGGAGAAGTTCCCGGGGAGGAGTTACCTGATCGCGAAGCTGGAGGACAACTTCGGCCCAGGAATAGCGTCCCCCGAGGTGCAGGCGATAGTGGTCACGAGAGAGACGGCGAAGAAGGTCCCCATAGCCAACGCGGCCCGGCGGGCCAGGGGATTCCCCCCGCTGGAGGTGGTGACAGTCGACTACGTCCTGGCTGACGACGGGGAGCTGATCTCATCGACCAGGATCAGGAAGGGAGAGATAGACACCGACGGGAGGCTCCAGCGCTCCCCGGGCTAGAAGAGACCAGGTCGTCGGATGGGGAGACGTTAAATCAGAACTCCGGCAGGCGAAAGTAGTGTGGAGAAGGACAAGCTGGACCCGTGGGGGGCGAGCTCGATCAAGGACTACGCTCGGCTCCAGTCCGAGTTCGGGATCGAGCCCATCGGTCCTCTGATCCCGCGTTTCAAGACCCCTAGCCCCCACATCGCCCGAGGCATCGACTTCGGTCAGAGAGACCTGGGGAGGGTGCTCGACGCCGTCGACAACAACGACCCTTGCGCCGTGATGAGCGGCATCAAACCCGACGGCGTATTCCATCTGGGGAACAAGATGACCGCCGACGACATGATCTACTTCCAGTCCCTTTCCAAGAAGATGACGGTGTTCTACGCGGTCGCGGACGTCGAGGCCTACGCCGACAACGGCCTCTCATATGCCGAGAGCTCGAAGGTAGCGGTGAGGAACGTCGCCGACATACTCGCACTGGGGCTTGACCCGGACCGGGCAGTGGTGTACAAGCAGAGCGAGGAGATGAGGGTGATGAAGATGTCCACGATCTTCTCGCGGGGCGTCACGAACAACATGTTGAAGGCGATCTATGGGGAGAGGCAGCTCGGCCTCTACATGTCGGCCCTCATTCAGGCGGGGGATATACTCATGCCCCAGCTCCCGGAGTTCGGAGGGCCGAAGCCCGTCCTGGTCCCAGTGGGCGCGGACCAGGACCCCCACATCCGGCTCACAAGAGACCTCGCCGCTCGCTACCACTCGGAGTTCGGATTCGTCCCCCCCTCTGCGATCTATCACAGGCTCGAGCTCGCGCTGACAGGGGGGCAGAAGATGTCCAAGAGGATCCCAGAGTCGGGGTTCACCCTCGACGACAGCCCTGCAGAAGCCTCCAGGCGCATCCATGTGGCATTCACCGGAGGGAGAGACACTGTCGAGGAGCAGAGAAGGGTGGGGGGGAGGCCGGATATCTGCCCCGTCTACGACCTCTACAGGTTCCATTTTGGACGCGACGACGAGCACGTCGAGCGCGTCCACCAGGAGTGCTCGAATGGGGTCCGGCTCTGCGGGGAGTGCAAACAGGAAGCCATCGGCCTGGTGAAGGGCTTCCTGGAAGAGCACCACAAGAAGCGCGAAGCCCTCAAGGGAGAGGCCGAGGAGCTCCTCTCAAAGAGCAGGAAGTACCTCAACTCCACGGGAAATCAATGAATCTCATGTCCACCCCTCTCCACCCGATTGAACGGAAGATACTTGCGGCCCTGGCCAGGTCCGACTCGATGTCGTTCGACTCGCTCGTGGCCGCGACGGCGCTCAACGAGGACCAGGTCAGGCGGGCGCTGCAGTGGCTCTCCTCGAAGGGGCTGATATCCATCAGCGACACCCTCCAAAGCGAGCTCGAGGTCGCCCGCAGGCCTCCTGAGCTCGAGCTCTTCCGAAAGGTCGCGGAGGCGTCCCAGCCCCCCAGGATCGCAGACCTGAAGGGAGGGTTCGCTCCGGAGGAGTTCTCGGCGGCCTTCGGCAGGGCGCGGGGGGCCGGGTGGATCAGCGTAGAGGGGGGGCCTGAACAGACTGTCCGGGCCACGGACTCCAGGGGGCCCAGGGACCTCGGCTCCATGCTCGAAGCGCTTTCCGCGGGGACCAAGGAGGACGAGCTCGCAGGAGAGCAGGCACGCCTGGTGCCGGACCTGCTGAAGAGAGGGATCCTCCGACGGGTCGAGAGCCGCACGACGACGGTCGCGATAACAGAGGCCGGGAAGGCTTCAGGGAGCGTATCCGAAGGGACCGACCTGATCGAAAGGCTCACCCCAACGATGCTGGCGTCTGGCAGCTGGAAGGGGAAGACCTTGAGGCCCATCGACGTCGAAGCCAAGGCCCCCCACTTCTCCCCCGGGCGCCGACACCCGGTCCGGGACTTCCTCCGCGAAGTCAGGGAGGCGTACATCTCGATGGGTTTCACCGAACTCCAGGGGGAGAGCGTCCAACCTGCGTTCTGGAACTTCGACGCCCTTTTCGTCCCCCAGGACCATCCGGGGAGGGAGATGCAAGACACGTTCTACATCGACGGCTTGACCGACAGGAGGCTGAAGCGGATCGGCGCCGTGGCGAACGTGGCCGCCACTCACGAAGACGGGTGGAAGACCGGCAGCAGGGGGTGGGGGTACCGCTGGAACATGGAAGAAGCCCGGAGGCTCGTGCTGAGGACCCACAACACGGTCCTTTCTGTCAGGTCCCTGGCCGAGGAAGGCGAGAAGGAGAGGCGCGTCTTCGCCGTCTCCAAGGTTTACAGGAATGAAAACCTCGATTACAAGCACCTCGCCGAGTTCCATCAGATGGACGGCATCATCGTCGGGGAGGGGCTGAACACCAGGCACCTCATGGGGTTCCTGATCGAGTTCTACAAGAAGCTCGGCATGTCAGACGTGAAACTCTGGCCCACCTACTTCCCATACACGGAACCGTCGCTGGAGGTCGTAGGCTACTCGAAGGCTGTCGAGGCATGGATAGAGCTCTCCGGGTCCGGCGTGTTCCGCCCCGAGGTGACCTGGCCCCTGGGGGTCAAGGTTCCAGTGCTGGCCTGGGGGCCGGGGATAGAGCGGCTGATGCTGATGCGCTACGGGCTGGACGACATGAGGGAGCTATACGGGTCCGACCTCGAATGGCTAAGGGATCGTGTGGAGTTTGCCCGTAGTTAAGATAGACCTGAAGAGGTTCTCCAGGATGGTGGGGACAGACAGGAAGACCATCCTCGACAGGATCCCCTACGTCGGCCTCGACATCGAAAGCACCGACAGAGACTCGGTGCGCGTGGAGTACAGCCCCAACAGGCCCGACTTCGGGACCGACTTCGGCATCGCCCGCGCCCTCAGGGGGCTCCTGGGGAAGGAGACCGGGCTCCCGACGTTCCCAGCGACCGACTCGGGAATCAAGGTCTCGGTCGACCGGCGCCTTTCGTCAGTCAGGCCATTCATCGCCTGCGCGACCGCCAACGGGCTCAACCTCGAGGAGGAAGACGTCAGGCAGATAATCTCGCTCCAGGAGGACCTTCACAACGGGCTCGGAAGAAGACGGCGGGTCGTGGCCATAGGCCTCCACGACCTTGACGCCGTCTCCCCACCGTTCTCATACCGCGGCGTTGGCTCCTCCTTCACGTTCGTGCCGCTCGGCGGACGAGAGCCCAGGACCATCGCTTCGATCCTGTCCGAAAGCCTCGAAGGGAAGGCCTTCGGCGGAGCCCTGGGGGGGACTAGGCTCTATCCGGTGATAACCGACTCGAAAGGGGTGGCCCTCTCATTCCCGCCGATAATCAACGGGGAGGCAACGAGGGTCACAGGAGAGACCAAGAACCTGTTCATCGACGTCACTGGGACAGACAGCAGGGCATGTGACGACGTTCTTGCTGTCATCGCCACCACCCTTGCCGAGGCGGGAGGGAGACTGGGGACCGTCACGATCGGACACGAGACGCCCAGGAGGACCCCGGACCTTTCGCCCGTGGTCCTTCCGCTCGACGAGAAGATGGTGGCGTCCGTGCTCGGACTGCGCCTCACCCGATCCGACATCGTCCGGTGCCTCGCCAGGAGCAGGTTAGGGGTCAAGGGTCGGAAGGTGCTGGCGCCTAGGTACCGGGTCGACCTGCTCCACCCCGTCGACGTCGCCGAGGAGGTCGCCCTCGGGTATGGGATGGACCGGATTGGCCCGCTCTACCCGGAGAGCAGACACCCGGGCCAGTTCGACCGCTTCGAAGAGTTCCTGGACTCTGCTTCGACCGTCTTGGCGGGGGCTGGCATGATAGAGCTGATGACCTTCGAGCTCACCGATGAAGGGTCGCTCTACTCGAAGTTCAGGAGGCCAGGCTCCGACAGAATTGCCGTGCAAAACCCGAAGAGCTCCGAGCACTCGCTGCTGAGAGACTCGCTGATCCCTTCGCTGATGGCCTCCCTCTCGAGCAACGTCAAAGCGGACTATCCTCAGCGGGTCTTCGAGATCGGTCGTGTGTTCGCCAGGGCCGGGGACAGAGTATCGGAGTCGTGGCACCTGGGGTGCCTCGTCGCGCACTCTCAGTCCTCATTCACAGAGGCGAAGATGTACCTCGAGTCAGTCTGTCGGATCCTTTCAGGAAGGGAGGCGAAGGCCGTGGAAGGCCGCCACTGGGCGTTCGCCCAGGGGAGGTCCGCGTCAGTGATGGTCGACTCGGCTGAGATTGGGTGCGTGGGAGAGCTGGAACCGGCAGCCATCGACGCGTTCGGCCTCGGCGTCCCCGTCGCGGGGTTCGAAGTCGACCTGTCGGCGCTGTTCGGACGCCCGAGATAGCCCTGGGCGGGGGGGAGGATTCATAAACTGCCAGCCGCGTCTCTGCATATGGGTCCAGCCTCGAAGCCTGCAGGGAAGCGCAGGCAGAAGTCTGCAAAGAGGACGGCCGCGACCAGCAGGGAGCCCGGGGGACTCTCGGACGAGGAGAAGGCGGCGATGAGGGAGACCCTCCAAGAACGGAGGGCGGGCGGAGCGAACGACGAAAGCGCTGTGCTCGCAAAGATCGCCGCGATGTCGGAACCTGACCGCTCCATGGCCAAGCGGGTCCACGCCATCATCAGAGCGACCGCGCCGTCCCTTTCTCCGAGGACCTGGTACGGGATGCCCGCATACGCCAACAGCGCCGGCAACGTCGTATGCTTCTTCCAGGCCGCGCAGAAGTTCAAGGCGAGATACTCAACGCTCGGCTTCAGCGACAAGGCGAAGCTGGACGAAGGCAACATGTGGCCACACTCCTTCGCTCTGAAAGAGCTGACCCTCGGCGAGGAGGAGAGGGTCGCAGAGCTTGTGAAGAAGGCCGTGAGCCAGGGTTGACCGGAAGGAAGGTCCCCTCGCAAGACGGCCGACCTCCCCCCGAGCAGATAGACGCCATGATCAAAGATACGCCTGGCTGGCGGGGGGAGACACTGTCAGAGCTGCGCGCCCTGCTCAAGGGGGCAGATCCCGACATCGTCGAAGAAGTGAAGTGGAAGAAGCCAAGCAACCCGATGGGAGTCCCGGTCTGGTCCCACGACGGAATAGTCTGCATGGGGAACATCCTAAAGGCCGCCGTGAGGCTGACGTTCCCGAAAGGCGCTCGGACGAAGGATCCGAAGAAGCTCTTCAACACGCGCTTGGATAGCGAGAAGGTCCGTGCCATAGACTTCTTCGAAGGCGCTGAAATCGACGAGCAGGCGCTGAAGGCCCTTGTGAAGTCCGCCGTGGAGCTGAACACCTCGGGACGGCGCTAGCCACCGCAACGTGGGACACCGGGAGCACAGGCATGGAAGAGGGCGCCTTTCTGCGCCCCCGGGGCGACTCACGCGTCGGACTACATTGGCTGTGCTCGAGTCTTTCCCCTAGGGGCGTCCTGCAAGTCCGCGGTCAGCCCTCGCTTCGGAGCCGCCCCGGTCACCCGCCCCAGGCCGCTGAGGAGCCCGGTGACACTTATTAGAGCGGTTTCGTCAAATGGACGACGACGGCTTTCAACAGCGCGCCAAACGGCCACCTGCGAAGGCGGAAACGCTTTGATGAGCGGATGGTTTACCCAGTCGCGCGACAGGCGGAAGCCGTCTGCCCGTTGAAGAGGCCCGGTGATGCTCCCCGCTGAAAGCTGGGACATGATCCGGGCTCGTCAGAGACGGGCAACATTCACCATGGAGCGCGACCGGATTGACTGACAGAGTGGATAAGAGGTATCAGGTGTTCAGAGAGTTCCTGGTGGGCTTCGTCCTGGATCTGAACCACCTGTCAGAGGACGGATGGTCCGTCCTGGTCGAAGGGCAGCGCGACGCGACGGCGCTCAGGAGGCTGGGGTTCTCCGGGAGGCTGATGGAGATCTCGTCGACGGGTGGGAGAGGGATAGCTGGATCCGATGTCAAGAAGGTCGTGATCCTCACCGACCTCGACCGGGAAGGCGCCGTCCTGGCCTCCAGGTACGTCAAACGGTTTTCACGCGAAGGCTTCAGGGTCTCCCTGAAGGAGAGGCTAAGGCTGAAGAAAGCGTCGCACGGAGTCTTCCTGCACGTGGAGAACCTCCAGAGGTTCGCCCGTGACGAGGAATGAGACGAACCAAAGTCATTAGCGTCAACCTGTAAATAAGCAAGCCCGCGCATCTTCGTCGAGTTGGCGAGGCGAACGAAAGGAAAGGTCGACTCCGAGTGGTTTGAGGGCCTCCCCTGCGCGATAACGGTCTGTGACAGGGACTACAAGATACTCTACATGAACGAGAAAGCAGCGAGCTCGGAGAAGGAAGGGAAGGCCTCATCGGGAAGAACCTCATGGACTGCCACCCGCCCAGCGCCAGGCGCACGCTCAAGAAGGTCATGGCGTCAGGGCACCCCTACTCCTTCACCTTGCAGCGAGGGGACTCCAAGAAGATGGTCTTCCAGGGGCACTGGAAGAAGGAAGGAGGAGCCGGAGGGCTCGTGGAGATCTACTTCGACCTCCCAAGGATGTGCCAAACCTCGCGAGGAATTGAACCCAGAAACCACGAAGTTTATATCCCTGACAAATTCGGTTTGACCCAATTAACGATTAACACCGTTAAGCACGAGTGAAACAGAAATGAACGGAGAGAATGGAATTGTCAGGTTCAGGTATAGTAAAGTATCTAGTCAAGCTGAGGTTTGAAGTAGACGGCGTCGTTGAAAGGGCCGACGTAATCGGGGCCATCTTCGGGCAGACCGAAGGCCTCTTCGGCCCTGAGATGAACCTCAACGAGCTTCAGAAGAGCTGGAAGGTGGGGAGGATTGAGATCAACCTCGAGTCGAAGAACGACAAGACGAGGGGGGAGGTCATCATCCCGATGTCCACGGATATCGGGACCGCAGCCCTCATCGCCGCGGCGGTCGAGAGTGTGGACAAGGTCGGCCCCTGCAGCGCGCGCTTCAACGTAGGCCAGATCGAAGACGTGAGGGCGCTCAAGCGGAAGCAGATAGTCGACAGGGCGAAATTGATAGTCAGGGACTGGAGCTCGAAGACGTCCAGCGAGGGGGAGAACCTCCTCAAGGACGTCACCGAGTCAACCAAGAGGGCCAAGGTGATCAACTACGGCCTCGAGAACCTACCGGCCGGGCCGGGAGTGTACTCGTCGGAACTCGTCTACCTCGTGGAGGGGAGGGCCGACGTCGTGTTGTTCTTGAGGGCCGGGATCGAGAACGTTGTCGCCCTCGAGGGGACCAGCGTTCCTGACTCCATCATCGAGCTTGGCAAGAAGAAGCGGCTAATCGCGGTGCTCGACGGGGACCGAGGGGGAGACCTGATCGAGAAGGAGCTCGGCCAGGTGATGCACGTCGAGAAGGTCATCCACGCGCCCGCCGGGAAGGAGGTCGAGGACCTCACCCCCATCGATGTCATCAACATGCTGAAGGGGCTCGAAGCGCCTGCTCCTTCGAGGAGGCAGCGCCAGGCTGCGGCAGAGGCCCCTCAGCCCAAGGCCGAAGAGGCGGACGAGCCTGTGGTGGCCAAGACGCGGGAGCTGTACCCGAACCTCAACGGCACCCTCGAGGCCATACTCCTCGACCAGGGGTTTCAGGAGGTGGGGAGGTTCCCGATCAGCGAGCTTGTGCAGAAGATGGAAGGCTCCGGGGGAGCCCAGTACCTCATCTTCGACGGCATCGTCACCCAGAGGCTGGTCGAGTCGGCGGCCAGGGTCGGCGTCAAGGGGATAATCGGGCACCGGACCGGGGAGCTGAACCAGGTCCCTGACGACATGAGGATAGGCACCTTCCGAGACCTCGGCTTAGAATAGGCCGTTGATAGTCAACGGCCTCAACCCCAAGCACGGCCACTGTTCTCTGACCATAGAGTCTGCCGAGGACCTCTGGACCCTCAGGCGCCTGATATCGAAGGGGGACGTCCTGGTCACCCGGAGCTCCAGGGTGGTCAAGAGGGAGGACGAGTACGCCAGGCCCGACAAGGGGGAGCGGGTCAAGGTGACCATCTCACTTTCCGTGGAAGAGGTGCACCTCGACAGCAGCATCGAGAGGATACGGGTGAAGGGGACGATCATCGAGGCTAGCGACGAGAGCGTGACCAAGGCGGGCTCTCACTCCGTGACCCTCTCCCCCGGGCATTCCCTCACGCTCAGGAAGAGGTCCTGGTCCCCCCTGGACACGCGCCTGGTGAGGCCGCCGGGACGGGGGTCGGGGCGCTTCGTGCTGGTCGCCGCGGACCGAAGGGAGGCCGGGATCGGGACGCTCAGCGGTTCCCACCTTTCAGTGGTCACCACGGTCGAGTCGGGGCTCGGGGGGAAGCAGGGTGAGGAGCAGAGCCCTCGCCCCTACATCGCCAAGGTCGCGGACCTGGTCGCCCAGGTCTCCCAGGAAGGAGACAGGGTAGTGATCGCCGGCCCCGGGAACTTCAAGAACGCCGTCTCCAATCAGGTCAGGGAGCGCCTGAAAGGGAAGCCTGTCGTGACCGTCGAAGGGCTGGACCTCACCGGGAGCGACGGCGTCCGGGCCATGATCAAGACGCAGTCCTTCCAAGAGCTGGCCAAAGACTCGATAGTGGTGGAGATGCAGAAGGTCGTGGCAGAGGTGGTGAAGAGGATCTCCAGTTCAGACCCGAAGGTGGCCTACTCCCTGCCGAGGGTCAGCTCCGCTGCCGCGCTGGGAGCCGTGGACGCCTGCGTGCTCTCCGACGACGTCTTCTCGGTCGGGCTCGACGAAGAGACGGTTGTGAACGTGCTCAACACGGTGGAAGAGAAAGGGGGCTCGGTCTACCTGGCTGACGCGTCGATGGAGTTCGGGAAGCAGGTGTCGTCGTTCGGGGGCGTCGTCGCCCTCCTCCGCTACGCGCTCACGCCTTGAGCAGCCAGGGGAACACGAACTCGGAGATGATGGCCAGCGCCACGCCCCCCTTAATCAGGTCCTTTCCAAGGCGCTGCGCTAGGTGCGTATAGTAGAGCAGGATCCCCACCAGCAGGAGCGTGATGTAGACCGCCCTGGCCAGGTCGACCACGGTAGAGTCTATCGTGGCGAGGAGGAAGGTCATGGCTGACGTAAACTGCTGGGCGAACTGCTGGATCAGGCTCTCCGCTCCCGCCGGGGGCTCGATGCCGGACATCTCCCATACACGCGTGATTCGTATTTAACGCCCCCTCTGGGAAAGGGGACACCCGCCGGCAGACCCCCGAACTATCCCACCAGTACGTAGATGAAGGGGCCAAGGAGCACCCCGAGGATGAATACAAGGACTGCGATGGTCACGGCCGAGGTGACTCTGGAGACCTTCTCCTCGGTGTAGCTCCCCTTCCCCAGAGCCTCCACCCCGACCCTGAACGCCTGGCCGCCGTCAAGCGGATAGATGGGAAGGGCGTTGAATATCGCAAGGTTGAAGTTCAGGAAGAAGATCCAGTAGAGGACGTTGGCGAGGGGGACGAGAGCCGGCCCCAGCGCGGACGTGTAGAACCCGGAGTTAGAAGTGGAGAAGGGGACCATCCCCTGGCAGTTCCCCAGGTCAAGGGTGGGGATGCAGCCGATGTAGACCAGCGGGTTGTTGAGGATGTTGGCATAGGCCGAGACGGCGGAGCGCAGGCTGTCTTCGGACAGCGAGTTCACCCCTATGTACGGCCAGGTCGCCAGGGTCTTGTTCGTCGTCGTGTCGACCAGTTCCTCACAACAGACCAGGGTGATGTTGTTGATCTGGCGGACCACCCCGTCCCTGTAGATCGTGAAGTTCAACGACTCCCCAGCGGTCAGGTTCGTGTGCTCCCCCAGTACAGTGTTCAGATCTGTGACAGGCTTCCCGTCGACCGCCATCACAATGTCCCCCGGCAGTACCCCCCTCGAGGCCGCCGGCCCCCCCTGGGAGACCGAGGTTATCGCCGCGCCGTTCACCACCGGGGTCATGCTTCCGACGACGCTGGTCAGCAGGAGCAGGCAGAGGAGCCCCAGGACGAGGTTCGTCCCCGCGCCTGCTGCGAAGACGCGCGCGGAATACGACCGCTTCGCCTGCTTCAGCACGTTCTCGTCGATGTCAACGAAGGCCCCGATGGGGATGACGAACAGAAGGAGGATCAACCCCGAGTTCTTGATCGGGAGGCCCAGGCTCCTGGCGACGATGCCATGGGCTCCTTCGTGCACGACCATCCCGATGACGAGGGCGATCCATCCGTAGACGATGGGGATGTAGGGGTTGAGCCCAGGTATCCCGAGGTAGGCAGCCGGACCGAGGCTAACTATCCCAGAGGCGATCCTCGGCCCGTTGGCGGACAGCAGATCCCTGAAGAGGGTGATGAACATCCAGAACGCCACAGCCGCAGCCACCGGCATGAGGTAGAGCAGGACCCAGGCTACAGGCTTCGAGATGGGGTTCCTCCCCATCCTTTCCATCGCGGAGTTGAACCTCCTGGTCCTGAGCATCACTAACAGCCCATAGAGGTGACGCTCTACTCTCTTGAACTCCTCTTCCGCCACTTCGGCCCCGCCGAACCCCTTCACGCTTTAAGCGTTGACGGTTTAAAGCGCAGGGCACCCACGGCTCTTCTGATGCCGGACTGCACCCGGTGCGGCGGGAAGGCCTTCTACACCAGGCGGTACTCGGGGGAGTCCCTCTGTCGCTCTTGCTTCAGGGACTCCGTCCTTGAGAAGACCAGGAAGACCGTGGCGAAGCACCGCATGATCAGGCCGGGGGAAAGCGTGGCCGTGGCGGTCTCGGGGGGGAAGGACAGCCTTTCCCTGCTGAAGATTCTCTCAAGGATCTACCCTCCTCGAAGGAACCGCTTCGTGGCAGTGTCTGTCGACGAGGGGGTGGCCGGGTACCGCGACGAGGCCCTCGAGCATGCCCGCGAACTGGCAAGAGACCTCGGAGTCGAGCACAGGGTGGTCTCCTACAAGGAGCTGTTCGGGTTCTCACTGGATGAGGCGCTCGACTGGGAGGACGAGCGCGAAGTCTCTTCCTGCAGCTTCTGCGGTGTCTTCAGGCGCCGGGCCATAGACGAAGCCGCGGTCAGGGCAGGTGCCTCGGTCGTGGCGACGGCGCACAACCTCGACGACTACGTGCAGACCTTCCTGATGAACCTCATGCACGGCGACGTGGCGCGCCTCGGCTGGCTCGATCCATCCTATGTGGACGACTCCTTCCCCGTCAGGAGGGTGAAGCCATTCATGGAGATCTACGAGGAGGAAGTGGCTCTCTTCGCCTACCAGGCGGGGGTCCCCTTCCAGAGCGTGAGCTGCCCCTACATGCATGAGGGGCTCAGGAGCGAGGTGCGCGACTACCTGAACTCGATGGAGGCGAGCCATCCGGGGATGAAGAACGTGCTCCTGAAGTCCAGCCTCGACGTGATATCCCGCTTCGCGGGGTCCTCCGAGAAGCTGTCCGTCCCCTGCTCGCAGTGCGGCAAGCCCTCCTCCACCGGCCTCTGCAACGTCTGCAGGCTGAAGGCAATGGTCGAGGAACACGTTAAAAGCGGCGCCTAGGGCGCGCGCCTCCGGCGGTGGGCAGGGCCGGGAGGGTTGCCGTCTCCCAGAGTGCTGAAACCGGCATCACGCAGAGGCCAGCAACCTCCGGGTAAACCCATCTTCCTCGTCACCCGCGCCGGGCTGGGGAGGCGAACTCACGCCGAGGTGGGCGGTCATGAGGGGCAGCCCTCTCGAAGGAGAGGGCCTGACTCTTGATTGCCGAATCGGGCGAGGTCCGGGAGGGAGCAGCCCTATGGCGACGTGGCCACGCTGCCTCGTCTACGTGGGGGATCCCCGGCCTGGTGAGATGGGGGCGGAGAGTGGTGGTGAACGCCGGGGGAGCCGCCGCCATTCAGGTTTTTATCGGCCAGGAATCGGCTGGGCGACTGCGCAGGGGTAGCCTAGAGTCCTCGACGGGGAGCCTGGTAAGGCGCAGCCAAGTCGGCGCAAGCTTGCTAAGCCTGTGTCTCTCACGGGACTCGTGGGTTCGAATCCCGCGCCCAGAGTCTGCCGGGGCGCGGGCGGAAGTCCCACCCCCTGCGCTCGCTCTAGAGCCTCTTCCCCGCGAACCTTGCTTTCGACCCGAGTTCCTCTTCTATCCTGAGAAGCTCGTTGTACTTCGCCACCCTCTCCCCCCGCGCAGGCGCGCCGGTCTTGATGAAATCAGACCCGAAGGCCGTGGCGAGGTGGGCGATGAAGGGGTCGTCGGTCTCCCCCGAGCGGTGGGACACCGCGACCTTCCAGCCGACCCTCTGGGTCAGGTTGATTGCGTCTTCGGTCTCAGACACAGTCCCTATCTGATTCAGCTTGATGAGGACCGCGTTGGTCGCCTCCTCCTTTATCCCCCTGCCGATTCTCTGCACATTCGTCACGTAGATGTCGTCCCCTATGACGAAGGTCTTCTTGCCCAGGAGCCTCCTGATCGAGGCGAAGGCGTCGAACGCCTCCTCCTGGAACGGGTCCTCCAGAGTGAGCAGGCCGAACTCGTCCCTCAGCGACGCGTAGAACCCCTCCAGCTTGTCCGGGCTCATCGGCTCCCCGTCGATCGTGTAGACCGACCGCTTCCCATCGTAGAAGGTGGTGGCTGCCGCGTCGATCCCGAGTCTCACATCCCCTTCCCCATATCCTGCCACCTTCACCGCCTCCGCGACGGCTCCGAGGGCGTCTCGGGTCCTCTTCAGAGGAGGTGCGAACCCCCCCTCGTCTCCCACGTTGATCGCGCCTCTGCCGTGCCTTGAGGTGAGCAGGGACTTCAGGGACTGGTACACCTCGGCCCCCATCCTGATTGCTTCTGAGCATGACTTCGCCCCGACCGGCTCGATCAGGAATTCCTGCACCGCCAGATCGTTCCCTGCGTGCTCGCCGCCGTTGATGACGTTCATCATGGGGACAGGCAGGGTGTATCCCCCCGCCCTTCTGAGTTGGGCGAAGAGACTCTCGCCCCGGGAGTTGGCCGCCGCCCGGGCCGACGCCATCGAGACAGACAGGATCGCATTTGCGCCCAGCTTCCGCTTGTTGGGGGTGCCGTCCAGCCTGATCATGGCGTCGTCTATCCTTCTCTGGTCGGCGCAGTCCCTCCCCTTCAGCAGGGGGCCCAGGACCCTGTTGACGTTCGAGACCGCCTTCGTGACCCCCTTGCCATGGAACCTCCTCGCGTCTGCGTCTCGCAGCTCAAGAGCTTCGTGGGTGCCGGTCGAGGCCCCCGAGGGGACGCTTGCCCGCCCCGCCGAAGTCCGCGTCGCCACCTCGGCCTCGACCGTCGGGTTCCCACGGGAGTCGAGTATCTGTCTGGCTTTCACGGAGACGATTCTCGCCTGCATGTCGCTACCTCGGCTTCGTCATAGGAAGCACGTTAAATCTGATTCGGCGAAGTGGCGTTCCAACCCTTATTACGTGTCCCGGCCCCCGCGCCCTTCGGGCCGGTGGTCTAGTTCGGTTAGGATGTCTCCTTTACACGGAGATGGTCGACGGTCCAAATCCGTCCCGGCCCACTACCACAAACAGCCCCGGGTCGAAGAGTTATCTACGGTCGGCAAAACGGCACCTCGATGCCCAACTTCAGGTACATCAGCTGGTCGGAGTATGGGAACCTGGCCGAGGCGCTGGCTGAGAAGGTCCGGGCGAACGGCAGAAAGTACGACCTCGTGGTGGGCATAGCAAGAGGGGGGATCCCAGTCGCCATGGTGGTCTCAGACCACCTGAACGTCAAGATCGACTTCGTCAACGTGAAGTCCTACACCGAAATAGGGAAGAGGGCCGCCCCGCGCATCCTTTCCACCCTCACCGGGGGGATCGAGGGTAAGGAC
Organism: archaeon; assembly: GCA_021788415.1. The sequence continues at coordinate 25,396 of JAJYKR010000004.1, forward strand.
ATCCTCCTCGTGGACGACCTCGTCGACCAGGGAGACACGCTGAGCTTCATGAAGAAGTACCTGATGGAGCAGAAGCCGAGGTCCTTGGAGACCGCTGTCATGTTCAAGAAGCCGTGGAGCAAGACCGAGCCCGACTACTTCCTGGAGACCGTCTCCGAATGGGTGGTCTTCCCCTTCGAGCTCGGCGAGGTCGGGCGGGAGAGGGCCGCCATGGAGAAGGGGCCGGGGGAAGGCAGGAGGGCAGGCTAGAGGATGGTCGTCAGAAGGAAGACGTTGAACCCCAGTATCACGACCGCTGTCACGACCGCGAGGACCACCGTCGCCCTGGTGTTGGTCATGGCTCCCATGAACCTCTTCTTCGAGGTGTAGTACACCAGCGGTATCATCGGCAGCGGGAGCATCAGGCTCAGGATCACCTGGCTGTAGACGAGCAGGTTCAGGGGGTTGATCTTCAGGAGTATCGCTATGGTGGTGGGGAAGACGTTGATGAAACGGGTGACTATCCTTCTCAGCCAGATGCTGCCGTGCTTTCCGATGAGCCCTTCCATTATCACTTGGCCGGCGATTGTCCCCGTCGTCGACGAGCTGAGCCCAGAGGCGAGCATCGCGACCACAAAGACTACCGCTATGGCAGGGCCATAGGTGGTCGTAAAGCCCTGATACGCCGACTGTATCGTGATGCCTGGGTTGGGATAGAATGGGACCGCCACCAGCAGGAGCCCGGCGTTGACCACCCCTGCGACCGTGAGCAGCGTCACCGTCTCGGTGAGGTGCAGCCTGCGCTTCTCCGCCTTCTCCTCCGTAGTCCCGCTCTTGACCTTGTTCTTGGTCAGCCAAGAGTGCACGAAGATAGCGTGGGGCATGACCGTCGCGCCTATCATCCCCACGGCGAGGAGAAGAGGGTCATAGGTCTGGGTTCCAAAGGTGCTCGGGGTGAGATTGGGCACCATCGACCCGTAGGCAAGCTTGCCGAGGTCGGGACGGACTACCGCCACCTGGTAGAGGACGCCGAGGACCAAGATGCTGACCAGAAGCATGAAGTACTGTTCGATGAGGCGGAACCTCCTGGTCATCATCGTGAGGAGGAGGATCACGTCGAGGGCCCCGAATATGGCGGCGTAGATCATGGGCACACCGAACAACAGGTTCAAAGCGATGACCGTCCCCAGATACTCGGCGAGGTCGGTCGCAGCCGCGGCCGCTTCAGCGGCGAGCCAGTATGGGATGACGAACCGCTTCTTGACCAGGGACTCCCTCACCAGTTCCGGGAGCGACTTCCCGGTCGCGATTCCCAGCTTCCCGGACAGGTACTGCAGCAGCATCGCCATGGCCGACGCCAGCCACCCGGCCCAGAGCATCTGGTACTGGAAGGTCGCACCCGCGGCCAGGTCAGTGCCGTAGTTCCCCGGATCCATGTACGCGACGGAGACGATGAGTGCCGGGCCTAGCCATCGGATGTAATCGGTGACCGACCGCCTGACCGTCCCGATGCCGGACATGCTCACGGGAGGGACGGCGCGAGGGACGCCCTTCTCCAGGGAGGGCGAGGCCGGATCCAGAGCCTTTGGCCCTTCCGTGCTCATCGAGGTCGCCCGGTGGGAGGGGGCGCCTGTATTTTAAGTTAGGGTGACAAAACACAGATTTGTCAATCTCACAATCTTCCTGCAGCCGAACTAGTCTCCGGCGCTCAGAATCCTTTTATCGGATGGGGGACTCCTCTCTGCGAGGGGGGAGCGCTGGCCGCCGTGTTTCAATCAAAGAGAGACATGTCCAGGCTCGAAGACTATCTGGAGGCCATCTACAACCTCAACGAGGAGAAGGGCTACGTGAGCGCCGCGGACGTTTCAGAGCGGCTGGCCGTGAAGCCCCCAACAGTCTCCAACATGGTCAAGAGCCTGGCCGACAAGGGATACCTGGAGCACGAGAGATACAGAGGGATGAGGCTGACCTCTTCGGGGGAGAAGATAGCCCGATCGGTGATCAAGCGGCACAGGGTGATCTCGAGCCTGATCACCATGCTGGGGGTCGACGAACAGACGGCCTATGTCGACACCGAGGGGATCGAGCATCACGTGCACCCGACCACGGTACGCAGGTTCGAACGGCTGGGGGAGTATCTCCGCGAGAACCCCCAGACCCTGAAAGCGATACGCCAGTTCATCGAGGAGAAGTGACGCCAGGCCGTGCCTGCGAATCCCCGAACAGGGCATCCAGTATCCGATAGGTAAGCCCCCAAACCACGTACCCCCCCACCCGGTAGGCAGGGAGCTTGGCACCCCCTAGCTGGGTGCCCAGCTCGTAGACGGACCGTGCGGCGGGTGAAAACAGCTCATGGAGGCCGACCCACCGGTATGACGCCGCTTCCTCATTCAGCTTCACCTCCACCTCTCCCCTCAACTCGAAGACAGCCGGGACCACGTCCATGGCTCCGGTGTGCGTCGTGGTCACTTCTCCGTAGCCCAGGAACCCGCCGGACCTGTTGAGGTCGACCCCGACTTCCTCGAAGGTCTCCCTGATGGCCGTGTCCCTGGGAGTCCTGTCTCCCGGTTGCGTCTTCCCGCCAGGGAACGCGATCTGGCCTGACCAGGGGTCTCCCGCGCGGTCTGCGCGCTGGATGAGCAGCACGCCAGGCGACTCCCTGTCCCGTATGATCACGGAAACGGCGGCGAACCTCAGCCCCTTCGAGGGCGGCTCGCGCATCGCCAGGTGCCTGGTGGCCCTCGCGAACAGCTCGTCCAAGTCAATTTGTTGCGACAAGACTCCAATTTTAAATACGCATCGCGAACCGACGCGAAAGATTCTGGAATGGAGACCAGTCACGCAAGCCCAACCGTGAAGCTGACCGAGGATAACTTCGACGCCCTGACCAGGTCAGGACGTCCCGTGCTAGTCGACTTCTGGGCCGCCTGGTGCGGGCCGTGCAGGATGATGGACCCCGTGGTCGAGAGGCTCGCCGCGAAATACTCTGACAGGGTGCTCTTCGGGAAGGTCAACGTGGACGAGGAGATGAACCTCTCGTCCAGGTATCAGGTGTTCTCCATCCCCACCTTCATGGTCTTCAAAGACGGCCAGCCCATGGACGCAGTCATCGGCGCCGTAGGCGAAGCTTCGCTGGAGCGCCTCGTGAAGGGCGCCATCGAAGACCTCCCCTAGGTCACCCTCGTACCGTCTGTCAGGAAGATGTCCGAGTCTTCCAGGCTCACCGACCTCGAGGACAGGACAGGGCCGAACTCGAACGACCTGCTCCTGTTGATGGGCTGGCCTCCTACGAGCCTGTTGAAGGGAGGCATGACCGTCAGCTTCCCCTTCCCCCTGGCTTTGGACGGGTACCCCGCCCCTCGCATCAGCTCCGCGACGTCGTAGGTGGCCGTCACCCACACCGCCTCCCTGGACCTCGAGCCGAGGGGGTCCCTCATCTCATAGGTGAAGTGAGAGTGGCCTATCACCAGGTTCCTGGTGGCTATGGCTTCCTCAGAGGGCCAGGCGTGGCCGTGGGCCACCCCTATCCTCCCGCGTCCCTTCCCCAGCACGGTCCCCTGCGAGGGGTGGAGCACCACCCGTTGGGGGAGGACCGTCTTGATGTTCCCGTCGTGGTTGCCGGGGACCACCTCGACAGACTCGAAGAGGTCTAGCATGGTGTCGAAGAACCACGGGACCGCCCCCCAGTCTATGTCCTCCACCTTCCCCACGGTGTGCTTGACGTCCCCCAGCACCGCGAGCCGCTTCGTCCCGTACCTGTCCGCGATGTCCCTGATCCTGCCCACCATCTTCACGGAGTAGGCAGGGAGCCGGAACCCCTTCTTCGCCATCTCCTTCTCCAGACCCAGGTGCAGGTCTGAGATGAGCAGCGTGCTCGTCCCTTCCGTCGTGAAGACAAGGGCGGCGTCGCCGGGGACTATCCTGAGCAAGCTATGCGATCAGGGGAAGGACCTGGTTATACACGAAGCCCTTGAACTCGGAGAGCTCCATCTTGCTGAACCCCGTGAGGATGCAGTTCCTGGTGAGCCCGAAGACGTAGCCGTAGGCCCTGCTCTTGAAGACGATGTACCAGAGCTTGCCATGCGTCAGGTAGTCGCTGTAGAGGCTGGTGTTCCCGAGCTCTGCCCCATAGAGGGACAGTTTGGTTATGTTGGGAAGGTCGACCGAGTCATAGAAGATCACTTTCGTGTCATCGAAGTTCGCCTCGTGGAACTTCCTCAGAGTCTCCGGGTCGATCCTGGCTTCCACCACCTGGCCGAGGCTCATGAATATGGCCTTGCTCATCTCGTTGGCCACGTTGTTGGCCCTGTTCTTCTTGTCGTAGACGGTGAGGAACATCCTGTCCTTGTGCATGTTGAAGGCGAAGGGGGCCTCGTAGGTCCTCGGGACAGGGACCGGCTCTCCCCTGAGAGGCACCGTGAAGACAGTATCGAAAGAGAACTTCCCCTCCAGGGTCCCCTTCCCTACGCTGAGGTCCGTGATCTCGGACACCAGCTTGAACTCCTTTTCTTCGACGCTGGTCTCCGTCTCTATCCTGAACGACTTCAGCTTCTCCGCCAGCGTGCCGATCTCGTAGTTCTCCCTCACGAAGAAGACCTTTCCTGCTAGAACCAATCTGTCCCGCCCCGATTGCCCCTGCTTTTGGGCTTTCAGCTCCCCCAGTACTGCCGCGTCGTCACGAAGCGTATCTTCGCCTCCAGGAGGTCCCTGTAGAACGCCTCCTCGTCGTCCCGCATCTCGGCCAGTATCCTAGATGCGGTCTGGGGGCCTATCCCGTAGACGGTCTGCGCCACCACGGCTTTCTTGCCGTAGGAGAGCACGAGGTCGGCTCCCCGCCTTGCCCTCGAGAGCTCTCCCCTCTCCTCCTCGGTGAGGGGGTCTTTCTTCTCCCTCTTCCTGATGAGGCCCTCAAGCTTCCCGGTCCCCCAGTAGCAGGGAACTAGGAGCCCGGACCCGCACCCCAGGCACCTCGGCTCCTCAGGGAGGTCCCCGACGGTGGTCCCGCCCTGGTCTGTCCCGCACTTCACGCAGAGTAGGCTCACCTCGGTCCCGAATATGCTCGCTTTCATCCTCTGATATGACGACTTGCCGAGGGAGTCGGGAGCGACCGCCTCGGGGACCTCCAGATACCTGTAGAGGAGGCCGTAGGCGATGGGGGTCGGCTTCTCCCCAGCCGTGAAAGTCTCCACGGCGATTCCTCCGTTGGCCACCTCGACGAGCACCTGCTTCGCGCGTTCCATGTCGATGAGGTCTCTTCCAGTTTCCTGCAGCGCCTCTTCGAAGATGGGCGTCTTCTCGAACCGGGTCGGGAGCGAGCAGAGGTTGGGGTGTGCTATCAGCTTCCCCCTCTTCAACGCCCCGAACCTCTCGGCGACGAACTTCACCCGAGTGGGGAACGGGAAGTTCCGCTGGGCTGCCACGGCGTAGGTCCTCTCGAGCTCCTCGGGGCTCACCCCCATCAGCTCTTTGGCGATGGCCCCCAGGTCGAGCTCAGCCGTGTCCGTGGTCAGTTCCATCAGCAGCCTATACCCATCGAGCCAGAAGACCCTGACCAGCCCCCTCCTCGAAAGCAGCTCCTCGAAGACGTAGGCGAAGGTCCTGTTCACCGACTCGCCGAAGCACAGGTGCACTATGAGGTACTTCCCGAACCCTTCGAACAGGACCAGGTTGTCCGAGGGGACCGGTGCCCCCATCTTCTTGTGCTCGGCTATCTCGTCCACGACGAGTGCCCTGGCCGCAGCCTCCCCTGGGATGAGGGCGGCGGCCTGTTCGACGTCGGCTCCACCCCTGTCCAGGGCCTCGGAGATCTCCCTCCTCAGGCGCCCTGTCTCCCTCGCCAGGTCGAAGGGGATGGGGAGCATCTCGCCGTCCCACCCGGGGATTGCTGCGAGGGGGTCCTCCACAGGCGTGACGTAGATCCTCCTGTCGTCCGATATCTGCTCAACCTGCCAGACCTTCCCCTTCAGGACGAAGTGCACCCCGACCTTGGTCCTGAGCAGCACCTGCTCTTCGCCCAGGATCCCGATGCTCTGGCTGCTGGACACGTCGACCACCAGGTACCTGGTCTCGTCGGGTATCATCGACAGGTTCTCGTAATAGTAGTCCCTGGTGAGGCCGGTCCTCGAGAGGGTCTTGCCGTCGAACCTGACCTTCCTCAGCTCTGCCAGGTACCCGGCGGTCCGGCTGAAGGCGTCCTCCGACAACCCCCGGTAGGGGGCTGCCTTCCTCAGCTCAGCCAGCATCCTGTCGGCCTCCATCCTCTCGAGGTCCATCAGATAGCCCGCGATCTGGTGAGCCAGGACGTCGAGGGAGTTGGCGTAGGGCCTGGTCGGCTCTATCCTCCCTAGTCTGGCGGAGATGACGCTGGCGGACGACTCCAGTATGTCGTCGGCGGACACAGTCACCAGCACCCCCTTGGAGACCTTCCCGAGCTTGTGGCCGCTCCTCCCCACCCTCTGCACGAGGCTCGTGACCTGCCTGGGCGACATGTACTGGACGACCAAGTCTACGGAACCGACGTCAATCCCGAGCTCCAGGGTGCTTGTACACACCAGGGCCTTCAAGGCCCCCTGCTTGAACGCCTGTTCGACCCGCTCTCTCTCTTCCCGAGGGAGAGAGCCGTGGTGGACCCCCACGTCCTTCCTCAGCCGAGCCAGCTTCTCCCCCAGCATCTCAGCCACGGTCCTGCTGTTCACGAACATCAGGGTCGAAGTGTGAGAGTCGATCAGCGAGTTCATCCGTGAAAGCCTCGCAGCCAGGTCTGGGGCAGAGTACGTCTCCTTTGCAGCGGACCGGCTGGACGGGTCGGGGACAGGATACTCGATCCCGAACGTGAACTCCTTCGGGGCCTTGGCCTCGACGACGGTCCTCTTGCCGTCCCCGAAGAGGAAGTCCGCTGCAACTTCGGGGGTCCCCACCGTCGCCGAGAGCGCGACCAGCTGGTAGCCGGGGGCCACCTTCCTGAGCCTCTGCAGGCCGACGGTGAGCTGCACCCCCCTCTTGCTCTCCACCAGGTTGTGCAGCTCGTCGACGACGACCGCCTTCAGGTGCGAGAGGTTCTCTCTCATCCTCCTCCCAGGAAGGATCGCCTGGAGGGTCTCGGGGGTGGTCACCATGACGTCTGGGGGGTGGGCTGACTGCTTCGCCCGCTGGGAGAGGGGGGTGTCCCCGTGCCTTATGTCGACAGTCAGCCCGAGCCTGGAGCACCAGGTCTGGAGCCGCCTCAGCATGTCCCGGTTGAGGGCCCGCATCGGGGTGATGTAGAGCAGCGAGATCCCATCCCCGTGCCCTCCGGTGACGACCCTTCCGAGCAGGGGCAGCAGGGCGGCTTCCGTCTTCCCGGACCCGGTGGGGGCGATCACGAGCACGTCCTCCCCTCGCGAGACGAGGGGCCACGCCTGTATCTGGGGGGGCGTAGGGTCCCCGATCCCCGTCTCTGCCAGGAACCCCCTCACCGCCGGGGGGAGAGACTCGAGTGCTGCCTCGGCGCTCAACTGCGGCCACGGACCGTTCCGGCGATTTAAGGAATAGCGAGAGAGGGGTCGGTGAAAGTGATTTCTCCTCCCCAGGTCAGCAATGTCTAAATCCGCCTCGGGCCCGCGAGGCCCCGAAGCTTGTCACGCAGCGTCAGAGAGGTCTCTCAGGAGAGGCCATCTCATGTCACGGCAGTCAAGGAGATAATCCTGGAGAACTTCATGAGCTACGAATATGCCAGGATCCCCCTCCGGGACGGGCTCAACCTGATAGTGGGCCCCAACGGTGCGGGCAAGTCCTCGGTCCTCCTCGCCATCTCCGTCGCCTTCGGCCAAGCCTACACCGAGCGCTCCAGGAAGCTCTCCGACCTCATCCGCAGAGGGAAGGACATAGCCCGGGTCTCTCTCATCTTTGACAACTCCGCCAAGGCTGGAGGACGCCCTATCCCCTATTCGAAGTCGGACACCTTCATGCTGAGCAGGTACCTTAGGCGGGACGGCTCCTACTGGTTCGAGGCGGACTACAAGGAGATCGACAAGAGCGAGGTCGTGAGGCTCCTGAAGGAGTTCGGGATCAACCCGGACAACCTCCTGATCATCATGCACCAGGGGATGATCGAGGAGCTGGGCGCGGTCACCCCACAGGAGCGGCTGAAAATGGTGGAGGAGGCGGTGGGGTTCGCAGAGTACAGGCAGAGGATAGTCCTGGCGGAGCAGGAGCTCGGCGGACTGATAGGTGAGGAGAGCTCACTCCTCCAGCTCATCGACAACGCCAACCAGGCCCTGGAGTACTGGAAGCAGGTCTACGACCGCTATCAGGAGAAGAGGAGGCTCATCGAGCATCGGGACCTGCTGGCCAAGGAGCTCCTCTGGAGCACCGAGGCGAAGCTCAGCAAGGCCCTGCAGGGGGCGGAGGAGAAGATCATGTCGAAGACGAGGGCGCTGGAGGACCTGAAGTCCCAGCAGGCAGAGGTCGCCTCCGACGCCGAGCAGACTCAGCAGACGCTCCTCGACAAGCAGGTCGAGCTCCGCAAGCTCTACTACGCGCTGGTGAGGGCCGAGTCAGAGAAGGCGAAGGACGAGTCTGCCAGGGACGCCTATCGGTCCATCAAGGAAGACTTCACTGGGCTCTCGAGCTCCATCGACGACCTCCTCTCTCGAGGCGAGGAGAAGAACGTGAAGCGGCTCAAGGAGCTGGCCGACTATATCTGGAAGAAGGGGGAGTCGGCCGAAGAGGACGCCCAACGAAGAAAGGCGGACCTCGACAGAGAGGTGTCATCGCTGCAGCCAGAGATAACGAGGACGGAGGACCTAATCAGGCGGACCATGGAGAGCTACGTCTCCTTCAAGGTCAAGGCGGAAGTGCTCTCCTACCGGATCAGGGTGACAGAGTCGGACCTCCACGACCTCGAGAGGAGCGCCAAGGAGTACAGGACGGAACTGGACAAGATGGGCCCCGACCTCGAAAGGGGAGGCTCCCGCATGGAGACGACTAGACAGCCCTACGAGGTCTCAGAGGAGCTGAAGCTTGTGTCAGCCCACATCCAGAAGATGCAGGACGTCCCGGACGACGCCGAGAAGATCTACAACGATTACTCGGGGAACATAGACGAGCTGAAGGTGAAGCTGGCCAAGCTCCAGGAGAACAAGAAGTCCATGCTCTTGGAGCTCGAGTCGCGCAAGGGCGTCTGGAGGAAGGCGATGGAAGACCTCGTGGAGGCGGTCGACCCGCCCTACCAAGCCGTGCTATCGGCGGCGGACGCGGCCGGCTTCATCAAGTTCGAGCAGGCCGACACCATCGAGGACGCCGGCCTCGACCTCTACGTGGGGTTCAGGGGGGGAGCACCGACCACCCTCGACCCGTTCACCCAGAGCGGAGGAGAAAGGTCCGTGGCCCTGATGGCGTTCATCCTCTCGCTGCAGGCGAGGATCGTCTCGCCGCTCCGCGCCATGGACGAGTTCGACATCCACATGGACCCGAAGAACAGGGAGGCGATGTTCAAGATGATACTGTCGCAGATGAAGCAGAGGGAGGCGTCCCAGTACATAGTCATCACCCCGTCCATCCTCACCGTGTTCGACCGGAGCGCCCACGTCATCACCGTGCAGGCGGTCCACGGCGCGTCAGAGGTAAAGGAGCTGAAGTAGGCTGGGGCAGACCAAGCTCGACGACTACCTGAGGGTGATCGAGCTCTGCAGGGACGTCGAGACCAGCAGCGCCAACCCCTTCGACGTGGACATCAAGGAGAAGCTGCTCATCCTGAAGGAGCGCCTCCCAGAGCTCAAGCTCCTCGACGAGCTCCTCGTGGACTCCGAGGCCATGCTGGAGCTTTCGCGGATAGTAAAGCTCCAGGACCAGTTCCTCAAGCAGAGGGCCAGCGCGCTCTACATCGACCCCCTCCTCATACAGCTCAAGCTGAAGCTCCTCCCCAAGGAGGCTCTTTCCGAGGCGTTCGTCAAGAGCTGGCATCCGGTGGCGCAGGTGGACCAGCTTTCCCCCAGGGGGCTGGAGAAAGCGTTCGTCTACTGGCGCGAGCTCACCCCCATCTCCGAGCGCTTCAAGGACCAGTTCGGGAGCTATGGCATCCGCCCAGGTGTCGTGGACTACTCCGACCTGTTGAGCCTCGGGGTCTTCACCAAGGAGCAGTTCGAAAGCAGCCTGGCCCAGCTCCACAACGAGCTGCTCGAGAGGTCCAGCGGGGACTGGGTGGACTATCGGGACTTCATCGGGGACGAGAGCTTCGAAGTCAAGGTGAGGCGCGCCTACCTGCTCGCCTTCCTCATCAGCGAAGGGAGGGCTCTGCTGAGGACCGAGCCACTCACCGGGAAGATCTGGACCAGGGCGCTGACGGAGAAGGTGAAAGGCGTCCCGAAGTCGGTGGCGATCTCTATAACGGGTGAGGCCTGACGGAGTCCGAGTCCGCGGACAGGGCGCTCCTGGAGAGGAAGGTCAGGAGGGCGTTCCAGGTCCTTGTCCTCCAGCGCGGGCGCAACCCAGGGGTCAAGGGGTGGGAGATGAAGCGCCACCTCGGGAGGGAGTACCGCAAGATACTCGAGGTCCTCTCCGAAGACGTGACGCCCATGGGGTTGGAGGTGTTCGAAGTGAAGGGGGCCGACGGGACCGACGACTCTTCCAGGTTCCTGCTGCGCTTCAGGGAGCCTCCGAGCGTCAGCGAAGCCGAGACATCAGGCATCCGCATCGACGACCTGGCAGTGCTTGCAGCCACCATCGCCTTCATCAACTCCAAGCAGGCGCGCGTCGCGCGCCGCGAAGCGGAGCAGTTCCTCAGGGAGAAGTTCCCAAAGTGGCGGGTCGACTACTCGCTGGAGAGGTACGTCAAGAGGGGATACCTGGAGCAGGACGACAGGGGGATGCTCCACATAGGCTGGAGGACCCACGCGGAGGTGGACGAGAAGACGCTGATGACCCTGATCCTTTCCCGCGCTCAGGAAGCAGCGAAGAAGTAGCGCCTGCGCAGCGCCTCCCTCTCCCCTTCGATGATCAGCTCGACGACGTCAGTCCCTTCCTTCCTCATCTTAGCGGCCAGCGCCCCCGCGTCCGCCAGCCTGATCCCTCTCCCGGCCATCAGCATGTCCGCCGCGTGCCCGTACTCCTTCCGGAGCTCCGACGACTTCCTGAGGGCTTCGACCAGCTTGAGCCTGCTCCCGCGTATGTCCGCCCTGCTCCTGGCCTTCATGGCGAGGGAGAAGACGTTCTCGTAGGAGTCGGTGGAGAGCCCCAGGGACCGATTGCCGCAGGCCGGGCACTCGTCCACCCCCTCGAGGTCCGCGACCTTCCTCAGCTCCAGGAAGTTCCAGCAGTTGGTGCAGACCGCGACCAGGAAGGTCTCGTTGATCCTCCCTCTTGTCGACTGCTTCAGCAGGGCTCGGAGCCTCTCGGGTGACACGATCTCCCCCCTCCGGCTGATCTCCTCGACCCCGATTCGCGCGATCGGCGTCAGCCCGTCGTACTCCACGAGCTTGACCTCGATGGCCCCGGCGTTGATCTTCTCGACCACGTCAGCGGCCGCGGCCAGATCGAAGTCGTCATGGAATATCATGCTCATCGCCTCTTCGTAGACAGGCGTGTCCCTGAGCGCTTCGATGATCCCCGAGACAGACACGCTGGCGTAGTCCGCGTCCTTGGCTATGGCCCCGCACTTCTTCCCGGCGTGGATGAGCCGCCGCTTGAATATCCCGCTCCTCTCGACGGCCTTCTCCGTCTCCGCCCTGAGGTCCAGCTTGTGGAGCTCCTCGATGACCGACATGGCGGCCGCGGGAGACACGTCCGCCTCAATCACGATCCTGTAGGGGTCCTGGTGCACCGCCACCGACTGTCCGATCCTCTCGGAGACCAGGTGCCCTATCACCCGGGCCAGGAGCCTGTTGACCCTGTGCCCGAAGGCCGCCTGGATCACGAGGTACCTGTCCCACTTCTCTATGGTGATCAGCCTCTCCGAGGGTATCGGGAGCCTGGCCGCGTGCTGCTCCTCCACCTCCCTGAGGGCCTCCTGCAGCGCCTCCCTGGGGACGGGGTATGTCCTAACGAGCTCGTCGAGCAGGCTGTCTCCCGTCCCCTTTTCCAGCGCTTCAGCGTACCTCCTCCGGACCGCCCCGACCTCGGCTGCGACCTCCCTGGGGACGGGTATCTCGTCCCCCACCCAGTTCGGCACGGCCCCCGTCGGGTCATCCTCGGCCTTCACGTACACCTTGTTGCCGTAGATCTGGTCGACCTTCCAGCACCTCCCCGCCTCCACGAACTTCACCCCCACCTCCCCGTACTCTGAGACGAACGCTTCGTCCAGGGTGCCGACGAAGTTGTCCCCCTCTATGACCAGGTACTGCTTCTCGTCAGGAATCATGGAGAGGTTGTCGAAGTAGTACTGGAAGAGGGGCTTGACGTCCCGGGCCCTGAAGACCTTACCATCCGACTCGCTGTAGTAGGCCAGCCGCGGGTACCTCTCCCTCATGTAGGTGAGGACCTTCTTCAGCCGCTCGCTGTCGAGGTCGGCATAGGCGTAGCTCCTCCTCAGGAGGGCCATGATGTCGTCGAAGTTCCAGCTGCTCTGCTCGATGAGCAGCCCCGAAACCTGGTGGATGGCGACGTCGTAGGGCTTCATGACCGGCTCGAGCGGCTCCAGCTCCCCCATGGCTGACTTCCTACAGAGGACCGCCGCTTCGAGGGTGTCGTCAGAGTCCTGGGTTATGACCAGCCCATTGGAGACCTCCCCCACCTTGTGCCCGCTCCTCCCCACCCTCTGAATCAGCCTCGTGACCTGCCTGGGCGAGTTGTACTGGACCACGTACTCCAGGAAACCGATGTCAATCCCCAGCTCAAGGCTGCTGGTGCAGATCACCCCCAGAAGCTTCCCATCCTTGAGGCTCTTCTCGACAGCCTCCCTGGTGGCTTTGGAGAGGGAGCTGTGGTGGACCGCGATTGGGAACTCTGGGTCCCAGACCCTGAATCTGCTCGAGAGCGCTTCGGCCTCGGAGCGGGTGTTGGTGAATATCAGGACCGACCTGTACTTCTCGACCAGCTCCCTGACAGTCCGGAGCCTTGCCGCGACTTCGGGGTACGAATAGATGGCGTCCGCGAGGACCCTGTCGTCCCCGGTCGCCCTCGGCGCGACGACCTTGAGGGAGAGGCTCTTCTCGACAGGGACCCTCACGACCTCGCACTGGCGCCCGACGCCGACGAGGAACTGCGCCACCTTCTCCGGAGAGCCGACGGTGGCGGACAGCCCCACCACCTGAAACTCCTTCTCCGCGACGTCTCTGAGCCTCTCGAGCCCGACGCTCAACTGGCTCCCCCTCTTGTCCTCGGATAGCTCGTGGGCCTCGTCCACGACCACCCACCTGAGCTTGGACAGGTTCTGCCTTATCCTCCTCCCGACGAGCATGATCTGGAGGGTCTCGGGGGTGGTGATCAGGATGTCAGGGGGAGCGAAGCTCAGGTTCGTCCTTTCAGCCTGGGAGCTGTCACCGTGCCTGACCCCCAGCCTTATGTCGAACTTCTTGCACCACCACTGCATCCTGTCGAGCATGTCCCTGTTCAGCGCCCTGAGGGGAGTGATGTAGAGCAGCTTCGTCCCCTTCTCTCTCGACTCCCCCTCCCTCACCATGGCGTCGAGGATGGGGAGGAGGGCAGCCTCTGTCTTCCCTGTCCCCGTGGGGGCCATCAGCAGAGCGTTCTTCCCTTCCCTCACGATGGGGACCAGCTTCTCCTGGGGGTCGGTGGGGGAGTCGAACCCCCGCTCCTTCAGCGCTGCCACCAGGGGTGGAGAAAGCAGCTGGAACGCGTTCCCTTCTGTCATGATGCCGAGAGTGAGGCGATTCCGGCCGGCCCACTCCAATAAGCTTGCGGTCTTTCACCGAGGCGTCCCCAGGGAAGGATGAAAGTGTTAGACCGAGATACCAGAGGCCGCGAGGAGGTCTTCCGAGGGGTGGAGGTCAAGGACACCCTGGAGGGGTGTCAGTTTCAACACAACTTCAGACGACCCCATTAGAGCATGAAGGGGTAGACGAAAGTAAACAGGAAGAACTCGGAGGGGTCTTCTGACTGGGTGACAGAACCCGGCTATCGCCTTAAATAACGGGACTATAACATAAGTTATCGAGAGCGCTTGTCGAAGCTCATCAGCCCCTATGAAATCGTGGCGAAGTCGGCCCTCCCAGCCCTCCGCGCCATGGTCGCCAGGAGGCTCCATGAGGACTACCACATGACCCAGCAGCAGGTCGCAAGGTGCCTGGGGGTGACCCAGGCCTCGGTGAGCAACTACGCGAGGAAGACCAGGGGGGTGATGGTGAACCTGGAGACCGACAGCACCGTGGCGAAGGCCGCAGACAAGATCGCCAGGGAGCTCTCCTCGTCGGAGCCTGACACGAGGGAGGCCCTCAGGGACATGACCGAGGTCCTCGACTACATACGCTTCAACAGGATGATGTGCCTGCTGCACGGCGACCTGGAACCCGGCTTCCAGACCGAGGGGTGCTACGCCTGCGAGGGGACGTTCTCCGGAAAGGATTTTGACAGGCTGAAAGTGCTCGTCGGCAGCTGATCTTGCTAGCCGAACCAAAGCCGCGGTGGCTCACGGTATCCTCCCCCCGAGGGAAGAGCTACGAGGACCTGAAGGAGCTCTTCAGCGGCCTCAGCCTCCACACCGTCTGCCAGGAGGCCCACTGTCCCAACGTCGGCGAGTGCTGGGGGGGCGGGACCGCGACCCTCATGCTGATGGGGGACATGTGTTCGCGCGGGTGCCGGTTCTGCAACGTCGCGCCCGGGAAGCCCAACGGCGTCCTCGACCAGCACGAGCCAGAGAACGTGGCCTTCGCCCTCTCCCAGATGGGCCTCACCTACGTCGTGCTCACATCGGTGGACAGGGACGACCTCCCGGACGGGGGAGCCTCGCACTTCGCCCGGACCATCAGGCTGGTCAAGGAGAAGAACCCAGGAATGCTGGTGGAGGTCCTGATCCCCGACTTCCAGGGAGACCTCGACGGCCTGAAGCAGGTGGTCGAGGCTGGGCCCGACGTCATAGCGCACAACATCGAGACGACGATGACCCTCACCCCCGCCGTCAGGGACCCTCGGGCGCACTACTGGCAGTCCCTCTCGGTCCTGAAGAACGTGAAGAAGCTAAGCCGCCGTGCCTACACGAAGTCGTCGATCATGGTGGGGCTGGGCGAGTCAGAGGAAGAGGTGAGGCAGGCCATGGTCCACCTCAGGCTGGCGGACGTCGACTTCCTTACGGTGGGGCAGTACCTCCGTCCCTCCTCCAGGCACCTGAAGGTGGTCGAGTACGTGAAGCCAGACCAGTTCTCACGGTACAGGGCCATGGGGACTGAGCTCGGCTTCCTCTACGTCGCGTCGGGCCCCCTGGTGAGGAGCAGCTACCGGGCGGGGGAGTTCTTCATCAGAGCAGCCGTCGGGAGCAGCTCCGGCCGGCGCCAGTCTTATATCGCTGCGGAGGCGGAAAGGGACGATTGACCCAAGAGGACGTCATGAAGGGCTCCGGGTCAGACGCGGCCCCCAGGATATTCAGCGAGGCCGACTTCAAGTTCACCAAGGCAGAGGAGTACCTGTTCCAGCGCCTGACCCCGGACGGGACCCTGCGGGGCAAAGACCCGAACCTCTCTCCTGAAACGCTGAGGCGCGTCTACGACCAACTGCTCTTCGGAAGGCTCTTCGACGAGAAGGCGACCAACCTCTCGACCCTGAGAGAGATCGGGACCTACGCCCCGGGGAAGGGGCAGGAGGCGGCCCAGGTGGGCCCCGTGGATGCCCTCGAGAAAGGGGACTGGTACGTCCCCATGTACCGGGATTCGGCAGGGATGCTGGCCTTCGGCATGCCCGCGCTGAAGCTCCTGCTGTACTGGGGAGGGGACGAGAGGGGGATGCAAGTGCCGGAGACACTCAACATGCTCCCTCTTGCGGTCCCCGTGGCGACCCAGCTCCCTCACGCCGCGGGTCTGGCCATGGCCAGCCGCATACGGGGCGAGAAGTCGGTCACGTTCGTGGTCACCGGGGACGGAGGGACGTCCAAGGCAGACTTTCACGAGGCTCTGAACTTCGCAGGGGTCTATGACCTCCCTGTGGTCTTCGGGGTCGAGAACAACCAGTGGGCCCTCTCGGTGAGGCGGAGCGCGCAGACCGCCTCGAAGACCATCGCCCAGAAGGCCGTGGCCTACGGCTTCGAGGGAATCCTGGTGGACGGGAACGACGTGATAGCCTCCTACGAGGCGACGAAGTACGCCGTCGACAAGGCGAGGAGGGGAGGGGGCCCCACGCTGATAGAGTACTCGACCTACAGGATGGGCCCCCACACCACGGCAGAGCTCGTCTCGAACAAGCTGAAGGCGCCTGAAGAGATCTCCGAGTGGGAGAAGCGGAGCCCGTTGACCAGGTTCGAGAGATACCTGACCTCGCGCGGGGTCCTCGACGACCGGTCGAAGGAGGCTGCGGCGGCCGCGGCGCAGAGCAGGATGAACGACGCGATCGCGGCCTACAGGGCCACGCCGGCGCCCGACCCTTCCACCATCTTCGACTACACCTACTCGTCGCCGACCCCCAACCTCGTCTCGGAAAGGGCAGAGAGCCTCGGGGTGGCCGCAGAGCCGGCGCCGGCGACCCCCGAGCCCTCGGCCTCGGGAGGCAAGTCCGGGGTCAACATCAGGAACGCGGTCAACATGGCCCTGAGAGAGGGGATGCGGCGGGACAGGAACGTGGTCGTCTTCGGGGAAGACGTGGGGAAGAACGGGGGCGTCTTCCAGGTCACCCGGGGGCTCCTGGACGAGTTCGGCGCCGCCAGGGTCTTCGACACGCCCCTGGCAGAGCTGAGCATCGCAGGGATATTCGTGGGGCTGTCGGTCGGAGGCCTGGTCCCCGTGGCCGAGTTCCAGTTCGACAACTTCTCGACCCCGGCGTTCGACCAGATATTCAGCCACATCGCGAGGATGAGGAACAGGACCCGGGGAAGGTTCGCCCCGAGAGGGGTCATCAGGTTCCCCTATGGCGCTGGGATCCGCCCCCCGGAGCTCCACTCCGAGTCCCCCGAAGCCTACTACGCCCACACCCCGGGGCTGAAGGTCGTGATTCCGTCGACCCCCTACGACGCCAAGGGGCTCCTAGCGTCGGCGCTGAGCGAGCCCGACCCCATCATCTTCATGGAACCGAAGAAGCTCTACGACTCCCCCAGGACGGAGGTCCCCGAGGTCGACTACCGCGTCCCCATCGGAAAGGCCAGGGTGGTCAGGGAAGGGACGGACGTCACCCTGGTGTCCTACGGAGCCATGATGGTGCCGGCCACCCTGGCGGCGGAAGCGCTCCAGAGCGAGAGGCGTGTGTCGGCCGAGGTCATTGACCTCAGGACAGTCTCGCCCTTCGACCAGGCCACGGTCCTGGGCTCGGTGCAGAAGACAGGGAGGCTGGTCGTGGTCCACGAGGCGCCCCGGAACGTGGGCCTGGGTGCGGAGGTCGCGGCCACCGTCGCAGAGAGGGGCCTCGACTACCTGAAGGCCCCGATAAAGAGGGTGACAGGGTTCGACATCCCCATCCCTCTCGCGCGGCTCGAAGACAGCTACATCCCCAACAAGGACAGGGTGATGAAGGCGGCCCTGGAACTGGTCAACTACTGAGAGCGGCGCATACAGGGTTTTTATCCATCCGCCACTTCGCTCGGATTCATGGAGTTCAAGCTCCCGGATCTGGGCGAAGGGATCACCGAGGGGGAGGTCATCAAGTGGATGATCAAGGAGGGGGACCAGGTCAAGGAGGACCAGCCGATAGTCGAGGTGATGACCGACAAGGTCAACGTCCAGATCCCGTCCCCCAGGAGCGGCAGGGTCGCCAGCATCCTGGTGAAGGAGGGAGACGTGGCGAAGGTGGGACAGACGATCCTGGTGATCGACGACGGCAACGGCGGGGGCTCGCCTCCTCAGCAGGCGCCTGCGCAGCCGAATCCGGCGGCGACGGCGGCCCCTCCCCCTGCTCAGGCCCCTCCCCTCGGTGTCCTCGCCACGCCTGCGACGCGAAAGCTCGCCAGAGAGCTCGGCATCGACATCGCGTCGGTCCGCGGGTCGGGGCCCTCGGGGAGGGTCACCGACGACGACCTGCGCCGTTCGAAGCCAGGCCCTTCCACCGTGACTGTCCAGGCTCCTAGCAGCGTCCCCCCCCGGGGAGGCCCTAGAGAGGAGGTCGTCCAACTGAGAGGTCTGAGGAGGACCATCTCGGAGAGGATGGCGAAGTCCCTCCGGACGACGGCCCAGGTCACCCACGTGGACGAGGCTGACGTGACGGAGCTGGTCCTCCTCAGGGACGCCTTCAAGGGGAGCGCCGAAAAGAGGGGGGTCCGCCTGACCTACCTCCCGTTCATCATCAAGGCTCTCGTCCCAGCCCTGAAGGAGTATCCCTACGTCAACTCGGCCCTTGACGAGCAGGCCGGGAACATCGTCCTGAAGAAGTACTACAACATAGGCATAGCCACGGACACGGATCAGGGCCTGGTGGTCCCTGTCGTGAAGGACGCGGACAGGAAGGACATCTTCGAGCTCGCAGGGGACATCGAGAAGCTGTCCGCGAAGGCAAGGAGCGGCCAGCTGTCGCTCGAGGACGTCCACGGTTCCACCTTCACGGTCACCAACGTCGGCGCCATCGGGGGCCTCTTCGCGACCCCGATCATCAACCTGCCAGAGGTCGCGATACTGGGCCTGCACAAGATCGCCAGGCGCCCGGTCGTGCGGGACGGCAAGATCGAGGTCAGGGACACCACCTACCTTTCACTCTCGTTCGACCACCGGGTCCTGGACGGCGCCTACGCGGCCAGGTTCACCTCCCGCGTGATCGAGACCATCCAGGACACGAAGAAGCTCCTCGCCGAGGTCCTGTAGCGGACATCGCAGCTCAGCAAGGTTTAAGCCCGTAAGTCGTCGCGACGCCCATCGAACGCAGATGATCGAAGCAGACGTCGCCATAGTGGGGGGCGGTCCTGGAGGTTACGTGTGCGGCATCCGGGCCTCTCAGCTCGGCCTGAAGACGGTGGTGATCGAGTCCGACAGGCTCGGTGGGGAGTGCGTCAACTACGGCTGCATCCCTTCGAAGTCCCTCATCACGGTCGCGAAGCTCGTGGACAAGGTGAAGGAGGCGGAGCGCTACGGGATCAGGGCGTCTGGTGTGAGCGTGGACTTCGCTCAGATGCAGAAGTGGAAGTCAGAGGTCATCGGCAAGCTCGTCAGCGGCATCGAGTTCCTCCTCAGGGGGTACCATGCCACCGTGGTCATGGGGGAGGCCGAGGTCGTCTCCCGAGGGAGGCTGGCGGTCACCACGGCGAACGGAAGGGAGGAGGTCTCCTACAAGAACCTGGTCATCGCCACGGGGACCAGGCCCACGAGCCTGCCGGGGCTGGAGTTCGACGGGGACCTGGTCATAGGCTCGAGGCAGGGCCTCGACCTGACCGCGGCGCCGGAGCGCCTGCTCATAGTCGGGGGCGGAGCCATAGGCCTGGAGTTCGCTTCCATGTTCCAGAAGCTCGGGAGCGCCGTCACCGTGGTCGAGATAATGGACCAGCTCCTCCCGGGGAGCGACCCAGACGTGGTCCGCGTGGTCCAGAGGAAGCTCGAGGGGAGGGGAGCCAAGGTCTACCTGAAGTCGAAGGTCGCAAAGGTGACCAAGAAGGAGGGGGAGGCAGAAGTGGAGGTGGACACCCCGGAGGGGAAGGTCACGCTCATTGCGGACAAGGTCCTTGTGAGCGTCGGGCGCAAGCCTCGGACCGAGAAGATGAACCTCCAGCTGCTCGGGGTCCAGACGGACCCGAAGGGGTACATCGTCACCGACGAGAAGATGCAGACCAACGTCCAGGGGGTGTACGCCATAGGCGACGTCAGAGGCCCTCCGCTCCTGGAACACAAGGCGGCCAAGGAGGGGACGGTCGCAGCGGAGCGCATCGCAGGCCTCCCATCCGTTGCCGACTGGAAGGTCATCCCTGACGCCGTGTTCTGCGACCCTGAGGTCGCGAGCGCCGGGCTGACCGAGGCCAGGGCCCTGGAGGCTGGATACAGGGTGAAGAAGAGCAGGTTCCAGTTCGCGGCCCTGGGGCGCGCCCTCTCGACGGGAGACCCAGAGGGGTTCGTCAAGGTGGTCTCCAGCGAGCCGGACGGCCTCGTCCTGGGAGTGCAGATAGTCGGCCCCGAGGCGTCGAACCTGATCAGCGAGGTCGCCCTTGCCATAGAGATGGGAGCCACGGTCGAGGACATAGCACTGACCATCCACCCTCACCCGACCCTCCCCGAAGCCATCATGGAGGCGTCAGAGTCGGCCGCGGGGCGCCCGATCCACCAGCTCAAGGCATGACAGGCTATCTCCTCGACCTAGGGAGGATGGAGTACGGCGAGGCCCTGGGCCTGCAGCGGGAGCTCGCCGCGAAGCGGGCCAGAGGGGAGATCCCAGACACCCTGGTCCTCGTCGAGCACGAGCACGTCATCACCCTGGGCCGGAAGACCACCCCTGCCAATTTCAAGCCCCAGGACATCCCCGTCTTCCAGGTCGAGCGCGGAGGGGACGCGACCTACCACGGGCCTGGGCAGCTGGTGGGCTACCCAATCGTCCTCCTCTCGGACCACGACGTCCGCCGCCACGTCCATAACCTCGAGGAGACGGTCATCAGGGCCGTCCGCGCCTACGGGGTCGAAGGCGAAAGGGTCCAGGGGCACCCGGGAATCTGGGTCGCCGGGAAGAAGCTCGCTTCGATCGGCGTGGCAGTCACCGACTGGGTCGCCTACCATGGCTTCGCGCTCAACGTCAACACCGACCTGGCCTTCTTCGAGCTCATCAGGCCCTGCGGCCTCGACCCTTCCACCATGACCTCGATGCAGAAGCTCGCGGGGGCCTCGCTGCCGTTCGAAGACGTCAAGGCCAGGGTCGCGAGGGAGTACTCGGCCGTGACAGGCCTCGCGCTCTCCCATCAGCGGGTCGTCACAGGGCATTAGGCAACAAGATTTTAGCGAGGAGAGGGAGGGTGGGCCACATGGCAAAGAAGCAAGCCAAGATCACGTACGTTACATTGTTCGCAGACGAAAGCCTCAACCCGAGGTTCGAAGCCGCGCTGAAGCGCCTCGCCACCAGGCTGGGGGAGAGCCACCCGATGCACATCGGGAGGGATGAGGTCAGGTCCGACGCAGGCGAGTTCGAGTGTCGGAGCCCCATAGACACCTCCATGGTCGTCTCGAAGTTCCCCATAGGGACCAGGGAGCACGCCAGGCGGGCCATCGAGGCGGCCCGAGACAGCTTCGACGGATGGAGCGGGACCCCCTGGCAGAAGAGGGTCCGGGTCATGGAGCGCTACGCCCGGCTCATCGACGAAAGGAAGTTCGACATCGCCGCGGCGATAACCTATGAGGTGGGCAAGAACAGGCTCGAGGCCCTGGCCGAGTGCTGGGAAGCCATAGACGCGGTCAAGTACTATGCGCAGGTCATGAAGAGGGAGAAGGGGTACACCGCGAGGATGGGCAAGGGGGGCCCCGGCGAGAGGACGCACCTCGTGTGCAAGCCTCACGGGGTCTGGCCCGTGATCTCGCCGTTCAACTTCCCCTTCATGCTCGCCAACGGCATGGCCATGGGGGCGCTCATCACAGGGAACTCCGTCATCCTGAAGCCAACAAGCCAGGCGCCTCTGACCGGGCTGATGCTCTACCAGCTGTACAGGGACGCAGGGGTCCCCCCCGGGGCCGTGAACTTCGTCACCGGGCCCGGAGCGAACTACGAAGACGAGTTCGTGTCGAACCCCGACGTCTCAGGCATCGCCTTCACTGGCTCCCGGGACGTCGGGCTGCGCCTCTTCAGGCGGTTCCACACGGAACAGCCCTACCCGAAGCCGATACTCCTGGAGATGGGGAGCAAGAACCCGACCATAGTCGCCGCCAGCGCCGACATCAGCAAGGCGGTCGAGGGGACGGTCCGGGCGGCCTTCGGCTACGGAGGGCAGAAGTGCAGCGCGACCTCCAGAGTCTACGTCCAGAAGGAGGCGAAGGAGAAGTTCCTTTCTGCCCTGAAATCGAGGGTCGACAAGATCACGGTCGGAGACCCCCGCGAGAAGGACGTGTTCATGGGCCCTGTCATCGACGAGAAGGCCGTCGGCAAGTTCCGGGCTGCGGTCGACGAGGCGAAGCAGGCGGGAGCGAGGCTCGTCACCGGGGGAGGCTCCCCCGGCGGGGGCGTCGCCGCCAAGGGGTACTACGTCTCCCCCACCGTCGTGGCCGACCTCCCCGAAGACAGCCGGCTCGTCAAGGAGGAGCTCTTCCTCCCATTCGTGGTCGTGAACGAGGTCGAGTCGGTCGACGACGCGATAGCGAGGGCGAACGCCACCGACT
The DNA here is from genome assembly GCA_021788415.1 of archaeon. The sequence continues at coordinate 47,706 of JAJYKR010000004.1, forward strand.
ACGGGCTGACCGCAGGCATCTTCGCCAAGAGCAAGAAGGACCAGCAGAAGTTCTTCGACGGGATCAAGTTCGGGGTCACCTACGCCAACAGGGGCGGCGGGTCCACCACCGGCGCCTGGCCTGGCGCCCAGTCATTCACCGGGTGGAAGGCGAGCGGGGTCACGGGGAGGGGGGTGGGGAGCCCGTTCTACCTGCTGAACTTCGTAAGGGACCAGTCCCAGACGACGGTCGAGTAGGTCACTTCAACGGGACGTAGAGGCTCGAGCGGCTGGCGCCGATGCCGGGCGTCCCGTGCACCACCTTCTTGTTCGTTATCACGTACTCGCCGAGGTACCTTCCGATCATCTCCGGCTTTACCTCGAGGGGCACGAACTCCCTCCCGTTGTGGACCGCGATGGTCAGTCCCACCATCGTGGGGAGGATCACCATGTCCCTGGCGTGGGTCCTAATCCCCCCTTCGAGCCTCCCGTCCTTTATCGCCCTGGCGTCCTCCAGGAGCTTCCTCTTCTCTTCAGAGACGCCGCGGTTGAGCGACCTCCTGGCCCTCGAAGGGAGGAGCTCCAGGAGGGCCTCGGTCGACATGGAGTTGAGCTCGTCGAGGGTCTTCCCTCTGTACCTGAACTCCTTCGGCACCTACTTCGACACCTCCGCGCTGGCCCGGGCCAATCTCTTCCTTCCGGTCTTCCTCGGCGCTATTAACCCTACCTTCCTCCCAGGAGGCGCGTTGCGGGACGTGCTGGTGGATTTGCCCGGGTGCTGGTGCCTTCCGCCCCCGAAGGGGTGGTACACGACCGCCATCGCGATGCCTCTCATCCTAGGATAGACCCTTCCGGCGGCCCTCATGGCGTGGTGCCTTGCCCCCGCGGTGAGGAAGGGCTTCTCCCTCCTCCCTCCCCCGGCCACCTCCCCCACGGTCGCCCTGCACCTGTCGCTCACCAGGATGTTCTTCCCCGACGGCAGCTTCAAGATTGCCTTCCCGTTGGCCTTCGAAAAGAGGACGGCCGAAGTCCCCGACGCCCTGACGAGCCTGCCGCCGTCTCCGGGCCTTAGCTCGACGTTGCAGATCCTGGTCCCTTCAGGCATGTTGGAGAGCGGGAGGACGTTCCCCAGGGCCATCGGCGCCGTCTGTCCCAGCGAGATCCGCTGCCCGACCGTCGTCCCGGCAGCGGCCGGCAGGTACGCGTACCTGTCCCTCTCAAGCCTGATCTGGGCCAGCGGGGCGCTCCTCCCCCTTTCGTCGAGGATGGCGGTGACGGTCGCGGCTCCGGCCGTCCCGTCGTCCCTGGGGTACCTGACAGGCGCGATCTTCCCCTTGCTTGGCGCCCTGAACTGTATCCCGGCCTTGCCCCTCCTCCTCTGAAGGATCCTCTTGCCCATTCTCTACACCAGCCCCAGCTTGGTTGCGAGCTCCGCCGCCTTCCCGGCCTCGGCCAGCCTGACGAACGCCTTCTTCCCCCTTATCGTCCTGGCCGTGTTCACGGCGCCCACCTTCACCTCGTAGAGCGCCTGGACCGCGTTGGCTATCTGCGTCTTGGAGACCCTGTCTTCGACCAGGAAGCAGAGCTTGTTCTCCTTCTCTATCTGGTCGAAGGTCCTTTCAGTGACGTAGGGGCGCTTCAGGATCTTCTGCGCGTCCTCGAGCCTCATCTAGGAAGCAGCCTCGCTGGCACGCACTCCGAGGGCGCCCATGGCAGACTCGGTCCAGAGGGTGAGCCTCCCGGGGACCCCTCCCGGGGCCAGGTCAAGGACGCTCACGTCCTGCACCCGCGTCACGTCCACCCCTGGGATTCCTCCGGCTGCCTTCCCCACTCCCCTGTCGTTGGTGACCACGATGAGCGGCCCGACACCGGTCCTGTAGGCCCGCCCCCTCAGCCTTCGCTTCCCCGTGCTGCGCTTTATGTGCCCATAGACCCTGGCGAGCTCGTCCTTCAGGTCCACCTTCTCGAGGAAGGAGACGAGGGTCGCCGTCTTATCGACCGTCTCGATGTCGTCGGCCACGACGAAGGGGAGCGACGGCTTGTTCACCCTGTGCCCGCGGGCCTTGACCGCGCCCAGGTCTGCCGTGTAGGCGATGGCCGATTCCGTGGCCAGGCGCTTCTCCTTCTTGTTCACGCCCAGATGGATGACCTTCTCCGACCTCGGAGGGTGAGGGAGCCTCCCCTTCACCACGCTGGCCACCCCCCCGGCCAGGCCTCCACGCGAATACCTCTCTCCTTTCACCCTCGGGATCCTGGACCTGCCGGTCCCCGTCGGCGGGCTGTGGGTCTCCGCGGTGGTCCTCTCCCCTGCCATCGGGTCCCTCCCCTTGGGCTGCAGCCCGTGCGACCCCACCAGCCAGAACATGCGCCTGACGAGGTCGGGTCTCAACGCGCTGGCGAAGACCTGAGGAACGTCGACCTCCCCTGACGGCTTGCCGTCCAGCCCGACGACCTCTGCCTTCATCCTCAGGGCCCCCTCGCCATGGTGCTCACTTCGACCACCTGCGGCGGAGCCTGGCTTTTGGAGACCCCTCTCACCTTCATCCTGACCATGACGAACCTGCTTGCGGGCCCGGGCACCGCGCCCCTCACCATGGCGTAGTCCCCTGTAACGTTGCCGAAGTGCAAAAAGCCCCCTGGGGGCGTCACGGGGTTGGCCGAGGCGCTCCCCACGACCAGGATCCTCTTTCCTGTCTCCGTCCTCTGGTGGAACCCCATCTGCCCCGCCCTGGCCACCGTGTACATCACCGCGGCCGGGTGCCAAGGCCCGATCACCGCCACGGCCCTGACGCTCTTCCTCGACTTGTGCTGCTTCCTCTTCACCCCGAACCTCGTGATGGGGCCCTCGAACCCTTTCCCCTTCGTGATGCCGAGGACGTCGACGTACATCCCCGCCTTGAACGTGTCAGCGAACTTCACCTTCTTCCCCAGGAGCCCCAGCACGAACTCGGTCTGGGACTTCAGGTCCCCCCCCGACACCCCTACCTCCATCACCACCGGCTTCTTCTGCGAGAGCCCTGCGTCCCTGGGCACCGAGGACACGACCGCAGCCACCCTGCTCGCCCTGTCCAGTGGGAGCTTGTCCGCCGTGGTCTGGCCCGCGGCCTTTACGTCAGCCATGGCCTTGTCCTGTCCGTTCTCGTGGCCGTAGAGCCTGAGCCCCACCACCTGGGCTTCCGGGAGGGTGAGCACGCTCGAAAGGTTGAACAGCGGCTTGCCGAAGTTAGGGGTCTTCGCCCTGTCGTCGACTGTTATGACGTGGGCGGTCCCGGCCTTGTACCCTGGGAAACCGAGGAGGGTCGGCTTTTCGGCCTCAATCTTGGGCCAGGTCCTTATCCTTGGGATTAGACTCTTGGCGCGTCCCCTGGGGCTGTATGCAAGACTCCCTCTGCGGGGCGCACTATACTTCCTATGACCCAACTCACGCTAGACCTTTCCGGTGGCCCGTTTTGCGGTTCGCACTTAAGCTTTGTCCGCTGAAACGAAGTTCACGAGCCCCAGGCCGGCGGACAGGGCCTCTTCCGTTCTCACCGTCTCGACCTGTTGCCCAGGAAAGAGGTTGAGGACCAGGTCGACCTTCCGTCTCAGGTCTCCCCCGGTCATCTCGAACAGCCCCCTCGACGGGGACCCGAAGACGAGCTTGACCCCCTCCCCTCCCCTCAGCAGGGCCCTCATCTTCGCCAGCCCCTCTGGTAGAGGCGTCCCGAGCCTTGAGGTCGCGACCCTCGCCCTGAACCGCTGGTCTGAGAACACCTCGGCGAGCCGCTTGTGCTCCACGGCGTACCCCCAGTATCCCCCCACCTGCTCCCTCGAGACGACGTCCGCCATAGGAGGATCCACGGACGAGACTCTGACCGTCACCCTCTTTCCCGCGGACGCCTCCCCCCTGACCCTGGGGGAGACGCCGAGGCCGATGTCGACCGTGCCGTCGGCGTTGGCCACCCCCTCCCTGAACTCTCCGACGAGCTTCGCATCGAACTGGACCCTGGGCTTGTGGGAGGGGATTCGGAGGGGAGGCAGCATCCCTGCGAACCTGAGCGTCTCGTCGAGGGGGAAGAGCCTCCTCCTCAGATACTGGGGGGTGTCGAGGTACTCCAGCACCTTGCATATGTCTCCGGCTTCGCCATGGCCGGCGGGGTCCCCGAACACCTCGATCAGGTCGACCCCGTAGACGGCGCAGGTCCTGGCTATGAGGCCCAGCTTCGCGGTCTTGTCTCTCGGCGACTCCTTCTCCTCCAGGACAGTGTCCGGAATCGAGACCGCCACCCTGCGCCCCATCAGCGCCATGGGCCCGCGCCGAGCCGGGCGTTAATTCAGCTTTCCCACGGGGGACGGAGCCAGTGCAACGCACATCAAGAGGGGGTCGAGAGGCATGGGTCGATGTCGACGAAGCCGGCCCCCAAGAGGACCACCTGGCTCTACTCTGTGTTCCCGGTCTCCATGGCCACGGGCCCTCTGGGCACCGTGGTGGCCCTCTACCTGGTCCAGCTCAACGGAAACGCCCTGGGGGCGATCTACTTCAGCCTGGCTTCCGCCATCTACAACGGGATCAGCATCCCAGCCGCTCTCTTCTGGGGGCTCGCCACAGACAGGCTGCACAAGCGGAAGGCACTGGTCGCTCTGAGCTACGCGCTCATGGGGGTCGCCCTGGTGTCCTACTTCTTCGACAGGTCGACCTCAGGGACCATCTCGAGGTTCGCCGCGATCTCCTTCGTCTCCGTGGCCTCTGCCACCCCGATGAACCTCCTAATCATGGAGACGGAACAGAAGAGCAGATGGGCCGGCGCCTTCGCGAAGCTCTCGATGGTGTCGAGTGTCGGCAACGTCGCTGGGCTGCTTCTCAGCACCGTCTGGGGCGCGCTGCTCCCTTCCCACCTCATCCTCCTGTTCGTCCCCCTGGGGGCCTTCGCCGTGGTTTCGTCCGCCCTGGCTCTCGTCACCATAGCCGAGCCCGAGTTCGTGCTCGAGCGGGAGACCGTCGCCCTGCGGAAGCCGAGCTTATTCAGCCGGCTCCGGGCCAACCCTGTGTTCTTCCTCGGGCTCCCGGATGCGGTCGACTTCAGGCGCGCCTTCAGGGGGATCAGGTTCAGCCTGACGAGCTACGTCCCCCTCTTCTACATCTCGACCGTCTTCTTCTACGTCTCCAGCGGCCTCTTCAACACCTCCCTGGTCCCGGCCATGACCTTGTTCTCGCTCCCGGAGGACGCCGTATACGCGGTCATATTGGCGGGGATGGTTGTCCAGACCTTCGCCTTCCAGGGCTCAGGGAAGCTCATCGAGGGGAGGGGCCTGGTCACCACGTCAGTGCTCGGCCTTCTGGCGCGAGGGTGGGGGTACATCGCCATCGGGGTCGCCGCTCTGCTGCTTCCGAACCCCCTCTTCTTTGCCCCCGCCCTGGTCTTCTATGCCATCTCAGCCGGGGTCGCCTACGCGGTCTACTACACCTCGTCCAACACCATGATGTTCAACATAGCGAAAGGGAAGTCTGCGGGCGCCACCCTCGGAATCTACTCCGCCATAGTCGGCATCGCGACCATGGGGGGCTCTTTCGTCTCCGGCTTCATCTCCGTCTACTTCGGGTACTACACAACCTTCGTCCTCGCGGGGACCCTGCTTTTCGCGGCCGTGGCCGTCGTGGCCCGGCTCCCGCGCCTGGCCCCTCCCTACGAGGGGGTCCTCCAGTAGCGGGCGGACGCCGGCAGCGGGTTTATATTAGGCTCGCCCTAATGTCGTTAGGGCATAAATAATGAGACCCGTCCTGAGCAGGAGAGACTACGACTGCCTGGAGACGGTGCACGATCTCTCGTCAGAGGGGTGGCCCGCTAGGGTGAAGGACATAGCAGGCAGGATGAAAGTCCAGCCCCCTACGGCGGTGGGGTTCCTCGACAAGCTCAGCGGAGAGGGGCTGGTCGAGAAGGGCCCGAGCGGTTATCGCCTTTCCAAAGACGGGTCTTCATGCTACAACGAAGCGACGAGGACGCACAGGCTCCTCGAGACCCTCTTCTCCAGGAACGGCGTCCCCCTGGAGGCGGCCTGCAGGATCTCGTCTTCGATAGGGCGCTCGATCGACGAGACCGACCTGGAGCGGCTCTGCGCCAACATGAGCCACCCGGAGACCTGCCCGCACGGGAGGCCCATACCGAGAGGGAAGGCCCATGTTTGACCTGAACTCCATCCTCCACCCCTCCCAGGGGCTCACGATCCCGGCGATACTGGGGATCGCCCTCGTCCTGGGGATGCTGCACGGCCTCACCCCCGACGAGCACACCTGGCCGATAACGTTCAGCTACTCCATAGGCAGCTACAGCTCGAGGGGAGGGATGAGGGCGGGCTTCATGTTCTCTGGAGGGTTCACCATCCAGCGCACGATACTCGCAGGCCTGGGTTTCGCCGGCTTGGCCGCCGTCTACCAGGCATACAACCTTGACGGCTACATCTACGTGCTGGTCGGGGCCGGGATGCTCCTCGCGGGGTACTACCTGCTCAGGGGCACAGACATCCACGTCCCCCTGGACCGTCTGCTTGGCGGCAGGGAGCACCACACAACGGCGGCGGAGAGGGTGCCGATGCACGAGTCCGTGGACTCCAAGCCGGTCCCGCTGAAGCTGGCGACGGCCCACGGGTTCATCGCAGGGTGGGGGCTGGGCGCCTACGCGAGCGTGATCGTCTTCGTCCTGGCTCCCCAGATGCCGAACATCTTCTACGCGGCCCTGGTCGGGACCTCCTTCGGGGTCGGGACCATGATCATGCAGGTCATCCTCGGGTCTGTCTTCGCGAACATAATGAGAATGAAGAAGCTGAGCGTCGCCCAGATCAAGTACGTAGGGAGGTCGGCGGCGGCGAGGACCCTCTACCTCGGGGGGCTCGCCTTCGCCATAATCGGCGGGCTGGTGATAGCCTTCCCGCTCCTCGACACCTTCGCCATCAGCACGGGGAACCCCATACCCAACCTCGACTCCATCGGGGTCGCCACGGTCCTGGTCCTCTTCACCGTGGGTGTGATCGGCCTCGGCAGCATCTACAAGAGCTACAGGGAGATCGTGAACACGCCCCCTGAAAACCGCGGCGTTCGTTAGGTCCAGGTCGGGGCAAGAACCGAGTTAGAAGAAGTGGACTGGGGGGGACTCGAACCCCCGACCTCCCCCAATTCGGGGTGTCTTGCCAAGGGGTTGGACGAACATCTCTGTATCCTACCAGACTAGACTACCAGCCCACGAGGGAGGGCCTTTCTGGCCAGTTCTAATCTCTTGCTGAGCCTCCTTCTCGGCAAGTGGATAAAGTCGATGAAAGACCTTACCTGATTCAAACTCTTTTCCGTCCTGAAGTACGGGAGCTCCTTGTTGACCTCACGAGCGATGTCGTCAAGTCTGCGAATCCTAAGCATGTATTCAATTCCGGTCTCCTTCTTCCGGATGTAGATGTTGCTTCCTATGCCCTCGTTAAGACAGCCTGCGGCAAAACATCGCAGAGGTGACTCTTCCGCCTGGGAAACGACAAACTGTGCGCTCCCTCCATCCAAATCGTCCTTCAAGCTTGAACTTAGGCAACCCTCAGCCTCAAACCAGTTCGCGCGATCCAGAGGATTCATGGCGCTTCTGTTCGGCGGATGTGGGAGTCCAAGTCCTGGGACAATTTGAAGTGTCCTCAAGACCGCCTGTCGCTTGACCCGCCTCTCTCGACGCACAAAACTCACAAAATCGCCAATCTGGTTGAGCCTCTTCTGACTTCGTATGAAAGGCAACTCAAGGCCCACCTCCTTCGCCATGTCGTCCATTCGCGAAATGCTGAGCCTGAACCCTTTTCCATTTCCTGCTTCTCTTGATATCCTGCACCCGATATCATCTAAGCGCAATCCATCAGAGAAGGCATCTAATGGCGTCCGATCCTGTTGGCCAACGCACATTTCCACTATGGAGTCGGATAGGGGCTTCTCCAAGGGAGACGTGTAGAGATTTCCCTCGGCATCAAACCAATTGTCTCTTTCCCTTGGATTCAACGCGAGCTTGATCTCCGACTGGTTCGTCGATGCATATTAGCGAGACCGTCAAGGTTCAACGATTCGGTGGGACAGTATTCTGAAACTAATCTCTTCAAAGGGGCGCTCGTCTTGCCCATTCTCCTCTTTCCTTCTTGTAGAGTTTCATCCATGCCCTTGGTCTTTCCATGGGCGCAATGGTATCGGTGATCAGAATCGCATCTTTCAACTTCTCTGACTTTCGTAGGATTGAAAAGCCGACTTCGATCGCGAATCTCCTCACATCTCCAAATCTTCCAATCACGAGATCAAAAGATGCATGTCGCATCACGAATTGCACGCCCCTGATTACTTTGACAGATCCAGCTTCACGCTTGGGTTCCAATCTCGATCCAATGCCCATAATCTCGAGTAGTCTTCTTGTTTGAAGCAACAACGACTCGTTCGAATTCTCGGCGCCGACGGCCAAGTGAAACACTTTCCCGACGCCGACGGCGACATACCCTTCCGCATCGAAGAACCCGCGAAGAAACTCTCGAGGGAATGCGGAAGCAAACTCGAGGAGCTTCTCGATTGGTTGCCGCAAGAATCGCACCAATTGCCTGCAGGAATACTTCACGATATACATTGGAAGTCTATCGGGTCGGTGTCTAACGAAAATCTTGTTGGGTGAGGGCCGCGAGAAGAGTCTCGCCATGTCGAGATTGAACTCCTGGGCGAAATCCCTGTCTGTAACTTCAAGTTTCACTATGCCTGACCTGGTCATGGTGCATCCATCCCCTTTGTTCGCTCCTATGATGTAGCTCGAAGCCGGAGAGGGCTCTTCCTTGAAGACGTTCCTGACCCTGGCTATGACCCCGGGTTTGCGATCTCCTACCATCCAGTGACGAACGGTGCCTGGAGACAAACTCAAACCATGAGTGGCGGAGAGCAGTCTCGAAATCGCCGCTGGCCCTTGACCTTTCGCGGCAAGATTGAGCACATCCGGGTAGATTGTGGCAGCTAGCTCCGGAGAGATTACGTCGTGCTCTACTCTCCAACTACCGGGTACTTTCCCTATCCTTCGCAACTGACTTGCCCGACGAGGCGAGTTCGATTTGAAGAATCCCCTGGTTCGGCAGGACTTGGAAGGGGGGCGGCACGAAAGTATTCTCAAACATTTATCTTGAGTTCTCCCAACAACGCCTTTGTGTCAGTTTCCATGTCCGACTTCGCAAAGTTAGAGATGAAAGTGGGGAGGATTGCGTCGGTGGACGACATCCCCACCGCCAGGAAACCCATCTACAAACTGATGGTGGACTTCGGAAACGGGGTGAGCAAGCAGTGCGCTGCGGGGATCAAGGACAGGTACAGCAAGGAGGAACTGTTGGGAAAGGTGGTGGTCGCAGTCGTGAACCTCGAGCCGAAGGCAGTTGCCGGGGTGATGTCTGAATGCATGCTCCTCGCCGCGTTCAACGACAACGAGCTGGCGCTCGTCTCCCCTGACAAGGACATCTCCATCGGGACCAAGGTCGGCTGAAGAACCGGAGCTGTATTATCCCGGAATGAGTATACCCCTTCCTAGCTCTTCTGGGCATGGTATACCTCCCCTGATTCCTCATCGATGACTATCCCAGGCTCGGGCATCTTCCTGACGAACGCCTGGTGCGGAGTCTC
>JAJYKR010000010.1 GCA_021788415.1 archaeon
ACCCTCTCCACGACCTCCGACGTGGCCTACGCGGCCATAGCTGTAGCCATCATCCTAGGAATAGCGGCAATAGCCCTTTCGAGAAGGAAGCCCGCCTAAGGCGACGCTTCCCTCTTTCCCTTTTTGTCTTTTCAAGCCAAGCGGAAGCTATGGTCCCCGCCTAGACAAGGACGCTCGCCATCACGAGCGAATAGACGAAGAGCAGAACGCCGGTCAGGGCGTACAGCGCAGCCCTGTGCCTGCTCTTCCGAAAGTCCTCCAGAGTGGGGTTCAGCTTCGCCCGGAAGAGTGCGTTAACCACCTTCACGTTCCCCGGGCTGACGAAGCTCATCGCCCCTCCGATGAGCATCAGCCCCGCACTCACCACGAGGAGGACGAATCCGAGCCCGTCGGCAAAGGGGACCTGGAAGATGACCATCCCTGCGACAGCGGCAGCCGCGCACCCCACGCTGAAGATGACAGACTCCCAAAGCGAGTCGAGGATCAGCTCAACGTACCATCTCAACAGACCGGCTTTTGAGGTAACAAGGCTTAAAAGCGTTCGGCGCCCCGAGCCACGAAATCCTTGGGCCGCAAGAAGGAGAGCAGGAAGCCTGTCATCATCGGCTTCGCGGTGACTGTGATAATCCTCTTCTCCCTGTTCTTCGGGCTCGTCCTCATCAGGCCCGGCGTCCCGGTCTCCACCCTCCCTGCCTCCATCCCGCGCTACAGTGCGCTCTGGGGGACCTACGTCCCGGCCAGCGCCCAGCTCTTCGGCTGGGAGAACTACACGGCCATCAGGGAGTACAACGCGTCCTATCCCACCCAGTACACGGTGCTGCTGGACATACTCGACGTGAACTTGAAACTTAGGCCGGCTGCCATCGACTCGGTCGTCACCGTGTCCTTCGCGCAGCCCAACGAGAGCATCGCCTTCGCCTTCGTGAACCAGGCCGCATTCAACAACTTCACCTCCGCCTTCTCCGGGCTGAGCTACACCGCCGTCCAGGCGGGCAACAGCACAATGTACTACGTGCGAGACTATAGCTATGGCCAGACACAATACGGCTGGCTGGCGCTGATCCCCGCGGATCGGGGGATCGCCTTCGCAGTGGGGGGCGCCGACGCCAAGCAGGCCCTCCTGATGACGCTGACTCTCAAGCCGTCCGACGCCATGATCAACACGATGAACGTCCGGCAGATGCTCTATGTAGCCAACGGCACAGCTGGGCACCTCGCGCTCGGCATCCAGAACTTTGCGGGTGTGCTCCCTCTGGCCAACAGGACGCTGACCGTGATCGACTCCAACGGGTCGCAGATGGAGATAAGGCGGGTCCTCGAGTTCAACAGCACCAACACGGCTGTGGCGCAGTATGGCAACGTCAAGCAGGGGTATCTGAACGCCCATGCGTTCACTGTCTTCGGCTCGGCCCTCCCCCGGTACAGTTCCTTTGTCCTCGCCACCCAGTTCGAGGCCATGTCCGACCTTTCTGGAGCGGTAAGGCTCGTCGAGTAGGAGAGGCTCGGCCCGAGTCAGGGGGCGCGCTTTATGCGGGAGGATGGTAAGAATCGTTATATTCGAGAACAGCGACTCTTGGTCAGGGGGTATGGCCACTAGTCCACCTGCCGTGGTGACGTTCGTTCAGGGCAGCTCGGTCAGGTCGAAGCTCCTCCAGAGGCTGGCCTTCAGCCCGCACACTCCCACCGAGCTCGCAACGATGGAGAGCAAGCACATAAGCCACGTCAGCAGAGCGCTCGTGGAGCTGAAAGACTGGGGGCTGGTCGCGGCCAGTCCGTCGGGGTCCCGGGAGCACTACTACAAGATCACCACCCAGGGGTATGCAATCGCTGCCGCAATCTCCATGAGAACCGCGAAGTAACCGGGCCCGCTCTGGGCTTCTGTGACAACCCTTTTATCGGCAGCCTCGACTTTGGACGCCGAGAATGAATCTTCAACATGTGAATAGGACAGCCATCAGCCAAGGAGCTTCAATAGGTATCGTTCTTGTCCTCGTCATCGCCGCGATAATCGGGGTATACTACGTCACGCTGCCAGGTCCCTCGTCTTCGACCACGACCACCACGGGTCCGACCACAACTACAGGCCCGACGAGCACCGTCGGCTACAAGAGCACCATCATCATCGGCACCACCGACGCGGTCCAGACCACCATAGACCCGGCCGACGCCTACGACTACTTCGGCGACAACATGATCAACAACCTGGGCGCGCCCCTGGTGGACTTCGCCCCCGGGACGACGGACACGAGTCCCTCGGCGCTCCAGCCCGCTCTCGCCACGAAGTGGGTCATCAGCCCTGACGGGCTCACCTATACCTTCATACTCAGGTCGGGTGTGAAGTACGACGACGGGCACCCCTTCAACTCCACAGCGGTGAAGTACAGCTTCGACAGAGGGATGCAGATCGCTGACCCAGAAGGGGCGGTGGTCGGCATCGGGTACAGCAGCATCATAGACCACATCGACACCCCCAACGCGACCGCGGTCGTCTTCCATCTGAAGGCGCCGTTCTCTGCGTTCCTCAGCCTGCTGACCTTCGCAGCCTCGTATCCCATCAACCCGTGGAAGGTCCCCGCGGTGAAGTGCAACCCCTGCAACGACCTGACCGGGATCGTCAACTACACTTCGACCAGCGCAGCCGCAAGCAACCCCAACGGCCTCGGGCCTTACACTCTGACCGACTGGACAAGACAGGGGACCAAGGACGTCGAGATGACTCTGACCGCCAACCCCAACTACTGGAACGCGGCGGCAGGTTATCCCAAGACTCACACCATCATAATCAAGTTCTACCCTGACTCGACCTCGCTCGCAGCGGCGGTCAAGGCAGGAGACGTCGACATGGCCTACAGGCAGTTCACCACCACCGACATCCAGAGCCTCCAGTCGACCTCTGGCCTGAAGGTCTACGCCAGCGCAGGGGCGTTCATCCAGTATCTGGTGCTCAACGAGCACATGGCCCCCTACAACAACACCTATGTCAGGCAGGCCCTCGCTGCCTCCATCAACAGGACCGACTTCATCAACACAGTGTTCGCAGGGACGGCGACCCCGCTCTTCTCCAACATCCCCGTGGGGATGTCGGGGCACACTGACGCTTTCAAGACATCCTACGGCCTAGGCCCCAACTACACGCTGGCCCGGGACCTGCTGGCCAAGGCAGGCTACAGCGCCAGCAACAAGCTCGTCATCGACCTCTGGTACGAGACCACCGGGCACTACCCGCAGAGCCCTGACCAGGCCCAGGTCCTGGCCAAGGACTTCGAGGCTAGCGGCGTGATCACAGTCAACCTTCACGGGGTCGACTGGCCCACCATGGGTTCCAACCGGGCGGCAGGCAACATGGGCGCGTTCATAATGGGGTGGTATCCGGACTTCATCGACCCCTACGACTACACCTATCCGTTCTTCCAGTCAGCTGCATCGTCCTGGCTCAACGACGGATACAACAGCTCGCAGATGGACAGCCTGCTGAACCAGGCCCTCTCTGCGTCCCCCAGCCAAGCAGCCAGCATATACGCCCAGGTCCAGGCCCTCCAGGCGACAGACGTCCCCATCATCCCACTGTACCAAGGCGGCTCCAACTGTTGCGGCGTCGTTGCGAACACCCACGTGCAAGGACTGCCGCTGACCCCTCAGGGTCTGCTTGACGTCACCCTGATCTTCAGGTACGCGACAATCTACGAGACAACATCGTAAATCAGGGAAGGCTTATGAGAGCACTTCCCTCCCCCGATTTTAGTTGAGTCTGAAGAGCTACATCATAACGCGGGCTCTTCTGACGATTCCGATGATCCTGCTACTGGTGACCATCGTCTTTCTGATAGTCAGAGTCCTCCCCGGCGACCCGGCGCTGCTGCATTTCGGGAAGCAGGTGAACCCGAAATCCCTGGCCGAAGTCAGGCACGCGCTCGGACTGGACGTCCCGATATACACCCAGTACTTCAACTACATCGCGGGCCTGTTCCAGGGGAACCTGGGGGTCGCGTTCTCGAACGAGCAGCCGGTGGCGCCTCAGATCCTATCCGCCTTCCCTGCGACCCTGGAGCTCTCTGTCTGCTCGATGTTCGTGGCGGTCGTGGTCGGCGTCGTCCTGGGAGTGAGGTCGTCCAGGAAGTACGGCTCCAAGGAAGACACCGCCATAAGGACCTTCGGGGTGGTGATTTACTCGATCCCTGTCTTCTTCCTCGGCCTCATACTCATAGCAGTGTTCGCCATCGGCCTCCACTGGCTCCCGGCGGGGGGGCGGATCTCCACGCTCCCTCCTGCAGGGGGCACCATCCTGGGCTATCACGTCCAGACCGGGCTGTACACGGTCGACTCCTTGCTGGCAGGGAACCTGGGCCAGTTCGTCGACGCGGTCAAGCACCTGTTGCTCCCTTCCGTTGCGCTGGGCCTGTACATCTCCGCTGTATTCCTGAGGATCACCCGAAGCAACATGCTCGAGACCCTCGGCCAGGAGTATGTCACCGCGGCGAAGGCGAGGGGGCTGAAAGAGAGGACCGTCCTCTATGGGTACGGGCTCCGGAACGGCCTGCTTCCCGTCCTGACGATCATGGGGCTCGAGTTCGCCGGCCTGCTCGGAGGCGCGATTCTGACCGAAACCACGTTCGCATGGAATGGGATAGGGACGTACATCGTCACGGCGATAACCGACAGGGACTACATCGCAATTCAGGGCGCGGTAGTCTTCTTCGGGATCCTGGTCGCAGTCGTGAGCTTGATCGTTGACATCCTCTACGCCTACCTCGACCCGAGGATCAGATATTGAGCGAGACCACGAAGGACGAGAAGCCCCGGGTGAGGCCTGCGATCAACTTCTTCCTGACCCTCCCAAGGGTGGGGACCGGGGGGAAGATGGTCGCCGTCGGGATAGGGATCGTTGCCTTCCTCATCGCGATGACGGTGCTCTCACCGTTCATAGCTCCTCACGACCCGACCCAGTTGAGCGTCGGTCCCCCGGACATCGGGCCTTCGCTGAAGTTCCCCATGGGGACGAACAGGCTCGGCCAGGACATCCTCAGCAGGATGATAGCAGGCGGGCCGACCATGATGGAGGTTGCAGCCCTCTCTGTCGTGATCTGCTTCCTGATCGGGGTCCCCCTCGGCCTTCTGGCGGGGTACTCGCGTAGGATGATCGACAGTCCGCTCTCCCTGCTGATGGACTCCCTCTATGCGTTCCCGGGCCTCGTCCTGGCCATCGCCATCGCCGCTGTGCTCGGGCGGGGGGTCGTCAACCTCGCCATAGCCATAGCCGTGGTCTACATCCCCACCTACTTCAGAGTGGTGCGGAGCCAGGTGCTGACCACCAAGGAGCTCCCGTTCGTCGAGGCGGTGAAGGTGGAAGGAGGAGGGACCTTCAACATCCTCTTCAGGCAGATCCTCCCCAACGTCCTCCCTTCGATAGCCGTGATAGCATCGATCAACGTCGCCGATTCGGTCATCACCGAGGCGGGGCTCACCTACCTGGGGCTGGGAGTCAACGTTGCTGCGCCGGACTGGGGCTTCGACATCTACTACGGCTACCAGTCATTCCTGGCGGGGGCCTGGTGGACAGTCCTCTTCCCCGGCCTGATGGTCGTTCTGCTTGCAGGAGGGTTCACATTCATCGGTGAGGGACTGAGCGAGGTGCTGAGTCCGAAGCTGAGGAACAGATGATGACCCTCCTGGAAGTCACCGATCTCAGGGTCAGCTACTCCACCCTGAAGGGGGAGCTGAGGGCAGTTCAGGGGGTGAGCTTCGGGCTGCAGGAGCAGGAGACGCTGGGGATCGTCGGCGAGTCGGGGTGCGG
Source organism: archaeon (assembly GCA_021788415.1). The sequence goes on from JAJYKR010000010.1 coordinate 5,792, forward strand.
GAAGTCAACGCTCGGCCTCGCCCTCCTCAACCTTCTTCCTCCCCAGGGGCGGGTGACCCAGGGGAAGATCCTGCTCGACGGACAGGACCTGCTCTCCCTCCGGGGGGAGGAGCTGCGACGGATGAGGGGGAAGATGGTGGCCATGATCTTCCAGGACCCAATGACGTCGCTGAACCCGGTCAAGAAGATCGGCGACCATTTCGTCGAAGCGATGAGGGCACACTCTCCGGACGTCACGAAGGAAGAAGCGCTGAAGAGGGCGGGGGAGATGCTGAACCAGCTGGGAATCTCCTCTGACCGGCTCACTGACTATCCACACCAGTTGAGCGGCGGGATGAAGCAGAGGATCATGATCGGCCTGGGGGTGGTGCTCGAACCGAGGCTCCTCATCGCCGACGAGCCCACGACTGCCCTGGACGTCGTGATCGAGGCTCAGATACTCGACCTGTTGAAGCAGCTCAAGGGCTCCCTGAAGCTTTCGATGATACTGATCACCCACAACCTGGGGATCGTCGCCGAAGTCGCCGACAAGATAGGGATAATGTACGGCGGAGAGATCTTCGAGTTCGCGGACGTGCGCACGATCTTCAGGAACCCCCTCTTCCCCTACACGCAGCTGCTCCTCAAGCTGGTCCCCAACGTCGTGTCGAAATCCACCTCGTTGGAGTGGATTCCCGGCGCCCCGCCCGACCTGTCGATGGAGGTGCCCGGGTGCAAGTTCGCGCCCCGGTGCCCATACGCGTTCGAAAGGTGCACCAGGGAGAGCCCGAAGCTCCTGGAGGTCGAGCCCGGCCACCTGGTCGCATGCCACCTCAGGAACGAGGAGCGAAAATGACGGAAGCCCTTGTCGCCCTGCAGGACGTGAAGAAGCACTTCCCGGTCAAGCGGAGCTTCGTGGACGGGCTGCTGGGTGCGAAGGCGAAGCAGGTGAGAGCTGTGGACGGGGTCTCTCTGGAGATACAGAAGGGGGCGACCTTCGTCCTCGTCGGGGAGAGTGGGAGCGGGAAGACCACCCTGGGGAAACTGGCGCTCCGAGTATACCTTCCGACCTCGGGGGAGGTCCTCTTCGAAGGACAGAGCCTGGCCAACCTGCGGGGGAGCGGGCTCCAGGGGTTCCGGCGCTCGGCTCAGATGATCTATCAGGACCCGGTGGCGGCCCTGAACCCGAGGACCAGGATAGGGGACGCCATCGGCGAGCCTCTGCGCTTTCACGGGATGAAGGACGAGGCAGAACGGCGGGGCAGGGTGCTCGCTATGATGAGAAAGGTCGGCTTCGACCCTGCGGAGGACTTCTACGCCCGCTACCCGCACGAGATCAGCGGGGGCCAGAGGCAGAGGGTGGTGATCGCCCGGGCTCTCATCCTGAACCCCAAGTTCGTGGTCGCCGACGAGCCGGTGGCCATGCTCGACGTCTCGATCCGGGCCCAGATCCTGAAGCTCCTCCTCGATTTGAAGGTGGAGATGAACCTGACCCTGCTGATAATCACCCACGACATCGCCATAGCCAAGTACTTCGCCGACAGGGTCGCCATAATGTACCTGGGCCAGGTGGTGGAGCTCGCTCCTCGGGAGGAGATCTTCGAGGATCCGATGCACCCCTACACGAAGGCCCTCTTCTCCTCCGTTCCAATTCCGGACCCGGACGCGAGCACGAACAGGCTGATCATAAAGGGGGAGATCCCCAGCGCCATCAACCCCCCACCGGCGTGCAGGTTCAACCCTCGGTGCCCCTATGCCTTCGAAAGATGCAGAGTGGACGAGCCACCCCTCGTCCAGAGGAAGCGGGACCACCTTGTCTCCTGCCACCTCTACGACGGGAAGGCGGGGCCTCCGACGGGCTAAACCCTTCTCTGGAATGGGAGTCGGGTGGCTCCTTAACTCCGTTCGGCGGGAGGCATTGCCGTGCCAGAGCCCACCCTGATGTCGATGCTGCAGAAGCGGGCGCGGTCCGCAGCAGCCCTCGACACCCTGCTGTCAGACGTCTGCCGTGACCTTGCGCTGGACGAAAGCGAGTCTGCTTCTCCCGTCTGCCTGGGCTATGCTCTCCTCAGGGTGGGCGCCCGGCCCGAGGAGGTGGCGCGGCTCCTTTCATGGCGGGAGTTCGAGGGTCTCTCTGCCGCCCTCTTGAAGGCGTCAGGCTACTCCGTGAGGGAGAACGTCGTCCTGACGAAGCCCAGGGCCCAGCTGGATGTCGTCGCCACAGGAGACTCCATGATCCTGAGCGTCGACTGCAAGCACTATGGGCGGGAGAACTCGCCCTCGTCGCTCACGAGGTTCGCCCTGGATCAGCTGAGGCGGAGCGAGCTCTTCCGGAAGAAGTTCGATGACCGCAGGCCCATCGCCTCCATGATACTCAGCATGTCCCAGCCGGAGGGGAGCTTCGTCGAAGGGGTGGCAGTGGTCCCCATCAGGACCCTGAGGAGCTTCCTCGCCACGGTCGAGTCATACATCGGGCTCCTCGAACTGAGGTGAAGAGAAGACTCGGGGGCCTGTTAATAAGACCCGCCCGGGTCAGTCGCCACCGTGGCAAAGGTCGTCCTCTGCGGGATGGGCGCCGTTGGCACCGAGATTCTTTCCTATCTGTTGAAGCGGTCCCACGAAGTGGTGGGGGTGGTGGACGTCGACCCTGGCAAGGCTGGGAGGACGGTGGCCGAGCTCACTGGTCTCCCCTCGGCCGTCCGGGTCTCCGCCTCGATCAGGGAGGTCCCTCTCGACGGGGCCGAAGTCGCAGTCTTCTCGACCAGGTCTAGGATATCCGACATCGTCGCGGACATCACCTATGCGGCGGAGGCGGGCCTGGACGTCGTGACCACCTCGGAGGAGATGGCATACCCGGCCTACGCCGGCGGGGACGCAGCGGAGGCGCTGGACAGGGTGGCCAAGGAGAAAGGGGTCACCATAGTGGGGGTCGGGGTCAACCCCGGCTTCGTCATGGACTGGGTCCCTTCGTTGGTGGTGTCGGCGTCCAAGGACCCGACCAGCATCCACGTCGTGAGGTCCGTTGACGTCAGCAAGAGAAGGAGGCAGCTGCAGGCAAAGACGGGGGTGGGGCACACCCGGTCGAAGTTCGAGAAGGAGATGACGGAGGGGGTCCTGGGGCACGTAGGGCTGGTCGAATCGGCGCAGCTCATCGCCCTTTCGCTCGGGAAGCCCCTGGAAGGGCTCAAGCACGGGGTCTTCCCCGCCGTTGGTTCGGACGACTACGTGATGGGGGTCAGGCAGTTTGTCGAAGGGAAAGCAGGGGGGTGTCAGATACGACTGGACCTGGAGATGACGATGACGTCCGCCGACTTCGACGTGGTGGAAGTGAAGGGGGACCCGGACCTCAAGCTCAGATTCGAGAAGGGCGTCTACGGGGACTCCGCCACCGTGGCCCTGACCGTCCACGCAGCGGAGAGGATCGGGAGGGCCAAGCCCGGGCTGATCACAGTCCTGGACCTCCCCCTGGCCCGCTAGTCGAACAGTGCCCTCTCAGCCTAATGCCTTTAGGTCATTTTGACCTTCCCGTAACTCTGTTCAGTCATCGAGGGCGGTCCATACCGCCCAGTCGTCTCACTTAAACCCAAGTCCCTTGCCTGTCGCCAGGGCTAGGTGGGCACGGGGGCGCTCGGCGTTTCCGGCTTCTTGACAGCGATCCCATAGGCCAGAGCAGCTCCTCCGATCGCTGCGACGATGGCGCCACCAAACGCGATCTCCATCGCCTGGTCGCTGATGTCGGTGAATGGCTGAAGCGCCTTGGTGCTGTTGAAACTAGACGAGGGAGAGGAGATGGACTGCATCTCTTGCTTGTAAAGACCTGTCGTGACATAGATGGGGGCGATCATTATTAGCGCGGCGCCGAAAACCAAGAGCGCCGCCCCCGCTGCGACCAACGCGGGTCTCATGGCCGGTTGTCCGCTGTCCCCTCTATTAAAAGAGGGCACGAGTCCCACATGGGTTCAGGACCTGTAGATCACGTTCAGCTGGAGCTCCTCGTCGAACCTCCGGAGCGCCCTGTTCTTGGTAGGGGTGATCACCACTTCCATGAGCGGGGAGACAGTCGCGGCCATGACGTGGCCCCCGATGACGCTCATGTCCCTCCTCCCGAAGGTGCCGTGGGCGTGCAGGAACGGCTCTCCGTCCTTCAGGGTGATGTTCCCAAGCAACCCTGTGACTTCGAGGAACTCCCTGTAGTCGTGCTCCTCGTACTTCCTTGAATCTTGGTTGAAGTAGGCGAGCCTGAGCCCTCTCACCCCTCCTATGGCCTCGACCCGTGCCGTCGCTATCCTCTCTTCGCGGGCGATTGCCAGGATGTCGTCCGGGACCTTCGACCCCGCCTTCAGGCTGTAGATCTTCGCCATCCTTCGGGTCGCGTCAGCCACTGGTTAAAAGAGTGATTCGGCCCTGCCGCGGACGATCGAGTTGCGTCTGCACCTGAACAAGCCTGGGATCCGGGCGCTCGGGGTGGCCGAGAGCTTCCGGCAGGGGCAGAAGAGGTCCGTGCTCGCGGGGGTGGTGATGAGGAGCGACCTCGTCGTAGACGGGGTGGCCTTCGGGAGGACGGCCGTGGGAGGGGACGACGCGACCGCTTCCATAGTCTCTCTCTTCAGGAGGTTCGGGCGGAACGACATCAACCTCCTGATGGTCTCCGGCGCCATCCTGAGCCTCTACAACATAGTCGACGTCGACCTGCTCGCTGCGAAGACGAAGGTCCCAGCCATCTGCCTTACCTACAAGGAGACCGCAGGCATCGAGGACTCCATCCGGAGGCACTTCCCACAGGGGGCGGAGTCCAGGCTCGAAGCCTACCGCAGGCTCGGGAAGCGGACCGGGGTCACCCTCGGCACCGGAAAGCGCGTCTTCGTCCGGACGGCGGCCATCGAGAAGGGGGAGGCCAGGAACGTGCTGGACGCCTTCACCCTCCAAGGGTCCGTCCCAGAGCCCGTCAGGGTGGCGAAGCTCCTGGCGAGGGCGGAGCTTTCAAGGCGATCTTGACGCCGGGGTTGAGGATCCCCCTGGGGTCGAAGAGCTGCTTCAGCTCCCTCATGATCCAGTAGGTCCGCGGATACTGACGTTCGACATACTTCGCTCTGAGCATCCCGTCGCCATGCTCGGCCGTCATGGACCCTCCCATCCTCCAGACCGCTTCGAAGCAGTCTTCCATCAGTCCGTCCAGCGCCGCCATCCCCCCCGGGTCAGCCAGGTCAAGGAAGGGCCTCGCATGGAGGTTGGCGTCCCCTGCGTGGCCGTAGGATACGTAGTCCAGCCCTCGCCTCCCGAAATGGTCGGCGAGCACCCTCACGAGGTCCCCCAGCCTGTCAGGAGGGACCACTAGGTCCTCGACCCCGGGGACCAGCCTGGCCGAGCCCTTCCTGATGTCCTGGGCGAGCGAAAGGGTCTCGTTCCTTGCCTCCCACGCCTGCGAGATCTCCGATGAGCCCTGGACGACCATGGGGTCGAACCCCCCGGCCTTCGACCGCGCCACTTCCTCGGCCTTGGCCGTCCCGTCCCCGGAGCTTCCGTCGAACTCGCAGAACACCATGTACTGGCAGTCTGACCGCGAATACCTGGAAATCCTGTCCCACCTCCCCATCATCCGGAAGACAGACTTGTCAACCAGTTCCAGGGCAGCGGGGGCGTGCTCCCGGAACGCGCCTACCACCGCGTCGAGATCGTCCAGAGACGACTCCGCGATGAAGAGAGACCTCCATCTCGGCCTTTCTCGGGTCGAGAAGGCGACCTCTGTCAAGACCCCGAGGGTCCCCTCTGACCCTACGAAGAGCTTCGGGAGGTCGAAGAGCCCGTCATGGACGACCCTCTCCAGCCTGTAGCCAGAGGAGTTCTTGGTGACCCTGGGGCGCTCTCTCTCGATGTCCGACTGGTTCTCCAGGACCAGGGAAGCCGCCCTCCTCGTCCTTGGCTCCCCTGACAGCGCATCTTCGATGGGCATCGGCGCGAGCGGCTTCGCGTCTCCTCCGGGGATTACCGCCCTCAGACCGCGCACGTAGTCGACGGTCGAACCGTACTTGGGCGTCCTTATCCCGGATGAGTTGTTGGCCACCATCCCCCCGACCGTGCAGCTTGCGTAGCTGGAAGGGTCCACGGGCATCCACCTCGAGGCCCCGAGGAAACTGTTGAGCTCTGCCTTCACGGTCGACGGATGGCAGGTCACGACTCCTCCGGGGCCAAGCTCTGCCTTCACCCCTGACTGGAGCAGGATCGCGCCGCGACCTACCGACTGGCTCGGTATCGACGTCCCGCCCCCTCTAGGAGTCACCGAGATGTCGAGGGAGGAGGCCTCCTGGAGGACAGAGACGACGTCTGTTTCGCTTTCGGCGGTGTACGCTATCTTGGGTCTGATACTGATTATCCCCGAGTCGCTGGAGAGCTCCTGCAGCTCCCTGTCCCCTGATGTCCTCCGCAAGGGCGCGGGGTGAGCCTGGACCACTATGTTGACGTTGCGCCGGTCGAAGTGCCCGAAGTGGTCGTCGAGTTGGAACCGGACCCAGCTTCCACGATCACGGTGCCTTGCATGTATGGGTGGTAGGAGCAGTGGTAGGTGTACGTCCCCGGCGTCGTGAAAGTGAACTGGTAGGTGTCCCCGGAGTTCATGTTCCCAGAGTTGAAGGCCCCGGTGTCCGAAGTGACAGTGTGCGCGGCGGAGTCCCCGTTGGTCCAGAACACGGTGTTGTCCTTGCCGATGGTCACAGTTATCGTATCTGGGGCGTATCCGTATGTGGTCTTCTGGCCGGTCGCATAACCAGGAGGGGGGGATGACGCGCCGCTCACGATCGTCACATTCGTGCAGGCCGACGAGGGGCAGGACACTGAGAGAGTGGACGACGTGGCCGTAGTGCTGCTCTGGTTCCCCGCCACTGCGAACTGGTAGTACCCCAGCGTCGCCACGGCCCCTATGATGAGGATGGCCACCACAGCCCCTACCGCGACCGAGCCCTTGGAACCCTGGGGACTCTGTGTGCTCATAGATGGAATTCGCCCGCCCCTCTGTCGCTTTAAGGGTTTTCGCGCGCGCCCAATATTGGGTGAGAGGAAGGTTCCGTCAAGCCTTCGGGTGGTGCCCGAGGCTGTCGACCATCGGGCGCCGCCTCATCTGACCTGACTTGCTGGCATCCACTCTGAGGATCGCAGGCGTCTTCTGGTTCCCCCTCACCGCTTCAA
>JAJYKR010000055.1 GCA_021788415.1 archaeon
CTCAGCGGTCGGGAGATGAAGGAGCACTTCGAGAGGATCGCGGCCGGGGAGCTGAGAGTCTCTCTGAAGCCCCAGGCGGTCTACAGGCTCCCCGAGGCATGGAAGAAGGAGACGCACCTCCTCCTGGAGCAGATGGATGAGAGGAAGAGGATGGACGAAGTGGTGGAGACACTGAACCTCAGGGAGACCCTGAAGAAGAAAATCCCAGGCCTCAGCGGCGGAGAGCTTCAGAGGGTGGCCGTGGCTGCAGCAGCACTGCAGGACGCCGACCTGTACCTCTTCGACGAGCCGTCCTCCTACAACGACGTCTATCAGAGGCTCGCCGTCTCGAGGCTAATCACCGGCATCGCCCATTCGGGGAAGGCCGTCCTCGTGGTCGAGCACGACATCGCGTTCCTGGACTACGTGGCCAATTACGTCCAGATAATCTACGGGGAGCCCGGGGCCTACGGCATCGTCTCGGGGCTCTACGCGTCGAGGACGGGGATCAACTCCCTCCTCGATGGATACCTTCCTCAGGAGAACGTCCGGTTCCGGGACCACGCCGTGACCTTCGGCCAGAGGGCGGCGGGAGAGGTCGTAGAAAGCGAAGAGGTCGTGGCGAAGTACACGAAGCTCACGAAGGGGTACCCGTCGTTCAGGCTCAATGTGGGGGCGGGCCAGATCAACGGCGGCACGATCATGGGAGTGGTCGGCGCCAACGCCCTTGGCAAGACGACCTTCCTGAAGATGCTCGCCGGCCAAGAGAAGCCAGCCAGGGGGACGGTGCACGTGGACGCCAAGGTGGCCTACAAGCCCCAGTACCTCAGCTCTGGGTTCGACGGCACCGTGGACGAGTTCTTCATTTCGACCCTGGGGACGAAGTACAGCGACCCGATCCTGCAGGACAACCTGGTGGTCCCCCTGAGGCTTGAGAAGCTGCTGGCCAGGAAGGTGGGGGAGCTGAGCGGAGGGGAGCTTCAGAAGGTTGCCATTGTCGCCACCATGGCCCAGGAGACCGAGGTCTACGCCCTGGACGAGCCTTCCGCCTTCCTCGACGTGGAGGACAGGTTCGTGGTGGCCAGGGCCATCAACCGGATGGTGAAGGCCCGGGGCAAGGCGGCCGTGGTGATAGACCACGACCTCCAGGTGGTCGACATCGTTTCGGACAGGCTCCTCGTGTTCACCGGGGAGCCCGGGGTCGCCGGGGAGGCCACGCCCCCTCTTACGAAGGAGGAAGGGATGAATGAGTTTCTGAAGAGGGTGGGGCTGACCTACAGGAGGGACGTCGGGACCGGGAGGCCAAGGGTGAACAAGCCCGGGAGCAAGCTGGATAGAGAACAGAAGGAAAGGGGGACGTACTACTACGTCTCCGCGAAGGCAGAGAGAGAGGAAGAAAGTGCCTCGCCTGATTAGGAGCGTCCTCGCGAGGGCGGGAGTAGAGGGGGACGAAAGGGGGTCATCTGGGGTCGACGTGATCGGGGACATAGCGATAGTGAGGCTGGCAGAGTTCTCGCCCCGAGAGAAGAAGAAGGTGGCTGCGGCGCTCCTGGATGAGATGAAGACTGTCCGCGTGGTCATGGAGCAGGAGGGGGGCATCGAGGGAGAGTACAGGCTCAGGAGGCTGGTGCATCTGGCTGGTGAAGTGAGGACCCTGACCGTCCACCGGGAGAACGGGTGCCTCTACAAGGTCGACGTGGCGAAGTGCTACTTCTCGCCTCGCCTTTCGACCGAGAGGCTGAAGATAGCCGCCCTTGTGAGGCCGAGTGAGACTGTCCTCAACATGTTCGCCGGGGTCGGACCCTTCTCGATCGTCATAGCAAAGAAGGCAGGGGCCAGGGTTACGAGCTGCGAGCTCAACTCATACGCCGCGGAGCTCCATAGGGAGAACAACAGGCTCAACAAGGTCGACGGCCTGGTGGAGGTGATCCAGGGGGACGCCGCGGACCTCCCGTCCAAGGTCCCCAGGTTTCACAGGATCATCATGCCGCACCCTTCCGAGGCGGACAAATTTCTCCCGGCCGCCATTGCGCTCGCCAGAGAGAAGGGGGTGATCCACTACTACAGGCACGTGCTCGGGGTGGACGGGGTGGACGGAGCCAGAAGTCTGCGCCACGAGCTCTCTGGGCTCCTCCCGCCCAGGGCAAAGTACTCCATAAGAAAGGTGAGAGAAGTCGGGCCCAGGTGGTTGGAGATGGCGGCCGAGATAAAGGTCGGCTCCTAGAACGGGAGGCTCTGGCTGTATCTATAGAGGTGGGCGATGACCCCGAAGGTGATCAGGACCGCCCCGACGTCGAACAGGGTGAGGGCGTTGGGGTTCGACAGGGCCGCAGTCCAGGCGAAGAAGTTCAGGGCGAGTTGGGCGCCCATCAGGACCAGGAACAGGATGAACACCCACCTCTTCGTGAGAAGTGGGGAGGACGGAGCCACAGCCCTCCTGACCCGCTCCTTGTTCTTCAGATACTTCAGGAAAGCATAGGTCAGGATGAATGATATCACGGTCACGCCGAGCATGGACATGAAGTAGACCTGGGGGTCCACGAAGAGCCTTGCCAGAGTCGGGAGGCTCGTGTCCGGGTTGATGTAGAAGCCCCAGGCGGTCGTGATCAGTATCTGGG
>JAJYKR010000056.1 GCA_021788415.1 archaeon
AGGCGTAGTAGCTGAACCTTTCCTGAAGCGGCTTGAAGCCGACCAGCTTTCCTTTGGGTTGAGGCGATGGTATCATGTGGTGGCCATCGGCCGCGGACGTTAAAAGCGTGAGCCGGCGACCAGCTTTTGCGACCCCGAGCTGTACTGCGCCGCCTTCTTCGGCGCCGTGGCAATGCCCTCCGGGACCCCGAGGAGGACCGCTGCCCTGCGCAGGACTTCTTTCCTGCTTGTGGGGGTGATCTTGTATGAGAGGGGAATAGAAGCAGCCTGCTTGACCAGGTCTTCGTCGGCATACGGGAACCTGGGTTGTACCCAGGGTGAGCACGCCCCAACGTCTCGTATCTTGCCTCTGTGCGCATACCCGTCAAAGTCTGACTCCATCAAAGACCGGGCAGCTTCTTCTCCGCCTGCCTCGAGTGCGCTCGCATACTTCGCGTACCCCCCGAACAACTCGTCGGCAAGTTGACCGAGCAGCATGACGCGACTTCCCGCGGCTTTCGCGCTCTGGGCTGCCACCGAGTAAAGGCACCATAGGCTCCTGTCCATGAGCGTCGGGGCGAAAGGAAGCTCCATCCTCGAGAGCTCCCGCGCGACGGACTCCTCCGTCAGCCTCGTCGCAACCAGCTCGATCCCGAGCGCGTCCGCAGCGGCCGCTGACCTTGCCCCGTCCCTGGACCTGTCCGAGTATCCGGTGCACGCGATCACCCGCCCGTGCCGCTTGGCGCATGCCGCCAGCACCGAGCTGTCCACGCCGCCTGAAAACGCCACTGCAACCGTGTTTTCTCCTTCTACGGCTCGCGCCACCGCTAGGGCTATCCTTCTAGACAGCTCCGATGCTGCTCTCTCGAGTTCGGCAGGGCCTGCGCTCAATATCTGGCGGCCTGCTCTTTGATCTTCCTTGCGACCGACGTCCCCACCTTCTCCACCAGCGCCAGCTTCTCGGCCGGAGCCTCCTTGATATCATCCATGGTCCTGAACCCGGCCGAATAGAGCGCCCTCGCCCTCACTCTCCCCACCCCCTTCAAAGTTGTCAGCTCCAGGAGCTCAACGCTCACCCCGCTCGCCACTCTCCTCCGGAGGGTCTCCGCCTGCCTGACAATGTCGGGCAGCTTGAACAGCTTGGAGAGCTCCTCCAGCGAGTGCAGGAGCCAGTCCGCGTTGTCAACCGCCCTGTGCATGTCCCCAGGCTCTACCCCGAGCTTCGAGAGGAGTTGCTCCTCCCTCCACTCGTCAATCCACCCGTGCAGCGCCATCACGCTCCGCATTTCCTGAAGCGCCCTGTCGTAGTCGGCGAACTCTCTCGTGGAATGCCTCTGGAGCATCTCTTGGGAGTGCTCTTCCAGGAACGCCATGGCATCTTCGTAGTCCTTCGAACGGAGGGGGAACTTGGGCTCGAAATCCGGTGTCGAGGCGACAAGGTGGAGGAGCCCCGCGGCGTAGTCCTTCCCTACCTCTGCGTGCCTCACTCCCTCCCTGAACATCACCGCTGTCGCCGGGTCGATGTAGAGCACCGACACCCTTTGCCCGAAGTCTGTCGCGTAGAACAGCCCTCCGTGAGACTCCAGTAGCCTCTCCGCCAGGAGATATCCGAGGGCCTTCTCTGTCATCCTGTTCAACTCTGCCGGGCGGACCTGAGTCGCCAGCAGCGTCTTTGCGAACAGTGCGTCCAGGTCGGACTTGGACAGTCCCCTCCCGGTCGCGATGGTGGCAAGGGTATGGGACCGCATCGCCGACTCGTCCGCGAGCCTTGACCTGATCGGCTCGGGGGCTCCCTTCGTGTAGTGTTCTAGAAAGTCCGCCGCCGGCTGCGACGGAGGGGGGACCATCACCGTCTCGCCGTGGTCGTCGTACTGGGGTCTTCCTGCCCTCCCCGCCATCTGCCTGTACTCCAGCACAGAGATCTCCGAGTTTCCGCCCTGGGACACGTCGTAGCGCGTCATGTCGGCTATCACGACCCTCCTCGCAGGTAGGTTGACGCCAGCGGCCAGGGTGGGGGTGGCCGCCAGGAGCTTGATCGCCCTGGCCCTGTAGTACTCCTCCACTATCCTCCTGTGCTCCCCTTCGAGCCCCGCGTGATGGAACGCCGAGCCCTTGGCCACCACCTCAGCCAGGAGCCTGCTCAGGCTCGTCTCCTCTCCCGAGCCGAGTATCCGCCTCGACGCCTCAGAGACCGCCTTCTTCTCCTCCGGGCTGAGCCTCTTCTGGGTCAGTTCGGCCGCCCTGGTCGCAAGACTGACCGCTCTCCGCCTCGTGCTCGCGAACACGAGCGCCTGCCCTCCCTCTTTGACCGTGTCCATGGCAACGTCGATGGGCGCCCCATAAGTCGACCTGGGGATCGGCTTCTCCTCCCCGTCCGTGAACACCACCCGCCCGTAGTCGTACACCGCTTCCCTCAGCGGCACCGGGCGCCAGTCCATCTCCACCGGTTTCGCATGGAGCCACTCTCCAAGCGCCCCAGCGTTGCTGATGGTAGCGGACAGCGCAAGCAACTGGGCGTCCAGTCCAAGGTGGAGCACTTTGGTCAATATCATCTCCAGGGTGGGCCCCCTGTTGTCGTTGCCTGCCAGGTGGACCTCGTCGGCGA
>JAJYKR010000002.1 GCA_021788415.1 archaeon
TTCGTCGACAGCGCCAGCCACGGCTACCTCAGCACTTTCGACAACGCGCTCGGCACCAACAGCTTCGACGGCAACGCGGTGATCAACATGACCTCCGCCGGGTTCAGGCCAGGCCTTCACCAGGTCGAGATCGACGCGGCAGAGCAGGTCACAGTGATTCCTGGGATCAGCTTCGGATACTGTCCCAATAGTCACGAGTCTTGCTTCCTGCAGCAGGCCAGCGAAGGCAACTACTCCACCCCGGTGACCTACGGGTTCTTCAACGTCACCACCACCGGCGACTACATCTACAGCGGCTTCGCGTCGCTGACAGCGACCATGAACAGCCTCTCGACCACCGTGAGCGGGCTGTCCACCTCCATCTCGAACATGCAGACCTCCATCAGCAGCATCCAGACCAGCATAGGCACGCTCACGACCGACGTGGGCAACCTCCAGACAAGCGTCACCAACATCGGAAGCCAGTTGACGTCACTCGCAACCTCGGTTAGCGGCGCCGCATCGAGCGCCTCCTCAGCAGCCACGGCCGCGAACAACGCGGCTACGGCAGCCCAGCAGGCAGCCTCGAACACCAGCGGACTATCCAACACCTCGACCTACGTCCTCGTAGTCGCAGTGTTGGCTGCCATAACCTTGGTACTAGAGCTAGCAATATTAGTAAGGAAACTGTCCTAAGCGGACGGTTTCCCCTCCTTTTGTTTTTGCGAAACCTAGCGTGAGCTGTAGACCTTTTCCGTTTCTCAGTTTTTGCAATCATTTCCGCCGCGGGGTTGGTCCCCGCGGCGGCGCAGCAATTACGCTCTGATCCTCCCCGCATCTCATCTCTGAGACGCTGGGTTGTCCGCATCCACTCGGGCCCTGGTCTCCCACCCGGGGAGATTGCTGCCTGTCACCGCTTCTCCTGCGGACCAGCCGGGGCCGGACCTCAGCCCTCTCCTGAGGATGTTCTTGGCGCCGTTAAGGTGGCGGTCGATGGCGTTCCCACAGACAGAGCACACGACTATGCCTTCCACCGGGGGGACCTCCATCAGCCCGTCGCACTCGCAGCACTTCTCCGAAGTCCAGTCAGGGTCTATCGTCACGACAGGGAGCCCCAGCCACTCGGCCTTGTAGGCCAGCTGATGCAGGATCTGCCTGAAGGGCCAGGCGTTCATCTTGGAGAGATAGTATGCGCTGTAGCCGCTGCGCCTCCTGTACATGTCTCTCAGCCATCGGAGGTCCTCCATGACTATGGCCTGCTTCTTGGCGGCGGCGCGCTTCACTATCTCGGAAGAGACGGAATGAAGCACCGCCAGTTTCCTGTCGTGCTCCAGCCTGGCATATTTCCTCCAGACTGTCCCCTTCATCCGGGCATCGTTCCGCCTGAAGTGGCTCTTCACCCTCCGGTAGGCTTCGTGGATCTGGGACAGGGCCGAAGTGTCATAGACGATCGACTCCCCTTCGGTGTCGAAGGTCGTTACGTTGTCCAGGTTGAGGTCGACTGCTACCATCCCCTGCGGGGCCACCCCCTGGACGAACTTCCGGTAGATCACTGAGCAGGTCTCCTGGGTCATGGTGGCTGAGACGACCTCCACCCCCTTCGCGCGGAGCACGGCAAGCGTATGGCCGTTCAGCGGCGTTCTGATGTTGCCCGGCAGGAGAAGCTCCTTGGCCTCCAGATAGACTCCCAGCGAGGCCGAGAAGTACTCGTTGGATACCCGCGGGAGTCCTGCCCTCGTCCGCTTGGAGTCGGTCTGGAATTTCTTGATAAGGTTCGCTGCATCGAACATTGCCGAGACCCTGTACGAGTCGTGCACGCGATACTCCCGCATCCTCGGCCAGCAGAGTTCCTTGATCCGTGGAAAGTCACTCATCTTCTTCTCCAGGCCGGCCCTCAGGCAGTCGTTGACCATCGACGGGAACACGGCCAGCAGTTCCCTGGCTTTGGGAGTAGGGTCAGAACGCTGGATCACCGAGCGGTAGATGAAGGGCACGTGGTTCCAGGCCCTGCTCCCCTAATAACGCCCCACGGGCTCACCTCCGAGTCAGGGCGGAAGATGTCCAGTCGGCGATAGTTTCGGGAAAGTATTTATCGCGTCGAGGCGCGCCGGGGCGCTGTCTTCGGTGAAAGATTGAGGGCGATAATCCTCAGCGGAGGGCTCGGCATGCGGCTCAGGCCCCTGACAGACGACAAACCCAAGGTGCTCATCCCTGTCAACGGCCGCCCAATTTCCGAGTATCAGATCGAGTGGCTCGTCAAGGAGGGGGGCGTGGACGCGGTCACCTTCGCCTGCGGCTACAAGTGGGAGAGGCTGAAGGAACACTTCGGTAAGAGCTTCGGGGGGGTCCCGGTGGACTACTCCGTGGAGTCCGAGCCTCTTGGAACTGGAGGGGGGATAAAGAGGGCCCTGGAGGGCCACGAATCCCAGGAGACGGTCGTTGTGACGAACGGCGACATCATGACGGACCTCCCCCTGAAGAGGATGGTCGAAGAGTTCCAGAGTGCGGGAGGGATGCCCGCCTCCATGCTGGTCGTCCCCTACAGGTCGCGGTTCGGGGTCGTGAAGATCGACAAGCTGAAGATGGTGCGGGACTTCGACGAGAAGCCTGCGTTCCCCGACGTGTGGATCAACGGCGGCGTGTATGTCCTGAACGGGCCCAAGATAGCGAAGAGCCTCCCCGAGAAGGGAGACATAGAAAGGGAGACCTTCCCGAAGCTCGTCACCCACGGGGAGCTGATGTCGTACCCCTATTATGGCGAGTGGAACTTCGTCGACTCCATGAAGGACCTGATGGAGCTCGAGGCCTCGCTGAAGGCACCCGCGTGAGCAAAGATTTTAGCCGCCAGCCGACCGAGCTGCCGACATGACCGATTTCATGAAAGCCATCGAGGCATCCAAGGTCCCCCCTGACAGCATGAAGACAGTCGAGGTAGGGGGAGAGTCCGTCCTCATAGCCAACGTCGATGGGAAGTACTACGGCATGGGGGCGTACTGCACTCACGAGGAGTGGGACCTTTCCGAAGGGACACTCGTGGACACCGAGGTGACCTGTGCAGGGCATGGCACCGTTTGGGACCTCAAGACCGGCAAGGGGGTCTTTGACGAGCCCCTGGCCGACGAGCCCCTCTACGACGTGAAGGAGGAGGACGGCTTCCTCTTCGTGAAGAAGCGGTAGCCCCGGCCCGCAGGTTTCCACCATCGAAAGACAGCCCTCCCTTTATTACCGAACCTCCGAGGGCGTCTCTAATTGACCTCCCAGCCGCGGAAGGGAACCGGGTCCTCGCTGTTCAGGGGCCTGGGGAAGTTCGTCTACAGGCGAAGGAAGGTCATAGTGGTCGCATGGATTATCGCGCTCATCGCAGTACTCCCGGTCATATCCAACGAGGGGAAAGTCACCTCCCTCCAGCTGGGGACCGCCACCGGAAGCGGCCTGGAGTCGGTCCAGGCTTCGAACCTCATCTCCGCCGAGTTCGCGAAGACCGTCCCCAACAGCTCCCTCATCATCGTGGTGACCGGCCCCAACGTCTCGTCGCCCGCCACCCAGGGGTTCGTTACCAGCCTCGCGTCTTCCTTGCAGGCTGACAAGGGGATACGCGGCCTCAATGAGACACTTGACGTCTACACGAGGCTCTACACCGCGATAGGCGGGGCGAACCGGGCCGCCTACGCCTCCCTCTCTGGGGCCAACGCGACGAGCCAGCTCCTCCTCGGGGTCCCTGCCCTCTATTTCGGAGCCTGGCAGCAGGCGTACTCTTCGACGCACAGCGTGGCCATGGCTGACGCGGCCGCCTACAACGCCACTGCGAGCACCCTCTCGGCGGCCAACTCGACCGCCTACTCGAACTACTCTTCCCACGTCCTGAGCCTCTTCAACTCGACCTGGGCCGGGAGCTGGTCCGACCAGGCCCTGGCGAACTCCACTCTGCTTGCCAGGGCTACCATCGCGGCCCAGGCGGCTGACGGCCAGTACCTGGACCAGTACGCTCCAGCCTCGAGGTCGCTCGCCGTCCCCCTGCTTCAGGCCTACAACCTCACAGCCTTCGTCACAGACACCAGAGCACAGTCGGCGGCCACCCTCACCTCGTTCGCGACCGGGTACGCGGCCCAGGCGACCGGCTTCTCCGACGCCTTCGTGACGTCGGCCTTCAGCCTCGGGAAGACCTACGACAACTCATCTCTCTACCGGCTCGCCGGCAACATGGTCTGGTCTCCGTCAAAGTACGGAGTGGGCCACCAGCTCTCCACGCTCATTTCGTCGCTGGTGTCTCCTTCCAGGAGCACGACCCTGGTGGCGCTCAGCCTGAGCGTCTCTGAGAACCAGAACATCGTCGAAGTCCGCTCCGTTGTCTCGAATGCCCTGTCGGCCTCCGGCGCAGCCTCGGGGGTCAAGTCAGCCCAGGTCACGGGGGAGGACGCGATCTCCTACGACTTCGGCAACTCCACCCAGGCGGACCTGGCCCTCATCCTCCCGGTCACGATCATACTCCTGATAGCCGCCACCGGCCTCTTCTTCCGCTCGTTACTCACCCCCTTCGTCACCCTCGGGACCATCGGGGTGGCCCTCGGCATCTCGCAGGTGTTCATAGTCCTGGTGGGGCTCTTCGTCGCAAAGATCGACTTCACCGTCCCGACCATCCTCCTCACCATCCTCATCGGGGTGGGGACCGACTACAGCGTCTTCGTCATAGCCCGCTACAGGGAGGAGAGGGTCAAAGGGGCGTCGGTGGAAGACGCGATCGGGACTTCGGTCACCTGGGCCGGAGAGAGCATAGCCACCAGCGGCGCGACGGTAATCATCTCGTTCCTCTCGCTCGCGGTCACCTCCGTGGTCTTCCTGAAGACCATGGGGTACGTGGTCGGACTGGGGGTCCTGGTGGCCCTCCTGGTGGCGCTCACCCTCGTCCCTGCCGCAGTGAGCATGCTCGGAGGCAGGGTGTTCTGGCCTACCTCCGGCCGGCGCTTCGAGCGCTATGCGTCGTCCGCCCTCGGGAGGCTCCAGGGGAGGAAGGGGTACTTCTCCAGGAGCGGCTCCTTCGCCGTCAAGCGGGCGAAGGTCCTCATCGTCCTCGCGATGGTGGTCTCCATCCCTGCCGTGTACATCTACGTCAACACGACTCCGACCTTCGACTTCATCTCCGCAGCGCCGAGCAACCTCCCCTCCATCGCAGCGTCCAACCAGCTGACCGCATCCTTCGGCGGAGGGAAGCTCCTCCCCACCTACGTCGTCGTCACCTTCGCCCAGCCGGTGGTCACTGGGCACGCCTTCAACGGCGGTGAGATGGGCACCATAGCTGCGATGACGGCCACCGTCGCCTCTTCACGCGACGTCCAGAACGTCACCAGCCCCACCTCCCCCTACGGCCAGCCGGTGAACTACAGCTCCCTGGACCTGGGCACCGCCGGCGGGAGGCAGACCTTCAACGCCATCATGCAGAGCATCGGTTCTGACAACAAGACGGTCCTGATTACTGCGAACTACGGGATCGACCCATACTCGACCGCGGCCATCTCGGACGCCCAGGCCCTGCGCCAGCAGATCCACGCGTCCTACGACGGTGCGGCCAACGTGACCGGCGTGTTTCTAGGCGGCGCCTCGGGTTCCATCCTAGACACGAAGAACTTCTTCGACTCACAGTTCGGGACCATAGTCCCCATTGTAGCCGTCGGGGTGGCCCTGGTCCTCCTCGTCGTCCTCGGCTCCCTCTTCCTCCCGGTCTTCGCCGTGGTCTCTGTCCTGATGAGCATCGTCTGGACCCTGGCCGCAACCAGGCTGGTCTTTGAGCAGCTCTACAACTACCAGATGCTCTTCCTCATCCCGTTCTTCCTGTTCGTGGCGCTCCTCGGCCTCGGCATGGACTACAACGTGTTCATCCTGACCAGGGTCCGCGAAGAGGCGACGAAGGGGAAGCGCCTCGACGAAGCCATCGTCTCAGCGATGGAGCAGACGGGTGGGATCATCACGGCTGCGGCCGTGATCCTCGCAGGATCCCTGGGGGCGCTGATGCTCTCAAGCGACCTCCTCCTGAAGGAGATAGGCTTCGCCTTCGCCTACTCGATACTCATCGACGCTCTGATCGTGAGGACATACATGGTCCCGGCCGTGATGTCGGTCATGGGCAAGTGGAACTGGTACAACCCCATACCGTACCTGAAGCGCTCGCGGGCCCTTTACGAAGCTGACAAGGACGCCGGCGGCAGGTCTTAAAGCCGAGCCGGGGGACAGACCAACGTTGGTCTCCGACGAGGTGAGCGAAGAGATTCTTGAGGAGGGGTGCTACTACCTGTCGAGGCTGGGCCTCACGCCGGAGGACATCGCGAGGCACTTCGAAACCACCCCCGCACGGGCCTCCGCCCTGGCCAGAGCTTACGGGTCCAAGTTGAAGTCAGGCGAGGCGGTCGAGGGGGACTTCGACCGCGTGTTTTGGGAGGACGTGAAGAAGGAAGCCGAAGGGGACGTGAAGCTCACCTTCCTCTCAGAGAAGGGGTTCCACCACGCCTGGAAGTCTGAGCTCCAGAGGCTCGACGGCCCCGCCCTGATGTCCATATTCGAGTCAAGCAAGGACTTCCTCAGCGCCGACCCGAACCAGAAGTTCCTCGACTATCCTCCGCCGAAGGGGTACGACCCCCTGGCCATGGACAGGGAGCTGAGGAAGGCGGTCGAGACCATCGGGGGACTGCTCGCAGAAAAATGGAAGGAAGGGTCAGGCTCCCGCCGGAAAAAATCCGCCAAACCTTAACTAGGGCGGCGGGCCGAGCGAATTCGAAAAAGGTTGCCGCTGGACACGGTCGACAAGGAGAAGCTGACCGCCGTCCTTCGCCAATTTCAAGGGCGCAAGATTCTCGTCGTAGGCGACCTCCTGGTCAGCCGCTTTGTCGAAGTCGCGGCCCGCAAGCTCGCCAGGGAGGCCCCGGTCCCGGCAGGGGACTTCGTGGGCCAGACGCTCCTTCCTGGGGGTGCGGCGAACCTCTCACGCGAGCTCGTCTCGCTGGGCGCATCCGTCGGCCTTGTGGGTCTGATCGGCTCCGACGAGTACGGGAGCTGGCTGAAGTCAGAGTTCGGGAAGTACGGGCTGTCGTTCGGCGGCGTGGTAACCGACTCCAGCAGGCCCACCTCGCTGAGGACGTGGTACATGGTCAACGGCTTCCACGCGCTTAGGGTGGACAAGGAGGACCGTAGGGACGTGCCCATGGCGATTAGCAAAAAGCTGTTGGCAGAGGCCGAGCCCCTGATCAAGGGAGTCGACTGCGTCATGCTTTCTGACTATGACAGGGGGGCGATAACCAGCTACCTGATCGGAGGGATAGTCTCGGCGGCACGGGCGGCTGGCAAGAACATCGTGGGGCAGCCGAAGATGCATCACTATCTGGACTTCTCGGGGGTGACCTACGTGAAGTCTAACCTCGAGGAGGCGGAGCACGCCACCGGGATGGCCATGGTCAACGAGACCAGCCTCAGGAACATGGGGACGAACCTGCTGAGCCGCACCGAGTCCAAGGCAATACTCGTCACCAGGGGGGAGCAGGGGCTCACCCTCTTCGACAAGGACAACGTCACTCTCTTCCCGCCCATAGGGGGAAAGAAGAACCTGTTCAGCAAGGTCGGGGTCAGAGACGCCATGACCGGGGTCTTCGGCCTCGCGCTGGCGTCGGGGGGGAACCCCTACCAGGCGTCGGTCCTCTCCAACGTCGCAGGCGAAGCTAGGAGCGAGCTCCCGAGGATAGCGACCCTTTCGTTGCACGATCTGGAGACCAGGACACAGAAGGTCGAAGAGTTCGTCCAGCGGATCGTCCAGATGCCGGTGAGGCGCTGATGGAGACGGCGCAGGAGATCGGGCGCCTGAAGGAGCTGGCCCGCGGCACGCGCAAGCTGATTCTCGAATCCCTCGCCGAGGCCGGGTCGGGGCACCCCGGCGGGTCCCTCTCCGCAGTCGAGCTCCTCGTCACCCTCTACTTCCACGTGATGCACCACGACCCCAAGAACCCGAAGTGGGAGGACAGGGACAGGTTCTTCCTCAGCAAGGGGCACGCCGCGCCTCTGCTGTATTCCATCCTGGCCCAGGCAGGTTACTTCCCCGCCGAGGAGCTGATGACCCTGAGGAAAATGGGCGCGCGGCTCCAGGGTCACCCATCCATGGGCGTCCCGGGGGTGGAAGCACCGGCGGGCTCGGAGGGCATAGGGCTCTCGCTGGGGGTCGGGACTTCGCTGGCGGCAAAGCTCGACGGCAGGGCGTTCAGGACCTACGTGCTAATGGGGGACGGCGAGCAGCAGGAGGGGCAGGTATGGGAGGCGGCGATGTCGGCCTCGAAGTTCAGGCTCGACAACCTCACGGCGATTATCGACAGGAACGGCATCCAGCAGGACGGGCTCACGGAGCAGATAATGCCTCTGGAGCCCCTCGCGGCCAAGTGGCGCTCCTTCAACTGGAACGTAATAGAGGTCGACGGCTACGATTTTTCGCAGATTATGGATGGCTTCGACCTGGCGACGAGCACTAGGAACAGGCCCACCGTAGTAATCGCCCACACAGTCAAGGGGAAGGGCATCTCCTTCATGGAGTGGTCCCCGCATTACCATGGGACCGCGCCAACCAAGGACAGGCTTTCTGACGTGCTCAGCGAGCTGGAGAAGTGAGTTGGAAGGCATCAAGATAGCGCCGTCGATACTCGCCTGGGACCTGGGGAACCTCGAGAAGGCGGTGGAGATCTCTGTGGAAGGGAAGGCAGACCAGGTCCACCTGGACGTCATAGACGGCAACTTTGCCCCAAACATCACCTTTGGCCCCGGGACGGTGAAGGCGCTCAGGCACCTCACGGACATGAAGTTCGACACCCACCTCATGATACAGAACCCCCAGAACTATGCTGAGAAGTTCCTCGACGCCGGCTCCGACCTCCTCACGTTCCACGCCGAAGTCCTGAACGGACGGACTTTCGACGAGCTCCACAGGTCCGTCAGGGCGAGGGGGAAGGAGGTCGGCCTCGCAATCAAGCCCCAGACCGACCTTCCAGGGTGGGCCCGTGACCGGCTGGACAAGGTCTCGGCTCTCGTGGTCATGACCGTCAACCCAGGCTTCAGCGGCCAGAGGATGGACATGTCCGTGATGCCGAAGCTCCAACGCCTGAGCCGACTGGTGAAGGAGAGGGGGCTGGGGACCGACATCGAGATTGACGGCGGGGTGGAGCCTGAGAACGTCGCCGAGGTCGTCAGGAGCGGAGGGAACGTGCTGGTGGCCGGGGCCGGGGTGTACGCGAAGGAGGACCCGGTCGGGGCGATCGCGGTCCTCAGGAAGGAGGCCGAGAAGGCGAGGGGGTCCCGCTGATGCTCTCGAAGACAGCGGCAATGAGGGACGCCTACGGCGACGCCCTCCTGGAGCTGGGGGCCACGAACCGCGACGTGGTGGTGATCGGGGCCGACACCACCGGTTCCTTGAAGTCGGGGGTCTTCGCTACGAAGTTCCCGGAGCGGTTCTTCAACGTCGGCATCGCGGAGCAGAACCTCGTCTCGATAGCCGCCGGGATGGCGCTCGCCGGGAAGGTGGCCTTCGCAGGGACTTACGCCATCTTCGTCCCGGGCAAGTCAGTGGACCAGATTCGAAATAACATCGCCTATCCTGACCTGAACGTCAAGCTCGTGTGCTCCCACGGAGGCATCTCGGTGGGCCCGGACGGGGCTTCGCATCAGCAGGTCGAGGACATCGCGATAATGCGGGCGATCCCGAAGATGAAGGTGATAGTCCCCGCCGATGCCGTGTCCACGAAGGCGGTGGCCAAGGCCATCGCTTCGATCCCCGGTCCCTTCTACGTCCGCCTGACCAGGTCTTCCACCCCCGTGGTCTACGAGAGCGGGTTCGAGTATCGGTACGGGAAGGCGAACATCGTCAGGGACGGCTCCGACGTCGCGCTTATCGCGTGCGGGATAATGGTCCCGGAGGCCCTGAAGGCGGCCGAGTCCCTGAAGTCGAAGGGGGTCTCTGCTTCTGTGGTCGACCTGCACACCATCAAGCCGGTCGACTCGGACGCGATTGCCAGGGTCGCGCAAAGTTGCGGCAGGGTGGTGACCGCCGAGGAGCACAACATCATAGGCGGGATGGGGTCAGCGGTGGCGGAAGTCCTCGGAGAGGTTCGCCCGACGCCGATGAAGAGGGTGGGGGTCATGGACACCTTCGGCGAGAGCGGCGAGGCCGGGGAGCTGCTGAAGAAGTACGGCCTCACGGCCGCCAACATAGAGCAGGCGGCATTGGGGCTGAAGCCGCAGTAGCCTTTAATATCAAACTTGGGCCGTTGAGACAAGGATGAAGCTCTTCCTCGACACAGCCAACCTCGCGCAGATCAAGAACCTCAACCAGATGGGCATAGTGGACGGCATCACCACCAACCCGACCCTGGTGGCGAGGGAGCCGGGCGAGTTCGAGGAGATAGTCGCCGCAATCTGCAGGGAGGTGAAGGGGGACGTCAGCGCCGAGGTGGTGAGCACCGACTTCGCCGGCATGGTCGCCGAGGCGAAGCACCTCGCTACCATCGCACCCAACGTCGTCGTCAAGATACCTATGATCCCCGAAGGGCTGAGGGCGACCAGGGCCGTCAGCCAGGCCGGGATGCGGGTCAACGTGACCCTGGTCTTCTCCGCGAACCAAGGGCTCCTGGCCGCCAAGGCGGGCGCTTCGTTCATCAGCCCGTTCATAGGCCGACTGGACGACATCGGGCAGCGGGGGATGGGAGTGGTCGAGGACCTGGTGAAGATACGCGACAACTATCGTCTGAAGGCGGAGGTCCTGGTGGGGAGCATCAGGCACCCGCAGCACGTCCTCGAAGCGGCCAAGGTCGGAGCCGACATAGCCACAATGCCGCCGGAGGTCATGGAGAAGATGATGCAGCACCCGCTCACCGACGCGGGGCTGAAGCGCTTCCTCGAAGACTGGGAGAAGGCGAAGAAGACGAAGGCGTCGATCACCGCGTAGCAGACAAGTTTTTACGCAATGGAATCTTGGTTTCTCACATGAAGAACTACACACTGCCACCTTTGCCGTACTCGTACGAAGCCCTCGAGCCGCACATATCCAGACAGATCATGACTTTGCACCATGACAAGCACCACCAAGGCTACGTCAACGGCGCGAACGCCGCGATGGAGAAGCTGGACAAGGCCAGGAAGGGCGAACTCCAGATCGACATCAAAGCTGTGCTCCGCGACTTTGGATTCAATGCAGACGGCCATATCCTCCATTCGCTCTTCTGGCCGAACATGGCGCCTGCAGGGAAGGGGGGCGGGACGCCTGGCGGGAAACTAGCCGACCAGATCAACAAAGACTTCGGAAGCTTCGACAAATTCAAGGCGCAGTTCTCTGACGCCTCAAAGACGGTCGAAGGGAGCGGCTGGGCGATGCTGATATACGAACCAGCCAGCGAACAACTCATCATCTCGCAGGTAGAGAAGCACAACCTGAACCATATCGCCCAGTCCGCGGTCATCGTGTGCTCCGACCTCTGGGAGCACAGTTGGTACCTCCAATACCTCAACGACAAAGCAAAGTACGTCGACGCATGGTGGAACGTCGTAAACTGGTCCGAAGCTGACGCTCGACTGGGGAAGGCAATCTAGTAGCCTGGCCCCGGTCCCGTCTTTTGTAATCCGATTCTTCGCTCGGGCCATGCCTCCGGTCTCTTCGATGGAAGGGGGGGTTGGGCCAGCTCCGTCGGCATGTTCGTCCAATGCGCTCCGCGCCGCTCGGACGGTGGAGCTGTCGGCCCGTCGGGGACCCGATCTTTGAGAGCTCTGAACGACGCCTTCTAGCACCCGCAGGCCAAGGTCTTCTGGCAACCCGCCCGGCGCCGCAACCCTTGGGGACCCGCGGGCCCAGCGGACGCCCCCGGCGGCAGGTAGCAGGGAGGAGTCGGGACGCTGAAACTTCGGAGCCCGTTCCCGGCCGTCCTAGTGTCTCATCGTGGCAGAAAGAGTCCCGCTTTCGTTGACGAGACGTCCGATGTCCGCGTCTGTGTGGGCGGTCGAAATCCCGCCAGGGTGCCCCGGCAGGATGAAGAGCCCCCTGGGCATCAAGGCCAGCGCGTATCTCTTCTGCATCGGCTTGTCCTCGGTGGACGTCTCTTCTGGGCTGGTCGGCACAGTACCGAAGTGCGTGAGGAAGAGGGACCCCATCCCGGTAGTATGCGCCTCGATCCCGTTCTCCCCGAACTCCCTGTCGACCCCATCCCTTAGACGCGCCCCCAACTTCTCGAGCCTAGGATAGATGGACTTCGCGTTCTTCCTCAGGTGCTTCACCGTCGCCAGTCCCGCGACCATGGTCAACGGGTTCTCGGAGAAGGTCCCGCCCCCGATGGAGACGAACCTCTCCTTCCTTGAAGGGTCGGCCAGAGAGAGTATCTCCTTCCTCCCCGCGACCAGCCCGAGGGGGAGCCCTCCTCCCGCTATCTTCCCGAAAGAGGCGAGGTCTGGGGTGACGCCGTACCTTTCCTGGGCCCCTCCGAGCGCGACCCTGAACCCTGTGATGATTTCATCGAAGGCGAGCAGGGTCCCTGACCTGTCCGCAAGCTCCCTGAGCCCCTTCAGATACCCCTCGTCCGCGGGGATGCACCCTCCCGCACCCAACACGGGCTCCAGGAAGATCACCGCGGCGTCCCCTCGGGCTTCTCTGACCGCGCGCTCGGCCGCCTCGAGGTCGTTGAACCTGACCGTCTTCACGAACTCCTGCTCCTCAGCCAGGATCCCGGCGCTCTCGGCCCTGTCGAACGGCCTATGCACTCCCTTGTTCAGCTCCGTGTTGTAGCCGTGCCAACCCCCCGCCATCTTGATCACGACCCTCTTCCCCGTGTATCCCCTGGCGAGCCGGACCAGGTACATCGTGGCTTCGGCACCGGTGTTGCAAAGCCTGAGCATCTCGGCGCAGGGCACCGTCTTCTGTATCTCCTCTCCAAGTTCGACGGACAGGCTGCTCCCCATTCCGTAGTGGGTCCCGTTAGCAATCTGCCCACGTAGGGCGTCGACCACTGCCTTGGGGGAGTGGCCCAGGATGAGTGCCATGTGCCCCATCCAGTAGTCCGTGAACCTGTTGCCGTCTTCGTCCCATATGTGCTGCCCCTTCGCCCTGCTCACGAAGATGGGATACGGTTCGTAGTACCGCGCGTTGTGGTTTATCCCTCCCGCGAAGACCCTGCGCGCCCTCCGGAAGAGCCGCTCCGAGCCTCCGGTGGTCCGTTCGTATTCAGGCGACAACCTCAGGACCGCCTCAGCGGGCTCTATTTCAACTGCGTTCCACAAGAGTCTTGTATCACGGGAGACCAGAACGTCGGGTGGAGTTCGCCATACCGCTGGTCTCGCCCTTCAGCCTCGACCATACCCTCGACAGCGGGCAGGTCTTCAGGTGGAGGAGGACGGGAGAATGGTGGCTCGGAGTCGTCTCCGGGGGCGCCGTCAAGGCGAGGCAGGGAGGGGACATGCTGCGATGCGTTACCAGCTCGGACAGGCTCGACAGCGCGTTCTTCACCTCCTACTTCCGGCTGGACGAGGACCTCGAGAGCGTCCTCGGTTCCATCTCGAAGGACAAGCCGATTACAGAGGCAGTCGAGAAGTTCTACGGGCTACGCCTGGTCAGGCAGGACAGGTGGGAGTGCCTCGCGTCCTTCATACTCGCGACCAACGCTAACATCCCCCGGATCAAGAAGATGGTCGCCGAAATCAGCGCCAGGTTCGGCAGGGCCTTCGAGTTCGAGGGCGAGACCTACTACGCCTTCCCCACACCAGGAGATCTCGCGGAGGCTACCATTTCTGACCTGAGGTCAGGCGGGCTCGGCTACAGGGCTCCGTTTCTCAAGAGCGCAGCCACGGCGGTGAATAACGGACAGGTCGACTTCGAGAAGGTCGCATCGCTCCCATACGAGGAGTCTCGCAAGCTCCTCCTCAGCGAGCTCTTCGGAAAGAAGGTCCTGGTTGGGGTGGGGCCCAAGGTCGCGGACTGCGCCCTGCTCTACTCCTTCGGCAAGGACGAGGCGTTCCCCATCGACGTGTGGATGACGAGGGTGATATCGGATTCGTACCCACGGCTCCTGAGCAAGCCTCTCCGCGCCCGGCTAAGGAGGGACGGCAGGGCCAGGCTGTCGGCGAAAGAGTACGAGACGGTCTCCAGGTCGGTGAGGCGCCACTTTGGGAGAAACGCCGGATACGCTCAGCAGTACCTGTTCATGGCAGCGCGAGAGCCCGGGGCCGGTATCTAGGAGCTTTCTTTCTTCTTAGGCCGGGGCTTTTTCTCGACCTTTCTCTTCACGGCGGCCTCGGCTTTCTTGGCTTCCTTCTTGACCGCCTTCTCCGCCTGCACGGCTTCCCTCTCGACGACTTCGACCGCCACCTCGGCCCCCTTCGCCGCCTCTTCGACCCTGACTTCTGCCATCTTCGCTTCCTTCTTCACGGCCGCGCCAGCCGAAGCGTGCGAACGCCACCCGCTGAGCGAGCTGATGTTGCCCTGAAGTACGCTCCTCCGCTTCGGGTCGACCTTCACCCCCCACCTCGCCGCCAGCCTCGGGGCCATCCCCGCCCCCGAAAGTTCACCGAGGGAGAACCCTCTCCCCGGCCGAGTTATCGTCCCGGTCTCATGCCTCGCTGTCACAGTCGCCTCGGGAACCCGGCCCGTAGGCCTTGCAAGTGCGACCTTGGGGGTCCTTGCCCCCTTCGCCGCCTTCTCCACCCTCTTCACTTCATGCTTGACCGCTCTTGCGGCCTTCTCGACCTCCACTTCAGCTTCCTTCAACGCGCCTTCTGCCTTCTGCTCGGCCCCCTTCGTCTTCCTTCCCCTGCGGGTTTCAGGACTCAACGCTTTCGCAGCCCGCCCCGACGGGGGATAAAACGGTTCCTCGGCCCTGGGACGCTACTGATTTCGCCTGCGCAGGCCCCAGAACGACGAGATGGCTCCGGCGGCTGTGAGCAGGATACCCGCGATGACGTAGTAGACGTTCTGGAAGACCAGGTAACCCGGGACGAGGAGCGCGTCGACGCCGACTAGCAGGAGGACTATCCCGAAGGCGAAGTAGCTGCCGCTCCCGATCGGGAGAGGGCTAGGGACCTTCGCAGCGGGGAGGTTGGCTGGCCCAGCCGGGGGTGCCGCCCTCTTGAACGACGGAAGCCCGCCCTTCATCAACCCCATGGGGAAGAACATGACCCCCAGCGCAAGCAGGATGCTCGAGGTGCTCTGCGCTGCGCCCGGCTCGGGGCTTGAAATCAGGCAATAGCACCCGTCCCCGGCAGGGGTCATCACAGGAGACAGGGAAAAGTAAGGAGGCATGATGCTGCTGAAGAGAAGGATGCCGACGACGCCCAGGATGAGGAAGACGATAGAAAGGGCGACGAACTCTTTGTCCAAGGTTCGATGGCCACGGGCCGTTTACGTTTCTTAAGGTTTCTGGATTTCAGCTGTCACTGGTGCGGCGTTGCCCGCCTGAGTATGAACCCAGCAGCGATCAGGGCCACAAAAACCCCAACGAGGCCCACTGTGTTCGCCAGCCCAAAGGGGGTGGCTCCCTGAGACTCGGCTGCACTGAGGGAGTAGAAGAAGGCATAGGCTACAACTATCATCCCGCCGACCGCTACGGGTATCCATACCTTCAACGCTGTTCGGGAGGCCGTCTCCGACCCCTCCATATGTCTTTGGAAGCTGGAACTTCGGAACCCCTCGCGGGAGTCTGCCTTCCGGGCGCTCGGCAGCTTAATATCCAGTCGCGGCTCCCGAGGGGATGGTTACAACGCGTTTCATTGAGGGAGACGCCGGAGCGGGCAGGGGTCCAGGGGGTAAGGGGGCCACCAACAGGCAGAAGGTCCTGGGCCACATCAGGGCGCACCCGGGGGTGCACCTGAGGAAGGTCTGCAGGGACCTGGGGCTGGGCATTGGGGACGTGCAGTACCACGTCGACCGGCTGGAGAAGGAAGGGACAGTCACCTCTTCGCGGAGAGGTCTGTACAGGCGTTTCTACCCGGGGGGGCTCTTCGGTGAAAGGGAGGGGGTGATCCTCAGCGCCCTCGCCCAGAGGACCCCCAGGGAGGTCATCCTCCACCTAATCGAGGAGCCTGGCTCGAGCCAGGAGCACCTCGCAGGGGCGCTCGCCATATCGCCCCCAAGCGTATCCTGGAACCTTAAGCGGCTTGTCCAGCTCGGGCTGGTGGAGAGGCAGCAGTCGGGGAGGTTCTCGTCCTACAGGGTGGCCGGCGACGGCTCGGAGATCGCGAGCTTCGTCAGGAGCTTCCACCCCGGGGTCTGGGAGCGCTGGTCGTCGAGGCTCGCCGACGCCGTGATGGCCCTCTCCGGAGAAGGGAACGACGGCGGCAGATGATCCAGCTCCTCTCGTTCCTCCAGCTGGCTGGGCTCGGGGAGGACGCGGGCACCGCGGCGCTGCTCAACGCGGTCGTCGCAGGGGTCGCCGTGGTCCTGCTCGCTCTTTCCCTCACCGCCTACCGCAAGACCCGGCTTCGGAGGCTCCTCCTCATCTCCTCAGCCTTCGGGCTGTTCGCGGCGAGCGTGGCCGTCCGCAACATCGAGGTGCTCTTCTTCCCTGGGCTGGACGCCGACGAGGTCCTGGTCGCCGTCCTTGAGCTGGTGGCGTTGCTCTCTTTCTTCTTCGGGCTGGTAATGAAGGACTAGCGCCACTTAGACAACTGTACCACAACCTCTTATTACAAATCAGGGTCCCTGTGCCCCACTCATGCAGCGGGCCCACCTCCGCAGCCAGCAGGGCGCTCGACGGGACGCCCTCGGCTGCCCGGACGTCAGGGCTGCTTCTCAGGGCCAGGCGGCTTCGACCAAGGACGCCGCAGTCAAGGGGTTCCGGCGGATCCAGCTCGCGACCGGCGCGATGCTCCTCCTTTCCTCCGCAGCAGGGGTCTACCTACTGGCTACCGACGCGTCCCTCTGGCTGCTCGCCGTCTCCCACGCGGTCGGCCTGATAATCATCGCCGTCATGGACTTCGTGCTCGGGGTCTACAGCCTGGCGTCGTCGAAGTCGGTCTACCTCCCCTCCATCGCCGCTGGGGTCCTCGGGTTCGTCCTCCAGGCGGGGGACGTCTTCACCGCTCCGCAGTACAACATGACAATCCCCTACTTCGCGCACTACCTCTTCGGCCTAGGTGCCTTCGACCTCCTGCTTGCCCTTCAGGCCGGGGTCGTGGTCGCTGGAGTCCTGGGGAGGCCGCATGCCCGATATCTCTCCCGCAGGAAGAGCAGGTCCCAGAGGCTGGACTACACCCGCAGGGGGTTCATCAGGGCGGCGGCAGGACTCGCAGGGCTGGTGGGGGTTGGGGTGCTGGTGGGTTCGATGAAACTCCCTGCGCCGACTAGCTCTGTCAGGCCGACCACGACCACCGGGTCAGTCCATGGGTCTGTGGCCAACATCAACGACCTGAAGGTGGGCACCCCAGTCTACTTCGAGTATCCCGCGGGCTACCCTAACGCGCTCATCAAGAACTCCGACGGTACCCTGACCGCGCTGAGCATGTACTGCACGCACGTCTGCTGCGACATGAGCGGCTACTACGACTCGTCGGCGAAGGAGTTCTTCTGCCCATGCCACGGCTCGATCTTCGACTCGTCAGGCAGAGTCGTGCGCGGCCCTGCATCCGCCAGCCTGCCTTCCATCCAGCTCACGGTCGACAGCTCCGGGAACGTCTTCCCCACGGGAGTGAGCTATCCGGGGCCCTGCCAGGTCTGATTTGTCGCCCCCGGGCAAATATACGCGCGGTTCCAGGCTGGCCATGGAAAAGAGGCAGGGAACGGCCCGGAGTCAAAGAACAGGGTCACCCCTGGTCTATTTGTAAATCCCGCAGGTCGGATTTGAGCCGACGACACTCCGGTGACTGTGGCCTGAGTAGGCTGGACGGGTCAGCCAATAGCCGACCTCTACAGCCGGAAGCTCTACCAGGCTGAGCTACTGCGGGACGGACGCCCGACCGGCCGAGATATCTTAAGGATTTACAGGCCCGACGGGGCTCTGGGCCCTTGCTGGGACCAGGCACGCCGCGAGCGCCGCCTTCCCTGCGTAGGTCGCCACCACCAGAGGGCTGACGATGAGGACGGGGATGCTCAGCGCCACGAACAGCAGCTGGTAGGGAGCAAGGGCGACGGCGAGGGTGGTGGCGCCAAGGCCGCCAAGGGCGCCGGCAAGGAAGAGCCCGGCGCAGGTCGGGCACCCGGTGAAGAGCCCGGCTGTTATCCCGACGGGCCCCAGCCACCCTGCGTTGGACCTGAGCAACCTATTCCGTAGCGCATGGGCGGCCACCGCGACGTTGAAGCCTACGAGTATTGGTATCACAGCCGCGAAGAGGGCGTCCAGTGGGAGCAGCTGGAGCGCCAGGTGCCACTGGGGGGCGAGATATACGATGAGTTCTGGCACCGTCCCCGGGGAGCCGCAGCATGTGGCCGCGGCCACCGACGTCCCCGTGGCGCCGTAGAACGTCTGGAAGTTGACGGTGGGCTGGTAGACGACGATGCTGGACACGAAGAGGTATGCGACTCCGTAGAGCGCCCCTCCAGCGACCCCTATCCTTACGTCGGTCCTTGATGCGAGGGTCTCTGAAATAACGGTCCACACCGACTGAGGCGGTCCTCCTCCGCGCCTGGCGAGTCCCCTTCCGAGGAGCCAGGCTCCGACCACGGCCAGACAGATGCCTGCCGCTAAGATCCCATAGAACCCGGTCACCTCTGCGACGGCTGCGCCCTGCCCGAACACATAGCGCTGGGTGAAGTACCAGTACAGCGAGTCTCCGACCACCCAAGCGCACCCGCCGGCGAAGGCCAGCGCCCCCAGAGCGAGGGATGGACGGGGGAGGGAAGGCTCCACGATACTTTCGCGCTCAGGGAGGCTTAAATCCGTTCTTCAGGGGCTCGAGAAAAGCGTCACCTTGAAACCCTGCGACGCACGGAAGACCAAAATACACGCCCCTAAGGCGTTCGGCCAAACGGAGCCTTGCTGATTGAGTTTCTCTGACTATCTCGCCCTGACCAAACCCAAGATAACGCCGCTTCTACTGATGGCCGCGCTGGGCTCGGCGGTGGTCGCGGCGAGAGGCATCCCCCCACCCATTACCCTTCTGGGGGTCCTGGCAGGGGGGGCACTGGCGTCGAGCGGCGCCCTGGCGCTGAACAGCTACTTGGAAATCGGCATGGACTCCAAGATGAAGAGGACCATGGGGAGGCCCCTCCCCTCGGGCAAGATCGTCCCTGCGGGCCACGCCCTCTACCTAGGGTTCGGTCTCCTCATTGCCGGGATTGCCGTCGCGCTGCTCACCCTCGACCTCGCCGCGACCTTCTTCATAGGGCTGGGCGCGTTCGTTTACGTTCCGGTTTACACCCTTTTTCTGAAGCCCAGGACCAGCTGGAACATCGTGCTGGGGGGGTTCGCGGGGAGCTGCGCTGCCCTTGCAGGCTGGTACGCGGTGACCTTCCAGAGCCCGCTGGTGGGATGGCTGCTTGGGGCTCTCGTCTTCGTCTGGACCCCGAGCCACTTCTGGTCGCTCGCGGTGATAACGGAGGAGGACTACTCGGCTGTGAACGTACCGATGCTCCCATCGATCGTGGGCCCCCAGGCCGCGTCGCGGTACATAGTGGTCAACACCCTCATGCTCATACCCGTCAGCCTCCTCTTTGCCTACTACTTCCTTGGCCTCGGGTTCTTCGTGTATCTCGGGGTCGCGCTGGTGTTCGACCTCCTCCTCCTGGCGACGAACATCAAACTGTTCAGGTCCCCCACCAAGGCAAACGCATGGCTGGCGTTCAAGTTCTCGAGCCCGTACCTGGCCGTTATCTTCCTGGTGGCCATGGTGGCCGCGGTCCTTCACTGAGCCTCCAGTCGCCCGAACTGCTTTATCCGCGCACGCCGAGGCTGCCCCGAGATGGCTCGGGTCTACGTAGTGCACTATGCCGAAGTCGCGCTCAAGGGGAAGAACAGGCCCGAGTTCGTCCGCACCCTGAGGAGGAACCTCTACCGTGCCTTATCGGGGATGCAGCCTCAGGTAACGCTCAGCGAAGGAAGGCTGCTTGTCTCGGCCGACGGGCCGGATGAAAAGATCGAAAGGAGCATAAGCTCTACCTTCGGGGTCGCGTGGTTCTCTCCCGCCTCCATCGTCGAGAGGGACCTCCCGAAGATCCGCTCCTCGGTTCTACAGCTGGCAAGGGAGGCCGCCGGAAGTACGTTCAAAGTCGAGGCGAGGCGGTCGGACAAGTCGTTCCCCATGAAGTCGCAGGAGATCGCGGCGGACCTGGGGGGCGCTGTCGTGGAGCAGACAGGGAAGAGGGTCGACCTTTCCCACCCCGAGGTCGTCTTCCATGTCGACGTCACCAGGAGCAACGCCATCGTCTACTCCAGAAAACAGGGAGGGCCTGGGGGCCTTCCGGTCGGGACCGCGGGGCGCGTGATGGTGCTGTTCTCGGGGGGCATCGACTCCCCCGTGGCCGCCTGGTTGACGATGAAGCGCGGATGCGTCCCGGTCTACGTCCACTTCTACCTCGCGCCTTCCCCTCTCGCCACCTTCGAAAGCAAGGTCCCCCGGCTCGTGAGGGCCCTCTCTTCCTATGGAGGGAAGAGCACCATGGTCCTTGTCCCCTTCGCCGAGTATCAGCTAGCCACTTCGGGGGAGGAGGGCGGCCTCGAGCCTTCCTTGTTCAGGAGGTTCATGCGGATGACCTGCGAGGCCCTTGCGCCGTGGTTCGGCGCCTCTGCGATCGTGACCGGGGACTCGCTTTCGCAGGCCGCGTCCCAGACCCTCTGGAACATCGGTGCCTTCGACCGGGGGTCCAGCCTTCCAATCCTGAGGCCGCTCCTCACTTTCGACAAGGAGGAGATAATCGGGATGGCAAGACGGATCTCCACCTACGACCTGTCGCTGGAGGAGTACAAGGACTGCTGCGCCATCATCACCAGGCACCCGAGGACCAGGGTGAAGGCGGAGGAGGTCTCGGACGCCGTGGCCCGCCTGGGGCTGGAGAAGCTGGTCTGGCGCGTCGTCGAAGGGGCGACCCTGGTCACATACAACCCCTCAGCGGACGAGCTGAAGAGCACCCCGCTTTCAGACGCGATGGCGAAGTCCAGGGCGGGGGTCGTCGCCCGACCACCTCCCCTTCAAGACTGACCCTCTCAAGAGACCGCGGGCCTGCTCTCTGGCTGCCCGACGCCGCGACTCAGGGTGAAATCGAGGTCGACCATGGCCCCGCCCCCGCCTTTCGATCTACCCCGAAGCCATCCCCTCACGTCGAAGAAGTATTCGTTGCTGTAGGGACACGCTCCGACGCAGTCGCCCACTCCGATGCACTTCGAGCTCTTGTACTCCCCCTTCGCCATGAAGCTCCCCGGCATGTCCGTGAGCCCCACCGGACACGCCTTCGCGCAGTCCTTTGTCTCGCAGGTCACGCAGACGTTCGGGTCACGGACCTTCAGCTTGAAGAACCCCAGCCTGCTGACTATCTGGTTGAAGGTGCCCCAGTGGCACCACCCTAAAGTCACGCAGCCGTAGGTACCGACGAAGGGTATCGTCACGAAGACGATGTACCAGAGGAAGCCGAAGTAGAAGGTGTACAGGAAGACGGTCGGGTCCGTCCCAAAGACGTAGAGTCGGGCGACCCCCGTGGAGTCAAGGTAGGACACAACGACGGCGGCGATGAGGGAGACCCACACCAGCGAGAACACGGCCTTGTAGAGGTCAGACAACCTGCTGGTGAGGAGCTTCCTGCCGATAGCCGAAGTCCTGTTGAAGCTCTTCATCGAGTCATAGAACGTCCCCTGGTACATCAGCGCCGCGCTGCAGAACATGGAGCAGAACTGCCGGGCCCCGAAGAGGAACGACAGGGCCCCCGAAAAGACGTAGGTCCCGACAAGGGCCACCAAGAGCGCAGGCGCGACCGGGCCGCCTGTCCCGACCCCCATGTTCCACCCTATGAAAGGAATCTTCGGGAGCGCCGAGCCCGGTATCAGGAAGTTGGGAAGGAGGACGGTGTAGACGCCGTAGGCGACGATCACCATGCCAAGCCTCACCCTGGTCTCGAGCTCCCTTACCTCCCTCATCCTGAAGAAGACGAGCGCGCCCATCTCCGCCCCCATCATGACTAGGAACCAGGGGGAGAGGGTGACGGCGGAAAAGAACCCGAGGAAGTCGAAGACCGACGAGCTCAGCAACCCGATCGCCCCGCCTGAAATCGGAACCAGGCTCGCGGTCGCGAAGAGCGCTTGCGTCCCACTCACCTGCGCGTCGAGCAGGGCTCCCATGAAGAACTCCCCAACAAAGAGGGCTGTGAGCACCCCGAGGACCCACCACGGGTCAGACTTCCATGACTTCATCGACGTCGCTCCGTCCGCCCCCATGACCACGCCGAGGTAGACGCCCATTTCTGCCAGGATGGACAGGGAGAAGAGGAACGCGGAAGAGCTCAGCTCCCAGATGAAGAGGCCCGCCATCATCGCGGCGTAGGCTCCGAAGAGGAGGATGAGGTACCTCGAGAGGGTCCGACCCACCATCGGGTTCTTTGCGAGGTGCTCGAAGGCGTAGATGAACAGAAGGATCATCAGGATGCTGCTGCCGAACACGCTGGCGGTCACCCACCCCGGGTTTACGAAGGCGGGTGGGGAGAGGAACATAACAGCCGCCTGGAAGGCGATGACCACGAGGAGTGCGCTCGAAATCTCCTTCCTGAGTAGGAAGGCCGTGAACGCCATCTCGAAGGCCATGGTGAAGAGGAACCAGTATGAGCTCACCACCGCGGAGAAGAGCGGAACGAAGCCTTGGCCCGGAGCCGCCGGAAAGGTGCCTCCTGCAAGCTGAAAGGCCCACCCCATGAAGAACTCGTTCAGGAGCACAAGAGTGACCACTGCCGCGGCCGGCCCCGGCCCTCCCCACGACCTGCGGACCTTCGCGCCGGCATCGACCTGGGTCGCCGTCCCTGGAGGGCTCCCTTCCTCTGCAAGGAGAGACCTGAAGATGACCAGGACGAACGGGAGGGCCCCGCCGCCCATGACGATCATGTTCACCACGACGAGGTCGACGAGGGTTCCCAGGCTCGGCGCGGAGAAGTAGACCACAGCGCTGACGACCATCGACAGCATCATCACCAGGACGAAGACCACCAGCGGGACCGCCAGGGACCCTGCCCTGTTCCTGTTCTCGACGGTCCACTTCAGCGAGTAGGAGATGACCGACGCCATCGAAGCGGCCAGGGCCCAGAGGAGAAGGTCACCCGGGGTCATCTAGGAAGACCTCTGTGGTGCCTGGCAGCTTTCAAAAGAACAGGCCTCAGCACCTCTTCCCGACTTTAAGGATTGAGGGCGGCGAAGCGCTGCTGAGAAGGTTCAAATGACTGAAAGGGGGCGCGGCCTCAGGAGCGGCTAGGTAATCACGAATCTGAGTTTGGGTGACTATCGGGGACGGACGAACATCCTCGTCCTGACATCTGTGCTGCTGATTGCGGCCATCTTGGTCCCCCCGGTCGACGCGCTAGAGAACGCCAATCTGACGGCCAGGATGGTCGAGTGCGCCCTGCTCGTCGTCTATTCCATCTCGCTGGGCTACGGCCTCGAAAGGCTGCGGACAGGTCCGGAAGGGAAGGATAGGAAGAAGAGCTGGGGTTGGAGCCTGCTCCGAGGGCTCATCATCCCCGGGGCTGTGCTAGCTTTCTGGAACTTCCCCCCCACCTTCGACGCGACGGTGCTCAACGTCGGGCTCAGGTATGTTGCCGACCTCACCTACCTGGGCGTCGGAGTGCTGGTCGGGACCACGGTGACTGCCATGCCCAGGGGGTTCAGGGCAGGCGCGCTCCTGCTGACGTTCCTCTCGGTCGGGATGATGGGCTCCATGATGCTCGTCTGGCAGCCCGGGTTCTACACGGTCTACTCGTCTTCGCAGAACCTGGACTCGAACTCTTTCCTGATGGGGATGGGCGCCCTCGGGGTGCTCATTTCGGGGTCCTGGACGCTCAAGGTCCTGGATGTCGTCTGAGGCGACCTAGCCGACGTTGGTCCTAACCTCATCCACTCCGGGCCAAGGCAGATTTATGAAGGGGGGAACCGGTCGCTGCATCAGAAATGACAGACTCAGTTGTAGCGGTGCAGGCAAGCAAGTTCCAGGAAGAGGTGGTGAAGTCTCCGCAGCCCGTCATGGTCGACTTCTATGCTGACTGGTGCGGGCCGTGCAAGATGATGGAGCCAGTGATTCACCAGCTGTCAAAGGAGTACGCCGGCAAGGTGAAGTTCGTGAAGGTCGACACCGACGCGAACCAGGAGCTGGCCATGCAGTTCGGGATCATGAGCATCCCCACCGTGATGTTCTTCGCG
The DNA here is from genome assembly GCA_021788415.1 of archaeon. The sequence goes on from JAJYKR010000002.1 coordinate 24,285, forward strand.
AAGGGGAAGGTCGAAGACATCGTCGTCGGCGCGGTCCCCTCCGCAGTGCTGAAATCCAAGCTCGAGAACTTCGTGAAGGTGGCATAGGTCCTCCACCGATGCCAACAAGGGCCGGAGACGCAGATTGACCGCCGTAGCTGGCTCGGCGGGCGGCCCCAGGAGTTCGAATCGCAACAAGTATCTGTTGCTCGGAGGAGTGGTCCTGCTGGCCATCGGCGGGGCCGCCTTCCTTGTGCTCTCCTCCTCGTCGCCCCCACCTACGGGCGAGCCGAGCTTCATGCAAGCGACGTGCAGCTCGGTGCCGCAGACCAACGGCACCCAGGTTGAGCACGTGGCGAGCGGAGGCTCAGGCGGCCACGCCTACTTTCTGATAGTCGAGGGAGACTACCCAAGCCCCTACGGTGGCCTCAACGGGAGCCTCTACGTCCCTACCACGACCCAGTGGCCAATCATGAACGTGAAGGTGGGCCAGGTGGTGTCGATACATGTGATCAACTGCGCACCCAGCGAGCCTCACGGGTTCCAGATAACCTACTATGATGACATCCAGCAGAACGGGCAACAAAACCTCGTCACCATCCCGGCGGGCCAGTCCTACGACGTGACCTTCACCGCGACGGAGGCGGGGACGTTCAGGGTGTACTGCGGCATATTCTGCTCCATCCACCCATCGATGCAGAACGGAGCCCTGGTGGTGTCCTAGGCACGGCGGTCCGTCGGGTCCACCGGACGCAAGTCTTAACACGCCTGGGAACCGCGGAAACCACGCCCAAGAAATGATATCCTTCGCGGTTATCGTGGGGAGCCTGGCTCTGGCCACCTTCGTGCCAGTCTATGCCTCACTCTACCTCCTTCCGGCGCTGAAGGTGCGCGAAAGGTACCTTGCAGCCTTCGGGGTCGGACTGGCTTTCTGGTTCTTCTACGACACCATGGGGGAGGCTGCTTCCCTTGGGGAGAACAGATCACTCTATCCGTTCTACCTTTTCGGAGGGTTCCCCCACCTGATGCTCATAGGCGCCTTCGTGGCCGGCGTGGCGGTCCTCGCTTTCTTCGATCAGGCTTCTGTGCCCGTGCCGGGGCGCACCCCAAGCAGGAATGCGGCCTTCCTCATCCCGGCGGCGGTCGCCCTCGTGATGGGGGTACATGGGTTGGGCGAAGGGTGGAGCGCCGTCTCGGCGGTGGCGTCGGCGCCCTCGACAGGGAGCTACCTCCAGACCCTGATCCAGGCCTTCGTCACCTTCCCTGCCCTGGTCTCCTATCCCATCCACAAGTTCCTCGAGGCCGGCATCGTCGCCATCTTGTATGCCGTCTATCTGAAGGGGGGTCCAGGCAGCGGCCGCTGGTGGGAGGTCCCCCTGCTGGGGCTCCTCTTCGCAGGGCCGTCCGCCGTCGGCGCAGCGTTGGGATACTTCTACTCGTTCGACACCACCTACCTCTTCGCATTCGGGGTCACGGCCGCTCTTTATGCGACCGTCAGGCTGGTGGAGCCGATCGGTTCAGGGGTGGAAGGGAAAGGCCGGGTGCCTGCCCACTATGGGCCGGAGGTCTTCGGGTTCCTGGCCCTGGGCATCCTGTTGCTCTATTTCGCCGCCCTTCTCCACTAGGCCCCCCTAATACCTACCCGTAGAATCGGTCTACCCTGAGATTGTAAAGGTTTTTTAATTCAACCCTAACACGTTAGGCCGTCGTTTTGAAGAAGCGCAATGTTCTGGTTGCGTGGACGCTAATACTGTTCCTGACCGTCGTGGTCCTCGAGGTTGTCTACACTCCCTACGACTACGCCGGCTACCAGATTGCCAACAACGTAGGGGAAGGGGTCGCCCAGGCAGACTACCCGCCGATTCAGGGCCCCTATCAGGTGGTCTACGTGACATGCGAGCAGTGGCAGTTCCTGTTCTCACCGCACGTGGTGGGGGCTCCTACAGTGACAGTGGTTCAGGCAGGGGTGCCTGTGTTGTTCATCGTCCGCAGCATGGACGTGACCCACGGGTTCTACGTCAACACGGAAGGGAATTTCGCCACACAGGGGATTCAGTTCGGTGTCATGGCCGTTCCTGGGTACACAGACTTCGTGACTTGGAACTTCCAGCCGACGGTGTTCCAGGGCAACCAGTCCCTCTACCACGTCATGTGCTCTGAGTACTGCGGAGTGACCGCCCAGGGTCTGGGACACCCCTGGATGGACGCCCTGATCATAGTGGTGCCGCACGGCTCAGCGGGCGTGGCGCTGCAATCGAAGATGTTGGGCGGGAACCTGCCCGAGATTCTGAACGGGTCAGCGAGCTGATAAGATGTCAGCGAAGTCCGAGCCGGTCGCCCCCGAGATAGAAGAGGAGGAAGTGCCCAACAAGGCGTTCAACATATTCAAGTCGATCATTTACAGCAAGGGGTACAAACACTTCTCGATCAAGCTTGTCTGCTTCGGGATGATGTGGCTTTTCATAGCCGGGTCATTCGGCCTCGACCTGAGGACCCAGTCAGGGTTCTCCTTCACAGGGAACCTCCTTCCGTTGCAGGAACTTGGTTATTCCACCATCGCCTACTTCCAGATGATGACATACCACGCGGTGGTGATGTTCTTCGGAACAATCTTCACCCTGGGCTTCTCAATCGCCTACTACGCCGTCCCCACCATAAGGGGGACGAAGAAACTCGGTATGCCGTGGATGGCTAACCTCGGACACTGGCTGGTTGTCTTTGGGTTGATGATGGTCATCGGCTCGAACTCGCAGTACATGTTCACTTTCCTGATCCCCCTGAAGAACCCTGCTTCGTTCTATGTGGCTGAACTGATCCAGTTCGTCGGAGACGAGCTCCTGATCATAGCCCTGATAGCTACGGCTTACGTAGACAAGCTTCCCAACGAAAAGTTCTCCATCCCTGTATCGTTCATCATCATGGACTGTATCGCAATGGGCATCGGGATAATCACGGTCCTCGGGGCGATCATCTGGACCATACTCTCTCCGCTGGGAGGCCTCGGGTTCGACGTCTTCGCGATCCCCAACGTGGAGGTATTCAGAGCCGCGTTCTGGTTCGAGAGCCATCCGCTCGTGTACTTCGGGTCTTTCCTCGTGCTCGGCCTGGCCGTCTGGATGGTCACGATCTACGCGAAGAGGCCTGTGTACAGCGAGCGCATGGTCAGATACATGATACCCGTCTTGTTCGTGCTCAGCATGTCGGTGTACATCCACCACATGGCCGTGGACCCGATTCCGCTCTGGATCAGGGATGTCTTCGCCCAGGTGGCCACGGAGATGATCGCGGTCCCGTTCGTGATAATCTGGACCATACTCCTGATCACCCTGAAGTACACGAAGCCGAAGTACGACGCCAGCCTTCTCTTCATAATCGCAGCCATCGCGGGCAACATCGTGGGAGGGGCGACCGCGGAGCCGTTGCAGCCTATCCCTGCGCTCGACTTCACTGTCCACAACACCATGTGGATCCCTGCTCACATCCACTTCATGATGGCGACGTTCACGCTGGGGTCGTTCTTCGCATTCCTGTACTGGATGATCCCGGAACTCCTCGGCAGGAAGCTCTACTCCCCCGGCCTCGGCATCTTCCACTTCATCGGCTGGTCGGTGGGCATGGGCGCCCTAGAAGTCGCCTTCAAAGTCCAGGGGATCGAAGGGGCAGTAAGGAGAGAGATCGCCTGGCCGGCTCTGTACGAGCCCTGGTTCCAGATGGCGATGATAGGGGCGTGGCTTGCCGGGATTTCTGTGATAGCGTTCACGACCAACGTCCTCATGACATGGAGAATGGGCAAGCCTAACCCGGTGTCGGTACCGGTCTGGCTGACGGCTGGGATGGCCCTTGAGACCCAGGCGAAAATCAACGAGGGGACCTACGACCCCAACGTGATCTACACGCGGGTCCCGGTTCCGGTGGGGCTGAAGCTCGCTCCGGTCCCGGCGGCAACGCCAAGCTCAAGCGGTCGGGGTTCGTCAAGGATGGCCGGAGTGTCGAGGGCGATAGCCAAGATGCTGAAGTTGAGCAGGATGCGCGGGAGTGAGCTCGGCGCACAGGCCGCGGGGACGGATGGAGGCAAAAGCTGATGGTGGCACGAAGGAGGCTGATCGCACTCGCCGTATTCGTCGTACCTTGGGTGTTCTGGATTCTCGCGATAGGGAGCGCCAGCTCGCACGGCTTCTTCGAGAACGAGTGGGCGGTCCAGACGATGGTGCTCGGCGGAGCGATATCAATGGTGGCGGGGGCCATAGCGAGCTTCTGGTGAGATGGTGGAGCTCAAAGAGGAACTGTGGGTCATCGGCGCGGTCATCTACGTGTTGGGGATGTTCCCGCTATACTACCTGTACAACGCGGAGCCGTTCAATAGGTTCGGGACGCTCATAACTGGGCTGACGCTGATATCGATAGTCGGGGCAGTGGGGATACTGTTCATCTACATGCTGATTGGCGCTTGGGGCAACGGCCCGAAGGACGAAGACCTCTAGGCACTCCCTGATTCCGCATACCTGCTTCCGCATACCTGCTTCCGCATACCTGCTTCCGCATACCTGCTTCCGCCGGTCCTGAACGGCCTTATACCGCCAACTCCGGGTCCGTTCCGTTGTCAGGCAGCCAGGTCCCACCTCCGCCTACCGAACCGGCGCATCCCCTTGAAACCAAGACCTACAGGTTTCGCGCCGACGGCACACGTCCGGTCCTTCAGATAGAACTCACGTCCGGGAAGGCGGGAGGCGACTCGAAGGAGGCGACGGAGAAGCTGACCATCGAACTGCACTCACCGGTGTCTGGCGAGATATTCGAGGCGCGGACTTCGATAGGGCGGATCGAGGTAGACAGGGACGGGCGTGTTATGTACTTCTGCACTGCCGGGGAGAATGTCGGGTTCACCCTGTTCGTAGGCCGCTCGGTGACCGTGTCCATGTCGAGGAGCACCGGCGATGTCCTGGTCCAGACCCCCTCGAAGATCCTCTCGGTAGCCCGCGAGAGCCCCAAGGACGATGGCCTGGGGAACGCCCCCCCGAAGGATATGGTCAGAATCCGGCTGGAGTAGGACGCTACCCGAACCTGTTAGGGCTGCAAGAAATCTATAAATAGAAACCTAGTCATGCAATGCCCGTTGACGAAAGTTTCCCGCAGCGTTGACATCTCTGCTCCTGTCGCGGCAGTTTTTGCATACTACGCGAGGCCGGAGCACATAGCAAAATCGTTCCCTGCAGACGTAAGCATTAGGGTGACCCCGGTGAAGGTGAAGGACAACTTCGGGGTGGGCACTATCTTCAGGATTTCGGGGAACTTCGGCGGGAGAGAACTTGAATGGGACAACGAGACGACAGAGTACGAGGACAACAGGCTGATCAAGACGAAGGCGATCAACGGTCCGTTCAAGAAGAACGACATCGCCGTCCACTTCCAGCCGATGCAGGGGGGTACAAAGCTGACCTTCGAGGCAGACTATGAGCTCGGCTACGGGCTCCTGGGCGCCGCCATCGACAAGTTGAAGATAAAGAAAGAAGTCGAGATGGGCATCGAAAAGAGCTGCTCGATGGTAAAGAGGTACCTGGAGAACGGTCAGCCGTCCGGCGCCATGGCTGCAGAGATCGGCCAGGGCAACTAACCAGAGCCCGACTCAACCTTATTACCGATGCGTCGAAGGTCGCCCTAGGTTGCGCTATCTTCACGCATTCGCAGCCGTCGCAGTCCTGCTGCTGTTCGCCACCCAGCTGGCTTCTGCCGCTGCAGCGGCGTCTCCTCCCTATGCAGTCGAGGGTGCCTTCGCCTCTTACACCGCACAGGGTGGGTTCATCGCGTACTTCTCGGGGGTGGTGGGGAACATCACCTACACGGTGACGAGCATCTTCGGGAACGGGTCGATGAGGCTCCACATCTTCGAGAACATCACCGCGGGAACGGACCTCAACCCGTTCATCAGCACCATGAACATCACTGACAACATCGTAAACCCCGTCAACTTTCCTGCGGTGTCCCTCGCCAGCCTCTCGTCGGGGCACATCGCCTTCCAGAACGTGAGCGCCACCTTCCTACACAACAACACGGCCTCGGTCCCCGCGGGGACTTTCTCCACGATGGAGTTCACAGGGACGGACGTCAACGGAACCACCGTCAACTTCTGGTTCGACAGGGCCACGGGGCTCATGGTGGAGGAGAGCGCGGGAACTTCGGTTGTGGAGTTGGCCTCCTCGAACATAGCCATTCCCTCAGGGCCGCCGTCCGGGTTCAACGGCGAGGTGGCCTACGAACTGGTCTTCGTAATCGCGTTCGCAGTGGGGGGGAGCGCCTTCCTCTCCATGAGGTACTACTACACGAAGTCAGCGAAGGCGAAAAGGGACGCGGCGGATGGGAAGGCCGCAGCGAACAGAAAGAACACTACAGGCAAAAAGTAAGCCGGTCTAGGACGCCGTCTGGTCGGCCGGGTCCTCGTCGGGCCCCATTATCTCCGACAGGTCGTACTGCGGGTCCGGCTCTGCGAGAAGAATGATCCCGAGCATCACCAGCCCCAGAGCGGCGAAGAGCCCGAACACGAAATAGTAAAGACCGAAGACGCTGAAAGTCGTCGCGACCTGGAGGATAGGCAGCAACAGACTTGGCGCACCCATCTGCTTTACTTAAGGGTTTCACAGCAGACATCCCTAACAGGTGAACGCGGGTCGAACGTCTCAGCGTTGGGTGAAAGATAAATATGCGCCCTAATTAGTGGTTGAGGCCAGTCCTTGCGGAGAACATCGAAATATTTCTGGGTCGGCGTAACCTGGGTGTTCATCCTGTTCATCTCGATGTTCACAGTCTCCTACGCGATCAACGCGTACTCGTCGCAGCTCTCCACGATCTATGTCCCCCAGGTGAGCGGGACGCCGAACCTTGCCAGCCCCGGTTCCGAGCCTTTCTGGAGCGGGGTGTCGACAGAGTCTGTGCCGCTGATCCCGTCGAGCAACTATCCGCCTTCCGGTGAGACAACCCTCGCAAAGGTGCAGATGGCCTGGGCCAACGTATCAGGGACGGCGCTGCTAATTGTGAAGCTTCAGTTCCCCAACTTCGGGAGCTCCCCCAGCTACGGCTCGTCCGGAATACCGATGCTGAATGATACCGGGAACCCCGCGGGCAGGCTGTTCCCGATGTATGACCCCGCCTGCCTCTACCCGACTTCGAGCTGCTACGGTGGGCTGTACCCACAGGACGTAGGGTTCTACCAGCTCGCCCAAGGGTCTCAGTACACCTACCCCGAGCAGGCCATCGTGATGCTGGGAATCCATCCGGGAGCCAATACCTCCGGTTGGTATCAGGTCTCCTACAAGCCGAAGATGGTCCCCGGGACCACGGGAGCGCTCGGGACTGGTTCCGGCGGCTCCGCTGAGCTTTGGATGTGGCAGAGCAACCCCACCGACAACTCCTCCGCAGACACAGGATATCCCGGCATGACCTTCCCCAACGGCACGGCCGTGAACACGGCAGACTTCGGCCTCTCGCCGGGAGCTTCCTACGCAGTCGACGGATACGCCAACTCGACGTCGTTCTATCAGATAGGCGGTATCCCCGGGTCTACCCAGTTCCCCTACATCAACACCCAAGGCCTTTACGGCTCGAACGCATCCAGCGCGACCGGGGTCAGCCAGTTCATGAATCCGTTCATGGTACAGTCGAAGGGGGTCTACAACGCCCAGACCAACAGCTGGACCGTAGAGTTCGTCAGGGCCCTGTCGACTTCGGTTCTCTCGAAGCACGGAGAGAACAACTATCAGCTCCAGATGAACCCGAGCTCGTCCTCGGACTACTACATCGCCTTCGCGATTACCCAAGGCCAGGGTAGCGAGACCTATCTGCTCTACTACAGCAGCGTGTCCTTCTGGTGGGGCTTCAACTTCCAGACCAACAGCGGATTCCCAGGCTACAACAACCAGTACGGCCACCCCGCCGAGAAGTCACCATAAACTCGCGGCCTTCCGCGCCCGTCAGACCAACGCAGCGTCCAAAATCTTCGACTGGATTTACGGTCCAATAGAGGGTTCGGCGTGTATCCCTCTGAATCTGGTCGCCCTCAGGACGGCCTAACCTTTCTTCACTAGGCCGACGACCAGCAGAGCCAAGGCCAGGAGAGTCATGACCCCGACGATGATCGGGCCGACGGTGGGTCCCACGGGGATGAGGAGGGTGTCCATTAGCACCGCGAACAGCGCTGCCCCCAGGATGATGGCGAACTTCCCTAATGTTTCGGGTCTCGTGCCTAGCACTTCATCGTCGTCGTTATTTATGCCTTAGCTGTTAGGGGCTAGCTCACGGATATCTCGAAGTAGAGCCCCCAGAACTCGGTGCTGTTGGACCGGTTGGCCGCGGATACCACGACGTCGTACGTCCCCTTGGCCGCGGTCAGCGCGACGGCCAGGGTCATGGACGTCACCCCCCTCACGTTGGCCGCCACCGTGAAGTTCGAGGGGTCGAAGGTGGCGCCTATCCCGTGCGCCGGGGACAGGCCCGCCTGGTCGGGAGCAAGCACGGTGGTGAAGTTCATGGTGAATGCAAGGGGGACGGTGGGGTAGACGTCGACCTCCAAGCTCCTCGTCTCCCCGGCCGTCATGTTGATCATGCGGTCTGGGTTCGTGTAGTTCCCCGAACTCCCGATCGCGGGCATGACCACATCCACGACCGGCGGGGAGCAGGACGAGCAGGAGGAACTGGTGGTCCCACCGCCACCCCCCGTCAAGGGCAGCAAGCCAAGCTCGAGGGAGGCGCCGACCGCGATGACCACCACCACGGCAGCCGCGACTACAATGGCCCTTCTATCCACGGACACTCGACCCCGTCAGTTCGACGCCTGCCCGCCGGCAGGGGCGTCGGCCCTCCCTTCCGCCGCTTCTTTGATCCGCGCAAGGGCGTTCTCCGTGCCCCTGACTATGTGGTTCCAGATGACCGGCGTGATCAGCACAAGCATCCCTGTAAAATGAACGTTCCAGGAAGCCCTTACCACGTACCTCCCATCCCCAACTCTCGCAATGCTGACGGTTTTCCTCCCCACCGTCGTCCCCTTCAGATAGTCGACTTCGACCGACTCTTCAGGGTTGAGGGTGACCCGCTGCTCCACCCTTGTCCCAATGAAATTCTGAACGACCACCCTTTCCGTCACGCTCCCCTCCCTCCGCAGGTTGACCACTTCGCGCGTCCCGTGCCAGTACTCCGGCTCGTTGTCGATGTCGGAGACGACCTTCCACACAGCCTCAAGGGGAGCATCCACTTCGATCTCTCGGACAACGGTCCCCAAGACTGCCTCCCACCGATTCTGTTTTTGATTTAAACCATCTGGGGTCCGACGGCTCGAAACTCTTAACTACAATTCACTGGCGCGCGTGATGAAACCACTTGTCTTCGGCCAGGTACTGGGTCTACGCAGCAGCCCTCGCCATCTACATCCTGAACGCCTGGGGGGCTTACGTCACCCTCGGAGGCTACGGCGCCGGGTGCGGCACTGGCTTCGGTGCCAGCTGGCCCCTGTGCAACGGCACCCTGTTCCCTGCGCTGAGCCACTATCCGACGCTGATCGAGTATCTGCACAGGTTCCTCAGCGTCGTGACCGGGCTGGTGATACTCTTCGCCGCCATCGCGGCATGGAGGATGAAGCCGAGGCCTCAGCTGTCCTCCCGCCTCATGCTGCTCGCGATAATACTGGTCCCAATCCAGGTGGTGATAGGCGGGGAGGTAGTCGGCTCAGGGCTGAGCGCGTTGATCGCGACGACCCATTTCTGCTTCGCGACTGCGATATTCGGGATCGTCACGATGGCCGCGACGCTGATGTACGTCGACAACAAGCGAGAAGGCGCCGCCGGCGGACAGCCAGGGCCCGGTCAGTGACCGTCTTCCGGGGAAAGGTTAAACTGCATTGCGAGCCGGCGCGGTTTCCATCTTCTGATGTCGCTTCCCAAATGGGTACGGACGGGCACCAGCGTCGCCACCATCTTCCTGCTCCTCGCCGTAGCACTGACCACCGCCTCTCCCGGTCCCGCCAGGGCGCAACTCACCTTGCAGTCGGGCGGTGACAGCTTCGTCTGGGCCGACGGATACGCCCTGGTACAGCACCGCATCCCTGCAGGCAACGCCGAGCCATGGTCCATCACCACCGACCCCCAGGGCAACGTCTGGTTCGTGGAGCAGGGCACCAACCAGCTCGGGGAGTACGACCCGGCTTCGGGGAACTTCACTCAGTACCCGATCCCCACCAACCACTCGAACCCCGACGCGGTGGCTTCAGACACCCATGGGAACATCTGGTTCGTGGAGCTGACCTCGAACAAGCTGGGTGAACTCCCAGCCGGCCGAGCCTCGATTGCGGAGTACCCCATCCCTGGCGAGACGGTGGCCCTGGACGCTTCGACCCAGGCAGTGCAGTGCGGACCCGGGGCCGTCTTGGCCGACCCGTCTGGCGACATCTGGGTCGCCTGCCTCTTCTCCAACCAGATTGACGAGTTCAACCCCGCGACGGATACCTTCAGCAGCTTCGACCTCCCCGTCTTCCAGTCTGCGCCTGCGGGGATGGCACTCGACGGGAAGGGAAACCTGTGGTTCACCGCTGCCGACTCGGACATGCTTGGCAGGGCGGTCATCTCGCAGCTCCAGAACGGGACCAGCCAGGGGATAACCGAGTTCGCGCCGCTGAACCAGACATACGTCTTCGCGTTCACGCACCCGACGTCTTTCGTAGGCACCACAGAGATCATCAACTCGAGCATCCGGACACCCAGCGGCATAGCGCTCAGCCCTTCCGGGAAGCTGTGGCTGACGGAGCACGTCGACAGTTCCTTTGACAGCTACGACCCCAACACCCAGTCGCTGGTGAAGTACTGGACCTCCCAGACCTTCGGCGCCCTCGGATACTCTGTCACCTTCCCCAACGGGATCGCCGTCGACAGTAACGGCACGGTCTGGATCGGGGAGCACTACGGGAACAGGATCGCCGCGTTCATACCATCCTCTGGCGTCATGACCGAGTATCCAGTTGCATGCTGCGACACGGCCATAGCCGGGGTCTACTCTGTTACCCTGGACCGCAACGGCAGGCTCTGGTTCGTGGAGATAGGCGGGGACGCCATAGGGGAGGTCGTGCCCATTCAGAGCCCGACCCGCCTTTCGCTCACGCTCCCTGACTCCTATCTCACGGTTGGGGCCCGGGGGAAGGTCACCGTCCCCCTGTCCTTCTACCAAGCCGCGGGGAACTCCACGACCCTCTCTCTTTCGGTGAGCGGGGTCACCATCACGGGCCAGCTCCGGAACATGACGGCCGCGTTCAATAGCTCCGCTGTCACCCTCGCCCCTGGTTCTCGGGCGACGTCAGGGCTGACCCTCTCCCTCGGGGGGCTGAACCCAGGGGTATACTACCTGACCCTCAGCGCGACTGCCCAGGGAGGGGTGATCTACTCCGCGATCCTGAAGTTGATCGTGACGCCAGGCGCTCCCTTTCCCGTCTGGATCGTCGTCTCCGTTGCTGCGGCTTCGGTCGCCGCGGCTGGTCTGGGCCTTCTACTGGCCAGGAGGTCTCGCGCAGTGCGCGGCCGGCGCCGGGCGCTCCGCGTCTCGCGCAAGAGAGCAAGGACCAGCACTACGACCCCCACCCCGGTCGCTGCATAGACCGAGTAGAGCAGTGGAAGAGAGGACCCTGGCGGCGGCACCACCAGCATGAGGTACCCGCACTGATTGACGTAGGCGTATTGGTAGCAGACGGCGGCCGTGTAGTTCCCTGGTCCCGCACGGTTGGCCGTCACGCGGACCAGGAAGGCGCTCTCCTGGGCGCTGGCGGTCGCCCCGAAGGCGGGCCCGGGTTCCCCCGTGCTTTCCCCTGTGATGCTGACCGTCGGGGGAGCAGCCGGTGCGGGGTTCGGGGTGCTCGTGAACGATATCGTAGGGGCTGCTGTCCCCGCGGCGACGCTGTCGCTGACGGAGACTCCGAGCGTGGAATTCTCGTCGACCTCTCCCAGAGCGTTGCCTGCAAACTCGGTGAACCAGACTTGCCCGGTCCGGTCGTCCACCGAGATCATCAGGGGGGACGAGCTGTTGGTCGGGATGTTGAACTCCGTAAGCTGCAGGGTTGCAGGGTCGAATCTGCCGATCCGGTTGGCTATGTGCTCGTTGAACCACACGTCTCCGGAGGAGGAGACGGTAATCCAATATGGGAGCGTGAAGGCGTACTCGCCCCCGGTGAACAAGAGCGACGTGGGGTATTCCACGAAGCCAGCCGAGTCCAGTTCAACGTACCCGAAGAAGCTCGACGCGTGGTCTGTAAACCACAGGCGCCCCCGGGCGGGGTCGAGCGCAAGCCCGACAGGCTGAGAACCGGGCGTGAGTTCCCAGGTCCTGATGATGGATAGGGTGCTGCCGTCCAGCTCCACGATCTTCGCCTGTAGCGCCTCCGCCACGTACGCGTTGCCCGCAGAGTCGACGGTGATACCTGCGACCCCCGACCCGGTGACAGACGAGCTGAGGTTCACGACCCTGTCGAGGACCGCGCTCTCTCCCACGATGTCGAAGTAACCAACCTGGCTGGTCGTCAGAGACGTGAACCACATCCTGTTCCTTTGCTGGTCGTAGTGCAGCACCATCGGGTAAGCCGTGCCTGCGGTGTAGTTGGCGAAGGCCCCTGTGGCCGGGTCGAACCTCCACAGTAGCTGCTGCGACGCGTCCGAGAACCAGAGGCTCCCATTTCCGTCGAAGATCATGAACCAAATCCATGCGAGGTGGTGCGGGGTGGGGATGGGAAACGTCTTCATGGTCGCATTGGAGGGGGAGTACACTGCCAGGGCGTCGAGGTTGTCTTCTGCGAACCAGACGTTGCCAGACCTGTCGGCCGCGACGCCAAGCGGATAAGCCGAGCTCTGATTGACGGCGACCGTCGAGATCGGAGGCGACGCGTCCTGCCCAGGCGCCGTCCCGTTCCCGGAGTGGGATCCTCCGCTCCCGTAAGCCGACGCAGCGAGGGACGAAGACGTCAGATAGAACGCAATCAGCAGAGCACAGAGCAGGCGCGAACTGCGCAGTCGCTCGACATTCACAATCGGACCTAACCTTCGGTCATATTTTTAGTGAGTGTCGGGAACTTTCTGTCGGGGCGGCGCACCGCCCGTCAGCATGACCACTTTCCCGAACGAATCTTCAGTAAATCGGCGGAGACGAACGGAAGATTAAACACTTTTAAAGCAACCTTCCCTAACCTGTTAGGCCGAGCAGTGATTGGTTGAATAGAACCCTAACTTCGGTCGGGCTCTTGCTTGCTCTGGTGGGCATGTTCCTGTTCTATGGTGTGTTCGTGAACGTCACGCCCGGGTTCATCGCGATGCTATCGGCTCTGATACTTCTCCCGATCGGCTCCGGAGTGCTCTTCTTCGGCGCAGCCTACAGAGGGTCACTGAGCGCCCCATCCGTCGCCTCAGGCGGCGGGACCACCTCCTCGAGCACAGTTTGGGCGGCGCTCGCGGTCGCAGTGGTAGCAATCTTGATCGCTCTCGCTTCTCTCTCGGTCGCCTTCCAGGCTCAAAGCACGGCGAATTCCAACTCCGGGGTTTCTGCCGTGAGTTCGAGCCTCAACGCGGCGCTCGCCTCGCTGGGGGTCCAGCCGAAGACTGTAGCATACAAGATTGACTGGTGCAACACTGACAATACTGGTCAGGACCGGTTCTGCCCTAACCAGATAGTGGTGAACCAAGGGGACATAGTGCAGATAATGTTCATTCACAACGATACCGACGCGCACACCTTCACCCTTGCCACAGGGTACTACAACTTCCAGATCAACGACTCGATGGCAGGGATGCACAACTTCGTGACCAACGCTAACATTCCCGGGTCGTGCTCGAACAGCGGGACATTTGCGCAGGAGTCCGCAGGGGTTTCAGGAGTGTACTGCGTGTCCGGGACTGCCCTCATGCCAGTGACCTCGCCCGCGACCAACTTCGTCGTCGCACAGAACGGCGTTCCGACCATCAGCCCTCCGTCCATCCAAGACGTCCCGGTGGACAACCTAGTCCACATGATCCTGCTCAACACCTCGGCAGGGTACTCCGAAGTGTACGGGGTGGCGGCTTTCCAGGCAACCCAGCCCGGCATCTACGAGTTCTTCTGCCACTACCACGTCTCCAATGGGATGTTCGGCTACCTGGTGGTCCTCCCTAACCCCTACTGCACCAGCCACGCGACTGCCTGCGGCACGACGAGCTGAGTCCGCAGCAACTTACTTCCGGCGTTCAGCGTCATCTTCCAGCTTCTCCGTCCCTGCCGCTTCCCCTGCAACCGGGCCCCTGGAGGTGGCCAAGTCGTAGGGGCCGTCTAACTTCGCCCTGGCCTTCCTGGAGGCATGGACTCGGACGTCGTGGTCCGACGTCGCCCTTTTGGCGGTCGAAGCGAAGGGAGCCCAGGCGTCTCCATAGTCCCCCGGGTTCCTGCTTCTGCGCTCGAGCTCCCTCAGCAGCCGACAGTGCGCTCTGACGTTCGCCGCCATCAGCTCGAGCCTGGCCCTGGCGGACTCTGGCGGCTCGGACGCCAGAACCTCCTACTCGTCGAACGAATCCAGCAGGTGACTCCGCTCGCGCTCCTGCTGGCTCCGCCGCTTCCGGGTCCCCCCGCGGTGGCAGGGGGCCCATTCCATCGGGGCCCGAGGCGCTCTGGATGTCCTCGAGCCCTGACTCCCCAACCGACCACCCCGTCTTTCGGATTTCTTGCTCGGCAGACGCCTTCCACGCGCGCAGGTGTCGCGCATCCTCTTCCTTGCTCGACGCCGAAAGCTCCTCTTCGATGGCTGCCAGGCGCTGCCGCAGCTCGACCAGCCTGCCTGCCTCGGCCAGCGCCTTCGGGACTTGCGTTCACCCAACTGCCCTCCTCTCATAGATGGCGATGCCAGCCATGACGGCCGCCCCCCAGACGACCAGGAGAAACTGCAGATAGAACCTGTGCGCAGCGTACAGGAGGAAGGCTGCCGCTCCGACCTGGAGCATGAACGGGCGCAGAAAGTCACCCTATGGCCAAGTCACAGCAGAGGACACAAAGCAGGCGCTTCCGAACAGAGGCGTCCTAGGATACGACTACGACAGTTCCTGCCATCGGGTGCACGTTGCAGATGTACGAGAATGTCCCCGGGGTGTTGAAGGTATGCGAGAACTGCTGGCCTGGATTCAGGATGCCGCTGTCCCAGAGCGGCGGGCTGGCCGTCGAGGTAGTGGTGTGCTGGGTGTTGTCGCGGTTCTCCCAGGTCACAGTGGTCCCCGCCTTCACCACGACGTATCCGTTCCCGTTCTGGAGCTGCGAGCCGCTACCGAAGGCCGAGTTCCTGATGATGATGATGCACGGGTTCCCGCATGTCGGGGTCAGCCCCGAGGGTGCCGCACCTCCACCTCCGCCTCCACCGCCCCCAGTCGCGGCAATCGTAGGTGAGTAGGCTCCAAGGATCGGTGTGAGCGTCAGCAGGACCAGGGCGACGCAACCTACGAACCAGATCCACCTGACCGGAAGCTTAAGGGCCCCCATTCCCTCTTCTCCTGTGGCTACGAACCCCTCGCGGAGGGCGAAGAGCATGCTCCCGATGGATCCGAGCGCCAGGACCAGCATGTTGTACTGTGTTGCTACCCCTAACGCGACGGTGAACAGCATCCCGCCAAGGAAGACAAGGATGGCTCTGACTCCTGAGCCCACGGGATAAATCCCGGAAAGCCGAATAAAAAAGGGTATCGGATTCGTCCCTTACGGGTTAGGGAACCAACCGCGTTCAGGTGCTGCCCGCGGGGAGCACGTTGATCTGGCCGGTCATGAACGGGTGCACGTTGCACTGGTAGTAGTACGTCCCGGGCGCGAGGTTGACTGTCAGGAGGAAGTGCCCGCCTGGCGGTATCACCCCTGAGTTCCAGGCGCCCGAGTAGACGGCCGTCGAAGTATGGGCTATCGAGTCGAGGTTGACCCACTCCAGGGTGGCGCCCTGGGTGACGTTGATGTTGGCCGGAGAGAAGGCAGCGTTCTGAATGTTGATGATGCAGAAGGTCGTGCATGTCGTGCTGACAGGCTGCGCGTTGTTGTCGCAGGGGATCAGCGGGGGACAGGAGAACGGCGCGTTGCCGCTGGTGGTCCCGGCGTAGACCGACCAGATGACCGGGTAGGTCACTGCGAGGATGGCTATTATCTCCAGTGAGAGGTAAACGTACTTCCGCTTCAAGCTTGGTGAATCCGAACCAGTTAGGGATTTAAGGCTGACTCCTTATATCGCCCAGCCGGCTCCGCCCAAGCAGTTGAAGAGCTTCAACATCTTCTTCAGCATAATAGCCAGTCTTTCTGTGGTCGCGGGAGGCGCGATGTACGTGGCCTACGGGGTTCTTCCGCACCAGTACTACCTGGTCACGAGCCTTGGGATAACCGCGGCGGCGGGCGCGGTCGTCTACGTCATCCTCTCCCGGGTGGTCCAGATCTGACAGGCGCGGAGTCTCGTGAAGAGGCTTAAATTCGGTCGTCGGGTCCGCGGCGACAGGTGCAGGGTGGAGCCTTGGACTTCTCGGTAGAACCGGCGGGGGTCCTACGCTCCTACGCATTCTTCGTGGTCGCCCTGATGTTCGGCCTGCCGCTGCTGATCTCCTACTATGCAGTGAGCCAAGGGGGGGCGTCCGGACTTTCTTCGGTGGCAGTTTACCTTGCCGCTTCGCTCGCGGTGGGCCTGACCCTGCTCCTCCGCAGAGGCAGGCCCAGCAACGCGGACCCTGTGTCTGAGACCGGGGGCGCTTCGCCCCCCGCCCCGGGAAGAGCGAAAAAGGGCCCTGTCGCCGCGCTCGCATCGGCGACGCTAGCGGTCGTGGCCTTCGGGTCGATGAAGTTCCTGCTCGCCGCCAGCTACCCGTACCCGTCTTCGCCTGCGGACCTGGCAGGGGGGGTGTACGTCGTCTCCCTTGGAGTCGCCGCAGTCATCGGCATACCGTACCTCGTCGTCGCCGCCTTCCCATTCCTACGCGCCCCGCTCTCCGAAAGGAGGCTCAGGCTGACGGCATACCTGACAGGGGCGCTCTACTTTGTGACCTACGAAATCCTCGTCAACGAGATAGTGATCACCGGGTACAACACCGCGCCCGGCAACTTCGTCCAGTCACCCCTCGGCCTGTACCCCTGGGCATACGTGTTCACCAGCGGGCCGGCGCCGGGGAGCGTGGCGGAGACGGCGATCTACACCCCCTACGTCCTCGTGCAGCTGAACCAGTTCGTCAATTTCATCTTCCAGCCGTTCGAGCTTGCTCTCGCGGTGGCGATGTCCGTGCTGGTCGCGTCAGCGGTCGTCGCGACCTACAACCTGGTGAGGAGGAGCCAGAGGATGGGAGGCGCCTGCTCGGCTAGCGCGACGCTGTCAGGTGTGGGCGCTTTCCTCGGGTATACCGCGACCTGCCCTTCCTGCCTGGCGCCGACCCTTGTCTCTGTGGTGTTCGGAGGGGTGGCAACGGTGCAGGCCGTGTACTCCAACCTCTGGGGCGCCGTGGTCCCCCCGATCGTGAGCGTGGCCGCACTCGCCGTCAGCCTCTACGTCGTCGGCAGGGGGTACGGACGGACCCCGGCGCCGCCTACCTTCCGGGTATGAGGACCTGGAATATCCCTACGAAGAGAAGGTAGCCGACGCCGAGAGACATGACGAGGCTCGTCACTACCATCGAATACCTGATGAACTTCTGATCCGCCTTCAGGAGCGCGAACGCGAACGCGAAGTTGAGCAGGATCGGCACGCCGGCAATCACTGCGAAGGGGCCGTAGGCCCCGAGGTAAAGGCCGTAGGTGGACAGAGAGACGCTGGTGTCGAAGCCGAGGG
Source organism: archaeon (assembly GCA_021788415.1). Next base: position 42,070 of record JAJYKR010000002.1, read on the forward strand.
CGGTGAGCCCCATGGCCGCTCCGACCCCGATTGCGAGCGACTTCAGGATGGCGCGCTTGGAGACCCCTGCGCTCAAACTGCAACCGCCGGGGTGAGCGGCTTAATGTGCGTTGAAGGCGCTTCTCAGGTCGTCCCCGCGGCCTGCCCGAGGTCCCTGAGGGCATCCTCGACGTCCTCATTCCCGACCCCGAGGTTCCCCGCCATGAGCTCCGAGGAGGCGCTCGGGTTCGACGCCCTGGCCTGGCCGACAAGCTCCCTGAGGTAGTCGTGATAGGTCCTCGCCCCGGGGGCGGCCCACTGCTCTTCAAAGTCCCTGGTGAAGAGGCGAGCGACGCTCTCCGATGTCATTGTGTATCCCTTCCTGGTGGGCTCGTTCTTTCCGCTCCGCTCCGGGATTCCGACGAGGACCACCTTGGCGTCAACGCAGGTGTACCTCGCGTCGCTGATCAGGACCGAGGGGCTGAACTCCACCCGGGCCCCGCTCTTGGAGTAGAGCCTCCCCATCTTCAGCCTGTCAGGGGCCAGGGGAAGCAGGTAACGGATTACCACCTTCCGCTTAGAGGCCTCGGCCACCGAGTTCAGTATCTGGCGGATAATCTCCCCTTCCTCGTTCGACGGAGGGCTCCCCGTGATGATGCCCACCAGGGTCTTCTGTGACCGCTGGATGGAGTCGATGACCGCGACGAAGTACTCCTGGCGCGTTATGACGTCTGCGACAGAGGAGAAGTGCCGCATGAGGAGCTCCCTCGACTTCGTCTCTCTCCTGTTCAGGACCAGCAGCGCCAAGGTGGCCACCAGGAGGACCAGCTCCACGACCAGAAGGAGGACTTGCAGGGTCCCGTTGTCTATCGGCAGAGCCTGCAGAATGCCGTCCAAGCCCAACGCCACGCCAGTACGATTCACCTGTCGCCTGAAAAGCGTTCCCGACGGGCCACCTGGGCCTCGCGGCCAACTGTTTTAATCGACAGGAAGGGGGCGTAGCGCCACCCTTGGACGTCGACACCCGGCTCGGGCTGATCAGGCAGGTCGGCGAGGAGATCATCACCGAGACGGAGCTCAGGTCCCTGCTGGAGGCGAAGGCCCACCCCAGCGCCTACGATGGGTTCGAACCGAGCGGCCTTGCCCACCTCCCCTTCGGAGTGCTTCGCCCCATCCTCGTCGACGACATGCTGAAGGCGGGGGTCAGGATGAAGCTCTGGATCGCCGACTGGTTCGCCTGGGTCAACAACAAGATGGGGGGAGACCTTGAGAAGATCCAGCAGGTGGGGCGGTACTTCGTCGAGGTCTGGAAGGCGGCCGGGGTCGACATGACCAAGGTCGACGTGCTCTGGACCAGCGACGCAGCAAGGGAGGAGGAGTACTGGAAAAGGGTGGTGACCGTGGCCCAGAACTCCACCCTGGCCCGTGCGCAGAGGGCGCTCACCATCGCCGGCAGGACCAGCAAGGAGGCGCTGCAGGCCGCGCAGCTGTTCTATCCGATGATGCAGGTGGCTGACATCTTCTGGCTCGACGTCGACATCTGCCAGCTGGGGCTGGACCAGAGGAGGGCGAACATTCTCGCCAGGGAGATCGCCGACAAGATGAAGTGGAAGAAACCGGTGGCCGTCCACCACCACATGCTCATCGGCCTCGAGGGGAAGAAGGAGCCGGAAGGCTACGACGAGAACAGCGCCCTCGACGCCGAGATAGCGAGCAAGATGAGCAAGAGCAAGCCTGAGACGTCCATCTTCGTCCACGACGGCCCCGAAGTGATAGCCAGGAAGATCAACTCAGCCTACTGCCCGCCCAAGGTGGTCGAGGGGAACGCGCTCACGGAGTACTCGAAGTACATAGTCTTCAGGAAGCGGAAGTCAATGCTGATAGAACGTCCTGAGAAGTACGGGGGCAACGTGGAGTACTTCTCCTATGGGGAGCTGGCGGACGCCTTTGTGTCGGGGAAGCTCCACCCTGCCGACCTGAAGAAGGGAGTGGCCGCGTCCTTGGACGAGATAATCCGGCCGATCAGAGACCACTTCGAGAAGGACCCGGCCGCGCGAAGGCTCTACGAGGCGGTCAGGTCCACCGAGGCGACCAGGTAGCCCCCGGGCGCAAGATGCCACCACGCGGACGCGCGAGGACCCGGTTCATCGCCGACGCCATGCTCGGCTCCCTGTCCAGGAAGCTGAGGGCCCTGGGCTTCGACACGACATATTACAGGGCAGGGGACGACACGGGTCTCCTGGAGGCCGCGGGGCGGGAGGGGAGAATACTGCTCACCTCCGACCGGGAGCTCGCCGGCCGAGCCGCCTCGAAGGGCCGGCTAGCCTTCCACCTGACGGAGAGGAGCGACGGGGCCAGGGTGTCCGCGATAGCCAGGGCGTGCGAAGTGAACGGGGTCCCGCTGCTAAGGGGCGCCCCCCTCTGCTCGATGTGCGGCGGCGAGCTGGAGACGCTCGGGAGGGCCGAGGTTGCGGGGAAGGTCCCACCTTCGGTGGAGCGAAGGCACCGCCTCTTCTTCAGGTGCGTCGGCTGCGGAAGGCTGTATTGGCGCGGGAGCCACTGGAAAAAGTTAAGGTCGCTCGCCCGCCGCCTGAACCAGGACCTCGTTGCCACTCACATCGGCCGACGGAAGGCGGGCCGTGCTCCTCGCCAGGGACGTCCTCGAGGCTCACGTCCTGGGAAACCGCGGCGAGAGCGTGCGAAAGCTCCCCCCAGTGTTCTCCGAAAAGAGGGGGGTCTTCGTGACACTCAACAAGCTGGAGGCTGGGGTCAAGAGCCTGAGGGGATGCATAGGCTACTCGGAGCCTGTCAAGCCCCTCGGGGAAGCGATCAAGGACGTCGCCGTTTACGCCTCTGAAGACCCCCGTTTTCCATACCCTGTGCAGCCTGACGAGCTTGGGAGCATAGTCGTCGAAGTGAGCGTGCTCACGCTCCCCCGCGAGGTGAAAGCCCCAAGTCGCACGGACCTCCCTGCCATGGTCAGGCTCGGGGTGGACGGGGTGGTCGTTTCGAACAGGTTCGCGAGCGGGCTGTTCCTCCCCCAGGTCGCGACCGAGCAGGGGTGGGACCATGAAACATACCTGTCGGAGGCGTGCATCAAGGCAGGGCTCCCGCCGGACGCCTGGCTCAGCAGCGGCACGAAGGTCGAGGTCTTTCAGGCCGAAGTCTTCGGGGAAGTGTCGCCGAGAGGCGAGGTCGTCAGGACGGGCCAGGAGGAATAGATGAGGGTCTACATCGGGTGCTTCGGTTCCGGACTGGGGCACGCGACAAGGATGCTCGAGATCGCCAAGGAGCTGGAGGCGAGGGGGGCCCAGCTCCAATTCTCGTCGTCCGGGGAGGTGGCTTCGCTCATAGAAAAGAAGGGATACCGGTGCAACACCATCCCCCTGGCCGACGTCAGGTACTCCGACGAAGGGGAGTTCCAAGTGAAGGAAACGATCCTCGACTCCCCATCGATCATGGCGCGCACAGACAGGCAGTTCTTCTCTGAGCTGGCCAACATCGGCAGGTTCGGGGCCGACGCCGTGCTCAGCGACTCCGCCCTGCCCACCGCCCTGGCGGGGAAGCTCCGCCGCCTCCCCACCTACACTGTCCTCAACCAGCTGAACCTCACCAGCTCCCACGGGCGGCAGGGCGCCCTCTCCAGGCTCTTCTCGGTGGGGATGTCTGCGGCCATGGGCAAGCTCTGGGAGCTCAGCGACCGGGTCTTCCTCCCGGACCTGCCCCCCCCTTACACGATAAGCGAGAAGAACCTATGGGGGAGCGGAGTGGAGAACACCCACTACGTGGGGTTCATCGCCCCCAGGGAAAGGAGCGCCCCCGACGCGGCGGCCGCCGAGTTCGTCCGCGACGAAAGGCCGAAGGTGTTCTGGCAGGTGTCAGGACCCCCAATGACGAGGACGGCCTTCCTCGACGCAGCCCTGAAGCTCGGCGAAGCCATGTCTGACGAGTTCGCCTTCGTGGTCTCCGCGGGGGACCCCAAGGGCAGCACCTCCCCGCAGAGGTTGGGCAGGCTTTGGTACTATGAATGGTGCGACATAGCGGACCTGTACTTCGGGTCCTGCGACGTGGTTGTATCGCGGGCGGGACATGGGACCATAGCCCAGGCGATCTTGTCGTCCAAGCCGATGCTGCTGGTCCCAATCCCGAAGCAGCCAGAGCAGGAAGGCAACGCAGACAAGGCTTCTCGGCTCGGGGTCTCGGTAACCGTCGAGCAGGAGACGCTCACCCAAGATACCGCGAGGAGTGCGCTGCGCACCCTTGTCGGCGGCCCCTTCCCCGGGAGGGCGGAACGGGTCCGCGAAATCGCTTCGAGGTACGACGCCCTGTCTGCGATCGTTTCGGCGATGGAGGCGGGTGTCAGGCGAGGCCGTCGAGGACCCCGCTGACGTCAGCCGTCTTCCCTCCAAAGGTCCTCAGCCCCGGCGTCCCGGCTGCCTCTGCGCCCCAGTCGGTCAGCCTGTCGTCGCTCTTCAACCCGAGCGCGGCGAACTGGGACTCGAAGGACTCCTCAGGCATCATGTAGAGCGGGCTCAGGACCTTCGACCCCAGCAGGGCAGGCGCAGGCCTCCCTGCCGTGAACCCGCCGAACACCTGTTCCTTGCACTTGGCGACGACCTTCGAGAGGCGCCCGGCAGCGGACCCTCCCCCCTCCGCGAGTGTCAGTGAGAGCCCGCGCGGGTCTGCTCTGTTGGAAAGCTCGGCATACAGCCTGGCCGCCGCCATGGTGCTCTCTTCCCCTGTCGGCGCATGCACCAACTTCACCCTGAACCCCAGAAGGACAGCGTTCCAGGCGAGCACCGAGCTGTGCACCCCCCCTGAGACCAGGCAGACGACCTTTTCGTCCCCCATGGGCGAGCCGCCGGGACCGACGGCGACCTCGACCCCCACCGCGCCCTTCTCTCCGTCCAGGGCCGCCCTGAACCTCACTTTGGCCCCCTCGTTGACCGCCCTCGCCCCCTTGACTTCTTCGAGCATCGCAGATGTCACCGCCCCTGCGAGGTCAGAAGACCTTCCCCGCCCAGAAGCTTCCGCCTTCACCGAAAACCTGTAGCCGCGCCTGAGGTAGTTGGCCGCGAGCGCCGCAGAGACCTTCGCCACTTCCCCAGGGCCGCCTACGGTGTACCCGGCCGCCGTCCAGGCGATGCCGGGCATGTTCTCGAAGATCGAGCACGCTCCGACCGGCTCCGGCCCTGTCAGGACCAGAGAGCCCCCCACCGAGCTGACTCTCGCCCTCACACCCCTCTCCTTCAGGACGTGCTGCACCGACGACCGCAGGTCCGTGGCGTTCCCTCTCCCGGTCCATCTCAGTATCGCTGCCCTCTTTGTCATGAAATGTTCCATGCTACCCCGCCGTGGCCCCTTTAACGTTGGGGAGGCTCCCCGCATCACGCTTTTAGCACGTGCAGGAGCGCCCTCCACCGTGAAAGGTTTCGTGGTGGCGACCGCGGCCGACGTGCTCGCCGGCAGGTCTCCTGTCTCGGTCGAGGTCAGGGGGTGGGTCGCGCGTAAGCACACCGTTGGGGGCCTGGTGTTCGTGCAGGTCAGGGACGGCTCCGGCTACGTGCAGGTGTCTGCCAGGAAGGGGACCTCGGACGCCGCCTTCGAGGGCGCCCGCAGGTCGACGAAGGAGTCGGCTGTCGTGGTCAGAGGCGAGGTCCGGGACGACGGGAGGGCCCCCGGAGGGAAGGAGATCTCAGCCAAGGAGTTCGAAGTGGTGGCGCCCGCTGAGAGCTGGCCCATTACCAAGACGGCGGCGAAGTCGGCCTCGTTCCTCTTCGACAAGCGGCACCTCAGCATTAGGGGTCCCAAGGCGATAGCCTCGATGAGGATCAGGGCCGAGGTCATAGGCGCTGCCTTCGACTACTTCAGGGAGAGCGGGTTCCAGCTCATCAGCGCGCCCACCTTCGTGCAGGCCGCGGTTGAGGGCGGGTCGACCCTCTTCTCCTTGGACTACTTCGGCAAGCAGGCGAACCTCAGCCAGAGCGCCCAGTTCTACGAGGAGGCTGCGCTCCCTGCCCTGCAGAAGGTCTGGATCTTCCAGCCCGCCTTCAGGGCTGAGAAGTCCAAGACGGCGAAGCACCTGACTGAATTCTGGATGATAGAGGCGGAGCAGGCGTTCGCAGAGCAGGCAGAGAACATGAAGGTGCAGGAGGAGTTGCTGTCGAAGATGGTGGAGCGGGTGATCGCGAACAGGCAGGCGGAGCTCAAGATACTGGGGCGCACCCTGAAGCAGCCCCAACTCCCATTCCCCCGGCTCACCTATGACGAAGCCAGGTCGATAGCGGAGAAGAGCGGCTTCCCATTCGAGTGGGGGGACGACCTGCCCACCGAAGCCGAGAGGGCGATCAGCTTGACCCAGGACTCCCCCTTCTTCATCACCGACTACCCGCTCAGCGCGAGGTCCTTCTATCACATGACCTACCCGGACAGGCCGAAGGTGACAAAGTCCGCCGACCTGATCGCACCCGAAGGAGTCGGGGAACTTGCCACCGGGGGCCAGAGGATTCATGACTACCACGAGCTCATGAGCAGGATCGAGGGCCAGGACCTCCCCAGAGAGTCGTTCACCTGGTACCTGGAGCTCAGGAAGTACGGCATGCCCCCACACTCCGGCTTCGGCATAGGGGTAGAAAGGTCCACAAGGTGGATAGCGGGGCTGAAGCACATCAGGTCTGCCAGCCTCTTTCCACGGACACTTTCACGCATCTCTCCCTAGCGCAGACTTATCTACCTGAAGACGTTCGCGGGGACCGTTGCCTGAAACTGAGACCAACGAAGAGCTCGAACTTGACACCCTCCCAGGCGTCGGGCCGGCTACGAAGCAGAAACTGAAGGATGCCGGCATAGCGACGATACTGGACCTCGCCACCTCGGGGCCGATGGACATAGCCGAAGCGGTAGACATCGACGTCTCGAAGGCCGTCGAACTGAACAACAAGGCGCGCAAGAAGCTGGTCGAGCTAAACCGCCTCGAGCCAGACTTCATCAACGCAGCCGACCTCCTGGTCAAGAGGAAGGCCATAGACAGGGTCTCCACGGGCTCGAAGAACCTGGACGACCTCCTCGGGGGAGGCATAGAGACCTGGGCCATGACCGAGTTCTACGGCGAGTTCGGGTCGGGGAAGAGTCAGGTCTGCCACACGCTGAGCGTGATGGTGCAGGCGCCCAGGGGGGAGGGGGGCCTCGACGCAGGGGCGATCTACGTTGACACCGAAGGCACCTTCAGGCCCGAAAGGATCGCAGAGATAGCCGAGGCGAGGGACATGGACCCCGAGAAGATCCTCTCGCGCATAACAGTGGCCAGGGCCTACAACAGCGCGCACCAGGAGCTGATTGTCAAAGACCTCGGCAGGATAATCGAGCCCAACAAGGTGAAGCTTGTGATATTGGACAGCGCAGTCGCCCACTACAGGGCCGAGTTCCTCGGCAGAGGGACCCTCTCGGAGCGGCAGCAGCGTCTCAACCGTTTTATGCACCAGCTTCTCAGGACGGCAGAGATCTACAACATAGCGGTCGTGGTCACGAACCAGGTGCAGGCGGCCCCTGACTCTTTCTTCGGGGACCCCACCAGGCCCACGGGAGGCCACGTGGTCGCGCACACCAGCACCTACAGGGTGTACCTCCGGAAGGCTGCGAAGAACCGCATAGCGAGGATGGTGGACAGCCCCTACCACCCTGAACGGGACGCCGTCTTCCTCCTGGACGAAAAGGGGGTCGACGACCCGTCGGAAGAGACTTCCCGAAAGAAGTAGGAAATCTCTTTTATATGGAGAACCGAGCGCCTTCCGACGTCTCGCTTGAAGCGTTCTCAGTTGCTAGCTTTATCCGTCCTTGCCCTTCTGATGCTGTCGGCCATCCCTGTGCAGTTGGCCCACGCGCAGCCGGCCTACTCCGAAAAGCTCAGCGTCTACATCGCAGGCTCGGACGCGCTCTGGTACTTCACCTTCGGCGGGCTGAACGGCTCCAGCCACCTGTCGGCCCTGGAGTCCACCCCTGGCCTGAGCTGGTACAACGTGACGGCAGTCTCGACCGCCGGATGGCACTCTGACTTCCAGGTGTTCGGGCCGAGGGGGTACAACCTCCTCCCGGTGCCCTACCTCACCCCCCAGGGGATGTTCCTCGCCGTCGGTTCCGACTCCTACGCCCACGCATCGGCGGCGGCCTCGGCGCTGGACTCCTACCTGCTTACGGATTTCGTCTCCTACTTGAACGGGACGGGGACCTACACCTTCTACAGCCCCGTGTCGTTCACGACTCTGGTGTCTAGCACCCTGCTGAAGCTCCTCCCGACGGGAGAGCACGGGTTTTCGAACGCCATCTCTGCCTCGAGCTTCATCACGACGGCCTCGCCGTTCATCGTGCTCGAGGGGGTGAGCTCGTCGTCCGGCTTCCAGCACAGCCTCGTGGTCGGTTCGATTGCCACTTCGGCCGTGAGCTCGACCGGGACGCCGACGGTGCTGTCGTACTTCGGGGCGACGGTGAGCCACCTCAACGCGTCGAGTCAGAGCTCTTCTTCGGTGGTCCAGATCAAGGCCCTCGACGGTATAATGCAGTCGTCAGACCCGGCCACCCTGTCGACCGACACCCGTTCGTTCACCAGCACCTACACTCTGAACGTGGCTCCAGGCAAGAGCATCTCGAGGGTCAACGCAACCCTCGTGCAACAGCCCGCGACCCTCCTCGCGACCCGGGCGGTCGACGTCGGGGTACTGAGGACCGGGGACAACCTCGCGGTCACGTTGGCGTTCACCAACATCTCCCCTGCGTATACGATCACCAACATCACCTACACCGACGGCTGGTGGAACGGCTCGGGTGACTTCAAGTTCCTCGGCGGCAACGACAGCCTCACTTCCACGTCGCTGACCGTCGGGGCAAGCACCACCCCTGTATACAGACTGGAGTACACCGGGTCGGCCACGGGCCCGCTCACCATACCCGCCTCGGCGGTCCGCTATCAGTACCAGGCCAACGGAAAGACTTTCACCGGGACGACCCAGCTCAACCCCATCACCCTCTCTCTGGGGGTCGACGAGCCGGTTGTCTATGCGATAGTGTCTCCAATCGGGAGCCTGGGAAAGCCTGCGGGCTCGACCCAGACCATGAACGTCACCGTATTCAACGTGGGGACTTCGCCCGCGATCTCTGTGGTGGTGGCGGGCCACTCGATTGCCGGCCTCGCGCCCAAGTCAGGGGGTTCTCCCGGCGGGACTGCTACGGTCTCTGTGCCTCTGTCGGTCGGGGCCCTTGGCAGCGTGAACGCCACGACTTCCTACACCGTGACCTACCAGGACCCGAACGGCAACGCCCTTCAGGCCGAGACCAACGTGGTGTCAGTGATCTTCTCTCACGTCGCCATAATCACCGGGTTCCCGGTCCTCACCCTGGGGGCCACCCTCTCCCCCCTCTCATCCACAGCCACCAACGTGACCATCTCTTTCGTAGCCTCCAACTTCGGGCTGGCGAACGCCACTTCATTCAGGGCGGTCGGAGAGCTTCCCAGCTGGCTGGGTTGCGGTGCGGTCAGCGGCACTGGCATCGCCTGCTCCGGGAATCAGGTCGTCATAACCTACGGTCAGATCAACAAGTCCACCACCCTGCGGTCGTTCATGTCCTACAACGTTACATCCCCGGTGAACTTCATACTCTCGCCCCTTACCTTCCACTGGCTCTCTTCGGGTCAGAACGTCTCGGGCGAGTCCAACCTGGCCGCCGTCCCTGCAGGGATGAAGCTCACGAAGTCCTTCACCCCGTCGCAGCTCTTCATGGGGATGGCTTCGACCGTAGCAGCCGCCGCGTTCAACTCCGGGCAGCTGCCGTTCTACAACGCCACTGTGACCACCACCGCAGACTCATTCGACCGAGTCACTTCTTCGACGCCGCTCACGACGACGTCTGCCACCATCGCCCCCGGAGGCAACGTCACGATCGACTACCCAGTTTCGATGTTACAGTCCTACGGCAACATGACGGGGACCCCCACCGACGCGACCTTCTTCTTCGGCGGAACGTCCTTCAGCCTCCACGGAGCGAAGCCCAGGGTGCAGGTCTATCAGCCTCTCTCGGTCTCCATCGCGACCAGTCCCGTGACCCCCGAAGAGGGGAAGAGCTTCAACATCACCGTCGAGATCAACAATCCGTCCGGGGTGTCCGTCAACGACGTGCTCTTCACGCTCCCTCTCCCCGCCGGCCTGACCCTGAGCGACCTTCAGAACGCCAACGCCACTTCGCGCATTCTGACAGTTAGCGTTCCATCACTTGGGCCAGGGGCCAACGCCACAGCCTCCGCCAGCGCCGTGGCCGGCTCGGGGATCACGGTCCCGTTCTCCGGCGCGAAGCTCACCTTCTCCTACTCCGGGTCGACGGTGAGCGGAGTGGTGCCGACGTCGTCAGGAATAGCGATCGCGGAGAACGTGGTGACCAGGTACCTCATCCCTATCGCGATAATCCTGGTCGTAATGGTCGGGGTTGCCTTCTACGTGAGAAGGTTGGCCTCTAGCGGCCCCGCTTCCCCGAAATGAATTCCTCGAACGCCGTCTTTGCGGCTGGGTAGGGCATCTGGATGGGCGGGTGTTTGAAGCAGAAGGCCGAAAGGCTCTCCAGCTGACCTGCGACTCCCCTGTCCAGCGCCAACTTGGCTCCCCGTATCGCGTCGACCATGATCCCTCCGCTGTCGTATGCGTCCACCACGTGCAGCTTCACGTCCATCTTGACCGTCGTCCCTCCGAAGTAGCGCCCCTTCAGCCAGATGTAGCAGATTTTGTCGTTGGCAAGGAAGGGGACGTAGTCGCTGGGCCCGATCCTCGTCGGTACCTCGTAGGGGGACATCGCCCTCACGGCGCTCGTCTTGCTCTCTCGCTTGTCTTTCAGCCTGCTCTCCTCGAGCATGTTCAGGAAGTCTGTGTCGCCGCCGATGTTCAGCTGGTAGGTCTCGTCGACCTTCACCCCCCTGTCGATCGCCATCTTCACCAGGGTCTTGTGAAGCACCGTCGCGCCCACCTGGCTCATCACGTCGTCACCGGCCACCGGGAGCCCGGCCTCGGCGAATCGGTCGGACCACTCCTTGGTCGACGCTATGAAAACCGGGATCGCGTTGACGAAGGCGAGGCCCGCCTTGAGCGCCGACTCCGCGTAGGCCGCCGTAGCCAGAGTGCTCCCCACGGGCAGATAGTTCACGAGAATGTCCGCCCCCGTGTCCTTGAGCTCCTGGACCACGTCCTGGTCCGGCTGCCCCGACACAGGGACTACCTCCTTCAGATACTTCCCAATCCCGTCGTGGAGCGGCCCTTTCTTCACCCTGACCCCCATGTTGGGGACGTCGGCGATCTTCTCCGTGTTGTTAGGGTGCTGGAAGATGGCCTGCGAAAGGTCTTTGCCCACCTTCTTGGCGTTGACGTCGAAGGCGGCGACAATCTCGACGTCCTTCGGGGTGTAGCCTCCGACGTCCCAGTAGGTCAGTCCCTCGTCGGGCCCCTTCTTGGAATAGTAATGCAGTCCTTGGATGAGCGCAGAAGCGCAGTTCCCCACGCCGGCAATTGCCACCCTTGCCTTCTTCGCCAACGTTGAATCCCTCCTCCAGGGGGTATTTCAGCCCCCTATTTTACCATTGTAAAATATCAGGCGGCGTCCTTCAGCAGGCCACGTAAGAACGACCTTGCACCGTCCAGCTCCGCCCGGCCTTCCTCAGTTATCCTGTAGTACTTCCTCCTGTCCTTCATCTCTGCCTTGACCAGCCTGGCCCTCTCGAGGTCGTAGAGGACGCGATAGGCCGTGACTGTCCCGCTCCAGAAGCCGAACCTCTCGTTGATGAGCCGCCTCAGTTCGAAGCCGTACCTCTCCTCTTGGGATAGGAGGATGAGGATGAAGAACCAGAGGTTCTCCTTCTGAACTTTTTCCCTGAGCCTGTCTACGAAGCGCAAGGGGCGGGCTCCAGGGTCGTGACTGTCATTGGACGGCTGGCAGTCGGCGGGCCTCGCCGTTTAACGATTTGGAGCCCCCGCCGAGTCAACGATAATAATTGGCTCGAAAAATCTTAGGCGGTTGGAAGAGCGTTCGGCGGGGGCGGTCGTGTTCAGGGACTCTCCAGCGGGGAGGGTGTACCTCCTCCTGCAGAACGCGGGACGGTGGGACTTCCCCAAGGGCGGGGTGGAGAAGGGGGAGAGCGAGCTCGACACCGTCGTCAGGGAGGTCGCGGAGGAGACAGGGCTGAAGGACCTGAAGTTCCTGCCAGGGTTCAGGAAGGAGATAGAGTACTTCTACAGGAGGGACGGGAAGAACGTCCACAAGCAGGTGGTGTACCTGCTGGCCTCTACCGCCAACGAAAAGGTGAAGATCTCCTTTGAGCACCAGGGGTTCGGCTGGTTCCCCTTCCCCGAGGCAGTCAAGAAGGCCTCCTACGACAACTCGAAGTTCACGATGACCGAGGCTGAGCGCTTCATCCGTGGGTCAGGCTAGAACTCGACCAGGGGGTGCCGGCCGGTGAGCTTGACCACCTTGATGTAGTGGTACCCTGGCTCGTCTGTCCTTTTGACGTAGGTGGTCTCGGTGATCCTGTCGTAGGTGTATCTGAGGAACCCCGACGGCTCTTCCCTCACGCGGCAGTAGAAGAATATGGACGCCTCTTCGTAGTCGTCGATCCTCGCGAAGGTCCCCAGGACCCACCCGCCGCCGTCCTTGAAGGCGAACAGCGGGAGCGGAGGCTCTTCGAAGAGGGTCTTGTACGCCCCTACCTTCACCAGGCTGGGCAGGTTCTCGACCTCGACGGAGATGAACTTGTCGTTGAATCCGTCTTTCGCCTCCAGGGGCTTCGGCATCTTGTGCACCCTGATCACCGGGGCGTAGAGGTACGAGGCGTTGCTCGCAGAGCTGACGAACTGTACCTCCTCCCCCTCCCCTGTTATCCTGTAGGCGAGGAACTCGTCGACCGTGCCGTTGTCGAAGTAGTAGAAGATGGGGGTCCCCATGAACAGGTCTGCCTGCGCTGCGATCCTCGTCGCGTTCCCCTCCTTGAAGGCGAACAGCGGGAACGGCGCCCTCTCCAGCGCGCAGGAGAGCCGCCCAAGGTCAAGCAGGGACTCGAGCCCGATGTAGCATGCGCCGCCTATGCGCTCTTCCTTCTTCGGCAACTGTTCGCCGCCGTCCGCGTCTTGGTTATAAATAATCCAGGCGGGAAGACGGTTTCTTGTCCGGATCATTCGAAGGCTGATGGGAAGCGTGAGCGAGTGGCGAAGCGAGACCGCCGCAGACTTGGCTGAGGCCGGGGAGCGGATAGGCGCGGCGCTGGCGTCCCTGTCAGGGGAGCCGTCCAGCAGCCTGCTGCTGTCAATCTGGCTCGCCTACGTCAAGGTCGAGAAGAGCATCGCGTTCATCAAGTTCGACCTCGACGAAGAAAACCCAGGGCGCTTCATCAGGCTGAAGCCCTACCGCGTCCCGGACGAGAGGCAGGCCCTGAGCTTCGCACTGAAGAGCCTGAAGAAAGGCTCCGACGACTTCGCCCTCGGGGACTTCCCACAGGCGCTCAAGAACCTGAGGGAATCAAGGAACTACCTCAGGGCACTTCTCAGGGAGAAACGGCTCGCCCGGGCCCGCAGGGGGCGCTCTTCCTAGGATTCTTCGGCGGCTGCCTTCTTCTTCGTCGCCCTCGGCTTCCTAGCGGCCTGCTTCTTGGGCTTCGGCTTTTCTTCCGCCGGCTCCTCCTTCGCTTCCTCTTCAGGTTCGGACTCAGCCTTCGGCTCCTCCGGCTCCTCTTCCTTCTTCTCAGGGGCCTTCTTCTCTTTCGCTTCCTCTTCCTCCTTCTCGCCGAGCTCGATCTCCTGGACTGTCAGCTCCTTCCCCGCCACGAACACCCTGTAGTTCTTCCTGACCCCGTTCATGAACAGGAACCGCTTGATGTACGTCTTGACATGGCGGGGCTTGACCCCCTGCCTCAAGCTTCCGTCGTCGATCTCGATGGAGTCCCCTGACAGCTCAGGCTTTGTGCCGACCCTTGGCTCGAGGAACGCGACGAGTTCCTCCCCCTTCCCCTTGAGCGTCCCGAGGACTACCTTCAACTCAGCCTCCCCGTCCGGCTGATGCGTCATAAACGTTACTTGCCGTAGCGCCTTCGCCTCTTCTGGTAGGTCCTGACCGCCCGCAGGAAGTCGATGAACCTGAAGGCGGGCCAGAAGACGTCCACGAAGACGAGCTCCGAGTATGCCCCCTGCCAGAGGAGGAACCCGCTCATCCTCTCCTCTCCCGAGGTCCTGATGATCAGGTCCGGCTCCTGATTGGGGAGGAATGACGTGTACAGCCGCGCCGATACCGTGTCCTCGCTTATGGCCTCGGGGCTGAGCTTCCCGCTCTTGACGTCCTGTGCCACCGACCTCACCACGTCCGTGATCTCAGCCCTCCCGCCGTAGGCGACAGCGATGTTCAGGTAGTGGTCGTCGTACCCCTCGGTCTTCGCTTCTATCGCACGGAGGAGGTCGAAGATCGAGTCGGGGAGGAGGTCCAGGTGCCCGATGGCCCTCACCCTGACCCTGTACTTCACTATCCTGGCGTCGTTGAGGAGCCTGTTGAGCCTCGCTTCGATGAGCTCGTACAAGTCTTTCAGCTCGTCCGGGGTCCGGTCCAGGTTCTCAGTGGACAGGACATAGAGCGTGACGGTCCTTATCCCGAGGTCGTGGCACCAGTCGAGCAACTCCTCTGCCCTGTCGGCTCCCTCTTTGTGGCCCAGCCCTTCGGTCAGGCCCTGGTCCTGGGCCCACCTCCTGTTGCCGTCAAGTATGATGCCTATGTGGCCAGGTATCTCCTCCCTTTCGACCTGGGACCTCAGCCTCCCCTCGTACAGACGGTAGACTCCCAGATATCTTAGCGCGGATTCTAGCATGGGTTACTCGTTTTCGGCCACCGCCCTCGTCCTGACTCGCGGATAAATGGCACTGGTCAGGGCGAAAATGGCCGCGAGTCCGATGAGGACGTATGAGACGAGGAGAAACGTCGCCTCGGTGGTCCCGCTGACGAGGAACTGAGAGAACGTGAGGAGCGGGAAGTACAGGATGCCGAGCATGACAAGCAGGAACCCATCCCTCCGCCACTTCACGCTGTCCCTGGCCAGATGAGAAAGGAGGGCCCCGGCCGCGTAGATGGCGACACCTCCCCACACGAGGTTCAGCCCCCCCTCGATGAAGTGTCCGGCCAGCACCGCCCCGTACACGAGCAGGTCCCCTGGGTCAGCCGCAACGGCGTTGACGGCGGCGGTGTCTGCCATCATCGCGCTGTATCCGGTGAAGATCCCTGCCAGAGCGACGAGGGCAGCCGCGGTCATGGAGAACAGCCTGATGTAACCTGTGTACCCTCTCTGAAGCAGCCCTGTGACAGTCCTGTCCACGTTGAACCCCCTGATCAGGAACGCGCCTCCTAGCACGAGCAGGGAGGCCAGCGCCGCTTCGAAGGTCTTTCCCGCCAGGATGAAGATGCCTGCAAGTACGAAGATCAGCCCGGGGACCCCGAGGGCGTACTTGGAATAGTGCGGGTCGAACACCAGCATCCGAAGATACCTCCCCAGCACCTGGTACGTCTCCTCCACGGTCTGGCTGTGCTTGACCGTCACCCTCTCAACCGAGACTATGGGCTTGAGGCTCTGTATTATCGGGACCACCTGCTCATCCTCCCCGCCGTCGGAAACGAGGACCACCCCGGTGTAGGCCCCCGCATCCAGGATGGAGGCCACCTGCCTCCCGACCCGCCTGTCCGCCGCGAACCCCCTGTCCGCATCGCCGCAGACCACGGCCACCTCGCAGAGGTTGCTCGACTTTGTGAGCGCGTCGAACTTCTTCACCGCCGCGAAGATGGCGTTGGCGTCCGCCTCCTCGGGGTCGGCAAGCGCGAGCTTCGTCCCCGCCTCGAGGACTGCCCCCCTCCCGATCACCGGCGAGTTCACTTTCGCTTTCGTGCCTAGGTCGTCGTCCCTGTCGACGCAGAGCACCAGGTACTTGTCGGCCAGAGACATCTGCCTCTGATTTGGAACCTCGTCGTTTATACTTTAGTGCAAGACCCCGAACGCGTCTCAGGGAGATACGCTTAAGGGGCGTCCGTCCGCGCAAGGAGCCCTTGCAGCAGGAGGCGGTCCGTCCCTGGCTGAAGGCCGAGGTGGGGGAGAGGTACAGCCTGTCGCCCCCCGAACCCAGGCCGCTCTATTCTCTGCTGACCGAGTCCGCCAAAGCCCACCCCAGCAACAGATGCATCCACTATCAGGGCCGGGACTTCAGCTACTCCCAGGTCGACGAGATCTCTTCGAGGTTCGCCTCCGCCCTCGTCTCCCTGGGCGTGAAGAAGGGGGACCGTGTGGCCATCTTCCTCCCCAACGTGCCGCAGCTGGTCTTCGCCTACTTCGGGATCCTGAAGGCAGGGGGGGTCGTCGTGATGTGCAACCCGATCTACAAGGAACGGGAGCTGGAGTATCAGATCAAAGACTCGGGAGCCGAGATCGTCATCGCCAGCCGGACTGTCGCCAAGGGGATGGACCTCTACAAGAGCCTGGAAGGGTGCAGGGGGAGACTGCAGCTGAGGCACGTGATCTCCACCCATCTGGGCGACTACCTGCCCGGCGCCAAGAAGATGCTCGCAGGACTCGCCGGGGTCAAGGACGTGCCCAGGGCCGGGACCGTCGACTTCGCGAAGCTCGTAGACTCCATGGCCCCGTTGAAAGATTACGCCAGCGTCGACCCCAAGGGCGACGTTGCCCTACTGCAGTACACCGGAGGGACCACAGGGGTCTCGAAGGGCGCCATGCTCACCCACTACAACCTGCTGTCCAACGCGGTCTACGCAGTCAGCCTCTTCCCGCTCACCGATCGCGACATCTCCCTCTGCGTCCTCCCCCTCTTCCACATCTACGGGCTTACGGTGACGATGAACGCCCCGCTGGCCGCTGGGGCTGCCATGGTCCTCCTCCCGAGCTTCCACGTGGACGAGGTGATGAAGACCATCCAGAGCCAGAGGGTCACGATATTCTCCGGAGCGCCGGCGATGTACATCGCCATCAACAGCAGGCCCGACGCGAAGAAGTTCAACCTCACGTCGGTAAGGGCGTGCCTCTCCGGTGGTTCGGCCCTCCCGCCCGCGGTGCGGAAGAAGTTCATCGAGCTCACAGGCGGGAACCTGGTCGAGGGGTACGGCCTCTCGGAGACCAGCCCCATCACCCACTGCAACCCCGTCAGCGGGGGGATCGCCAAGGACGGCTCCATAGGGCCGCCCTACAGCGGGACCGACGCCAGGATTGTCGACGCCGGCGACAGGGACAAGGTCCTCTCTACAGGCGAAGTCGGTGAGCTGGCAGTCAGGGGCCCGCAGGTCATGAAGGGCTACTGGAACCAGAAGGCCGAGACCGAGGCGGTCCTGAAGGACGGCTGGTTCCTCACGGGGGACATCGCGAAGATGGACGATGACGGCTACTTCTACATCGTCGACAGGAAGAAGGACATGGTAAACGTCGGCGGGCTGAAGGTCTACCCGAGGGAGGTGGAGGACGTGCTCTTCGAGCACCCAGACGTCAAGGAGGCGGGGGTTATCGGCATCCCGGATGAGTTCAGCGGCGAGGTGGTGAAGGCTTTCGTCGTGCTCAAGGACCCGGCGAAGCCGGTGTCAGAAGGGGAGGTCATCGAATTCTGCCAGAAGAGGCTCGCCAAGTTCAAGGCCCCCAAAAAGGTCGAGTTCGTCCCCGAGCTCCCGAAGACCCTCATCGGGAAGGTCCTTCGCAGGAAGCTGCGCGAGCTCACGCCTCGATGACCATAGAGACCGCGTTCCCCCCGCCGAGGCAGAGGGTCGCCAGCCCCTTCTTCTTCCCCGCCCTCTTCAGCCCATAGATCAGGGTCGTGAGGACCCTGGTCCCGCTGCACCCTATCGGGTGCCCAAGGGCGACCGCGCCCCCCCAGACGTTGAACTTCGACTCGTCCACGCCGAGGGCGTTGCGGACCGCGATGGATGCGGTCGAATACGCCTCGTTGTGTTCGAAGAGGTCGATCTCCCCCACATCCATCTTCAGGCGCTTCAGCAGGGCCCTGGTAGTGGGGATCGGAGCCTCCATCACCCTGGCGGGCTCGAGCCCCCCCGTGGCGTAGCCTGTTATCTTGGCCAGCGGCTTGACCCCGAGCCTGTCCGCCGCGTCCTGCGAGCAGACCACCACGGCCGAGGCGCCGTCGCTCAGTTGCGACGAGTTGCCTGCGGTCAGCACCCCGCCGGGCTTGAAGACCGGCTTTAGCTTTCCGAGCTTCTCCACCGTGGTGTCCGGCCTTATGCACTCGTCCTTGGCGAACTCCACTACTTCGCCCTCCCTCCTTATCTTCACCTTCACGGTCTCCCTCTCGAACTCCCCCGCTTCGGAGGCCCTGGCTGCCTTCCTGTGGCTCTGGTAGGCGAACTCGTCCGCCTCCTTCCTCCCGATTCCATACTTCTTTGCCACGTGCTCCCCGGTCAGCCCCATGTGGTAGTTGTGATAGGCGTCCCAGAGTCCGTCCACTATCATGGCGTCGAGCAGCCTCGCGTCCCCGAACTTCGTCCCCCACCTCACCCCTTTCGCGAGGTATGGGGCGTTGCTCATGCTCTCCATCCCTCCGGCGACCACGACCTCGTTGTCTCCGGCCTTGATGGACTGGGCCGCCAGCATGACGGCCTTCAGCCCCGAGCCGCACACCTTGTTCACCGTGAACGAACCTACCCCGAAGGGGATCCCCGCGTGGACGGCTGCCTGCCTCGCCGGGTTCTGGCCAAGGCCGGCGGACACCACGTTGCCCATGACCACTTCGTCGACGTCCTGAGGGGAGAGCTTCCCCCTCTTCAGCGCCTCTTCGATGGCCAGCGCCCCGAGCTCCGTGGCAGCCACCCCGACCAGGCTCCTGCCGAACTTGCCGATGGGGGTCCTGCAGGCCGCGACTATCACCGGGTCTTGCATCGGCGTCAGCGTCCGCAACCTGCGATATTAATCGCTCTGATGTTGTTAGGCGCTCTCCCTAAATACCGTCCCAAGTCGCGGTTCAGTAAGATGCTGCCGCAAAAAAAGATCTGGATGGACGGGAAGCTGGTTCCCTGGGACGACGCGAAGATACACGTGCTGACGCATGGGCTCCACTACGGCATGGCTGTGTTCGAAGGGATCAGGGCGTTCTCGACCGCGGAAGGGACTGCGATATTCAGGCTGGACGAGCACATCGACCGCTTCTTGAACAGCGCGAAGATCTACAGGATGGACCTCGGTCACTCCAAGGGGGAGCTCGCCGAAGCCTGCAAGGAACTGGTGAGGAACAACCCTGCCAAAGAGTGCTACATCCGGCCCATCGCCTACACCGCCTACGGCGAGATGGGGCTGAATCCGCTCAGGAGCAAGGTATCCGTGGCCATCGCGTCTTGGGAGTGGGGCGCGTACCTCGGGGCCGACGCCGCATCGAAGGGGGTCAGGGCAGCCGTGTCAAGCTGGGCTAGGATCGACTCGCGCTCGATGCCTGTCCAGGCGAAGTGCGCCGCAAACTATGCAAACTCGGCCCTGGCAAAGATGGAGGCCACCGCAGGCGGCTATGACGAGGCGATTCTCCTCAACACCCATGGGATGGTGGCCGAGGGACCTGGAGAGAACATCTTTCGGGTGAAGGACGGAATCCTCAGCACCCCACCCGCGAGCTCGGGCATCCTGAGGGGGATAACCCGCGACACGGTCATCCAGTTCGCCAGGGACCAGGGGATAACCTTCTACCGAAACGACTCCACCAAGGAGGAGCTCTACACCTCGGACGAGGTCTTCTTCTGCGGCACAGCCGCCGGGATCGCGAAGGTCCGCGAGATCGACGGCAGGAAGATCGGCTACGACGGGACGCCGGTGACGGACCAGATGGCGAAGCTGTACGCCGAGGCGACCCACGGCAAGATCAAGAAGTACGAGAAGTGGCTCGCACCGGTGTAGCCCGGCGCTCGGACCCTAGGCGGGGACGAAGTGGACGTCGGAGATCAGGTACCTAGGTGTCTTCCTGAACACCGCCTTCGCTTTCATGCCGATGTAGATGTCGCTCTCCTTCGCCCCCTTCAGCCTCGTAAGGAGCAGCGTGTCGACCCCTTCGAACTCGATAAGCGCCAGGTTGAACGGCGTCTCCTTCAGAAACTCCTCGCTTCCGAAGTAGCAGGTAGTCCAGGAGTGGACCCTCCCTACCTTGGGGAGGTCGAACCAGCGGGTCTCCTGGCCGCAGTTCATGCAGTGGCTGCGGGGCGTCGCGTACCTGTAGTGGCAGTGCTTGCACTCGCTCCCCAGGAGCTTCCCCTTGGCGAGCCCGAGGAAGAACGGCGAGTCCTCGGCGTAGCTGTGGATGTACTTGACCGAGTACGGCGAAAGGATGACCAGGTCCTCCGTGCCCACGGGGTTCTTGTAGAGGGCGGCACCCTTGCTGTTGACTTCCTTCATCACGTCCCTGAACTTCGCGAACTTCTTTGGACCAGGCAAACTATGCCCTCTCCATTATCGTCACCGTGACCGAGCTCCCTGTCCCAGCATGGGAGTGGATGAGACCGCGGTTGGCGTCCCGGATCTGGAGGCGGTCGTTCCCGAAGTGCTTCTTGATGGTCCCCTGCAGCTGCCAGAAGGCGAAGACCCCCTGCATGATGCCGGTGGCGCCCACGGGGTGTCCGCAGGCTATGAGGCCCCCGGACGGGTTCACCGGCAGGGTCCCCCTGTTGGGGAGGTCCAGGCCGTAGTCCACCCCTTCGAGGAACGGGTGCCCCTGGTCGACGAAGTCGTACCCTTCGCCGTACCTGCAGAGCCCGATGTCCTCGTAGGTCTGGATCTCAGAGCTCGCGTAGGCGTCGTGGAGCTCCACGAAGTCGAGCTCCTCCTTTGGGTCTCTGATCCCGGCGTTCTTGTAGGCCTCGAGGGCGGCCGTCCTCCCCGCCCTGAAAGAATGGACGCCAGGGTACTTCAGCTTCGAGTAGTACTCGTCGGTCTCCCAGGCGAATATGGGCACCCTGCCGTGCGGCCTGTCCGCCAGCCGCATGGTGTCGGTGCCGCAGCCGACCCCTTTGATCAGGACCGGATGGTCGGTATACTTGAACGCCGCTTCTTCTGACGCGAGGACGGCCACGGCCGCGCCGTCGCTCATGGTGCAGATCATCGGCCTGTTCAGGGGATACGCCACCATCTCCCTCCCTTGTGCTCCCTCCATCGAGAGCTTCTCGGGGTACTGCGAGTAAGGGTTGTTCAGCGCGTTGACGTGGTTCTTGACCGAGACCATGGCCATGATCCTCTTCGCTTCTCCGGTCGCCGCGCGCTGGGCCCTCTTCTCGTCTTTGATGTCGGCGAACTTCGTCTTCCTGAGGTACTCGTAGATGTGCCTCTGGACCATGAGGGCGTAGTAGCCGGTGTAGAACCCGCCGACCGGGTAGTCGAAGTTGGTGTCCGAGGCGAGGGCGATGAACTCGTTCCCCTTCCAGGTCTCCACGTGGGACATGGTCTCAAAGCCGGCCACAAGGCAGACGTCGTTCCTGCCGCTGGCCACCGTCTCCCACCCCGCCTGGATCGCCTGCCCTCCTGTCGCGCCCCCCCACTCTATCCTCCTGGAGTCCTTGGGGTTCATCCCGAGGTAGTCCTGGACCATCGAAGCGGCCTTGAGCTGCCTCGCGAAGTGGTCTGAAAAGTACGATATCCTGGTGCTCTCTATGTCGTCCGACTTCAGCTTGGGCACGTCCTTCATCGCGTAGTCGAAGGCGCGCTTCACCATCAGCCGGAAGTCCATGTCGGGGTGGGCCTTCGCGAACTTGGTGACCCCGCCGGAAATCATGTAGACTTTTCTAGAACCCGGCACAGCTGACGCTGCCGCCTGGTGGGTATTAATCTGCTTCCGAACGCGGGCCTCGCCGCTCCCCTAGGCCGCCCTGCGTCCGACCTTCCCCGCGAGGCCAGCATAGAAGTCCATGGAGGCGGGGTCTGCGACCGAGTCCCTGTTGACGACCTTCGAAGGGTCTTCACCCATGAGTACCCTCTTGGTGGGGACCTCCAGCTTCTTGCCGTTCAGAGTCCTGGGGACCGAGGGCGCTTCGATGATCTCGTCGGGGACGTACCTCGGCGACAGGTCCGACCGCACCTTCGCCCTGATCTTCGCCTCCAGCTCCTGGTCCAGCTTCTCCCCTTTCGCGAGGGCGACGAACAGCACCAGCCTGCCGCTGCCCCCTTCTCCGGGGAGGTCGACCGCCAGGGAGTCGCTGACCTCGGGGACGGCCTCCACCGCCCTGTAGATCTCGCTGGTCCCGATTCTCACCCCCAGTCGCTTGATCGTCGCATCCGACCGTCCGAATATGATGCAGGTGCCGCGCCTAGTGATCTCTATCCAGTCCCCGTGCCTCCACACTCCAGGATACATGGCGAAGTAGCTCTCCGCGTACCTGCTGCCGTCGCTGTCCCCCCAGAGATAGAGAGGCATGCTGGGGAGCGGCTCGGTGACCACAAGCTCCCCGACCTGGCCAACGACCGGGGCGCCGCTCTCGTCGTAGGCCTCCACCTTGGCTCCCAGGCACCTGCACTGGATCTCCCCCGAGTAGACAGGGAGCGTCGGAGACCCCCCGACGAAGGCGGTGCACACGTCGGTCCCGCCGCTCATCGAAGCGAGCCACAGGTTCTCCTTGACCCCGGCGTAGGCCCACTCGAAGGTCTCGGGGGAGAGGGGCGACCCGGTGGAGCCGATGCCCCTGAGCTTCTTGAGCCCGCGCGAGGACTTCGGCTGCAGGCCCGCCTTGGCACAGGAAGCGAAGTAGGGTGCGCTCCCTCCCATGTATGCCGTCTCCGTCCTGTCGACAAGGTCCCAGAGGGCGTCGAGGTCAGGGTATGAGGGGCTCCCGTTGTAGAGCACCAGTGACGCTCCGTGCAGCAGCCCTCCCACCAGATAGTTCCACATCATCCATCCGGTGGTCGTGAACCAAAAGAAGCGGTCCTGCTCCCTGATGTCACTGTGGAGGGAGACCGCCTTTGAGAGCTCGACGAGGATGCCACCGTGGCCGTGGACTATGGGCTTCGGCAGCCCAGTGGTCCCTGACGAGTACAGGATCCAGAGCGGGTGGTCGAAGGGGAGGGACTCGAATTCGGGTCTTGCTGCGCCGGCGACGGCGTCATCCCAGGAGACCGAGCCGGGGAGGGGGTTGCTGGTCGACCTCGCGGCCACCCCCACTACCTTCTTCAGCGTAGGGAGGGACCCTGATATGGCTGCGACGGCTTCCGTCCGGTCGAACCACTTCCCCCCGTAGCCGTAGCCGTCCGTGGCGATGAGGACCTTGGGCTGGATCTGGCTGAACCTGTCGACCACGGCGGGGGCACCGAAGTCTGGAGAGCAGCATGACCAGATGGCGCCGATGCTGGCGCAGGCGAGCAGGGCGACCACCGCCTCGGGGGCGTTCGGTAGGTAGGCGGCGACCCTGTCTCCCTGGCCCACCCCCATCTCCTTCAGGCTGGCCGCCAACGCCCCGACCTTCTTCTCGAGCTCCTGCCAAGTCAGGGTCCGCTCGGACCTTTTCTCCGACTTCGCTATGATCGCGACCCCTTCCCTGTGCTTGTGGAACACCCTCTCGGCGAAGTTGACCTCCGACCCCTCGAACCACCGGGCCCCCGGCATCTTCCGCTCTGCCAGGACCGGATAGTCTGCATCTGCCAGCTCGAAGTACTTCCAGATGGAGCCCCAGAACCCCTCGAGGTCCTCGACGCTCCACTTCCAGATTTCGTCGTAGCTGTCGAACCCCAGGCCCCGGCTCTCCAGCCACTTCGCGTATGTGTGCATGTTCGTCCTGCGGACGTAGCCGGATTCGGGTTGCCAGAGCAGCCTTCCCTGGGGCAAGTTGGCCCGAGCCGGCCCCTGTCCGGTTATAAGCGGAACCCCCCCGGAGGGAGGCTTCACATCACGGGTCTGATTATGAATATCGCCAGGTCCCACAGGAAGTGGCTTGCGAAGCTCGCCTGGGTCCCCCTTCCGTAGTGGTAGGTCAACCCCCACACGAGGTCGGTCACGAAGGTCGCTCCGACCCAGACGGGGTTCAGGGTGACCAGATGCAGTGTAGCGTCGAACAGCGCGACCGCCGGCGCTGACCCGACCCCCAAGCGGGGCGTCAGCCTCTTCTGCAGGACCCCACGGAAGAATGACTCGTACCCTGCGGAGTCGAACAGTAGGACCCCCGCCTGCAGGTAGACCGGGTTCGACGGAGAGGAGATCAGCGAATATATCGAGGACTCCGACGCCGACGTGATGCCCAGTGGGTGGAACAGGTCGATGGCGACCGCCCCCGCATAGAATACCAGATACAGGGCGACTGCGCTCGCGACCCCGACGGCGATGGCGAACGGCTTTGCTCCATGGGGGACGCGCAGGGCTCCCAGCGCATAGGCCGCCGCGACCATCACCGAGGTCGCGCTGAAGGTGGCGGCGACGAAGTAGCCCGCCGGGACGGCGAACAGTACGACCATCGAGGAGACCACGGCGGCGAGGCCCAGGGCGAGCCTGCCGAGCGAGTCCAACGGGCCGGGGTGGCGGGGCGCTTCGGATAAACCCGCTTCCGGGCGCCTTCGGCTCTACTGCTATCGTTAAAGCCGAGCCCATCGATGCCCCACTGTCTTGGATTTCAGGACCGCATTCATCTCGACTAGGCCCTGGTCGTTCACGATGACATTCTCATCCGTCACCATGGGGACCCTCATGGCAGCGGTCACAGGGGCCTTCAGCCCCCTCCTCTACCTCCTGACGCTCGCAGGGATGGTCGCCTTTCATGCTGCCACCAACGTCCTGAACGACTTCTTCGACGTGAAACACGGGGTGGACAAGGGAGGAGCGCCAACAACGAAGTACCGCCTCCACCCCGCCGCCTTCGGCCAGGCGCCGCTGTCCACCATCCTTGGAATCTCTATCTTCCTCTATGCCCTCACCCTCGTGGCAGGTCTCTACCTCGCCCTGGTGAGCAGCGTCTCAGTGATGTTCGTAATCGCCGTCGGCATAGCCGGGAGCGTCCTCTATACCGCCGACCCAGTCGTCCTGAAGGCCCACGCCCTCGGAGAGGCCACGGTGTTCGCCATGTGGGGGCTGCTGATCCCTGCGGGAGCCTTCATGGTCCAGACCGGCCAGTTCTCCTGGACCCCCTTGGCGGCAGCGCTCCCCATCGGCCTCTTCGTAGCCCTGGTCCTCCTGGCCAACAACATCAGGGACATAGCCTACGACGGCTCCGTCAACACTAGGACGCTGGCCGTGGCCCTCGGCGCCGAAAGGTCAGAGAGGCTGTACGCGGCGCTCCTGGCCGCAGCGTACTCGCTGGTGCTGGTGGGCATCATCGTCAAGCTCCTCCCGGTCTGGTCGGCAGTAGTCCTCGTGACAGCTCCGGCCGCCAGGAGCCTCGTCCGGATGTTCAATGGCCAGATACCGGACACCGCCGACCCCAGGACCGCGGCGCTGGCGTTCAAGTTCGCCCTGCTCTACATGGCATCGCTGGTGCTTTCGCTCTTCCTGCCGCTCTATCTCCCGCTCTAGCTCCGCTACGGGCCGACGACCCTCGATAGCTGTTCCATCGTGTACTCGACGTTCCCTATCGGCATGGCAATCGGGAGGGTCACCCCCTCCCTTGCGTACTCCTTCAGCCTCTCGGCCGCGTGGTCTCCGGTCCCCGAGACGGTGAGCACCTCTATCGCCCGGTCGGGGATGAGCCTCTTCGCTTCGGGGACGTCCCCCCTCTTCCAGGCCTCCTTCATCGGCCGGAGCGACTCATCTGTGACCCCGTAGGGGGCGAGCACCTCAGCCTTGACCACCTCGGAGAGCTGATAGACGAAGAAGTAGTAGTCTCTCACCGCCCCCGCCGCCTTCTCCGGGTCGGGGTCCAGAGACGTGAGCATGTACGACGCCCGTTCGACCTGGCGCCCTCTCTTCGCCTCTCCCCTTTCGACGTTCTCCACCATTCGCCTCGTCCCCCATGCTGTGTTGAGCGCAGGAGAGAGGATTACGCCGTCGGCGACCGTCGCAGCGAATGCTTGGGTCTGCGGGGAGAGCGAGGCGATGTAGATCGGTATGTCCGCCTCCGCCTTGAATCCCATGGTCAGGTTGTGCACGTGGAAGAACTCGCCGTCGAACTCCACCCTGTCTCCTTCCCAGACCATCTTCACCACGTCGACGTACTCCTTGACCCTGCGCAGGGGCCTGGTCTTCTTCACCGGGAAAATCTGCTCCCCGATGAGCGGGATGGTCGGGAAGCTCCCGACCCCGAGGCCGAGGTTCACCCGGCCCTCAGACAGCTCGGAGAGGGTCGCGAACGTGGTCGCCGCCGTCACCGGGTGGCGCGTGAACGTATTGATCACCCCCGATCCCAGGCGAATGCGGTGGGTGGCAGAGGCCATCGCCGAGAGGTAGGTGACCACGTCGCGCTGGAACAGGCTCTCGTGCATCCAGACGGAGTCGAAGCCCAGCTTCTCGGCCCGAGAGGCTATCTTCGCAGACTCCCTTATCCCCAGGACCGGATTGAAACCCAGGGCGAGCTTCACAACCTTTCCCTTCCGCCGTCTCGCTTTAAGCCTTGGAGTGCCCGCCGACCCGCAGCAGTGAAAGCACCCCTCCCAGCTCCCTTTCTTCCTCCAGCTTCCACAGGCGCCCGAGAGCCTCCCTTGCCTCCTGGTCCCTGACCTTGCCCGATGCAAGCCGTAGGAACTTCGCTTCGATCTCCTCCTTCGACATCGGGTTCCCCGGATGCCCCCTCGGCACGTCGACCTGGGCGCTGGCCCCCCTTCCACCCTTTACCCTGACCGTTATCCTGTTCGGCATGGCTTTCGGGTAGGCGGCGGTCAGCGCCGGGTCCTCCACGACCCTCACCTTCCTCACGAACGCGAGGTTGGCAGGGTCATCGAGGCTGGCCGCCCCGTAGGTGGAGTTGTCGACAGTCCCGTGCAGGAGCGCCATCCCGACCATGAAGGGCAGGCTGTGGTCGGCGGTCTCCTTCGTCCGGGGGGCCCATTTCTCCCTGTCCTTCCCGAGGATCGTGTAGCCTGCTTCGTGGGTCTCCACCAGCACCGACTCGACCCTCTCCATGTCACTCACCTTCTTGCGGATCTCAAGGGCGGCCCACACGGCTGTCTGTGCGTGGTACTCCGCCGGCCAGTACTTCAGGTAGGTGTCCGCCACTCTGAACTTGCCCCCCTTCCCTCCGAACCCCCGGGTGTCTAGGTCGAACGGCCCCGAGACCTGGTTGAAGAACCCCATCTCGCCTTCGAAGATCGGCGAGGGGCCAGTCATTCCCTCCCTGGCGAGCATGGCTGCGAAGACGGCGTTCCTGGCGGCGTTGGCGAACGAGGCCCCCTTCCACATGGACAGCTCTCCGGCCCTCACCTGCCTCATCGCTATGTGGCCGTTCAGCGCGATGTTCACCGAGTGGACCGCCTGGGCCAACCCGAGGCCCATGAGCTTCGCCGCTGCCAGCGAAGACGAAACGAGCCCGTAGTTGACGTGGTCCCACCCCCTGTGCCTGATATCGGCAGCGTCGCAGAGCCTGCACTGGACCTCGTAGGCAACTACAGCGGCAGCCAGGAGCTCCTTCCCGTCTCTTCCCTCGGCCTGAGATACGGCCAGGCAGGGGGCGAGGTTGTCGCTCGGATGGGCCGGCTCCTTCGAAAGATAGGTGTCGTTGAAGTCGAAGTACCTGATCATCAGCCCGTTGACGAAAGTCGCGACCGGCGGCGGCGAAGACTTCGAGGTCCCCAGGAGGGTGGACGGCCCGCCTCCGGCGGCCCTGGACGCGAACTTCCGGGCAAAGGACACCGGCTCCTCGTCGTAGGCGCCGATGGCGCAGCCCAGGGCGTCCACCGTCCTGGCCTTCATCTCTTTGACCGTCCTCGCGTCGAGGGTCCGGAACTTCACGGAAAGCGCGTATTCTGCCAGGCGGCCGGCCATGTCCATGGTGCCGGCGGCCCAAGGTTGCGCTTTTAGGAATTGTTGTCTCAGCAAAGAACGATTAAATCCACCCGGAATCCGCGCAGGCTTCGCCCCCAACTTGGCGATCTACACCTCCGAGCACAGGCGACTGATGGAGATGCTCCACCCGGGACGCCACCAGGAGTACTCCGAGGTCCTTTCGTCCCTCGGGGCGTTCATGGAGAAGGAGATCCTTCCACTCTCCCCCAAGCTGGACGCAGGCGGCGCATCGATCGCCGGGCCGCGGAGGGCCCTTTTCGAGCAGGGGATGACCCTGATCCCGTTCCCGGCAGAGCACGGCGGCCTCGGTCTCCCGTTCTCGGTATACGCCACTGCCGTGGAGCTCCTCGGCTCCGCCGACGCCTCCGTCGCCCTGAGCGTGGAGATACACAACGCCGTGGCTGAAGGACTCCTGCGGTTCGGGAACGCAAGCCAGCGGGAAAAGTACCTGAGGAGCGTCATTACAGGCAAGACCCTCGCTTCGTTTGCCCTTACCGAGCCAGCCTCCGGCTCCGACTCCGGCTCCATGGCCACGACCGCGGAGAGGAAGGGAGGGGAGTTCACGATCAACGGATCGAAGATGTTCATCACAAACGCCGGGGAGGCCGGCCTCTACTTGGTCTTCGCGAAGACAAAGAAAGGTCCCTCGTGCTTCCTCCTGGAGGCTCCAAGCCCCGGGCTGAAGTTCGGCGGCGACCTGAAGAAGCTCGGGATGAGAGGGTCGAGGACCTCCGAGGTGGTATTCGAAGGCTGCCGGGTCCCAGAGGAGAACCTGCTGGGGGAGGAGGGGCAGGGGGGCGAGTACGCCAAGGAGATACTCCACGGCGCCAGGATAGTCGTCGCCGCGCTCAACGTCGGGATTTCCCAGATTGCTTACAACAAGTCCGTCGCATACGCCCGGTCGAGGAAGGCGTTCGGCAAAACTATCTCTGACTTCCAGCTGATCAGGGAGAAGATAGCGGACATGAAGACCGGCATCAGCGCAGGGAGGCTCCTGTACCTCTACGCCGCGAGGGTCAAGGAGCTCGGAGGCGACTACGCCTCAGAAGCGTCTCAGGCGAAGGTCTTCGCCACCGAGATGTCTCTGAAAGCCTGCGACGAAGCCATCCAGATACACGGCGGCTACGGCTACACCACCGACGACCTCCACAGGCACTGGAGGGACGCCCGGCTCCTCACAATAGGGGAGGGGACCTCCGAAGTACTGCGCATGCTGATCTCGAGAAAGGAGTTGGCCAGGGCCCAGTGAAGATAGCGGTCTGCGTCAAGCACGCCGTGGACGAAACAGAGCTCAAGCTCGACGCGAACGGGAGCCCCGTCCTCGCGGGGGCGCCGGGCAAGATGAGCAGCTTCGACAAGAACGCGGTGGAAGAGGGGCTCAGGCTGAAGGCGAAGCATCAGGGAGAGGTCGTGGTCTTCGTGGTGGGGACGGCTGACTCGAAGAAGTCCCTGAAGGAAGCCCTGGCCATGGGCGCCGACAGGGGGGTGCTGGTGACTTCGGACCCGTTGTCCCTCGACTCCTTCCGCGTGGCGAGCATGCTGGCCGCCGCCATCAGGATGTCCGGCCCCTACGACGTAGTGATCTGCTCCGAGGGGTCCTCGGACACCTACACCGGGCAGGTCCCGCCGATGTTGGCGGAGTTCCTCGGTCTCCCCTATGTGGGCTATGCGAAGAAGATCGGAGTCGAGGGAGGCGCAGCCAAGCTCGAGCGCTCCCTCGAGGACAGCGTGGAGTCGGTCGAGGCCCCGGTGCCGTTCGCCGTCTCAGTCGTCAGCGAGATCAACGAGCCGAGGTATCCCACGCTCATCCAGATCATGCAGGCGGGGAAGAAGCCCATCGAAGAGCTTGTCGGGGACCAGGTCGCCCCGCTTGGGGACTACAGCCAGGTCGGAGTGAAATCGATGTCGTCCCAGCCGTCAGTCAGGAAGCACGTGATGATAGGGGGGACGCCCGATGAGGCCGCGGCCAAGCTGGTCGAGGCGCTCGTCAAGGAGGGGGTCCTCAAGTGAAGTCGGTCTGGGTCTACTCGGAGTCAGAGTCGGTGTCCAACGAGGTCGCTTCTGCTGCCGTCGGGGTGGCCGAGGGGGCCGGCGCCATGGTCCAGGTCGTCGACATAGGGGCCAGTCGTCCCGGCGCCTTCTCGCCCGGAGGCAAGCTACTTCTAAAGGGGCCCCATCCTGACATCACCCCCGCGCTCGCAGCCGAGGCGCTTGCCAGGGCGGCCAGGGAGCTGCAGCCGTTGGTCCTGCTCACCGGAGCGACCCGGACAGGGAGGGAGATAGCCGCCCGTTTCGCGGCAAAGATGCGCGTCGGGTGCATGGCTGAGGTGGCGAATCTCAGCGCCGACGGGGCGTCGTTTTCAGGCGATCGCAACGTGTTCGCGGGGAAGGTCGTCGCCAGGGTGTCGTGCCAGTTTCCGGCGGCGGCGACAGTGAAAGTCGGCTCCTATCCCAAGATGGCCGCGGGGGAGGGTGTGGTGCAGGAGAAGGAGGTGGGGGAGGTCTCAGACCCCGTGAGGGTTGTGGGCAGGGAGAAGAAGGCAGCCGGCGCGGTGGACCTGAAGTCGGCCAAGGTGATAGTCTCAGCTGGGAGGGGAGTGAAGAAGAAGGAGGACCTCCCGATGCTGGAAGAGCTTGCAAGGGAGATGCACGGCGCCCTCGGCTGCTCGAGGCCGCTCTCTGCCGACCTCGGGTGGCTCCCTGAGGAGCACCACATAGGACTGACAGGTGTGACGGTGAAACCAGACCTCTACCTTGCCGTAGGGATCTCAGGTCAGCTGCAGCACGTCGCAGGGATGAAGGACTCGAAGGTGGTCGCTTCGATAAACACCGACAAGGACGCGCCGATCTTCCAGGCGTCTGACTACGGAATCGTGGGAGACCTCTACCAGCTGGTGCCTGCGCTGCGGAAGGCCCTCGCCAGTAGGGCGCGCTAGGCGTATTCGGCGAACATGCTTTAAACTCCCAAGGACCGCCGACGAACCATGGCCGCAGTGGACCCCGTCTTCGCTGCAGCCTACGCGGTCACGGTAGCATCCGTGGTCCTTGTCTTCTACGCCCTGACCGCCCACGCGAGACGCGGGTCGGTGAGCCTTTCTCCAGGTCGCCTCGTCGGCCTGACCAGGGACGAAGCGTCCCGGCTCCGGAGCGGCGACGCTGTCTTTCTGATGCACCTGTCGATCGCCCTGGGGGTCGGCCTGTCGATAGCAAACTCCCTGCTGGTCCCGGTCTTGGGGTATGTCCCCCTGCTCGTCACCCTGATTCTTGTCCTCTCCGTCCCTCTGATCGCCGGCCTCGTCGCCTCGTTCGCCTGGAGGATCGAGCGCTTCGTGCGGAGCAAGGCGGTGGAGAGGGGGCTGAAAGCTTCGTCGGACTTCACCGCTTCGTCGTCCTACCTTCAGCTGATACTGATGCTGGCCATAGCGCTCACCACGACCGAACTCGCCGTCCTCTGGTTCCCGTCCCTCGCTCTGGCCGGCTCGGCGGTCGGGGTGGCCAGGAACGTGCTCGTGGCCGCATACTACTCCAGGCCGAGCGTGAACCTGATCGGGACCTACGACAAGCCCCTGTCTGGCATGAAGGTCCCCTTCAACCTGGCCGAGGTCATGGCTGGGAAGACCGACCCGGAGTCCGTCCGCGTCGGGGTCGGCAAGGTCTCAGAGTTCGACCCGGCTGAACGGCTTTCCTTCGACTCGTGCGTCGAGATAGGGGCCTGCGAAGCCGCCTGCCCCGCGACAGCCGCCGGGCGCCCGCTTTCGCCCAGGGTGCTGGTGAGGAAGGTCAGCCTCCTCGCGGCTTCGGCCGAGGACGGGAGCGCCGACCCCTTCGGGTCCGTCGGGGAGGACGAGCTCTGGTCCTGCACCTCTTGCGGCGCCTGCGTTGCCAGCTGCCCTGTGGGGGTGGAGCACCTGGACGTCATCTACGACCTGAGGCGGGGGCTCGTCGCCCAGGGGAAGCTGGACAAGAAGAAGTCGGCGATGCTCCAGAACTTGGCCGAGAACCAGAACCCCTACGGCTTCAAGAACTCTGCGAGGGCCGCCTGGGCAGAGGGCCTGGGGGTGGACGCCGTCGCCGCAAACCCCGACGCGGAGTACGTCTACTGGGTCGGCTGCGTTTCGTCCTTCGACCAGAGGGCCCAGAGGATCGCGCGGGCCCTCAGCAAGATACTCAAAGCTGCCGGTGTCTCCTTCGCCATCCTCGGCAGCGAGGAGGCGTGCGTAGGTGACCCGGCCCGCAGGCTTGGGGAGGAGGGAAGGTACCAGGAGCTCGCCTTCCAGAACATCGAGAAGCTCAACTCGCATGGGGTCCGGAAGATAATCGCCACCTGCCCGCACTGCTTTAACGCCCTCAAGAACGAGTACCCCGCATTCGGGGGCAGGTACGAGGTGGTCTATCACACGCAGCTAATCTCCAACCTGATCCGCGAGGGGAAGATCACGGTCCCCCCCGAGAAGGTCCAGAAGGTCTCGGTGACCCTCCACGACGCCTGCTACGCCTCAAGGTACAACAGCGTCTTCGACGAGCCGAGGGCCGCCCTCGAAGCGTCCGTGGAGGACGTCAGGGAGATGGGGAGGCGGAAGGAGAAGACCTTCTGCTGCGGCGCAGGGGGTTCCAACTACTGGTATGAGGTTCCACAGCAGAGGTCCATAGCCGGGATAAGGACTGAAGAGGCGTCACAGACCGGGGCGAAGACCATAGCCACGGAGTGCCCGTTCTGCCTCTCCATGCTCGACGACAGCACCAAGGTGACGGGAGCTGGGATGGAGGTCAGAGACGTGGCCGAGATTGTGGCCGACTGCCTCTAGCGAAGGGAGTACCTGCAGGCCGAGCCATGCCGTCTTCCGCCGGGGTCACACGCTGACGCCTTTCTTGGAGAAGAGCTCCCTGTACCTCGGGTCACCGCGCACCTTCGAAATAAAACGATTTGGAGGTCCCTCCACGGCCGTCAACTCTCAAATAAGCACCCGACCGACTGGGGGACATGGCAGTGGTAAAGATACAGATCGTGAACGAGTGCACCGTCCTGAAGGACGTGCAGGTGGCGAGGGCGGCAGCCGCGGTCCGTACTCAGGTGCACAGGGACTTCGCGCCGGCCTGGGGGATCGACGCCGACGTCACCTTCGTTCCGAAGGGAAAGGAGCCCCACCGCAACGCCTGGCGGGTGGGGGTCTTCGACAACTCGGACAAGGCGGGGGCGCTTGGTTACCACGACCTTACGCCCGAGGGGCTCCCACTTGGGAAGGTCTTCGCTGAGAGTAACCTACAGTCCGGGAGCTCATGGACCAACGACATCAGTCATGAAGTCCTCGAGATGCTGGGAGACCCGGACATCAACCTCGCAGCCTACAGGGAGGAAAAGGGGAGGCTGGTCTTCTATGCCTACGAGGTCTGCGACCCCTGCGAGGATGACCCCGACGGCTATCTCATTGACGGAGTGCTGGTCTCAGACTTCGTCTTCCCCGCATGGTTCGAAGGGTTCCGGAAGGCGGGGAGCACCCAGTTCGACTTCCGAAGGCACATCGGCAGGCCCTTCCAGCTCCTCCCAAACGGGTACATCGGGGTCTTCGACCCGGCTTCCCACAGGGGGTGGCACCAGCTGAACGCAGGGCCGAGTCCTAGGTACGCCTCCAGGCCGAAGCAGGGCAGCAGGAGGCAACGGCGCACTCTCCCCAGGGACGAGTGGCGGCGGAGCGAAAAGCGAGCCTAGGAGGTCAGGCCCTGCGGACGACCTTCCCTCCGCCCGCGGGGAGCGCCCTCTGAATCTCCTCGAGGGTCGGGAGGGGGCTTCCGCTGTCTGAAAGGTCCTTCAATACGCGCCTGGCGGTCTCCGAGCCCTTCTCGTTGTGAGGCCGCAGGATGACGTAGCGGACGCATGTCCGTTTTATCGCCGCTTCGGGACCCGCCATCGCCCTCCCCTCGCGGTCGACTCCGACCGCCAGCTCCACCATCATCTTTGAGATGAAGTTCTTCTTGCCACGGATGACGAAGCTCCCCTTCGCCAGGTACTCCCCGCTCGGCGCAGCCGAGCTGACCTGGTCGGGTCTGACCCAGTAGGCGTCGGCGGAGCCCAGGCCGGTCTTCCACGCGCTGCTGAATGCGACGGTCGCCTGTGCCACCTCTCTGGCCTCTTCGTCTGTCTGGGCCTCCCCCCCTTTCAGGACGAAGAAGGGCGAGCCGAAGAGGTCGGCGTGGTAGACGGTGTCGTTGGCGTCCATGTGCCTCGAAAGTATGGCCGAGTTGGTCTGGGCGTCCCGGCCGCCGATGGCGAGGCGGCCTTCGCCCGTCACGAACCACCGAAACTTCTCGAACCACTCCCCCTTCCTCCTGGCGATGGGCTTGGTCTGCGCCTTCTTCTGCGGCGCCTTCAGCGTTCTCTTCTCCAGCCTTGTAGCGGTCTCGAGGTCGACCGAGGCCCTTGCCTCGAGTTCCTTTGCCAGGTCGTAGAGGGCCGACGCAGCGCCCTCGGCAGAGGCCGGCTCCTTCGAAGGCTTCGCTCCTGCCGCGTGCATCGTCTTCAGCGCATCCTCGAAGGTGGAAGCCCTCGCCTCCTTCGCGGCCTCCCTCGCCTTCGAGGCCCTCGCGCGCAGCGACTCTGACTCGGCCCTGAGTTTGGAGACCGTCGCCTGCAGTTCCTTGCGCTTTGACTCCTGGGGCGTCTCCTCGACGACCTGTGAGGTTGCCTCAGGGAGGAGGAGGCTGTCGCAGAGTTCTGACATCGCGGCCGCTTCGGCTTTCGCCTTTAGTTTCAAGGGACGGAACGCGAAGAGCTCGTCCCCGCTGTCTGTCTCGCAGATGCAGGGCGAAGGGGAGCTCCTGGCCCGTTCGACCATCCCCTTTATGACTTCGGAGACCTCCTCTTCCCTCCCTGCCAATGAAGTGGTGGCGGTACCGTCGTCCACCCCGAGCCTTGCTAGGACGTCGGCGACGTATTTCCTCGGAAGGGCGACGTGCCTCCCGATCGCCCTGCCCACCGTCTTTTCCTCCCTGAGCACGCCCGCCATGGACTTCGTGTCCACTTCGCTCGGGCTCAGCCTGCCCTGAGCCGGCGGGAGATAGACGGCGCCTCTGACCAGTCGCCTCGTTCCGCCCCTGATCTCGTTCTGTACCAGCCGGACCCTCCCCTCCCGGTCGAGCACCGCCAGGTTCCCCGGGGGCATGAGCTCAAGGACCAGGGTCTTCCTTTCGTTCCCCTCGAACTCAAGGAGGAACACCCTGTCTAGGTCCGCCTGGGCGGCCCCAGAGAATCGCGCCCTCTCAAGCTCGGCCCTCAGCTTCGAGGTGAACTCGCTGGTCTCCCCCCTTTCTGACACCTTCGCAGAGACCCAGGAGCCCTTCTTGGGCGAGACCACCAGCCAGACGTCCTCGCCTCCGGGCCTCCTGAACCGGATGAGCTGAGAAGCTCCAATCGTGTAAATGTTATTAACGTAGGTGCCTCGAAGCGCCAAATCGATTTCCTTGGCGAGCACCAAGATCTCGAAGCCTGATAGTTCGGCCACGAGTCCTCTGCCTCCCGCCGCGTTTGATAAGCTATATTGGTTCAGGATTGGGTGCGCGGTGATAGCGGGGGTCGCAACCGAGGGGCTCGAGGTGGCCTTCGGGACCGATTGGAGCGTAGGGGTTAGCATCGCCATCGGGATGTACCTGGTCACCTACTACGGGGCGCTTTTCACTTGGTACAGAGGGCTCCCCAAGCAGCAGCAGGGGAAGGTCTACACAACCGGAGTCGGCGGGTTCGCCCTGGTCTTCCTTTTCACTTGGATGCTGCTCTTCACGATGCGGACTGCTGGCCTGCCCCTGTAAGCTTGGAGTAGTTCAGCAGCGTGTCAGCGTAGCCGAAGTCGAATTCGTCGGCCAGCTGGCTTCCACTTACCGACCTCGCCGCCCTCTCGACCCTGGCGCTGTCCCAGCTCTGCATGGTTCCCTCCTTCCCCTTCAACATGCTCGCGTAAATGCCCATGGCAGCCGTTAGGCTACCCCGTTCCCTCTCCGTCTTCACTTCCGGCGCAAGGGCCTGGATCTTCCTCTTTGCGTCGTCCAGGTCTGCCCTCTTCAATGAGTCAAGGATCGACGCGATGGATGCCTGCACGACTTTCGTGAGCACGGCGTTTGTATGATATTTAACCTTCCTTACACGTCTGAGGTTGAATACCTTCACCTCGGAATTAACTTGTCTTCACACGGCCAAGGGCCGAACGCTGCTCTGACGCCTGGGACCGTCTCAGCGCTCTGGGCTTCTCGCCGTTGCTAGCCGGCCGTGGGCGGGTTCGAAAAGAGGAACTCCAGGTTATCCCTGCGGAATGCGTGCCACTTCCAGTTCTCGAAGGGCGCGCCGACCGGACGGGCCAGCGCCTGTTCCAGTCCGCTCCCAGAGCGCCGCGACTCCTCCACTGCCCTCTGAAGCTCTTCCACGTAGCCCCTGTTCTCGCCCAGGTCCTTCGGAGAGCCAACCGGGCCATGGCCTGGCACGAGGACTTTCGCGTCCAGCGCTTCCACCTTGTCGAGTATCCTGAAGAGCTCCGCCGGGTTTCCGTCGGCGATGTACGGGTGGCACCCGACGAACAGGAGGTCTCCCATGAACGCCAGTCTCTCTTCCGGAAGATAGAGGAGCGAGTCGCTCACGGTGTGGCCCCCGCCGTAGGTTATCGCCTCGGCGGTCCTCTTCGAGCCATGAAAGGTCATCCTGTCGTCGAAGGTGACCTCGGGGAGCGTGTATCGCAGGGTCGGGAGCCCGTCGAGGTGCCCTCGGTCATAGCCCTCGAAGAGCAGGGAGTCGGGGTCTTCCGGGTGGGCGAGCCGGGATTCTAGGTCCTGCTGGACGTCCTTCCTGACCGACTCGGGGTCGGTGTCGTAGCGCGTCTTCGACTTCGCCATCACTTCGAGGGTCTTGGTGGTGGCTACGATCCGCGCGCCTTCGAAGGCCTGGTTCCCCTTGACGTGGTCTGAGTGGAAGTGGCTGTTCAGCACGTAACCGACTGGCTTGCGGATGAGCTGGGTGACCATGCTCTTGAACTCCTCCGCGACATGCTGGTTGACGAAGGTGTCAAACACCAGCACCTGGTCGCCGAGGTCGACGGCTCCGGCGTTGCAGATGGCCCACCCTCCGTCGCTTGCGATGGCGGCATAGATCCCGTCGCCCTGCTCATGGAGCGTGAAGTGCCTCGAGGTCAGGGACCCGATGCTCACAGGATGCCCACGGGGCTTTGGATGTAATATCGGTATCTGCCCGGGCTCCACGCGCCGGCGGCCGGCTTTCGGCGCCGCGCCAGCATGGGCGAAGTTCAAATCGGGGGCCGGGACCTGGCGTTGCCGTGACCGAGAGCGGAGAGGGCGAGGCATCACCCCGGAGACGCGGTGGCATGGAGCCAGCCGAGAAGCATCCGCTGGCCGACCTTGTCGCCTACGGGTCCGGGTCCGTTGTGAGCCGTACACTGATTGACCGCGGAGCAGGGACGGTGACCCTGTTCGCCTTCGACGAAGGAGAGGGGCTGAGCCCCCACACCGCCTCCTACGACGCCTTCCTGTACCTCATCGAAGGCGAGGCCCTAGTAGCCATAGCAGGGAGTGAAAGCCGGATGAAGGCAGGCGATGCCATCGTCCTCCCAGCCGGGAAGCCCCATGCCGTGAGAGCCACCACGCGCTTCAAGATGCTGCTCACAATGATCAGGGAATAGCGGTAACGGGGGGCGCCTCGTCAGGCGACGCCGGCTCCACTCATCTCGAGCTGGGCCGACCGTCCCGAGTCGGCCCGGGTCGCCCTCACCTTCTGGCCTTCTCTCTCGAGGATGATCGAAGCGTTCACCATCTGTTCCACGGTCCTCCCTCCGATGCGCACGTCGTGCGTCGGACCGAAAGTGACCCTGTTTGTCAGGATGTAGGCCCTGCCGTTGATGTAGGCGTCCCTGGCCATCTCGCTCAGGTGCACGTCGATGGCGCCCTGCCTGCTCGCCATGTTCGAGGCTCCGGGGAGCTCAACTGAGAAGTTCCGTGTCAAAGTGTCGACGACCACCAGCCTGCAGGGCGCGGTCGCCTCCCTGTCCTGCATCCGCCTGACCGCCTCCATCTGCTCGGCCGCTGTGCTGGACCTCGCGTAGACGACCCTCTCAAGGAGCCCCTTGGTATCCCAGCCCCGGGCGAAGGCGATCTGCTCCAGCCTCTCGGGCCTGAACGACCCTTCGGTGTCCAGGTAGAGGGTCCGGTGGCCCAACCTCCCCGCCTCCAGCGCAGCCTGGATGGCCAGCTGGGACTTCCCGGTGTTGCTCCTCCCGAAGATCTCTGTCAGTGTCCCGGCCCTGTACCCTCCTCCGAGCAGCGAGTCCAGCTTCTCCGACCCCGAGCCGAAGAACGGGAACGACGCGACCCTCCCCAGGGACCCTGCCGCAGTTTCCACCGACCCTGCCGCAGTTTCCACCGACCCTGCCGTTTTCTCCCCGACCTCCACTTTCAAACTCGTTTCATCACCGATGTCTTTTTAACTGTGATTCGGGGCCCGGAGAAAAAGTTCGCAGTGACTCCCCAGCCGTCTCAACCTCCCCAACAGACCAAGCGCCCGCTCAACGTCCTCCAAAGGGCGGCGAACAAAGTGGTGTCGGTGAGGCTCAAGAACGAGATAGAATACAGAGGGAAGATGTCTAACGTCGATCCCTACATGAATGTGATACTTACAGACGCCGAGGAGTCCGAGAACGGAGCCAAGGTCGCCAACTACGGCAAGGTCGTAATCAGGGGCAACAACGTACTCTACGTCAAGATAGAAGACAGGCTCTAGGGCGAAGAGCCCAGTCGACCGCGCAGAGGAAGCCGATTCTACTCCGGCACCGCCGACTTCCCGCTCACGTAGTCGAAGTCCTTCTGGAAGTCCGACTCGATTCCGTACGCC
The DNA here is from genome assembly GCA_021788415.1 of archaeon. Next base: position 80,854 of record JAJYKR010000002.1, read on the forward strand.
CTCGCGAAGAACGCCGTGACCGCCCTCACATCGTGCAAGAGCAGGTCCATGCTGTTGGGGTGGGCCGCTTCGACCGCCTGGGGCCAGTCGATGAGCCAGACCGAAGCCCCGTCTGTGAGTATGTTGTACTCGCTGAGGTCTGCGTTCACCAGCCCGCCCTCTATGAACGCGGTCCTCATCGATTCGATGGTCTTCTTCAGGGTCGCCGCCGGGTCGACCAGCTCGGGCCTCTGCGAGAGCCTCACCCCAGAAAGCTCCTCCAGAAGCACGGTGCTCCTGCTGTATGACACAGCCCTGGGGAAGACAGACGAAAGCCCCTCGAGCTTCTTCAGGGCGTGGTACTCTCTCCTGGCCGCGTCGTAGTTCGCGGTCATCCAGCTCCTGAACTCAGCCGGCTCACTCGCCCGCTTCTTCCTCACGCTTGTGAAGCTGACCCTTCCGATCTTGTAGAGCTTGAGGGCGTAGGCCGTCCCCTCCTCCGTCAGCGCTTCGTAGACGTCCGACTCCTTCCCCTTCGCTATTACCGCCCCCAGCGCGAAGATCAGGTCCTTCTTCACGTAGTCCTTCAGCGCCATGGCCTCCACCCCCTCTATTGTGAGCGCGTACCCCTTCCCCTTCCGCTTCGCGAGCCCCTTCTTCTCGAGGGCGTCGGTGGCGAACCTGACCCTGTCGGGCGGGAGCCTGCTCATGCGTGCCAGCCTCCCGAGGTCGGAGGTCCCAGACCCCGCGGCCGAGCGTTCGAGCCCCGCCAGCGTCCTCCACTCCTCGTCCTTGAGGGACTTCAGCGCCCTCGCCGCCCTTTCCGTGCTCGACACTCCGCTTCAGGTCGCCGCGGTGGGTGGCCCGATTAAAGTCCTCGCGGCGCAGGTTTCTTATCATCCTGGGAGTGGGACCTCTGCCGTGCGGAGGCTCCTGCTGGACACAGACACCGCCGGGGACGACACCATAGCCATCCTGATGGCCCTGAGGGCCAGGGACGCGGTGCTCGAGGGCATCACGATCAACTGCGGCAACGTGGACTTCGAGCAGCAGGTGGAGAACGCGCTCTATACGGTCCAGGTCGCTGGGAGGTCGGGCAAGGTCCCGGTCTATCCGGGTTCAACGCACCCCCTGCTCAAGGAGTGGAGGACCGCGAAGGAAGTCCACGGCAACGACGGCATGGGGGGCTCCTATTTCCCGAAGGCGAAGCAGAGGCCGGAGACAACCCATGCGGTCGATGCGATAGTCGACACGATCAACAGCAACCCGGGGGAGATCGACCTCGTCGAGATAGCCCCGATGACCAACCTCGCCATCGCCATCAGGAAGGACCCTGGGATAGTGAAGAAGGTCAGGAGGTTCTACTTCATGGGAGGATCGAACCAGTACCTGGGAAACGTTACCCCGGCGGCGGAGTTCAACATCTGGGTCGACCCCGACGCCGCCAGGATCGTGTTCGAATCGGGGCTCCCGGCGACCATGGTGGGCTGGGAGATCTGCATGAGGCGGGGGTTCCTCGGCGCCCGTGAGCTAGACCGAATCGAAGCGATGGGGACCAGCGAGTCGAAGTTCTTCCTGGCGGTCAACAGGGAGGTGCGGCGGTTCACGAAGAGGACCTACGGCCTGGACGGGACAGAGTGCACGGACAGCCTTACCATGTCGATGGTGCTCAACCCCCGGGTGGCCTCGGACGTCAGAAAGAAGTTCGTCGAGGTGGACAGCACCGACGGGCCGTCCCGCGGGGCGACGGTTGTGGACGAGCGCGGGGTCCTGGGGAAGAAGCCCAACGTGGACGTGGTCTATGAAGCGTCGCAGAAGCTGTTCCGCGAGATGCTCTACAGGACGCTGAGCGGCGGACCCGTCTGACTACTCGAGCACGTCGTTTCTGATGAACTCGTCCACCTCGGCCCTCCGAGGGAGCGAGGCGACCACCTCTGGCTTCGACACGCTCAGCGCGCCGGCGCAGTTGGCGAAACGCACCGCCTGCCGCAGCGGCTCCCCCTCGGAGAGGGCGACAGCCAGGGCCCCGTTGAACGCGTCGCCGGCCCCCGTCGTATCCACGACCCTGACGGCCGGCGCAGGGACCGTGTAGGAGTCGCCGGAGGTCACGACTCTGGCTCCGCGGGCGCCAAGCGTTACCACCACCCCCTTGGGCCCCAGCGCAAGGAGGGCCCTGGCCCCCGAGTCCAAGTCGGCGGTCCCGGTCAGGACGCTGAACTCCTCCTCGTTGGGAGTGATGATGTCCACGTCCTCCAGCCTGAGCTCGTCCGCTCGCATGCCGGGGGCCGGGTTCAGTATCACCTTGGCCCCGTGCTCCCTGGCTCTCTTGGCCGCAGCCTCCATCGTGAGGTGCGGGATTTCCAGCTGGAGGAGCACCAGCCCCGACGCCGAAAGCACCGAGTCTGCCCTCCCAAGGTCTTCCGGCCCCACCTCGCCGTTGGCGCCGGGGTCGATGGCAATTGCGTTGGCCCCGTCACCGTCGACCATCACGAACCCGAGCCCGGTGGGGGTCCTGGACCTGCCCACGAGGTCGGCGTCGACCCCTTCAGCCTTCCACAGCTCGACCGCCGCATCTCCCCTTTCGTCTTCCCCGATGCGCCCGACGAAGTTCACCCGGGCGCCGAGCCTCCTGGCCGCGATGGCCTGGTTCGACCCCTTCCCCCCGGGGACAGCGGCATAGTCGTACCCCACCACGGTCTCCCCTGGCTTGGGGAGCCTTGCGACCCTCATGGTGAGGCCCGTGAGGTAGCTCCCCACCACGGTGATGGGTTTCACCCGGCGAGGCGCTCCTTCAGTTCGTCGATTATCGCCACCCCGGCCCGGGTGCCCAGGTAGTCAGCCCCCGCGTCGACCAGGGCCAGCGCCGTGTCGAGGTTTCTGATCCCCCCAGAAGCCTTCACGTGCACCCTCTTGCTGACCGTCTCTCTGAGGAGCCTGATGTCGTCGACGGTGGCGGGGCCTCCCCTCCCCCAGCCGCTCGAGTTCTTCACCCCGGCGACCCCTGCCTCTTCGCTGAGCCTAGCCGCCAAGACCTTCTGCTCCCTGTCTAGGATCGCGAACTCCAGCATCACCCTGACGGGCCGCCCTCCAGCAGCCCGGACCATGGCTGCGACGTCCTCCCTGAACCGCTCCTGCATCCCGGATTTCAGATATCCGATGTTGGGCATGACGTCGAACATATCGGCCCCGAGCCGGGACGATTCCTCGATCTCGAGGATCTTCGCCTTGGTCGACACCCCTCCCATGGGGAACCCAACCCCCACCGACAGCTGCACCGAGTCGCCAAGGGCCTTCCTGGCTTCGCTGACCCAGCAGCCCTGGACCACCACGGCACCGAACCTGTATGCGACTGCTTCTCTGCAGAATGCTTCCAGCTCGGCGAGGGTGGCCTCGGGCGCCACGAGAGTGTTGTGGATCCTCTTCGCGAACTCTTCAGGGAGCGGGAGCCCCTGCTTCGGCATCGGGGCTGTGCCCTGAGGGCAATCTAAATGAGCTTTCCGCGCACGCTCAGCACAGCCCGTGGCCCGAAGCCCGGTCGTAGGCCGCCCAGAAACCGTCGGGCCCGGCGACCTCGAGACGGGTCCTTCCACCCCTCCGTGCGAGCCAGAGCCCTCTCCCGGCCCTGACGTAGCCTACCTCGGTGACCGGGATGGCGGCCCGGGACATCCGCCTCTCGACCTCCGGAACCCTCTCCCGGGCGCAGGTGAGCAACAGCGCCCCCTCTCCCATGGTTCCCAGCGGGTCGATTCCAAACGCTTCGCAGACAGCCTTTGCTTCGTCCGTCACCCTGACCTTCTCAGGGTCCACCACGAACGCCTTCGCCGACGCCGTAGCCATCTCCTGCAGCGCCCCCAGGACTCCGCCTTCGGTCGCGTCATGCATGGACGACACCCCCTCGCCCCCCAGCCCCGCTCCTCTGGCCGTCCGGGCGTCCTCCACGGTCGTGCACAGCCTGGTCATCGAGCTCGCCCTCCTCACGGCGTCAGTCCCAACCCTCTCGCCCAGGTAGCGAGGGAACGAGCGTGCCAGTGTGGATGTCGCTTCGATGGCGGCATGCTTGGTCATCAGTATCCTGTCCCCCACTCGCGCCATGGACGGAGTGACATAGCCGTCGCGGGGGGAGGTGCCGAACATGACCCCGGAGCCGATTACCGTGAACCCTCCCCCCGGATAGCTACCGGTGTGGCCCGCGACGATGGCGACCCCCAGGCGGCTGCACTCCGCCCCCACGGCGCGGACGAAGCCCTCTTTCTGGTCCGGGGTCATGGACGGGGGGAAGTTGTATGCAAAGGCCGCGAACTGGGGGTCTGCGCCCGACGCCGTGAAGTCCGAGGCGATGAGGTGGACGCTCATCCACGCCGACAGCCTCATGCCGAAGGCCGGGACCGCTGAAACCGGGTCCGCGGTGACGATCATGACCCGGCCCCTCCCCAGGGAGACCACCCCGTTGTCGAGTCCGAGCCCGGGTCCCACTACCACCCTGCCCGACCTCTTGCCCAGGCTGGCGTAGACGACCTTTTCCATGAACGGGATTCTCTCCTTCCCTCCGTGGTGCATCGGTCCCGCCCCTAGCCGTAGCCCAGTCTCCTGAACGCTGGCCGGGCGACGCGGATCAGGACGAGCGCGACCGGGATGAACGCCAGGTCGAGCATGGTGAGGAGGTCCGTCGAGGCCAGGGCGAAGCCGCTTGCCCACGACGTGGAGTTGCCGTAGCCGAACAGGCCGTAGGTGTAGAAGAATGCGTCGGGGAAGAAGAACAGGAGGGTCTCGAACACCGTGGCTCCGACCATCGCCGCGACCATGGCCTTCGTCCCCTTCTTCCTCGCCCACCCTATGATGAGAGCCTCGGGGGCACGGGCCCACACTATCCCCGGTGCGTAGATCGCCGGCCAGCCGAGGTAGGCGACGTTAAGCGACTCTCCGACGAACGATCCTATGGCAGTTGCCGTGAACCCGGTCCAGGGGCCGCCGAGGATGCTCAGCGCCATGTAGACCGGGGGGGCCCAGGTGATCTCTCCGAGCGGCACCGGGAGCTTTATCGAAAGGAAGGTCCCCAGCGCGATGAGCGCGGAGAAGACTATGACCACGGCAAGGTTGACGGTGGCGCTGACCCGGAAGCCAGCGACGCCCCCTGCCGCATTCCCCATGGTCCCCCGTGTCCAGGTCGCCTTTATAAATCGGTGAATAAACCGCTTATACCATGCAGCCCCCCGACGAGCTCATGACCCAGGTCTTCCTTCCGTCCATGCGCCAGCTCGTAGCCGCCAGGCTCCGGTCCCAGGGGCTCTCCCAGAACAGGATCTCGTCTCTCCTCGGGATTACCCAGGCCTCGGTCAGCATTTACCTGTCATCCGACAGGAAGAAGACCTACGCGGGACTGTCGACCCTGGGCGTGGCCGGCCCTGACGCCGACAGGTACGCTTCTCAGCTCTCCACCGCGCTCGCGAAGGGGCCCACAGACGGAGTGAGGGCGCTGGCCGGGATATGGACCGGGCTGCTGGGGAACGGCTCCGTCTGCGACGCCCACCGTAGGCTCCACCCGTCTCTCGCAGGGTGCGACTTCTGCATCGTCGAGTATGGCCGCCGCGGGGGCGAGAAGGAAGCGGCGGTGGCCGAGGTGGCGGAGGCTGTCAGGGTGCTCGAAGGCTCGAAGTACTTCGCCGAGGTCATGCCGGAGGTCTCGGTGAACATCGCCTGCGCGGCGGGAGACGCCGCCACACCGTCAGACGTCGTCGCCGTCCCTGGCAGGATCGTGAAGGTGAAGGGGAGGGCGAAGGCGATGCTTCCGCCCGAGGCGGGCGCTTCGGTCCACATGGCTAGGATGCTCCTGCTCGCCAGGTCTCGCCAGCCAGAGCTCCGGGCCTGCATCAACCTCCGCTTCGACCGCAGGATGGAAGGGGTTCTGCGCAGGGCGGGTCTCAGGACCTTCCCCATATCCGGCGTCCCTCGGAGCGGGGTCGACGACCCCACGTTCAGCGCCTTCGAAAGGAAGCTGCGGACGTCCCGGGGCCGCTTTGACGCTGTCATCGACGAAGGCGGAGGCGGGACCGAGCCCAACCTCTACCTCTTCGCCCGGGGTGCCAGGGACGTGGCGGAGCTCGCGATCAGGCTCGCCGGTGAATACTCAGCGAGCTAGGGCTCAGGCCTTCGTTGCTTTCCCGGACCGCCTGGCCCGCCTGACGCATGCCTCGACGAACGACACGTAGATCGGTTCAGGGGCCTCGGGTCTGCTCACATACTCAGGGTGGTACTGCGTCCCCATGTAGAATGGATGGCCCTCGAGCTCTAGGATCTCGGCCCTCCTCCCGTTGTCGCTGAACGCCGTGTATCTCATCCCCTTCTCCTCGAACTTCCTGATGTACTTCTGGTTCAGTTCGAACCTGTGCCTGTGCCTTTCCCTGATTTTGTCGGTCCGGTAGATCTCGAACGCCCTGCTCGGCTTCTTGATGTAGACGTCATGTCCTCCGAGCCTCATCGTCCCCCCGAGGTCCCTGACCCGCGCCTGCTCCGGGAGGAGGTGTATGACCGGGTGGGGGGTGTCCGGGTCGACCTCTGTGGAGTTCGCTCCCTTCAGCCCGAGTACGTGCCTCGCGAACGACACGCTGGCCAACTGGAAACCGTAGCAGAGCCCGAGGAACGGCACCTGGGCCACCCGTGCCCTGTTTGCGGCCGCTATCTTTCCCTCGACTCCCCTGCCCCCGAACCCCTGCGGGAGGACCACGCCGTCGTAGGCATCGATCAGGCCCAGCTTCGACTCGTCCTTCTCTATCTCTTCCGACTCTATCCATGATATCCTTGTCCCCGCCCCGTTGACCGCTCCCGCGTGAGAGAGCGCCTGGTTGACGCTTACGTAGCTGTCGGCGAGGTTCGCGTACTTCCCGACCATCGCTATCCTCACAGTGAGCTGATGGTCGACGAACCTGTCGGCGACAGCGTTCCACCCCCTCATGGCCACCCTCGAGCGGACTCCAAGCTGCTTGCGGATGGGCTTGAGCAGCCCCTCCTTCTCCAGGAGCCTGGGTACCCGGTAGATTGTCTCGACGTCAGGGTCGGAAATCACGCTCCCGGCGGGCACGCTGGCGAAGAGAGAGATCTTCTCCTTCGTTTCCATCGGCAGGGGCCTGGTCCCTCTGATCACAATGATGTCGGGCTGGATGCCTATCCTCCTCATCTCCTGCACGCTGTGCTGAGTGGGCTTCGTCTTCATCTCGCCGACCACCGACAGCTCCGGGGCGAGGCTCACGTGCATGAAGAGGGTCTTCGACGGTCCCTCCTCCATCCGCATCTGCCTGAACGCCTCCAGGAACGGGAGGCTCTCGATGTCCCCGACGGTCCCCCCGCACTCGACCACCAGGATGTCGACCTCCTCCTTGGTCGCCAGCTCCCGTATCCTGCGCTTGATCTCGTCGGTCACGTGGGGGATTATCTGGACCGACTTCCCTAGGAACTTCCCCCTTCTTTCGTCGTCGATGACCTTCTTGTAGATCTGGCCCGTGGTTATGTTGTTGGACTTCGCCAGGTTCCGGTTGAGGAAACGCTCGTAGTTCCCAATGTCCATGTCGGTCTCCCCTCCGTCGTCGGTCACGAACACTTCGCCGTGAGTGTAGGGGTTCATGGTCCCGGCGTCGAAGTTGAGGTAGGGGTCTATCTTGAGGCAGGTCACCTGAGCCCCCGAGAGTTGGAGAAGCTTGGCTACAGAAGAAGTGACTACGCCCTTGCCCAGCCCCGACATGACCCCACCGGTTACGAACAGATACTTGGGCAAGTCGGGAGTTGAGGCCCCTCGTTAATTAAGCCTTGCTCGAGTTTCTAGGTGACCTGCTGGGTTATCACAGCAAGGTCCGAAACGTCGACAAGGAGCCTGCTGACGCGCTCGAGCGACGCGAGGGTCTCGGCGACGTTGGCTCCGTCCCCGTTCGGGACTTTGGCGATGGCCGCAAGCTCGCCGGTCACCTCCTGGGCCAGCCCGCTCATCTGCTTGCTCACGGTCCTCGGCCTCCCTGCCCTACGCGAAAGGAACCCCTGGGTGGCCAGCTCATTCATCTCCATGAGTTTCATCACGCACTTCGAATATTCCTTCGCGAACAGCATCCGCCCCGTCCTCCCCTGCAGCTTGCGCGACAGCTCGCTGACTGCGTCACCTGCGCTCTCGAGGAAGGTCGCCAGGACCCTGTAGTCGAGCAGGTCCACCGGGGACAGTCCGTATCTCTCGGCGACCTCTGGCCGCACGATCGCCGCCCTGGTGGCCCTCACCAGGAGGAAGTACAGTCGGTCGACCTCGTCGTCCCTCTCGCTGACGAGCCCCATGAGCTTCGAGTCCCCCTTGGAGAGCGCCTCCGCCGTGTCCTTCAGCATCCCGTCGAGCAGCCCCGACATCCTGCGGACGATCTTCTCGGGGGTGATTGCGGTGGGCTCCAGAAGGAACTGGAAGGTCAGCCTCTTCGAGTCCTCGTCGAGTGTCTCCAGGCCGACCAGCCTGGCCATCATCTCCTTGATGCCCCGTCTGTCTTCCCGGGTTATCACCTTGGACCCTACTACTCTGATCAGGTCGTAGCCCAGAAGGTACGCCCCCGTCACGTCGTTGGTGACCTGGCCCAGGTCCTCGCCGTCGTACTCGATTACTATCTGCTTCTGTTCCTCCTCCCTGTCTCCATAGGGCCTGACCACCAGCTTCCCGGGGGAGAGCTCTTCCACCGAGATGTCCACCCCCTTCCTGATCCCGTTCTTCTTTACCCACTCCTTGGGCAGGGATACGAGTATGGTCCCCCGGCCCATCTCGATCGCCTTCCTCGCAGGCATGTCTCTATGACTGCTGCCTCCTCTATATAGAACTAGTCGGAGAGGTCGAACGGGCCGGACCCGACGAGGCGGATCATGTCTGACGGGTCCATCCTGAAGACCGCGTTGGGGGCGCCCGCCGACGCCCACACCGAACGGAACCTGGTCAACGAGATGTCCGTCAGGACCGCAACCGAGCTGTCATGAGGGAAGGGGGGCACCCCTCCGATGGGGAAGCCTGTCTTTTCGCGGACCTCGTCGGGCCTCGCGATCCTCGCGTCGCCCACCATCCTCGACAGCTTCGGGACGCTGACCCGCCTGTCTCCGGAGGTCACCACGACTGCCGTCCTGTCGCCGACGAACACCACGCTCTTCGCTATCTCGGGGACCGAGCACCCCAGGGCGCGGGCCGCGAGGGCGGAGTTCTTCGTGCTTTCGTCGAACTCCCTGATCTCGTACTTCACCCCTGACTTGGACAGGTACTCGGCCACCCGCTCGCGGCTCCCCAAAGCGCCCACTACGCTGGTCGCGCGGGCTTGTTGACCTGTTTGTTCACCGCTTCGGCAAGGTAGTGCCCTCGGAGCGTCACCTTGGCCTCAGTCACCCCGGGCACTGAAAGCAGGCCGGCCTTGATGTCGGCCGCGATCTTCAGGGCGAAGACGGGCGGGCAGAACGGGGCGGTCAGGTGAAACTCCAGCTCGACCGAGCCGCCGTTGATGACCGTCTTGTCGATCAGCTTGAGGTCCGTTATCGGCTTGCCCAGCTCGGGGTCCATGATCTTGGACATGGCTGAGTCGACGGCGGTCTGCTCCACCTGAGACAAGCTCCTTCGAAACCCTTCTACGATTTATTTATCCGTTTGGAGGCCACCGTGGGAACGGATGTCGCTGCTCTCTTCGTTCTTCGCCTTCGACATCGTCCTGTTCACTGAGGCTTTCGTCCTCCTCTTCGCGGTGATCGACGCAGTCGGCACCGTGCCCATATTCATCGGGCTGACAACGGGCTTCGCCGAGCACAGGAAGAGGATAGTGAGGCAGGCGGTTGTGATATCGACCGCAATCCTGGTGGTATTCGCCCTCTTCGGCTGGCTCATCTTCCAAGCCTTCGGGATCACCATCAACGACTTCAGAATAGCCGGCGGGATCATCCTCTTCATGGTCGCCGTAGACCACCTGAGGGACAGCGACAGCAGGTCCAAGGGGCTGGAGCCTTCCGACATAGCGGCCTTTCCGCTGGCGACCCCCCTGCTCGCCGGCCCCGGTGCTATATCGACCGTGATAATAATCTCCGCGAGCCCGTACAGTCCCTTCCTCGCCCTGCTAGTAATCGCATGCAACGCCCTCCTCGCTTTCGTCATCCTGTCAGGGTCGGACTGGGTCAGCCGATTCTTCGGGCCCAACGGCACGAACGCCCTTTCGAGGATCACGGCCCTGCTCATAGCCGCGCTCGCAGTATCGTTCGTGGTCACGGGGATCACGAACATCGTCCAGTCGGTGGCGTGACGTGGTGGGCACCGCCGTCAGGTTAAGGGTCAGGGGCTACGTGCACGGCGTGTCCTTCAGGGCCACCATGGCGAGAATAGCGACGGACGCCGGGGTCAGGGGGTGGGTCCGCAACCTCCCCGACGGGTCAGTCGAGGCGTTCTTGGAGGGGGACGAGAGGAGGGTGAGGAGGGTGGTCGAATGGGCGAAGTCCGGCCCTCCGAGGGCGCGGGTCGACAGCGTGGATGTGCAGCCCGCCTCGCTCCGGAACCACAAGGACTTTCGGATCTACGGGTGAAGCAGCTTCAGGCCTTCTGGAACGAGGCCCACTTCGCGTCCAGACCGGGGTCCCTGAGGGTCGCGATTACGTAGTCCCCGAACCGCGCGGCGGTCGCGCCGTCGGGCCTCCCGGTTATCTTCGCCTTCTGGTCGTAGACGCCGCAGACGTCCAGAGCCTTCGACAGCATGGCGCTCTTCTCCTTCATCCCGACGTGCTCCAGCATCATCACCGCAGCCCTCATCAGGCTCAGCGGGTCGGCGTACTGACCTCTCCCCTCTGAAATCATCCTTGGTGCAGAGCCGTGGATGGCTTCGAACATCCCGAACCTCGCACCTATATTCGCGCTCCCTGCCGTCCCCACCCCGCCCTGGAGCTCGGCCGCTTCGTCTGTGACGATGTCGCCGTAGAGGTTCGGGAGTACCACCACCTGGAAGTCCCGGCGCCTCTTCTCGTCGATGAGCTTGGCGGTGAAGACGTCAATGTACCACCCGTCCCAGCTGATCTCCGGAAACTCCTTCGCCACCCCCTTCGCGACCTCGAGGAAGAGGCCGTCCGTGGTCTTGATCACGTTCGCCTTGGTGACCACCGTGACCCTCTTTCGCCCCGTCTTCCTTGCGTGCTCGAACGCCATCCGGATTATCCGCTCCGCCCCCGGCCTCGTCGTCACCTTGAAGTCCACCGCCATGTCGGGGGTCACCAGCACCCCCTTGCTCCCAAGGACGTACTCGCCTTCTGTGTTCTCACGGAAGAAGACCCAGTCGATGCCCTGGGAAGGGATCCTGACGGGCCTGACGTTTGCGAAGAGGTCGAACGCCCTCCTGATCGCGATGTTGGCGCTTTCGATGTTCGGGACCCCGCTCCCCTCCTCGGGGGTGGTGGTGGGGCCCTTGAGCAGCACGTGGCACTTCTTGATCTCGGCGAGCACTTCCTCCGGGAGTGGCTTCAGCTCCCTGATCCGGTTCTCAATGGTCAGCCCTTCGATCTGCCTTATCTCCACCCTCCCCGACTTCAACTCATCCCTGAGGAGCTCTTCCATGACGCGCCTCGCCTCACCTGCGATGATGGGCCCGATGCCGTCTCCGCCTATCACCCCGACGACGAGCCTGTCCAGCTTGCTGTAGTCCAGCCACTCTACTGGCCTGCTGATCCTTTCGACTCGCTGGTACTGCTCTTCAAGGATCGTCCGGAAGCGGCCCACTGCATTCTCGAAGGAAGGGTGCGACACAGATCCGAGCCCCTTCCCACTCCATTAAAATCTGCTCCCAAATCGCGTCCCCCGCATTCACCCCGCAGCGTGGGGGTGCTCCCTCTTCCAGAGGGCGCGGAGGACAGGGAGCGAGATCGCCGAGCCCACCGCAGTGAAGAGGGTCCGCTCAATCGGATAGAGCGGGAAGAAGAGGGGGACCAGCCCCCGCCACGCCTGGAGCGAGAGGGTCTGGTACACCCTCACCGTGAGTTCCTGGCCCACAAGGGTGCCGGTGAGCTGGCCGCAGAGCAGGGCCGCGAAGGTGACGCTTGCGACGAAGGCCGGGTTGAGCTTCGATAGCCTTCCCGACCTCTGGAGGATCAGGGCTGCGGAGAACGGGATGAGCGACAGGATGTGTAGCCAGGTGAAGGGGACCGGCCCCACGAAGAGCACCGAGATGGGGTCCGCCCAGTAGAGTACGAGCACCGCCGCGGGGACCGCGAGCGCGGCCTTCCACCTCCCCGTGTAGGCAAGCCCTGCGGTCGCCGCTGCGGCGAGGTCCGCCGCCAGGATGGCGACGCCGGTGCTTCCGAACGCGATGTATCCCGCATAGGCGTCGAGCAGGTCCCCGGCCAGCACCGCGAACCCACCCACGACCGGCCCGAAGACCATCCCTGCCAGCGGGGTCAGGAAGTTGCTCGCCGTGAGGAAGTTGCCTGAACCGAGGAGCAGCTTCGACACGGGGATCGCACCCAGTATGGCGTAGAGCGCCGCGAAGAGGGAGCCGGCCGCGACCACGGCGGTCCGACGCTTCAACCTCAGCAATGGAGGCGCGTGGGGAGGTCCGGTCTTAACACTTTCACTCCCCCTCTCGTCCGGGGGCTGCAGCCGACTAACGTTTTTAGCGAGTCCTCCTTGGGACCCGCTCGATGGCGTCCTCGGAGAACGACGTGAAGAAGGCGGCCGAGCTCAAGCTCTGGCTCGAAGGGAGGATAGCCCAGCTGCAGGAGGAGTTGGCCAGGCTGAACGAGACCCTGGGATACGTCGATTCCAACCTCAGGGCCTCCACCTTCCGGCCAGCCATCGAGATGATGGCCGAACCGAAGGAGGCGGCCGAGGTCAGGGAGCTGAAGAGGGACAAGGGGGGCCAGGTCATCGCCACGGCGTCCATCACTCCTGACACTGTGACCATAGAGCCGACGGGGGTCACCCTGGCGTCGTCTACCCCGCCCTTCAAGTCGTTCCTCCTCGGCAAGATACTTCAGGGGATGAAGGCCAGCGACGAGGCGCTGGTGAAGTCGGGCAAGCTCGCCAAGGGGGCGGAGCTCAGGTTCGACGTCGAAGAAGCGGACGGTTCGATTTCCAGGGTCATCATCGAGAACTACAGGGAGAAGGCGAGGCTCAACGAAGTGATCAACACGGTCGCATGGACTTTCTCTCGGATGCTGGAGAAGTAGCCTAGGCCCTCTGCACCTGCTCGAGGGTCGGAGGCACCGGCTCTTTGCTCTTCAGATAGAGCCTCGCTGCTTTGTTGGCGAACCTCAGCCTGGTGACCTCGTCCATCCCCTTCAGCCTGCCGTAGATCGCCCCGGCGTTCCAGACGTCGCCTGCGCCCGTGAGCCTCTTCGCGTCCACTTCGGCCGAAGCGGCTGAGGCGACCTCGGTCCCTTCACTCGAATAGGACCCTTTCACCGCGTGGAGGTCGAACACCACCTTCAGCCTCCGGGCGAGCCCCCTGCAGACGTCGCCGAGCTCTGTGCCCTGGACCCCCAGCACCCTCGCCGCCTCTTTCGCTTCTCCCTCGTTCATGCTTATCCAGTCCACCAGGCCGTCCTTCGAAATCTTCAGGAGCAGCTCCCTGAACTGCGGCACCCTGTCCCTGAAGTCTGCGGGGTCCAAGAAGATGGGCTTCTCCCTCCCGAGCCTCTTCCTCAGCGCCGCAACCAGGTCGGTCCCGCGGCCGTTGGCAGCCCAATTCACCGAGCAGACGACCCTGGACCTCTCCAGCGCGGACCAGTCCGCGGGGTCTAGCAGCTCAGGGCCGAAGTCGGCAGCGCCTCCCCCGTCTCCCAACATGACGTTCACTTCCTCTTCAAACGCCACGGTGAGTCCTGCAGGGGCGGGCTTGACCCGAAGGTCGGCATCCATCCCTTCGAATGTGCCCCTCAGTAACTCCTGGTGGTCTCGGTCGCTGTGCGTGATGAGCAGCGTCCTTAGCCCGAGCCTCGCCAGGGCGTGAGCCAGGTTCACCGCGTTCCCTCCCCTGATGTCCTCCTGCTTGACCCCGTGAATCCCCCCTCCGCCGTCCCTCGCCTTCCGAGAGACCCCGCCCAGGAGCTCCGGGAGCGATGCGGTGTGCACGAGCCTGTCCACGAAGAAGTCGTGCATCACGGCTACGTCGAACTTTCTCGCCATGCTACTTCAGTATCTTTATGCTCCGCACCATTTTCAGCCCGTGGAGCTCCTCCATGGCCCGGCCGGTCAGCTGGCCCGCGACCACGAGGGTCATCTTCGCGTCCGGGACCATCTCCGGGTCCTCTGCGACAGCCTGCCTCACCACCATCCCGTGCCTTGAGAGTATCTCTGCGACCTCCGCCATCACTCCGGAAGAGGTCGGGTCGGCCTCGACGACTATCGCGGTGTACCCGAGCTGGGAGACGACGTCCACCAGGCTGGTCCCCAGGGGCTTCGTCTTCGAGAACAGGGAGAAGAGGTACCTGTTCCTCCTGATCTGCTGCGCGGTCTGCTTGACGACGCGCCTGTCGACGTCCAGGGCCCTGGCGACGGCCGTGTAGTCGACCTCCACGTCGCCGACGAATATCTTCTCGTCTTCGGAGACCCTCATCCCGCACTCTATCATCTTCCTTACAATTTCTGGCCTCACCACCTGGCGCTCAAACTGCTTCCGGACGTTCGCCCACATGACACTTCTGCGCTATGTGCACGGAAATGAGCATTTATGACGTTTTTGTTCCAATCCTGCTTCACATCTCATGCACAGAAACCTTCACGATATGATTTATCCCCCGCGGGGGCCGGTTGGCCCATGAGCAAGACTCAGCTTAGAGCCCTCCTTACAGAGGACAGGCTGCCGCGAGAATATTACAACATCCAGCACGACCTCCCCGAGCCGCTTCCGCCCCCCCTCGACCCAAGGACGCTGCAGCCCATGTCCCCCGAGCCCATGATGCGGCTCTTCGCAAAGGAGTGCCTCATGCAGGAGATGTCCACGCAGGAGTTCATACCCATACCGGAAGAAGTCAGAGAGGCATACCTCAGGCTGGGGCGCCCTACCCCGCTCTACAGGGCCACGAGGCTCGAAGCCAAGCTGCGGACCCCTGCCAGGATCTTCTTCAAGCGCGAAGACCTCAACCCCGCCGGGAGCCACAAGCCCAACACCGCCATCGCCCAGGCCTACTATCACAAGAAGGAGGGCACCGAGCGCCTTGCGACCGAGACAGGCGCAGGGCAGTGGGGGAGCGCCCTCGCCCTGGCGACGGCACTCTTCGACATCGACCTGACCGTCTATATGACGAGGAGCAGCTTCGAACAGAAGCCCTACAGGCGGACCCTCATGGAAGTCTATGGCGCCCAGGTCCACTCCTCCCCTAGCTCCAAGACGGCCGCGGGGAGGAAGTACCTCGAGCAGGACCCCAACCATCCCGGGAGCCTTGGCATAGCGATCAGCGAAGCCGTCGAGGACTGCGTGACCCACGACAACACGAAGTACGCCCTGGGGAGCGTCCTCAACCACGTCCTGCTCCACCAGTCGGTTATCGGCCAGGAGGCTAAGATGCAGATGGAAGACTTCGACGCAGACCCCGACTACATCGTGGGGTGCATCGGAGGAGGGAGCAACTTCGCCGGGCTCGCCTACCCCTTCATGCGCGACAAGCTCCACGGCAGGTCCGACGCTGAGTTCGTCGCCTCCGAACCGAAGGCCGTCCCGTCCACGACCCGGGGCGCATACCGATACGACTTCGCCGACGCCGGAGGGACCACCCCGCTCATCAAGATGCACACCGTCGGCCACGACTACCAGTGCCCGCCCATCCACGCAGGGGGGCTGAGGTACCACGGCAAGGCGCCCTCCATGTGCATGCTGATAGACAGAGGGTTCATGCGGAGCGTGGCCTACACCCAGAACGAGGTGATGGAGGCGGGCATGCTCCTCGCCCAGACCGAGGGGATAGTAGCCGCCCCAGAGTCGAACCACGCCGTGAAGGCAGCCATCGACATCGCCCTGGAGTGCAAGCGTAAGAACGAGCCCAAGACCATCCTCTTCAACCTGAGCGGCCACGGCCTCCTCGACCTGAAGGCATACGAAGACAAGCTGGCCAACAGGTTGGTGGACTTCGAGCCTGACGCAGCCACCCTAGACCGCGCGCTCGCAGGCGTTCCGACGGTCCCCTAGGCGGCGCTACCCGTAGGCTCTCGTAATCGAAACGCCGTCCACCAGGACCCAGGGGCAGAGGGTGGGCGTTTCGACCTCCCACCACTGGATCCACTCCCGCTCCTTGGAGAGGAGCCTGACGGACGAGAACAGCCTCTCGAGGGCGTCGCCTGCCCTCATCCCCTTCAGGGACTTCGAAATCCTCCCGTTTTCGACCAAATAGGCGCCGTCCCGGGGGACCGTCGAGAACTCGCCGGTCCTGTAGTTCTTGAACCGCGTGTACCAGTTGCTCGTCAGCACGATCCCCCTCTTCATCTCCTTGACCATCTCGTCATAGGTCGCGTCCCCCTTCCCCACCTCTAGGTTCCAGGGGTGGGGGGAAACGAACCCGGCGCTGCCTGTGCTCTTCGACTTCCACTTCTTCGCAGTGGTGAGGTTGTGGAGGTAGCCGCGCAGCACTCCCCCTTCTATGATCCTGTTCGTCCCGGTGGAGGTCCCTTCGTCGTCGAAGGCCCTCCCGCCGAGGCCCCCCTTGACCGCTCCGTGGTCGGTGAGGTTGAACGAGGGCGAGGCGACCTTCTTCCCGAGCTTCTCTGCCAGGTAGGATGTCCCCGCGTCCACGGAGAAGGCCGAAGCCGCTCCAGCTACCGACTCGACAAGGTTCGACGCCACCGTGGGGCTGAGCAGCACCTCGTACCTCCCTGCCTCGGGCTCCGAGGCCTGCTCCATCCCCCTCGCGCCTTCGCCCGCCCTCCTTCCCGCAGTCACCGGGTCGAAGCCGCTGAGAGTGGAAGAGCAGGAGAGCCCGTGGCCGCTGGCCTCGTTCTCCCCGAATGACCTGATGTTCAACGTGATGGCGGTCCTCGAGTCAGAGCCCCTGGTCCCGGTGGTGGTCAGGATCGAGACGTCGACCTTCCCAGCGCTGATGACCCCCGCCGACCTCTTCCCTCCTGCTGTCCGGGCTGAGTCGATCGCCGCCCCCGCCAGCCCGGGGAGTTCTTCGTCCAGGTCCTCGAGCTTCCTGTCGTGCCAGGCTCCTCTCGGCGAGTACTTCGCCGCTTTTTCCGGGAGGGGGACGTACTCGGACTGGGGGAGCCCCTTCATGGAGGAGAAGAGGTCCCTGACGAACTTCTTCACCGCCGACGGGGACAGGTTGGAGGTGGACGCGATCGCCCTGCGCCTGTCCTTCGCGAGGTAGACGGAGAGCTCGGCCTCTTCGACCCTGCTCACCAGCGTCACGGAGTCGTTCGCGAACCTGATCATGCTGTCGGCGCTTCGGGCGCCGAGGGCCACCGCGTCGTCTACCCTGAGCGCCTCGGCTGCCGCTATCGCCTGCTGGGTCAGCCCGTCCAGGTCCATGGCCTACCTCGCCCCCAGCCTGATGCCGCCGAGCAGCGTCTCGGGGCCCCCGGTCCACACGGGGGCGCCCTGCATGGGGTCCCCTTTGCCGCAGGTCGCCGCCTCGAACTCCATGTGCTTGCTCCTGGCCTTCACGCTCCCCCACAGCTTGGGGGTGGTGATCTCAAGGACCGGGGCCTTCACCAGCCCTCTCAGCTCCCCCTGCTCGATCAGGTACGCCTCCAGGGCTACGTATCTCTGGTTCAGCCTCTTGTCGTCGATGTTCCACTCCGTGAACGTCTTGAACAGCACGCCATGCCTGACCTCTCTGATGAGCTCCGCGGTGGAGTAGTCGCCGGGCTCCACGAATGTGTTGGACATCCTGATTATCGGCTCCCTGTCGAAGGAGACAGCCCTCGACGCTCCGTTGCTCTCCCTGCCGAACCGCTCTGCGGTCGCCCTGTCCTGCAGGAACTCGTTGATCACCCCGTCCTTGATGAGAAAGCGTTTCCTCGCTTTCACCCCTTCGTCGTCCACAGGGACGAACCCGTTGGAGTGCAGCAGAGTCGGGTCGTCGCTCACGTTCGCCTCGTCGCTTCCTATCTTCGTCCCGATGCTGTCTTCCTTCAGGTATGACTCGCCAGCCTGTGCGCCTTCCCTGCCGAGCACCCTGTCGGCCTCCTGGGGGTGGCCCACTGACTCGTGCGCCGCGATCCCAGACAGCTCGGGGCCGAGGACGACGTCTATGACGCCGGTGGGGGGCTTGGCCGATGTCTTCAGGACCTTCCCCATGACCTTGGCTTCGCCCTCGACCTTTTCCGCAAGCCCTATCCTCCTGGCCACCTCCAACCCTCCGGTTTCCCCCTGCTGGATGAACCTCTGGGCCGACTCCCCGCCTTCGACGGCGGTGAGGGACCCTCCGAAGCTCACCCGGGGAACGCGTCCGACGACCCTGGCCCCGTCGCTGTTGACGTAGTATCTCTCCTGCAGCTCGGCAGAGATGTAGAGGAGCCTCCCCGGGAGCTTGACTCCGGCTCTGCCGTTGGCTATCCTGCTTTCGATCTCCACTAGGACGCCGCGGAGCCACGCCGAGTCCGCGTTCTCGATCTTCCTCTGTTCCGGGGCGGACCACTTCGCCCTGGCCGCTTTGGACGAGTCGAAGACAACCGGGTGCCTAAGGACAGCGGACGATGCCTTTGCCAGCCTCACCGCCTTGAGGGCCACTTCGTTCACCGAGCTCGGGCTCATGTCGTTGGTGGCGGCGAAGCCCAGAGCGCCCCTGGCGATGACCCTGACGCCGATGCCGAACCCCTCAGCGAAGAAAGACGGCTGGGGCTCGCCGTTCTTCAGGCCGAACTCCCTCTCCCAGGTGCTCTGCACCCGCGCTTCGGCATAGGTGGCCCCTGCGTTCCGGGCCCTGACGACGGCGCCCTCCGCGAGGTCCCTTGCCTGCTGGGTCCCCATGGTCAGCCGGAGCCGGGGGACGGGAGTTTCTAAACCTGATTGCGCGTCGGGTCCGCTACCGCGAGAAGGCGATGGGGACCCCCTTTCTGGGGACTTCCAGCCGCCACTCCTTCCCCTTCCTGAATGACTTGAACCTCAGGGGGTGCTCTGTGTGGACGGGGACCACCTTCTTCGCTCCCACCCTTTCCACCAGAGAACCGACCTCCCGCGAGGGCGCGTGCCCCGAGGCGTGGAGCTGGGCGTAGCTGAACCCCACGTGCAGGACCCAGTTCTTGATCACCGCCTCCTCCTTCTCACCCTCCTCGTTGAAGGCCTCCGTCGCCGAGTGGATGTACGTCCCCCCACTGTCCGGCTTGATGTCGATGAGCTCTGGGAAGTCCCATGCCTCCAGGTGCAGGAAGACCTCCTTCTGGCGTTTCCTGACGTCGTGGGCGCTCACCCCGTGGTCCAGGTAAGGCCTCTCCCACTGGTAGTAGTCCGAGTCGTCGAGGCTCCCCGTCCTCTTCCTTTTGACGTAGACTCCAAAGTCCTTCCCGATCCTCGGCACCTTCAGGCGCCTGTCAGCCTTCAGCTTCTCGAGGATGATGGCCATCTTCATCGATATCACGAGCCTCCTCCCGGAGTTTTCACATGTGTCGAAAAACGTGTTGATCCTGTCCACGTCGTTTCCCCGGAATGACGAAAAGACCAGCCCCTTCGTGCCCTTCACCACCCTCCGCGCTTCGTCAAGCACCGCTTTTTCGCTCATGTTCGCCCCCGCGACTCCGTGCCCCACCCTGGTCCCCTCGGTCAGGAGCATGTCCGGCTTCGCCTTCTTCGCGGCCTCGACGAAGTCGTCTGTCATGGACCCCGCCGGCCCGTGGAATCTGAAGTCCCCGGTGTAGGCCATGGCGCCTTCGCTGGTGTGTATCACGAACCCGTAGGCCCCGGGGATGGAGTGGTCGACGTGGACCGGGACGAACTCCATGGACCCCACCCTGAACCTGTCCCCCGTCCTGAACTTCCTGATGGGGTGCCCGTCGAGGGGGGACGACCTGGAGTCGCTGTACGCTTCATGTATCAGCGACGTCGTCTCGCCGCAGTACACCGGTATCTTGGGGTCGGTGTATCCTATCCTCCCAGTGTGGTCGGAGTGGTAGTGGCTCAGCACGATCGCGTCTATCTCAGGGTCCGCATACCTCAGCCGCGTGTTCTGGAGCGCCTTCTCGGAGTAGAGACCCCCTATCTCCGGGAGGAGCCCGAACTCGAACAGGTCGCCGGCGCCGTTGACCGTCCTCGGCTGGATCCCGGAGTCGAAATACATCGAGCCGTCCGAGAACCCGGTGCCGAAGTCGAGGAGCACCTTCGTCCCCCTGTCCTGCAGGAGGAACTTGTTCCCTCCTATCTCGCCCACCCCGCCGAAGCAGCGCACGTTCGGGGGCAACGCAGAGACCGGGGCCCCTGAGCTAATTAACATTCCAAAGAACGAATAAATACGAAGGCGGGCAAACTCGTGAAGGTTGCTCTTCTCGCTGCCTTTCCTACAGGCTGACCCTTCCGACACTTTCACAGCCATCGCCATCCTCGTCGTGGCGATAGGGCTGGTCGGGCTGGCGATACTGATACTGTTCTCTAAGAAGAAGATCTAGGCGGCAATGGTCGTCGGAGTCGTCTTCGACATAGACGGGACCCTGGTCACGTTCCGCTTCGACGTCCGCGGCGCACGGAAGGCCCTCATCGATGAGCTGAGGCGCCAGGGGTACGACACCGGCGGCCTCGACCTCGGCTCCCCGACGCAGCGCATACTCGACTCGGCGCGGGAGCAGTCCGCGGCCGGGAGGGGCACAGGCTATGACGCCCTCCGCAAGGCTGTGTTCGCCATCCTCGACGCGTTCGAGGTCGAGAGCTCGGCGACCACCACCATACTGCCGGGGGTCCGCCAGGTTCTCGACTCGCTCCGGTCCCGGGGGGTGAGGCTCGGCGTGCTCTCGAACAGCGGGAGGAGGTCCGCCCTGGCGGCCCTCGGCAAGGCAGGCCTGTTGGACTGCTTCGAGTTCGTCCTCACCAGGGACGACACCGAGCTCATGAAGCCTAGGCCCGAGGGGCTGGAGATGGCAGCAGCGAAATTCGGGCTCCCCAAGGGCTCCGTCTTCTACGTTGGGGACAGCGCCTTCGACGTCCACGCCGCGAAAGCCGCGGGGATCAGGGTCGTCTCTGTCGCCACGGGGAACTACACGGCGGAGAGGCTGAAGTCTGAAGGGGCCGACTACACGATCTCGGCCCTCTCGGAGCTCGGCGCGGTCCTGGGCGTCTAATCAAATACCGGGCCGCAGATGCTGATGACGTTGGAGCTAAGCGGGAGCGAACGCCGGGCGATGGCCGCCCTCTGCGACACCCTGTTCCCCGGCGCTTCCGACGGGTCGGACTTCAACAGGAGGAGCGCCCACGACCTGGGGGTCGACTCCCTGCTCGCCGAGGCGGTTGAGCACTCGCTCCAGCCGGGCAACGCCAGGGACTTTCGGAGGGTACTATCTGCGGTGGAGAGCCCCCTCTACAACCTCATCCTCACGGGACGCCCCGTCAGGTTCACTTCGCTCGGCACGGAGGCTCGGGAGAAGTACCTCGAAGCCTGGCGGGACAGCCCCATCGCGCTCAAGCGTTCCGCATTCCAGGCCCTCAAGCGCCTCGCGCTCTTCCTCGCCTATGCCTCCATGGGCCCCAACGGGTCCAACCCCAACTGGGACGCCATAGGCTACCCGGGCGCGTCTCACGACCGGCCCGTCCCGGTCCCCGAGGAGCTCAGGCTCATCCCCATGGCCGTGGACTCCGATGCGACGGTGAACACCGATGTCGTCATCGTAGGCTCAGGGGCCGGGGGGAGCGTCATAGCCGACTCGCTCGCGGCTTCGGGCTACGACGTCCTCGTGCTCGAGCAGGGGCCCTACGAGACCGCAGAGACGTTCCAGCAGAACGAGATGCGGATGATGCAGAAACTTTTCCAGCAGAGCGGTACAGCGGCCACCAGCGACCTCTCCTTCGTCCTGCTGGCGGGAAGGGGGGCGGGAGGCGGGACCACAGTCAACTGGAACACCTGCCTGAAGCCGCCCACCAGGGTGCTCGCCGAGTGGGAGTCCGAGTTCGGCATCGAGGGGGTCGCGGGCCCCCAGTTCTCCGCGTTCTTGGACGAAGCGTGGAACGCCATCGGGGTCAACGACGCCGAAAGCCAGCGCAACGCCAACAACGAGGTCCTCTGGGACGGCTGCAAAGCCCTCGGGTTCAACGAGGGGACGGACTTCCACACCATCTCGCGCAACGCAGTCGGCTGCAGGGAGAGGTGCGATTTCTGCACCTACGGGTGCATCTACTCCGCGAAGCAGTCTACCGCCCTGACTTACCTCCCCCGGGCGCAGAGGAGGGGAGCGAGGTTCGTCTTCGACGCCAGGGCAGAGCAGGTGGTCATCGAAGGAGGGGCCGCGAAGGGTGTCGTCGCCACTGTCGGCTCCGAGGGGAGGAGCCACAGGCTGGAAGTGAAAGCCAGGGCTGTGGTGGCCGCCTGCGGCGCCATAGAGACCCCGGCGCTGCTGCTCAGGTCAGGAGTGAAGGACAGGAACGTCGGCGCGAATCTCCGTCTCGACCCGACGGTGGCGGTGGGCGGGGTCTTCGACAGGCCTATCGACCCCTGGAAGGGGCCGCCCCAGACCGTCGCCGTGTGGAAGTTCATCGACCTGGACGGGACGTACCACGGGTTCTGGGTCGAGGCGGCGCCTGCCCACCCGGGGCTCTTCGCCCTGTCGATCCCGTGGGTCAACGGCAAGCAGCACAAGGACTTCATGCTCCGATACTACAGTCGCTCCTCCGCCTCGATAGTCCTCCTCCGGGAGAGGAGCTCGGGGAGGGTGACCCTGGACAAAGACGGGTTCGCCAGGGTGTCATACGACCTTGAGCGGGCAGACAGGGAGACCCTCGTACGGGGGATGGAGGAGACGGCCAGGATCCTTGCGGCTGCGGGCGCGAGGGGGGTCTGGACGACCCACAACTCTCAGGTGTTCGCCGGGGACGGGGAGAAGCCGCTCACGGCCGGAGACCTCGATTCCTTCAGCGCTGCCCTCAGGAGGGAGGGGGTGAGGTACAACAGGATGATGCTGTACAGCGCCCATCTCATGGGCTCGTGCAGGATGAGTGCCGACCCGTCGAAGGGGCCCACTTCGCCCACAGGGGAGCTCCACACCGTCAGGAACCTCTTCGTCGGCGACGCCTGCGTGTTCCCGACCACCCCCGCAGTCAACCCGATGATCTCCATAATGGCGATGTCGCGCCGGACCGCAGAGTCCATAAAGCTCTCACTTGGCGGTCGGTGACGAGATGGCCAAGCAAGCCCCGTACTATATCGTAGGCCTGCCCGAGGAGCCGATGGAGGCGACCACGGCGAGGGCGAAGTTCGAGAGGCTCTCCGAGGAGCTGTGCAAGGTGTACCCCTTCATCGAGGAGATCAGGGCGGTGGTGAAGTCGAAGAAGGCGTCCAAGACCCACGCCAGGTACGAGGTGTCGGTGGAGGTCTACACCCCCCGCGACAGGCACTCGTTCACAGAGACCGGATACAACATCGCCAAGGTGTTCGACGTGATGGGCCCGAAGATGAAACGGCTCCTCTCTTCGAAGCAGGGACGGGTCACCTCGACCCACGGGGACAGCCCCCGCAAGGGCTCATCCTAGGCGCCCTGGGGAGGGCGCTTCCCCTCCACTTTCAGCTGCTCCACTTCTGCCCTGAGCCTGGCCAGGGACTCGTTCGTCTCCCGGATGGACTCCAGCTGATGATAGAGGTGGAGTGATTTCCTCCTGACAGAGAGCTGGGGGTCGGAGTGCGATGCTTCCTTCAGGGCGCCCAGCAGCCGCATGTCCTGCAGGGTGCGGATCACGACGTCGACGAGAAACATCCTCACCCTGAACTCCTTGTCGTGCAGCAGCAGCTCCTTCAGCACCTGGACCTCCTCGTCAAGTATCGTCCCTCTCTCCTTGATCGCCTTCAGCGCCCCGATGCGCTCCCTAGTCGGCCTTCCGTAGCGCAGGGACGTCGCGACGATCTCGCTGACCTCGCCGTCCTTCAGCTTCCCCATTGCCGCGAGGCAGGCCTCAGCGAGGGTCTCGTTGACGGTGTGCACCTTCATCGCCTCCTTCAGATGAGGGAGCGCCCCCTCCGGCCACGCCTTCGACAGGCTGAGGGCGGCTTCGCACCTGACGAAGGGGCTTTCGTCCTCTTGGAGGAGCTTCAGGAGGGCTTCCACCGCCCGCTTGTCCTTGAAGTGCCCGAGCCCGGCAGCCATCCCCCTCCTCGCCCGCCTGTCCTTCGGCACGCCCGCGCCAAGGAGCGCTGCGAGCGCCGCCTCGGTCCCTATCTCTCCCAGCGCCTTTGAAGCGCACGCCCTTACGTGCCAGTACTGCTCCTTGGCAGCAGCGTCGGCCAGCCCCCGGACAGCCGCCTCCGCCTTCAGCCTCCCAAGTTCCCTGGCTGCCTCGGCCCTGCTGTAGGCGCTCTCACTCCCTGCGAGCTGGCTGAGCAGCAGCGACACGCTCTTCTCGAACTTCGTCTTCCTCAGGAGCCATCTGTTGGGGTCGAACTCGACTATCGTCGGCTTCTTCGGGAACGAAAATGAAAACGCCTGGTCTGCGCCTTCTATCGAGACCCTCCTGCTGACCTTCTCTCCACCGAAGTAGAACGTCACCTCGCAGGGGAGTTTGTAGACCGGCGTGCCGTCCTCCGTCCCCTGAGTCTGCCTGACTCTGATATTCGCTGTCCCCTGCGTGTCGTTCCACTCGTAACTGACTTCGAACTCGGGGTGTCCCGGCTTGTAGAACGACTGTTCGAAGAACTCCTCCAGCTGCATCCCGCTCGCGGCCTCCATGGCCTTGCGGAAGTCATGGGTGTCGGCGACGGAGAGCGCGTACGCCTTGAGGTATCGCGAAATTCCAGCGAAGAATGCCTCGTCTCCCACCATGAACCTGAGCTGGTGGAGCATCGAGGCCCCCTTCGGGTACAGATGGCTGTCGAAGAGGTCGTCCGGCCATACGTAGCACCTCTCCACGATCGGTCTCCGGTACTCCTTCTCCGCCTCTTCGAAGTAGTCTTCGACGCGCAGGTCCAGGTGCCAGACCATCTCGTCGACCCCCCTCGTCTTTTCGAGATAGAGCTCCTGGAAGTAGGAAGCGAACCCCTCGTTCAGCCAGGCGTGAGGCCAGTCCGCGCAGGTCACGTAGTCACCGAACCACTGGTGGGCGAGCTCATGCGACACGAGGTCCATCGGCCTCTGGCCGGGGAGGGAGTAGCTGGTCGCGAAGTCTTCCTCTGACGCCGCATCGGGGTAGTAGTTCATCGCCAGAGTCGTCGCGTTGAGGTTCTCCTCGGCGCCGGCGACGAAGTCCTCCACGGTGGTCTGGTCGTACTTGAGGTACGGGTACTTCACCCCCACCAGGTCCTCGAAGACCTCGATCATCTTGGGGGTCTCGCCGAAGTATCTGAGGACGTCTTCCCTTTTCGACTCCGGGAAGTTGTAGTTCAGCTTCACGCCGCGGGACTCCTGAGTGACGACCCCGAACCTTCCGGCGACGAACGAAGTGAGGTAGCAGGAGTGGGGGATGTCCTCCTTCCAGTGGAAGGTAGCCCTGTCACCGTCGACCTTGGTCGAAAACAGCTTCCCGTTCGATATCACCCTGAACTCCTTGGGCACGGTGATAATCAGCTCGCTGGTTGACTTGTCGGCCGGATGGTCGTGGCAGGGGAACCAGTGCTTGGACTCTTCGGCTTCGGTGTGGGTCCAGGCCTGCGTCTCCTTCTCGGGGTGCTCGGCGTCCGGACCTGGGAAGTATAGTCCCATCTTGGGAGAAGCGCTGTACTCGACCCTGACCGAGCGCCTCCCTCCGCCCGGGCCGAGCTTGACCGCGAGCTGGTCGCCGTCGTAGTCGTACTCCGCGGGGGAGCCGTCCACTCTCACCCCTGCGATGTCGAGCCCAACGGCGTCCAGGCGGGCGACGTCCAATTCCCTCCTGACCGGCTCTATGTCGAGGGTGCACGCTCCGGCGATCCTCTTCCGTCCGAAGTCTACATCCAGCTCGATCTTCGTGTGGCGGGTGTGAAACTCGAGGGGGGGAGCGTAGTGAGGCCTTGACTCGGGAAGGCGGAATGACAGGTGGCTCCCAGCCGCCATCGGAACGGTTCCTCCTGCAGGTCATAAATGCTTTCTGACAGTGCAGTGTTGAAATATCCGGCCCCGTCTGCCGTCGGTCGTGAGCGCGCTCACCAGAGCGATCCAGGGGGTCATCCTCTTCTGCACCCTGTTCGGGGTCGCCTTCCTGTACGAGGTCCAGCCGATCCTCCCGTCCTCCGTCTTCTACACCGTGGCATTCGGGTGGGTCCTGTTCGTGGTTGACAGCGCCCTCACGTTCGTCAGGCCAAGGGTCTCCTACTACCTGGGCCTGGTCCTCGCAGTCCTGGCACTGGGGGCGACGGTGTCTCAGCCTGCGCACTACTCCCTCATCGCAAGCGGGGACGTCACCGCGACCCTCACGATAGTCATCGGCTCGGTCTCTGAGGTGGCTCTTATCGTCCTCGTGCTTGCCCACCTCATCTCCGGGCGAAGGACCGACCCCTGGTCGGTGTCAGCGAAGCCCGAAGGCTAGATGTAGCCCCAACTGATCAGCATGTCGCTGTCGTGGGTCCACCGCTGACCGATGTCGCTGCGGTAGAACATGTTCGGTATCATCACGTTCTTCACGTTCTGGTAGGCCCTTTCGATGGCATCGGACATCGTGGCGCCCGAACCGGTGACGACGAGGGCGTAGCCCGAGTTCCCCGCGATGTGCCAGTCGCCGTCCTCCTGCTTCACCTCGCCGATGTGTATCCCGTCCAGTGCCTGGCGCCGGAAGAGGATGGTGGCGCCCTCCGAGTACCGCTTGAACGCCTTTTCGTCCTCGAAGGGCCAGGGTGGGATGGCGACGACAACTCCGATCTGATACCCCTTCTTCGTCTTCAGCAGCGTGTCGCCCCCATGCGCAATGTCCGACAGGAACTGACCCCATTCGCTCGTGATGCCCTCCATCTGAATGCTTATCGTCGGATATCCGGGACGCGCCGTGAACTCGAGGGGCCAGATGCCTTTGCTGTTCGCTATGCAGTTGATGTCTATGTAGCCGACGTACTTGCTCGCTGCGAGCCTGTCCTTCATCTTGGACAGCGTCCGGTCGAAGACCGGGCTGCTCCTAGTCCAATACATGGACGTGTTTCCGCACCAGTAGGGTTTGCCGTTCCTGCGGACATACATCAGGTGGTTCTTCACCGTGGCGCAGTAGACCGTTCCGCCGTAACTGATCGCCTTCACCTTTCTCCTGTCGATCAAGGAGTCCAGCCTCCTTACCTGCTCGTGCACTTCGAACAGGCTCCCTGAACCATCCGCCCGATGGTCGGCCGCCCGCGCTTCGCCTCGCCCTCTCCCATGCGTGATCGTACCTACCCTGCCGACCTTGAGCAGCAGTTCCTGAATGTCATCAGCCAGCGTCCGGGATGCGGTGTGGAAGACTCGGTGGCTGTCCTTCGTCGTCGCGGCGCCCCCCTTCGAGAACCAGTCGAGGAAGATGTTGATCTGCCTCGGGCCGAGTTCCTTGACGTACCGCGGAACGTGCTTCTCTCTCGCCTCTCCGAATTCCCTGAGGTAGGTGCAGAGCCGTTGGTCATCGGAAACGAACCGGTGGCCGTCTTCGTGAAACTCGAAGGGTAGGGCCTGCAGGAGCTCCTTTGCCTTATCCGTCGGACCTCCCACGTCCCGAGCCACGGCGGCCCGGCACCCCTGACCTTCCTGCGCCCATCCGCCGCCCGACAGCCAGATCCCCATGAAGGCGACCCAGGCGTCCATGGGGACCTCCGTCTCGCCGGACTTCGTGCGAGCGACCAGGCCCGTCCGGCCTACAACCTGCCCCATCTCCACAGACGGGAGGGTGAAGCGCTCGGCTTCCTTCCCCGCCCAGATCCCGGTCCTCTTGACGACTGATTGGGCCCCGAGGTCCCTGGCCTTGATGAAACTGAACTTGTTCCTCCGCTTGCGGGCGTCTCCCCGCGACTGGACGTACATGTTATGGTCTGGGGTGACGACTATGTCGAGCGCCTTGGTCTGAATGGAAAGCAGCTTCTTGTGGTGGGTGAAGGCGACGAGTGCCTCGGGGCGCTGGTACTCCACTTCGTCTGTAGTTGGGTTCAGCGTGCAGATTTCATCGTGGTACCCCAGGGCGCCGAAGCGCTTCCATCCGGCCCTGGTCAGGACTTCGGTCTGTTCGTCGTAGCACCCCATCTCGCCCGTACTTGGCCCTAGTTCCCCGGGGAAGAGCCGCTTGTGCTCGAAGTTGACGCAGAAGGGATACACGAAGTCTTTCCCGTTGAAGAATGCTCCCGCCGCCACTTCCACCCCTTCGGCAAACTTCTGCATCTGGAACTCTTTGATCTTCCTCGACCAGTTCACCTTGTAGTGCTCGAGTATCTGCAGGATGTCCTTCCCGTCCGCTTCCTGGCCGACGAACAGCAGCTCCTTTTCATTCTGCGCCTTCCCGCTCGGCTTCAGCACGTACCTGTCAGGGTTCTTCCTGACGAAGTCGATGGCTTCGTCGAAGGAGGTGAAGTTCCAGCTGGGCAGCACGTCGACCCCGACCGCCTTCAGCTCCGACTGCCCGAACTCCCTGTCGAGCTCGAGCTTGTCCGTGTAGGGGCTTCCACCAACAACGAACTTCCCCTCCCCCCGGAGCTGGTCCGCCTTGTTTCCGAATCCGATGTCGTCGAAGACTATCACGTCGGCCCAGTCCTTGAGCGACTCCCACTCCTCCACCTTTTCGAAGAACCCCAGGCCGACGTCCTTCTCCCCCTGACCGTGGCAGTACATCTTTACCTCGTGACCTTCCTTCTTGAGCTGCCAGGCCAAATCCGCAGACAAGCTTTCGTAGGTGACGAAGAGAAACTTCATCAGATGTCCTCAGAGATTCCCGCTCGTTAATATCTGTTAGTGAAATCCGCCATCGCCCCGGCGGCGCCCGTCAACGGACCTTCGCAGCGACTGGACGGTCTCGGGTCGACTCTTGTCACGGTCCCAGGAGCTCCCGGAGCATTGGCGGCGCGCTGCATTGTCCGCCCCCAATGGATATACGCCGCCCCACGCCCTTCGCGGCGGCCATGGCCGAGCAGGAAGACCAACGCGGCGGCGACGGTGGCCCGATTAACCTGTGGGTGGCCGACCCCGGCTTCGAGACAGACCCGAGGATTGTCGAAGCCTTCGACTACGCCGTACGCAGGGGGTGCACCCACTATTTCCCCGCAGCCGGCTTCGACGAGTTCGCACTGCCCAAGGCGGTGGCGAAGTACTACCTTGACGGGTTCGGGGCGAACCTCGACCCCCTGGGTGAGGTATCCGCTACCCACGGGGCGCAGGAGGCCCTTTCGCTGTCGATCCAGGCGTGCACACGCCCCGGCGACGAGATCATCGTCCCGGAGCCCACCTACAGCGTCCTGATCGAGAAGCTCGAGATCTTCGGGGTGAAGCCGGTCTTCGTCTCGCTGATGGAGGAGGACAGCTGGCGGCTGGACCCTGAAGCCATAGCTTCGGCGGTCACCGACAAGACCAGGATGATATTCGTCTGCAACCCCAACAACCCGACGGGGACCGTGTGCAGCCGCGAAGACATGGACGCGCTTGCAGCCATCCTGAGAGCGAACAGGGGCGTGTCGATGCTCCTTGACGAGTGCTACGCGAGGATACTGTATGACGGCGGGGCCCACCGCACCCT
This sequence comes from archaeon, assembly GCA_021788415.1. Next base: position 110,544 of record JAJYKR010000002.1, read on the forward strand.
CCTCGGGGAGAGGGAGCTCATGGACCAGCTCTTCGTCGTAGGCAGCTTCTCCAAGGCCTACGCCATGACCGGGTGGCGGCTGGGCTACGTCGTCGCGGGGAAGAAGAACACCGAGAGGATCAAAAGGCTCTCCTTCGAGTACAACGGGGGCGTCAGCTACGCCGTGCAGTACGCGGGGGCGGTCGCCCTGGGCGAGTGTTCTGACTTCGTCGAGCGGATGGTCGGAGAGCTGACGAGGCGGAGGCGTGCGATGCTTGCCGGGCTCTCGGAGCTCAGGGACGTGCCCTGCGTGGTCCCCCAGGCGGGGTTCGAAGTGTTCCCCGACTTCTCGGCATACTCGCGCAACTCGAAAGCCCTGGTGGCAGCCCTGGAGAAGGAGGCCCGGGTGAAGACGATGCCCGGGGTGGAGTACGGGCCGAGCGGAGAGGGGCACATCCGCCTGGTGTTCTGCTCAGAGGACTCAGAGAGGATAAGCGAAGGGATCTCCAGGATTGGCAGGTGCCTTCCGCCGCGGCGGAGCTGAGGTAGTCGGGCCTCTCCGACTCGTTATCATTTCTGAGAATCGTCGGGGTGGCTTATAACATCTCTAACTCACCGCGTTTAGGCGTTTGAGTTCGAGGACTTCCCTAACGAGCGGCTTCGTGATAGCCGTTCTAGCCGTGGCGCTTATTCTCGCCGGCTATGGTGGCGCCGTCGCCATAGGTGGGGTCGGGGGCAAGACGATTACCACGACGATCACCTCCACAAACTCGACGTCGCCCTATGTGGTCAACCTGGTGATAGCGACCAATAGCATCTTCAACTCGACCGTCGGAGACCAGCCGGGGTACTTCGTCCTCGGACCCAGCGGCCTGGGGTCCACGGAAAACCTCTCGCTTCCCGCCAACCGCCTGATCGAGCTTGTGATAACGAACTACGACGACGGAGCCGCCTCCCTCGTAGTCCCCAATGACAACGTGGTCTCAGGGACCACAGGAGGCACCGTCTTCGTCGCCTCGAACGACAACATAAACGCCAGCCAGGGCGCGGCCGGCATCGTCCTGCAGGGCGGCGAGGCTGTCAGTTCAGTCCCGATGGACAACCTCTCTCACACCTTCACCATCCCGGCGCTGAACCTTAACATCCCTGTCCCGCAGTCTTCTACTGTGGTGGCGTACTTCACGATCACAAAGGCAGGGACCTTCATCTGGTTCTGTGAAACGACCTGTGGGTCCGGTGCCGACGGCACCGAAGGCGCCATGTCCACCGCTGGCTGGATGACCGGCAACGTGGTGGCGAGCTGATAAACTGGCGCGCCTATCCCTGATAGCGGGGGTCGGTGCTTGACGTCTGACCAGAGCGACCACGGGGGAAACGGCGAGAAGGACGGGTCCCGCCGAGAGTTCCTGAAGGCAGCGGCCGCCGTCTCCGGCGTCCTGGCGGTGGCAGGGATCGCTTCAGTGATGAAGTCCGTGGTGATACCTTCGGTCCCCGCTCCGTCTCCCTCGAGCTTCCCTCGGGTGAAGGTCTCCAGCCTGAGCGAGCTTTCAGCCGGGAAGGCGGTGAACTTCAACTATCCGCTGGACAACGAGCCCAATCTCCTTGTGAAGCTGGGGCAGAAGGCGGAGGGCGGTGTCGGACCCGAAGGCGACATCGTGGCCTTCAGCCAGATTTGCCAGCACCTGGGATGCATCTGGGACTACGTCCCCCAGGGAGGGTCCCCCGAAGTCAACCACTCATACGTCGCCTCTCAGCCTGTGGGTTATTGCCCCTGCCACGGCAGCGTCTACGCTCTGACCCAGGGGGCGAAGGTCATCGGCGGGCCGTCGCCGAGGCCCCAGCCTCAGGTCCAGCTCGAGGTCGACGGGTCGGGAGACATCTACGCGGTCGGGATGGGCCCTCCAGCAGTATTCAGCCATCACACTGGTTCGAACGACGTGACCTACGACCTCCAGGGCGGGACCGAGGTCACATAAGCATAGAGGGATTCTGATGCCAGAGAAACAGGGAGCACTGCAGCGCCTCGCAGAGTGGTTCGACTCCAGGCTGGGTCTGAGCTACCCCATGCTCCGCCCCGTTCCCCAGTACGCGCTGAACCCGTTCTACTGGCTGGGCGCACTGGCGGTGGTCGCCTTCGTGATCCAGGGCGTCACGGGGATGATAATGATGCTGTACTACATCCCCAGCCCCACCCAGGCCTACTCTTCGACCCTCTACATCTTCCAGAACGTCTACAACGGCCGGTTCCTCGAGACAATTCATCTCTACACCGCCTACGCCATGATAATGCTCGCGTTCATGCACATGATGAGGGGTTACTTCGTCTCTGTGCACAAGAGGCCCCGGGAAGTGATGTGGATCGTCGGGATGCTGATGGGGTTCGTCACGCTTGGATTCGGCTTCACAGGCTATCTCCTCCCTTGGACCGTCGTCTCGAAGTCGGCGACGGACGTCGGGGTGGGGATGGTCAGCGCCCTCCCGCAGCCGATCTCGTCGCTGCTTACGTTCCTGATACAGGGGAGCGGTGGAGACTCGGCCGAGGTCCTCCGGTTCTTCGACCTCCACGTGGTCGTACTTCCGGCGGTCCTGCTGATCCTCCTGGTGGTGAAGATGTACATGCTCGAGTCCCACGGCGTCGCCGACCCGACGGAAGGACCGCCATCAGCCAAGCCCAAGACGTCTCCGATCTTCCCGGACGTGACCATGTACCTCCTCGAGCTCTCCCTGCTCTTCGGCGCCGGGATGCTGCTGATCTCAGCCGTCTTCCCCATCACGCTTCCCCCCGAGTACTCCGTCGCCGCTGCTTCGAACTACACCCCCCAGCCGGACTGGTACTTCCTCTGGGTCTATCAGGTACTCAAGCTGTCTGTCTTTGAGGCGAACGGTCCTCTCGGACAGTACGGGCTGCCCACGGCGCTTGCGATTGTAACCGTCGTGTTCGCCGCGCTGGTCCTGCTCCCATTCATCGACAGAGGGAGGGAGAGGCGTCTTTCCCGAAGGCCGGTGTACACGACGCTGGGGCTGGTGTTCGTCGGCGAGGTTTTGGCGCTCTCCTACTGGGGGCTGATCACACCAGGGGAGACGATACCCTTCGAGCAGACCGCGCTGGTGATAGGCGGGATCGCGCTGCTGATCGTCGCGGGCTCTCTGGTGACCTACAAGGCGCTGTATCGGGGCGCAAAGGGGAAGCTCGCCACGACGTCCCCCAACTCTATCCCCCATTCCGAGCTCCGCAGCGGCCTTGCCTTCACAGTGCTGGTTGCCCTGGGCGCCTTCTCAATCGGATTGCTCGTGAACGGGGCCGTCGGGGTCGCACTGGGCGACCTGTCACTCGGCTCGCTCGCCACCGTGGCCGTCTCGTCGGGGCTCCTGGCGCTCGACCTCGTGGCGAGCGTGTTCCTCATCTACAGGCTCGACCTGAGGACCGGCACCATCAAGCGGCGGGTGAAGGCCCTGGAGCTAGGTTGGAGGGAGTGAGATGCGCCCGGCCCTGATCTCGTTCCAGGTGATCTTCCTGGTGGCCCTGCAGGTCACGACCCTGGTGGTCATATGGCTCCTCAACCCGCTGACCCAGATACAGACTGACACCTTCGCGCTCTACCTCAGCCTCGACCTCCTGGCCTTCGCGATGATCTCCTACATCTACAGGTCGAGGCGCGAGTCGAGGGAGCCGAGCGACGCCTGGCTGGCGGTGGGCTACCTTGCCCTGATGGTCCTGCTGGTGTCCAACCTCATCATCACAGCGTGAATGTCCGGCTCCCAGCTCTGGAAGGGCGCAAACCGAGTGGCTGCAGGTCGGGCTAGACAGGCTGGCCCGGCAGCGGCTGACGCAGGCCCGGGCCGGGGCCCAGAGGAACAACGCCCCATATTCTCCTGATGGGCGAAACGGCCGTTCGCGGATTTAAGAAGCCGTAGAACGGTGCGCCACTGTCAAAGGAAACCGGATTGTTCGAGAAGTACCTGAGGCTGCTGGCGGCCGTTAGGAGGCACTGGGCGATCGCGGCGGTGATGCTGGCCAGCGTGACCGCCCTGACAGCATTCAGGGTCCTCGTCCCGTTCCTCACCGGGGAGGCCGTGAACGACATCGTGGCGAAATCGCCCGCGTCCGACGTGCTCTATCTCTCACTGGAGATAGTGGCGGTCAGCGCCGTGTCGGCGGCCTTCAGCTTCGGTCTGAGCTACGGCGGGCAAGCGCTTGGCCAGAAGATGATCTATGATATGCGCAACACCATCTTCACCTCCATCCAGTCCCAGTCCTTCTCCTTCCACGACAGAAACGAGACAGGGCAGCTGATGTCGAGGGCGACTGGAGACGTCGAAGCCGTCCGGAGGTTCGTCAGCTTCGGATGGGGCCAGCTGCTCTCTAACACCTTCCTCGTGGGCGGGGTCATAGTGTCGCTCTTCTATCTCAACCTCTACCTCGCCGCCGTAGTCTCGGTCGTCTTTCCGTTGATCATTGCGGTGAGCTGGAAGTTCAGCCAGACGCAGGGGCCGTTCTGGCGGCTCACCAGGAAGAACTACGGCACCATGAACTCGGTCCTTCAGCAGAACGTTGCGGGCGCCCGCATCGTCAGATCGTTCACCGCAGAGGACGGGGAGGCCTCGCGTTTCGCCGCTGCCAACCAGGCATACAGAGACGGCATCGTCGGTTCCTCCGCCGTCAGGGCGGTCTACGTCCCGCTCCTCAGCCTAATCATCAGCCTGGATCTCGCCGCGCTCTACTTCCTGGGCGGCGGCCCTGTGATAGCCGGGACCATCACCCTGGGGGAGCTCGTCGCCGCGGCGAACCTTCTGGCGCTGCTCGCAGGACCGAGCAGGTTCCTTGGGCAACTGATCCTGATCGCGCAGAACGGCATGGCCGGGTTCGACAGGATACTGGAGGTTGTGGACGCCGAGGCTGAAGTGAAGGACAGGCCGGGGGCCAAGCCTCTCGGCGAAGTGAAGGGCTCGATCCGCTTCGACGGGGTCAGGTTCGGGTACGGTAGGGGAAGGGATGTCCTCAAGGGGGTCGACCTGGACATACCCCCCGGCGAGGTTGTGGCCTTCGTTGGGCTTTCGGGGTCGGGGAAGACCACCACGGCCAACCTCATCCCGCGTTTCTACGACGTGTCCGCCGGTTCGGTGAAGATCGACGGCATCGACGTCAGGGACCTGACGCTGAAGTCTCTCAGGGCGTCCGTGGGGCTCGTCAGCCAGGACATCTTCCTCTTCTCGGCCACCATTAGGGAGAACGTCTGCTACGGGAAGACAGAAGCCAGCCAGGAGGAAGTGAAGAGGGTCTGCAGGCTCGCCCACGCAGACGAGTTCATCGACCGGTTCCCCGAGGGGTACGAGACCCGGGTCGGTGAGAGGGGGGTCACCCTCTCAGGGGGCCAGAAGCAGAGGATCGCGATCGCCAGGACGCTCCTGACTGACCCCCGGGTTCTGATCCTTGACGACTCCCTTTCGAGCGTCGATGCCGGAACCGAGTTCGCCATCGCAGACGCGCTGAAGGAGGTCATCAAGAACAGGACGACGATAATCATAACGCAGCGGCTGTCCACGCTGAGGCTGGCCCAGAGGATAGTGGTCTTCGAGGGAGGGAGGGTCGTCGAGCAGGGGGTCCACGAGGCGCTCCTTGAGAATGATGGGGCCTACGCGAGGCTGTACCGGTCGCAGTACGCTCCTCAGGCGGTCCTCGGGACGGAGGGGGGTCCCTAGTGGGGCTCAGGGGGATGTACGTCGCCGACGACGACCCAGAGTCGAGGAAGGACAGGAAGTACAGCGACGCTTACCTGGTCCGGCGGCTCGTGGGCTACGTCCTTGGGTATCGCCGCGACCTGGCCATCACCCTCGGCGGGCTCATCTTCACCTCCGCCGCCGGGATAGTGGGCCCCGTCCTTCTCGGCTTCGCAGTGAACGACATGCTCACCGCAGACTTCAGCGGTGTCGCCCTCCTGACCGGTTCCTACGCCTTGCTGTACCTGGCAAACTACGTTGCTGACAACAGGAGGACATACTCGATGCAGCTCGTGGGCCAGAACTCCCTGAGGGACATCAGGCGGGACGCCTTCGACCACCTCCAGCGCCTCTCCCCCTCCTACTTCTCGTCCCGGGAGACTGGGAGAATAATGTCCTACATCATGAACGACGTGGATGCTGTGGAGGACTTCGTGACGTTCCAGCTCCCCCAGGTCCTCTCGGGGTTCCTTACCATCGTCTCGATAGTCATCATAATGCTCATCTTCAACGTCGAACTCAGCCTCGTGTCGTTCGTGGTGATACCGGCGCTGGTGGTCACGACCCTCGTTTTCCAGGGGCGGATATCTAGGAACTTCGTGGAGACTAGGAAGAAGATCGCCGCTGTCACCGCCAAGCTCCAGGAGGGGATAAGCGGGGTCCGGGTCACCCAGGCATTCGTCAGCGAAGACAGGATCTCGCAGAACTTCGACGTGGTGAACAACGAGAACATGACGGCAAACCTGAGGGCGAACAAGTACACGTCTGCCTTCAATTCCATCGTCCAGGTGATCGAGTCGTTGGGCCTTGCCCTAGTCCTGTGGTACGGCGCTACGGAGATACTAGGAGGGCGACTCCTGGTCGGGACTCTGGTGACGTTCATGCTCTACGTGAACGCCTTCTTCAACCCGATAATCCAGCTCACCACATTCTACAACTCCTTCCAGTCGGCGGTGACCGGGCTGGACCGGGTGACCCAGCTGGTGAACACCGACATCGAAGTCAAGGAGCCTGCAGCCCCGGAGAGCATCGACCCAGGGAAGGATTGGGGGGTGGCGCTCGAGGGCGTGACGTTCGGGTACTCGGAAGGGGACCCAGTCCTCAGGGACGTCAGTCTCGAAGTCGCCCCCGGCGAAGTGGTCGCCATAGTGGGGCCCACCGGGGCCGGGAAGTCGAGCATAGTGGGCCTGGTGCAGAGGTTCTACGACCCGCAGAAGGGCGCCGTCGTGCTGGGAGGGGTTGACCTCAGGAGACTCAGGTTCAGGGACTTCCGGGTGCGGATGAGCGTCGTGCCTCAGGACCCGGTCCTCTTCGCGGCCACCATAGCCGACAACATCAGGTACGGGAAGCCCGGCGCCACCGCGGACGAGGTGAAGGCGGTGTCCAAGGCCCTCGGCGTCGACGAGTTCGTCTCCGCCCTTCCGGACGGATACGACACCATGGTCGCCGAAGGGGCAACGAACCTCTCCATGGGGCAGAAGCAGCTGATCTGCTTCGCCAGGGCGCTTCTGAGGGACCCGAAGGTGCTCATCCTTGACGAGGCGACATCCGGGCTCGACCCGTTCACCGAGCTCAGGGTGCAGCGTTCGCTGGCGGCCATGATCAAGGGGAGGACGACCATCATGGTGGCCCACAGGCTCTCGACCATCAGACTTGCCAACAGGGTGGTGGTCCTAGAGGCGGGCAGGATCGTCGAGGAAGGGACCTTCGAGCGCCTGATGTCCCTGCCCGACGGCGAGTTCGCCAAGATGTACGCCCTGCAGTCTAAACACGACTGATCGGGCCATCATCCACGCAAGCCGTTGGGCCTCTCTTGGGCTGGAGAGACCCTATAGGCCGAGACTCAACCGGTTTCCGTGGGGCCTGCGGAGCCCCCGGGCCAATCTTGGGCGCTCCTCTCGGCAAACACAGCCGCGCACTGCGATTTCGGCATCAGCGCATACAGGCGTTGCCTCTTCACGTCGAAGGTGAGGGTGTGAGCACCCTCTTCGGTGGGCAACTTCTCCAAGGGGACGAGTCTCCGAGTGTCTATGACATCGATGACGCCTGGCTCTCCTATCGCGCAGTAGATCCGACCCTTCGCCGGGTTGAGCCAGAGGACATCAGGCTCCCCGGAAAGAGGAACCGAGCCCAGCTCCTTTCCGTTCGCGAAGTCCACCTCTACCAGAGACTTGCCGTCACAGGCCACGAACCCCCTTCCAGCCCCCGGAACGGCCTCGAGTCCATGGGGCCCCTTAACTGAGATCGGAACGAACTTCTTCACTGCGAACGAATCAGGTGATATGAGCGCCACTCCGGGAGGGTCCCTGATGTTCAGCAGGAACAGGTCCAGGCTCTGCTCGTACAGTGACCACCGCGGCCTTCCTTCGAGGGCCAGCTCAGCCAGAGCCCTCCCAGACTGGGGGTCGAGCAGCCTCGCCTTGTTGTCACCGACGTCGGCCACCAGCAGGTGCCCCCTGTGCGGGTCCCATGCGAGTCCGTTGGGCTTCTTCCCCGCTCGGACTTCGCTGACCTTCTTGTCTGACCCGGCGTCAATCACGAGCACCTTGCCCTCTCCTCGAGAAGCGGCAAACACCAGCCCCTCCTCCTGGGCGCATAGAACGCCGCTCGCTTCGGTGCAGCCGGAGATCGTCGCGATGTGCTCCAGCCTCACCCCGTCGACGACCTCTACGCTGTCGTTGGCAGTGTGGGCGATGTAGACCTTCCCGCTCCTTTGATGAACATCCGCGTGGTCGTAGCCATCGGTCCGGCGCGAAGGGAGTGCGACCGACCCTATTCGTTCCAGCATGTTACGCTAACACCCACTGATCGACCCGGGCTGGTCGCGCCGGGTGACGCTACGCCTTCTTCTGGACCGCGAGCTTGCAGAACGCGTAGAGCGCATCATAGGTCGGGAACTGCCTTGAAATGTTGTCATGGTCGTCCTTGGCTATCGCCTGGAAACCCTCCGCGACGGCCTTGAGACCAGCCGACTCTTGAGGAGCCTCGGCGATCTTCGCGTCCGCTCCCCTCACTATCTCAGCCACCTTGAGTAGCGCTGGGTCCTTGAGGCCGTACTTCTTGATGATTGCGTCGAAACTGACCCGCTCGTGGCCGTCCTCCTCGTAGTGCGTCAGCTCGATGCCCGGGGCGTCGAAGGGGATGGCACCCTCCGATTTCGCGACCTCCTTGACCATCGAAGCCGGCACGAAGAGGAACTCCGCTTGTGAGTCGACGAATTTCCTGATCAGCCAGGGGCAGGCTATCCTGTCCACATGTGCGTTTGACCGCGTTACCCACTTCATAGTAGCTCTACTACCTAGTAGATGGGCTACTTATATAAAGCTTGGCGGGTGCCACGGCCGTGTCCCAGGTGGTACCGCGCGGAATGAAGCTGGAGACCGTGTCGCTCTGGGTCCTACTCCTGCTTTCGGAGAAACCGATGTATGGTTACGAGATCATCAGGGAACTGGAGAAACGTTTCTCGGGGTTCTGGAAGCCGAAGACAGGCACGATTTACCCGGCCCTGGAAAGGCTGGAAAGGGGGAAGTTGGTGACGAGCCGCATCGAGTTCATGGAGGAAGTTCCAGACCGCAAGCACTACGCGCTTACCGAGGAAGGAAGGGCACAGTTGTTGCAGTCCATGGCCCACTGGACGAAGATGACCGAACTCCTGGAGAACTACCGGGAAGCGCACGAGTCGATAAGCAGGTTCAAGGCCGAGACGAACAGGAGAGAGGTGTCGAGGATACTGACAGAACTGGGCTCGGCGATCGACAGAGGGGTCATCGTGACTTCGGACCTGTTCTCTGCAGACAAGGCGGTGAAGATTACCCCGACCGACCCAATGAAGTTCAAGTTCCTCTACGCGAAAGAAAACCATAAGCTCGAAGTTCACATGGAGATAGGGTGGGTCCCCGACGGTTCTTCGAAGCGAGCCAGCTCCCATCAGTAACCTGCCCCTTTCGAGGGCCCGGAATGCCCAGCCCTGGTCTCCAGCGCGTGCGGCCGGAAGGCGACCCATTTCTGCTGGACGCGCGAAGTGCCAAAGTGGGCTGGCGAGGGAAGCCTGCGGATTCGACCGGCCGGTGCTCGGTCAGCCTGCGTTTTTGCGTCTCTAACGGTGCACCGACACCAGGGGTAGCCGGGATGGAGCGGTTACGCCGCCCCTGCCACGTTCTTGACGAGGTTCCCGTCGGGGTCGCGCAGGCGAGCTGCTCGGTTGTGCTCGCCTGAAGGAGGCGGCGGCTGGACGGCGGGAGCACCAGCGGACCTGAGTTGACCTAAGGATTTGTCCGCGTCTTCGGTCCATCTGTCGAGGGCCATGGCGGGGCCGCCTGGGCTACATCGACCCCGTCCCTCCCTGACGGTCGGCAGGGGGAGGCTCGACAGCGCCATCCGTGACGGTTTAACCAAAGCGGGGCACGTTCCAGACGGCTCCGATTGTCATTTGCCAACAGAACCCCCCTTCCCAAGTCTATTTCAGGCGGGCAAAGCCCGCGAACCATCGCGTGTCCTAGGACGCAGATTTATGTTAAAATAGTGTCGTCGAGACGGGCATGGTTGTATGTCAGGTGTTAACGTCGAAACCCTCAGGCACAAGAAGAAAGAATCCACCCTCAAGTGGTTCATCATCGGACTGATACCGATCCTGGACCTCTGGTTCTACTGGAGGTTGAGCGAAATAGTCGCCGCCCACGAGAAAGTCTCGGTACCAGAAAACAGCGTTCCTCAGTGACCTGATAGGGTCGCGTCGCTCCGCTTGAATGGAGGCTTAGTCATAGCGGAGGCTCCGCCCGATGTTCGGCTGCGCACGCGACTCGGGTTCGATCCCCGTCGGGCCTGCACTCACCCGAGGTCGAGAACCTGATCAGGTTAGCATCCGACAGGAGCGAGCATACATGCGAGCTGTGCGGCAGAGAGGGAAAGATGCGCGAGTCCGACGATTGGCCCTCGGTCAGGTGCGATCGCTGCTGGGAGGAGGAACGACGGCACCGGAGAGGCTCAAGAAAGGACGGCGGTCCTTCTGACGGCGTCTAGCTCCTCACCGATATCGCTTCACCGAATATCTTGCCTACATCTTCGTCGACCGATCTTAGGGCGAGAATGATGTTCCTCGACTGGTCAGGAGGGCGGTCGGTCAGCTTCCTTGACATCATCATTACAAACCTGTCCAGCCGCTTCACTTGCGTCTCCGACGAGCCGCGGAGGGCTTCATTGACGCCTCTGAGTCTCTCGATCGCGCGCCGCGGGTCCAACGGCGCTTCTAATTCAAGTCCATCCAGCATGACCCAGATGCACATCCTGAGATATTGGAGCGAGGCGATGGTGGTCAGGTTCAGGTGCTTCAGCTTCCTCAGCCTTCCAAGCTCCTTCAGGTCCCGGGAATCTGCTTCCCCGAAGTCCTCCGCCCTGTCTAGCAGCGCCGTGAACATCTTGTCGTAGTCGTCGCCCAGCTTCTCATCAAGGGACATCAGGGCCTGAATGTGTCTTTCGATCCTCGACATCGCACGGTCGACTTCACGGTAGAACGGCATGGCTTGTCTCAACCGGGTTTCATGGCGTGCCCTTGTTCGGAACGGCCTTCACCCTCAGGTCGACCACCCTCCTGGCGATCTCGCTCAAGCGAGAGTTGTCGGCGCACTCAGGGCAGATGCATGCCATGAAGCTCGTCGGGACCTGCATGAGCAGGCTCTCGAAGAGGTCTTGCGCAGGCGTTCTTTCCCTTTGCTCAGGCGCTCCGCAGTCGAAACTGATCGTTATCTGGTGGCGCCCGCACAGGAGCGAGCCGCAGAGCTTGCACCTCGAATGCGCCTTGGCACGCTCGTTCAATTCCTGGCAGAAGTCGCAGTACGACACGAGGACGCTTTCGGCTATCTTGGGCAAGGCCCACCCGCGTCCGTGGCCTCGCCATTAATGGCCCAGAGTCGGAGGAAGTTATCCCGAAGTCGACGAGAGTTGAGCGGATATCACGTTCCCGGGGTGCGGTTCGCTCGCTATCAGCGCCCGTGCACGGACCGGAAGGGAGGGACGAGGGTCTTATCTAAGAAGAGGTGGTACGGAAGTCGCACCCCCACCGCAGGGACGCGGCGACCAATCCAGCCAAGCTATTGACTATACCCCAGCGCAATGGATGAGGTATTCCCTGCGTAGGCGCAATTGGCCTCACGAAGGGCGACAACATCCAGAAGGCTCCAGCAGGTCTACCCCCAAACGCTTCTTATCGGCGGCTGAGCCAAGAGCGACGCTTGATCAGGGCGGCAGTCTTCGACTACGGCGACACCCTTGTCCACCACCGCATCCCCTTCGCGGCGATCCTGCCAGGGGCGGTGCGCGCAGCGTATCTCGTCTTCGCGGAGGCTGGCTTCGAGTCAACTTTCGAGGAGTTCCGGAGTGTCAACGATTCCGTCTTCGCGGGGTTCGCGGAGGCCGAAGCGAGGGAGGACCGTGACATACCCGACACAACGAAGTACAACGAGCTCGCCAGGAGGCTCTTCCCCGCGAAACCTGTGGCATGGCGCCGTATGATAGCCAACTCGGCGAACCGGGAGTTCCACGATTTCGGAGCAAAGTACCGATTGGTGGGTAGGGGGGCCAGGTCCAGCCTCGAAGAGCTGAAGTCGATGGGGTTGAAGATGGCGGTCCTCTCGAACCACAGCGACCAGGGGGCACTGGAGCGGGGCCTGAAGCAGTTCGAGCTCGACTCCTACTTCTTCCGCGTCTTCAGCTCTTCGGAGCTTGGAGTGAGGAAGCCAGACCCGAGGGCGTTCGCAAAGTGCATTGCATCCCTGAGGGTGCGAGCCGACAAGACAGTCTTCGTCGGAGACTCGCTCAAGAACGACATCGCGGGCGCGAAGGCGTGCGGAATGACCGCCGTCTTTGTGGACCATGAAACGAACCAGGATGTTCCGAGCGGAGCGCCAACGCCCGACTTCAGCGTGACCACCCTGTCGGGGATTCCCGGAATCATCAGGCGGCTGAACAGCGCCCGGGGTTAGGGCAGGTCATCCCCAGCCGAGGCGCAATGAACCCTATGCGCGGCTATCAACGCCCGGAGTGACTGCGCTAACGGTTGGCAAGACAACTGCGCTTTCCTGTCAAGACCCTAGAGCAGGTCAGACGGCACTCATGGAGGGCCGGATACAAGGAACTGCTGTATGGCGCGCTGAGACTCGAACCCAATCACCCGGTAGTAGACGTCGGATGCGGGACGGGCCGACCAGTGTACAGGACGACCGGCCGGGGATACACCTGGAATCCCCTCCCCGGCTCATCGCTCAACGCATCGGCTCGGCAGGGAACCGGTCCAAGGCCTTCATGACGGTGCGGAAAATGCCTAAACCAGTACCAGGGACCAAACTAGGACCAAATTCGGCACTCAACGTGCCAATTTAGCTGAAGGACTCCCGAATATTAGTACTGCCCCCTCCTGTCGTCATATGGAGTGGTCCGAAGACCCGGTCTCAAAGCCGCTGTCCTCCTTGCCGGCCTTGAGAACCGCGGACCCCGTCCTGGACAGGCTCGCCGCCCTCGCAGCCATAGCCGATAGCAGGCGCTTCGTGATTTCCTAGAAGGAACCGGCGATCGAGATTCCATCCGCCATCATCAGGTCGACGGCCTGATCGTAATTCAGAACTTTGAAAGGCTCCACGAGGGAGTCCTGCCCGAAACCCCGCTTCGCAAGGTGGTCGGCGAGCACATAAGCCTCGGACACGCCGCCGAAAGCGTCGCTCGCGCCTGACCGAGATTTCAGCGCAAGCAGCACCGCATCCTGCGTCAGTAGTACCATCACGTGCTTCCTTCCCGAGAGATTGTGCAAGAGCTCCAAGCCGGCGATTGTATGGTCAGAGTTCCTCCCTGACGAGAAGATCACCAGCAACGGATTAGTCAATCCAAGGCACCTCAGAAGACGACGCACCTGTCAGCGTCTGCCATGGCCAAGGAGATGCTCCGTCCCTCCGACACCGCCGCGCCCGCCACCAGGTCCTCGGCACGGACGCCTCTCTCAACAGCAGAGCCGCTGTCAACGAGTACCTTGGCGCGACCGCTCGAGACCAACTTTTCCAGCAGGGGGGAGAGTGAGGTCCAACCAGCTTCTTCAGCTTTCTGTCCCGTCTTCGCCATGTAGATCCCGTCGCCTATGAGAACGATCGTCACTTCGTGCCCGTATGAAATCGCTCCGTTTGCCAGCCTGATCGCCTCGGCTGCATGTATCGTGCCGAAGGGAGCCTTGGTTATCGCGATCGCCAGGGATTTGGCCAACTCTATTGATGCACTCCCCTATGTGAAGGAGACGAACCTGTCCGCATCGTCAATAAGCTTGCACAGGTTGCGCATGCTGCTCGGCTCCGTCCCTTCCATGATCGATTCGTTGCCTATGCCCCTGAAGGCGAGACAGGTGCCACACAGCTGCACCTTCAAACCCTCGCCGATCAGAGTCCGGAAATCGGACTCGGCGTTGGTGATTCCCGTAGCCTTCTGCCCCTTCGTGAAGTTGTGAACGCTGTCGCCGTAAGCGAAGATTGTTACGCGGTGCCCCTTCCTCAAAGCTGCCCCCGCCAGCTTGATCGCGGCCGAGGTGCTCTCCGAGCTGTATGGCGTGGTGAAGAGAAGCATGCCGAGGTGCTTCGACTTTGCGCTCTCACTCATCTCTACGTTCGCTCCTCAGAACCAGTGTCTCATCCAGTACTTCTCGAATATGACCTTCTGGGCGTGCCAGACCCGCCCGGGCATGTGAAATTCGATTTCTGGCCTGGGCTCTGAAAGGAAGTTGCCCTTCACGAAGGCGCTCTGGCCTCCACCAACTTCGAGGAAGCAGGAGCCCTTCCCGTCCCACGTCGTCGCCTTGCCCCTCCCCGTGATCTTTGTTGCTATGTTCCTTGCCGCGACCTCCGCCTGGCCGTGAGCAAAGACTCCCGCCTTTGGCAGGAAGGGCACATACCCTGACGGAGTGGGAATCGAAGTCACGTCGCCCACCGCGTATACCCCCTCATGGCTGGTCTCCATCGTTCTTGGGTTGACCGGAATCCATCCGGTTTCGTTGGTCAGCCCTGCCTTCACCACAGGTGGAGGAGCTACATGAGGAGGGACGCAGAAGAGGAGGTCAAAACGCATCGTTTCCCCACCCTCGAAGCTCAAATCGTTCTGCCTAATCTCCTTCAGTCTCAGCTTGGGATGGTAATTTATCCCTCTGGATCTGAGCACCTCGAGCACCTTGTTCCCGATATCAGGTCCGACGGCCGGGACCGGACCAGGCTCGGGAGTGAAGAACTCGAACTTCAACTTGTCTCGCAACCCTTTCTTCGTGTAGTAGTCTTCAAGGAGGAGCGCGACCTCGTAAGGAGCGGCGGGGCACTTGAAGGGAGTGCGCGAGATGCCGATTGCGATCGTCCCGCCCCTGAACTTCTCCACCGCATCCTTGAAGCGCGTCGCAGACTCCAGGTCGTAGATGTGATGCGCGTGTTCCAGGAGCCCCGGTATCGTATGTGGGGCGTACTCCGCTCCAAGGGATACGACCAGGTAGTCGTAGGAGAATTCGCCGCTCTTCGTCCCCACCGAACGCTTTCCAACATCAATTGAGACGATCTCTTCGTTCGCCACCCTGATTCCCTTCCTCCTGAGCACGCTCAGGTCCCTCTGGACCTGTTCAGGCCCCCTCATGCCCAGCATGAGCCAGGGATACGACGGCGGGAACTGGAACTTGTCCTTCCTCTCCACGAGCGTCACCTTCGCCCTGTCTCCCAACCTTTCCGCAAGCACGTTCGATGCGACAAGGCCGCCGACACCGCCGCCGAGGATGAGAATCTGATTCCCGCTCATTTCGCCTTCTGAGGAAGACGAAAGACTATTCGTATATATGCATATCAGTCAGGCTTTGCCCTTCTGATAACTGCCGGCGCAGTGGGAGCAGCAGAAGTGATGCTCCACCCCGTGCATCGCCCTCCTGTAGGTGTTCTCCTCGGTCAGTTCCACCCCACACTCTTCGCACTTCAACCCTTCGTCACCCTCCTGATCGCCTCATTGCGTTCCGGCACCCCGACGAACGCGACGCTCCCATCTATTGTCGCGGTAGGCACGCTCAGGATGTTGGATTCCGCAACCAGCTTCTCCCCGAGTGGGCTGGCGATGTCAATCTCGTCGTAATGGAAGTCAACCTCCTTCCTCAGATTCCTCCAAAGTTCTTTGGCGCTCGGGCGGACCGGGCACCATTCCGCTACGACAAGCGCGACCTGGGCCGTCATGTCGGTTCCCCCTTCAGGGCTCGCCTCAGCACCTCCCTTGACGGGGTGCCGAGAATCCTTCCCTCGGCTCTGTAGATCCTGCACCCGAGGCCGAAGTCGCTGGAGCCCCTTGCGGTCTGGTCGACGTCGGCCCCGTCAACCCTGACGGTCGGCGAACCCAGGAATGCGAGCTTCTTCGCATCCTCCTCAGACTCGACCCTGATGAGGTCGATGCGGGCGTCGAGGGCCTCCTGCTTCACTATCTCCTCCAGATCTTTCAGTGTCGTCTTATAGGTCGGGCAGCCCTCGAAATACAGCAGCTCCACTGTCTTGCTCATTTCACCACCACGTCTCCCTGAGCTGCGAGACGCCCTCCATCCACTCGCCCCTGAACTTGTCGTAGTCCTTCAGCGCCTCCTTCCCCTTCGGAGTGATCCTGTACGGCCTCCACGCACCAGTCCCACTCCTTCTTCTCTTTGAGGGACTGGATCCTCTTCTCCAAGGCGGTTATCGCGGACTCGAGGCCCGCCTTAAAGTCCTCCTGCTCTTCCACCGCTTCATCCCTTCTCCTTGTCCAAGAATAGCCAGGCCCGGAGTAGCAACAGCCGCACTGGCCGCCCCACCCGTGTCTCGGCACTGCCTTACATCGCCTCTGGCTACATCCCTCATATCAGAGGTGATATGAGAATTGCTCACCGCAGCCTCGCAAGATTTTTAACCGGATGCATATATGCGAATGTCTACTTGGCTATGCCCGACCGCATTTCGGAGCTGCATGCGGAACTCTGCAAGACGCTCGGGAGCGCGATCAGGATAAACATCCTGAACGCTCTGAAGGGAGGGGAGAAGTCGGTGGGGGACCTCTCCGCCGCTCTCCGCGTCAGGCAGCCCAACATGTCTCAGCACCTTGCCGTCCTCAGGCAAAGAGGCGTGGTGACGACAAGGAAGGATGGGGTCAACATCTACTACCGCGTTTCGAATCCAAAGATAATCCAGGCGTGCGAACTGATGAAGCAGGTCCTCGTCGAACAGCTGAAGGAGGGCGAGGAGCTGACGAAGCTCGTCGGTCCGGCGAGGAGGTGAAGGACGACGGCGACAGAGGAGAAGTGCTGCGCTGCCGACAGGCGCATCCCTGCGTTCGTCACAGACAACCCGGTCCGCCGCCTTCTCGCGCCCCCGACCAGGCTCGCTTCTAGGTTCCTCTCGGGGGGAGAGGTAGCCGTCGACCTGGGGTGCGGGCCCGGCTTCAATACCCTGGAGATGGCGAGGAGAGTGGGGCCGAGCGGAAAGGTCTACGCCGTGGACTTCGACGGCGAGGCTATCCGGAAGCTCAGCCGGAAGGCCGAGAGGCTCGGCCGCTCCAACATAGAGGCGCACGTTTCATCGGCCGCAGGCATCGGGTTCATACCCAGCTCTTCGGTGGACTTCGTCCTGGCGGGAGGCCTGCTCTGCTGCATGGCCGACCATGCGGGCGCATTGGGCGAGATAAGGAGGATACTCAAGCCCGGGGGGTCGGCGTACCTGAGCGTAACGAGGACCTTCCTCAGGAAAGGCAGGATGGGGGTGGACGGAGAGGAGTGGCGCAGGATACTGGCGGGGTTCAGGGTGATCGAGGAAGGCAGCGGGCTGGCGGGGCGGTGGGCGGAGGTAGCCCTCGACGGCTCAGCCGTCCCGGGAGGCTGAGCGGAGGACTGTCCTCGCCGGACACGGCAGGCGGCACGGGGTTCCTCCCTCTCCGAGCGGGTCTGACTGTGATGCTTGCGCTGCTCTTCCTCCAGTTTGCGCTGGGCATGTGGGTCAACCTCTACGCTTCGATCCCGCAGCTGGCCCCCGGCTACGGGATGATGGGAATCATGTTCGCCGTCATGTATTCGGCCAGCGCGCCCGTGCTCATGCTACACATGATGCTCGGATGGCTCATGGCCGCCGGCGCACTCGTGGTGTTCGTGCTTTCTCTCCTCCACGGCAAGTCGTCTGTGATCGACCTGTCGGCCGTGGGTCTTGTTTCGGTGCTGCTCGCCGGTCTGGGGGGCATGTACTTCTTGTTCTCGGGCGGGAACAACGCCTACTCCTATCTCATGGCGCTGGCGTTCGTCTCCGCCTTCTCCGCCTACTTCTCGGCGCTCGCCTACACGGGGTAAGATGATTGGAGGCTTCCTCTGCCGAGTTCAGGTAGACCGACGCCGCTGCAGTTCCTGCGAAGCAACACCGCCCCCGACGGCGCTGATGCGGCCGAGGCGGCCAGGAAGGCCAATCCTGGCGTAAGGCCTTGACGCGGACTTCATGGCGACCAGTGGGACCGGATACCAATGGGATATCGTAGCTGCAATGAACGCTTCCGTCAGTCACACCCCAACAAAGGCGTTCGCAATCCTGATACTGCCAGTAGGGGATTTCTCATGCGGCACGAATGGGTGAAATTGCCAGCAAAGTCTCACACTCCAGTCCCGCGTGTGCGCTCTGCTCTGGACAAAATTCGGGTGGCCCTTACTGTCAAAACCCGCCAGTGAACTCTATACCGGGCGTGCATTGTTGCTTTAATCCAAATGTCTACCCTCCCTTGGGCTCCAATCAACCAGGTTGCGTGAACCCCGTCTGCGAGTTCGCCTCTAGGGTCGGGCTACAAGCATGCATAGGCTCGGGGTGTCAAACCGCCGAACTTTTACAGGCAGGGGCATACAGCAATGCAGGCTGCTTCGTAATCTGTGCCGAATCATGCAGCGTGTCTTGGGAAAATTGCCCAGCGAACAAACCGCAATACCGCTCTTGGTCGCCCTCTCCTGGCAACCACATCCTACCCCAAGTTAGCGCTGATTATGGGAACTACTACTACGTCGAGGTACAGGATTCATCGACTGGTCAAGCGTGCACGTCTGCACCGTCTCCTTGCAGTTGGTCATATGCTCCTTACTGGGGAATTTTCTCCATAGAGTTCCGCTTTGGCTATGATCTTGCCAAGTTCAGCAATTACTGGTTCCAAGGCGGAATCGGTTCTGGGGGTACAACTACCCCAATCGCAAGATACTTCGGAGATGGTTGGTACGAAGCCCTCACTCCTATGGTGGACAGCGGCGTCGTCGACATATGTTCTGGAACATGGAGCCCTCCTAGCTGTTCTCCGTACGTTCAAAGTGGATCCACAGGTTACGGGGAGTCTTACAACGCGTGGAACAGTAGTCAGAATACCTGAGATAGACATAACAGAGGTGGAGTCGTAGTCGCTCGTTATTGTGCAAGCCCGGAATCTATCTAACCAGGTATCTGCCCGCTGTGATGAGAAACTTCAACCCTGTTTCGTTCTCTGATTCCAAGTACCCAGCCTACTAAGGCAAACATCAACCAAAGAGTCCCAATCGTGAACGGTACGTTGCTCGAGGCGGCTGCTGCGTATGGGCGTGGCAGGGCAATAAGATCAATGTAGATGACAAATTCACTCAACGCAATTATGGAGCACAAGACAGCACTTCCTAGCCAGAATAAGTTCTTGGTCATCGAATTTCTTGCCAGGCTTGACGTAGATAATCGTTATGATGCCTTCGTGCCCACAACACTTGCCAATTGAGCCCACCGAACCCGTCCCTGCACGTGTACCTATCGTATGGAAACAGATAGACTCTTTGACTCCAATAATTACCTATGCTTGCGTCCGTTAGAGGACACGGCTCTGATTTCCTCCTCCTCTTCCTAATCTGAACCCGATTCTCTCCCCTACCCCGGCGGAGGAAGATTCCATCAATCTGAGGCAGTATCCCCTGAGGTACCCAAGCCCCTACTTTGAGCCTGCCCAGGATGCTCCGCAGACCCGACTCCTCGATCGAGAAAAAGTAGCGTGAGCGACTGGAGCTCCGAGGGTGCCAGGTGCCAGACACCTTCTAACCCGGACTCCCGAGGCGTTCGCTGCCCCAAAGTGCGGCCTGGGCTGCTGGCGGGAAGGGAGAAACAGCTCCAATAAGTTGTCCGTGAGACGGCTCATCCAGCAGGGGAGTTGAGGTCGGAGGGACGGTTCTCCTTGAAGAGCAACAGTAAGGATATCCCGACAATCATCGAGACGATCGCGACCGCGACGAAGCCGGAAACCGAGGCGATGATCAAGCCACCGTTGAGCGATATCAGGATAGGGATGATTGGACTGGTGAAGAGACCGCTGATCAAGCTGCCAATCTCAGCGACCAAGCCCGTCCCTGAAGTCCTGATGCTTGTGCCGAACTGGTCAGTGAGAAAGGCGGGGAATATCTGTGAAGTCGAGCTAGTCAAGCCGAAGACCGATATCATCCCTGCCACGACCCCGAAGGGCGTCCCGCTCTGGTACAGCCTGAACGTGAACGTGGAGGACAATGCCACCGCCCCCATCAGAATGATGATTATCCACTTTCTCCCGCGGGGAAAGACGTCCGATAGCACGGCCAGTCCAGTTCCCATGAACAGGGCGAACGTCGCCGCCATGGCCACAGAGAAGGTTATGAGAGGGATGGGGACGTGCAGGGCTTTCAGATACGCCTGTCCTCCCACTTGGCCGACCATGTTACCCACTCCGTAAATTGCCCCCCAGGGGATGGTCAATACCAGAATCTTCTTCCAATTCCTCTTCGCAGTCGCCACTAGGGGCGACATTTCCACTCCACCCTTGGCCTTTAGGTCCTCGTACAGAGGGCTCTCTGCAGATCTCAAACGGACTATTATCCCGACCAGGGCAGCCAGACTTCCGAGGACAAATATGACACGCCAGCCCCATTGTAGAAACGCGGCTTGGGGGAGGACCGACGAAGCGACCGAAAAGCTCAGGCTCGACGCGATGGTCCCAAGTTGAATAGCAGACCCGACCCAAGAGCCCCAGAAACCGCGCCATCTCGACGCATGCGAGGCTTCGGTCACCCATGTGACCGACGGACCGTAGTCTCCGCCGAAACCGATTCCAGAAAGAATCCTCAGCACGAAGATTAAGACCGCACTCAGGATTCCAAGCGTCGCGTAACCAGGGGTCAGTGCGACGCCGAGAGATGCGAGTCCTGTCAGAACCAAGGACCAAGTCACCCCGGCCCTGCGCCCCTTTCTGTCCCCGTAGTGCCCGAATATCGCCGCGCCTACGGGGGCAGCGGCTTTAGCCGCCAGCACGCTGGTGAGAGCGAAGATGAGGGACACGCCAGGGGAAGATGACGGGAAGAACAACGCCGGCCACACTACGACGGCAGCCGTGGTGGCGATGAAGAAATCAAACCACTCGATGAAAGAGCCGACCGACGCAGCGAATGCAATCTTGGGGGCGAAACCTGGCTTGGGCACCGGGTTTGAAAGCAGGGGTACCAGGTCCGACGATTGCCCAGATAAAGTCTGCTGCCGTTGGATGCGCGCGGTTCCAGTCCGCCCGTTCGGGGCTTCCCGAGCCCCGGTCCCGGCCCTTCACGTAGTATTCGACTCCGCATCCGAGGGCAGGGGCGAGTTGAGGGAACACTCACTGACGGACGGAGTGTCCCGCGCCGCAAACTCTATCAACAGATTGGGCATGGAGTTTCCGGTGCTTCCCAGACTAGCCTGGCTTTACCTCCAATCGATGAAATCTTGGCGACTCCCTCGCAGCGAATTGAAAAGAATCCAAGATAAGAAGCTCCGGCGCGTCGTAAGGGAGGCCTACGACCACCTACCTTTGTACAAGTCGCAGCTCTCAAAGCTGGGCCTGTCTCCTGGTGACCTCCGCGGTACCGAGGACTTGGGCAAGCTAATGACAATAACCAAAGCCGACGTGCGTTCGAGCTATCCTTGGGGGATCCGGCGTCGGGATATCAGAGCAGCCCTGGTGAGAGGGGGTACCGGAACCACAGGTGTTTCCAGCCGAATCGCAATTACGGCAGAGAAAGTCGACTTGGAGAACGCTTTGCGGTTAAGGAGGCTCTTCAGGGTCGGCGTTCGGCCTTGGACCAAGCTGGTGACTGCGTGGCCCCCCTCATCCCATTGGAGGAAGAATCCAGAGGGCAGAGATGCTGGTCAGCCAGTGACGCAATTGTCCGATATGCCGTTTTCCGGCGCCCTGGCCAGCATTTATCCGAAGTTTGGCATATTCAGAGCGGACCCAGCCAACCCGGCTCGCGAGGCAAGGAATCTGGCCCTGCTCTCCCCCGAATTCATCGTGGGGAGGGCCTCCTTTCTAAGGAGAGCGGGGGTGAATCTCCGGGCACATGGGTTGGCGGTCTCCCCCAGAGCACTCATATGTGGAACCGAGAATTTCACTCATGCGGTTGAAAGGGAGCTGCGCGAGCTGTACAATTCTGAAGTGGTGCGAGCCTACGGGTCGGCCGAGTTCGGGCCTGTCGGAGGGGAGTGCATGTCGCTTCAGGGCCTCCACCTATACGAAGACTACATGATATTCGAAGTTCTCAAGGAGGGCGAACAGGTTGCCCCCGGCGAGACTGGAGAATTGGTGATAACGGGGCTGCACAACGACGTGATGCCACTTATCAGATACAGGACCGGCGACATTGTTCGACGCGCCGACGAAGAAAGATGCAGCTGCGGCTCGAGCCTCATGCGCGTCTCCGCGGTTCTGGGGCGGGAGGACGATGGGTTAGTGACTGAAGAGGGCAGACGGGTTGCGGCGATGGGGATCGCAGAGGACCTCGAGTCCCGATTCGGCCTCAGGGACTACCAAATCGTGCAAGAGAGCCTAGAGAAGATTGTAGTGAAACTGCCCGGGGGAAGCATGCTTGAGCCGCAACAAAGCGAAAAGCTTGTGGAGTATCTCGAAGGGTGCCTGGACCGGAGTCTTGATGTTAGAATCGAAGAGAGAGGTGAAGAAGAGGTTTGGATGAAGTACAGGCCCGTGCTCAGCAAGATTGCTAGCTAGGCTCGGCCCTCAGAATGCCATCTCTCAAGGCTCTTTACGTGACCGAATTGTTCCCTGATCCGGAGACCAGGCTCGGCTACTGGGGAGGGGAGGAGCGGCAGGTCTATGAACTGTCGACCCGTGCTGCAAAGGCGGGCCACAGGGTGACAGTCATGACTTGCCGGCTGCAGGGGCAGCCTGAACGCAGCTTCGTCGATGGCGAAGTCCGCAGAGCTGGCTTCTCCCGCGACTCTTCAACAAGGGGTGCCGAAGTCCAATATCAGGGTGGCAGATTACATCCGGAAGACCACGAAGACGGCTGTAGAGAAAGAATGTGACCTGATTCACTGCAACGCATTCTATCCGGTGATCGCGGGCGGCGATGCCACCGCCCAGCATGGCCGCGAGCTTTCCAGAGAGAAAAAAAGAGGAGAGGTCGCCTAGACCGCTACGTCGCCAGAGCTGCCGCTGGCAGCGTTAGTCCAGGCCAGAGTGTTGCCCATGTAGTAGTAGTAGCCCCAGTTGGTGACGACTTCGTTGCCGAAGCCCGTGAAGTAGATGCTTGTCCAGTGGAAGACGTTGGTCGGTCCGGTCTGGCCGGCGCCATAGGTTCCGAGGAGGATGTCAGACATGGTTCCGCCGTAGTTCTTGTTCGGCAGGTTGCCAGAGAACGGCGAGGCTGAAGTCGCCGTGAACGTGAATTCCAGGAAGCCGTTGAAGTTCCCGGCTGCACTGCGGTTCTCGGTCACCCCATTCTGCGGGCTGAGCGCGCCGGCGAAGGTCTGCCAGCCGCCCTCGTAGGTGATGAGCGCGCAGTAGGTGTCTCCGCCCGTGCTCCAGACCTGGATGTTCTTTGAATAGTGGTCGAGGGCCCAGTAGCCGACCATGCCCGAGTCTTCGTCGTTGGTCACGTGGTAGGAGAGGTTGAGGACGGGCGGTCCGTTACAGGTTGTTGGCGGAATCGGTTGCGTCGGTCCGCTTGCGATTGCCGCTCCTGCGCCTGTGAGAAGAAGCAGTGCGAATGCGATTGTTGACGCGAGGATCTTTTCCTTCATCGTGCCCCGCACGGAAACCGGAATACTTACGCGTTCGGGCAAGATTCGGCTTTGGGGCGCAATTCATCCTGACAATGGCCCGGATTCGCGCGATCTTCCAGTCGAATCCGACAGCCTGGTCGCATCCGAGGCGTGTCTTATGCCCGGGAAACTAATCAGCCGGAGTCAAGGCCAGTTGGTCGAATAGAGCCTGTAATGAGCTGATTCAAACCCGGCCCGGTGGGGCCCGGACCCATTATGGGTTCGAATCTCCCTTGGTCTTTGTGTTTTACTATATGCGTGAATTGTTCAACGGAGATCGTTCATGTTATCAGCGGTGGCGCGAACCCAACGTGCGGCATCAAGGTCAACCACTTCAGTTTCTCTTATGAAGTGGAGGCCCCCATGTCAACGCCACGAAACCCTTCGAGCAGCTGATCACCGAAGCCAATCCTTGGAAGATGAGGGGCTGGGATTTTTCCTCTTTCAGAGACAGGTGGGTCGAGCAGAGTCCTCCCTGGGATTATGAAGAGAAAGTAACGTCGAAGTTACCGACCGTGGATTCACTGCTTGACCTCGGGACTGGGGGTGGAGAACTCCTTTCTTCCTTGGCGCCCCTCCCAAAGCGCACTCTCTGCACCGAGGGCTACCCCCTCAACGTTTTGGTTGCGAGAGACCGCCTTGAACCACTGGGAATCGAGGTGGTCCGGACATACTGCGAAGACAACGACACGGTCCCCCAGATTGGGAGTCTCCCCTTTAGGGACGGATGCATCGACCTGATTATAGACCGCCATGAGTCATTCGTAGCCAGCGAAGTCTACCGGGCTCTCTCGACTTCTGGTTGGTTCATCACTCAGCAGGTAGGGAGCGCGAATCTGCGAGAACTCAACGAACTCCTCGGAGCGGATGTTGCGCCGGACCGTTGGAATCTGGAAGCGGCGGTCGGACAACTCGAGTCGGCCGGCTTCAAGATAAAGGAGAAACGCAAGGCGAAGCTCTTTTCAAAATTCTATGACATAGGAGCAGTCGTCATGTTCCTGAATGCCGCTCCGGGGCAAGTCCCGGGGTTCTCGGTCGAGCGATACCGGGACAGTTTGAAAGAAATGGACAACCTCATACGCCAACGGGGGAGTTTGGATGCGACTGCGACTCGGTTTCTTATCGAAGCGACGAAGCGCTAGGACGGGGTATTCCCAGTGGAGGCGCAATGAACCCCATACACAATGGCAATAACCCTAATCCTGATACTTCCAGACATCTTCCGGCGAGCAACCACGGTTGACGTAGGCACCGGCCATCGTCTTTTCATCGGTCTTGTATCCTGTCTTCTCAGTCACCCCTAGCTCGCGTAAGGCTTGCCTTACCCTCATGACATCGCGAAGGTCTTCGGAGTCGTAGGTGAACACACAGATGACCCTCCGGTTGGCACTTGGAGCTCCAAAGTTCATCCGCGCGGTCGCGACCTTCGAGTAACCTCCAAGCTTCCCCTGTTCAGTCGCGGTCTTAATCTTCGCCCAAAGCAAGTCGATCTCCTCGGGATTCCCGAACGCCAGCCATTTTCCGCTTCTCGGTGTGGGACTGGGGTAGGGTTCTTTCTTTCTCACAGCGTAAATCCAGTAGACATCGGTGACATGGTATGGTTTCGAGTCCGAATATGGTCTGGCCGCTCGCATCTGAGAGGCGATCCGTATCCTATGCCTCCAGTTATTCCAACTACTCAGCCCCGCCATGGCCCTGTGCTGGATGAACACGGAGGTATTATTCGTTCCACGAGTTGTTCAACTTGGAATCTCCCTGCCGCCAGGAGGCGCATTGAACACCATACACTGGATGGGATTAGATTAGAAAGCAGGACTCTGAACTATCTGGCCGCGGGCTCGTTTGATTTTCTAATCGAATCCAACAGTCTGGTTGCATCCAAAGAGTGTCACATTCGCCGGAAACTAATCAGCTAGAATCAAGCCCTGTTGGTCGAATAGAACCTGTAATGAGCTAATTCAAACCGGGCCCCGGATCCATAATGGGTTCGAGTCCTTACGCCGCAAGGGTGCCCGTTCACTATGACTAGACGAGGGTGACTCCAGGGAGCCCTTCGAGATCCTCATCACTAGTGTACAGCGCGGCCGAATTTTGACGGGCAGTGGCATAGACTAGCGCATCCGCCATGTGCAGGCCATGCTCGAGACTGTAATCGGCCGCTTCCAAGGACAGCGTCTGGTCTGCGACCACAACCTTGGTTTGGCTGAGGGCCGCAACCGCTTCGAGCGCTTTATCTTCCCCTTTCATTCCTTTCACTTTCTTGTATACCTCGTAAAGCACCACCACCGAGGTCACCAGATCCTCGGGCTTCTCGGCGTCAATGAGCCGATTGTACACCGGGGCCTTCGGGCCGCCTGTGAACCTCTCGATCCAACCGTAGCTGTCCACGCTGATCAAGCCCTATCGGTCTCGTCTCTAAGTTCCTTGGTATCCAGCCCGGCGACCATCCCCTTTGTTTTGCTCAGGGGACGCACGGGCACGTACTGCAGAATCCCATGCTTTGCTATGGCCACCATCTTGTCTCCCGGTTTGATATGCGCCTCTTGCCGCAGCTTCTCGGGGATGACCACTTGATACTTCCGCGAAACCTTCACTGTTTCCATCGTTCGTCTATTCGTTTAACGGATTGGCTATCGATATAAGCCTTTCTTCGCAAGAGTCAACCTGCCTCGAGAGCTTGCCGAAACTGAGGGGGAGTGACTTGCGCGGCGGGCCAGGACCCATCATGGGTTCTTCTTGCAAGCCATAAATACAAGTCTTTCATGTATGACATGTAATGAGCGAAGCGATTTCGGTCAGGCTCCCCGAGGACGTTGCAGAGCGCCTGGAGGAACTCGCCAAGTCTTTGGACCGCCCCAAGACATACATCGTCACGAAGGCCTTAAAGGCGTACCTGGAGGAGTATGAAGACTACCTAGTCGCCCTGCACCGGTTGAACGACAAGGACGACCGACTGGTGTCGGAGAAAGAACTGGTCAAGCTTGACCAGTAGGATACTCTACAAGTCATCCGTCAGCCCCGACCTCAAGAAGATAGCCCCGAAAGATGTGGCCCGGATCCTGAAACAGATCCGGATGGTCCTGTGCGTAGATCCTCAGTCGGGCGAGCGGCTCCATGGAGACTTCGAGGGCCTCCTCAAACTCAGAATCGGTGAGTACAGGGTTGTTTATGCCCTCTCGGGCAGCGACGTCGTGGTCCTGAGGATCAGACACCGGGCCAAAGCCTACGACTGATCAAACAGCGGATGGTGTGCTCCAGGCACTGAAGAGATAGGGACAATCAGCCCCGCCAAAGATCGCTGGACTGTACTGGTAACTAGCTTTATGAACTGAAACGCCACCTTTGTTGCGGATTCCATGCGGGGCGGAGTCGTAGCGGTTGTCGCGGTGGTCGCCCTTTTGGTAGGAGCAGGGGCTGGCTATTTCATCGGTAGCTCCAACGAGCACACGATCACCACGCTCTCAACGGTATTCGGGGGAGCTCCTATTCCTATCAATAGTGTTGAGACGGGGAACATCAGCATCGGGGGCTCACCCTACACCTACACCATTGCGGTCAATCCCACCGCCAGCAGAATCTATGTGACGAGTGGATCGAATGTCTTGACAGTTGTGGACGCAGTGACTCGCGCCGTGGTCGCAAGGGTCGCACTCCCTTCTGCTTCCAGCGCCCATAACGGAATCGCTATCGACTACAAAACTGGCATGGTCTTTGTCCTGCTTCAGGGCGGAATTGCGGAGGTAAACGACACAACCAACTAATTCGTAGGAAAGATAACGACTGACTTCGACTTGAGTTCGATCGCCATCGATTCGTATACAGGCACCATCTACGGCTCGGCAGGCGACTCCATAATCGGGATTAGTTCCCAAACGGGTAAGCTCAATGCAAATGTCTCCATCGGCCATGGGGCCAGTGACGTATTGGTCAACCCAAAGCTCAACCTAATCTACGCCGTGGGATGCAACCAACAGGGATTGGCCTGCGATTCGATAGTATCGGTTGTGAACGGGACGAGCGCTACTTTGATGAACGTGACGCCCCTAGATTCCGCATACTACGCAACGGCAACCATTGATGAGACGACGGGTTTCGTCTACGTTTCAGGCGAGGGCCAACTCGCGGCATTGAATCCTTCTGGGACCGTGGTTTTTGAAACCTATCCTGGCACCTGCGGCCCCTTCATCGGCATGGCCGACGACCCGGCACAGAATCGGGTCATCATGGCCCCGCAGAACTATGACTACATCCTCGTCTACGACGGGCATGGCGGAGGACTGTTGAACATGTATTCGCTTCCAACTTCGCCGTCTTCAATTCTGTCATACGTCGCCTTCAACACTGCCACCAACGAGACTTACGTGATAGACTCAGGGCCGCTCCTAACCTTCCAAGGTGTAGCCAGTACCGGCAATGTCAACGCTACCTCGATAGGAGCCGGCCAACGCTGCCTTCCTGTGTGACTGAAGCACTTGTGCAACCCAGCCAAATTCGCCGATTCATATCCGGCCGACCACTTCATAATCAGACCGAGGTCATGCCGGAGAATCGCCTAAGATGAGCTATCCCAGCCAGTCAAAGTTCATTCTGAGCTGTTTCAAAACGGGCCCGGAGGGATGCAATTAGAAAACAGACTGTGCGAAAACCCTCCCATGACCCGCTTGGCATAGCTCAAGCATAAACAGTCAATTGCTCTATTAGAGCAATATGCCTAGAAGGGTGAAGCTAGAGGTCACGAAAGAGCTGAGGCTGAATGGAATCCTCGGGTTTGTCAAGAGGAGGGTCACGCCTCACGGCACTGGTGCGAAGGTAACCTGCCCGAAGGAGTTCCTTGGAAGGACTGCGTACCTTGTCATAACCGGCGAGAGATGGGAAGAGGAGGAGGAGTGAAGAGATGACGGAACACATCGAGGGGTTGTCAAGGGAGCAGGTCATCCTCCTCCCAGACGTTCTCGACGACTAAGTCAACGGGGAGAATCCCGTCAGGTTCGTGGATGCCTTCGTCGACAGCCTTGATTTGAAGGAGCTCGGGTTCAGGCACGTCGAGCCGGAGGAGACTGGGAGGCCGCCTTACGACCCCTCCGACCTGTTGAAGCTCTACGTCTGCGGCTACCTGAACCAGATCAGGTCCAGCAGGAAGCTGGAGAGGGAGTGCCAGAGGAACGTGGAGGTGATGTGGCTGATGAAGAGGCTGACGCCAGACTTCAAGACCATAGCAGACTTCCGGAAGGACAACATCGACTGCGTCAAACCTGTCTTCAAGGAGTTCGTCTACCTCTGCAGGTCGCTAGACCTCTTCGGTGCTGAACTGGTAGCCATAGACGGGAGCAAGTTCAAGGCGGTCAACTCCACCAAGAGGAATCTCAACGCGAAGACGCTCGCGGAGAGGCTGAAGCGCGTCGAGGAGAGGATAGCTCAATACCTGAAGGAGATGGGAGAGAACGACAAGGCTGAACACGAGGGCGACGTTGACCGTAACAGCCGTGGTGCGAAGGCCAACGGGTTGACGGAGAAAATCGGCAAGCTCGAGGAGCGGAGGCAAGAGTACATCAGGGCTCAGAGCCTGATGAAGGAGACTGGGCAGAAGGAGGTCTCCCTCACCGACCCTGACAGCAGGCTGATGAAGGCCGACAGCCAGAAGCTGGACGTATGCTATAACGTCGAGTCTGCGGTGGACTCGAAGAGCCACCCCGTGGTCGACTACGACGTCACGAACCACCCCAACGACAGGAGCCAGCTCGCCAGGATGGCCCAGGAGGCGAAGGGGACCCTCGGGGTGGAGACGCTCGACGTCATCGCGGACAAGGGATTCTGTACCGGGACGGAGCTGAAGGAATGCGAGGAGAACGGGATAACGACGTACGTCTCCATACCGGACGAGACCATGCCGAACAAGACCCTCGGGGTGCCAGAGCCTGAATTCTATTCTCAAAGGTTCTCCTACGACCCTCTCAGAGATGTATACGTCTGCCCTGCCAATCAGGTGATGGGCTTCTGGAAGGGCAGGTACAAGAACCGCGGCAGGCTATACAGGACTGGAGCGTGCGCCACCTGTCCTCTCAGGGGCAGGTGCACGAGGAACAAGCTCGGCAGGATAATCTTCAGGTCAGAGCACTAGGATGTCATCGACAGGCTCAGGGCGAGGCTGAGCGAAGCTCAGGGGCTCGACAAGCTCAACAGGCGGAAGGAGATCGTCGAGCACCCGTTCGGCACCATGAAGAGGGCGTTCAACCAGGGCTATCTCCTGCTCAAGGGCCTGGGGAAGGTGAACGGGGAGGTCGGATTCACGATGCTGGCCTACGACATGAGGCGGGCGATCAACATCCTGGGGACGAAGAGACTGACGAGCTCAGTTGGAGTCATATGACAGAGTCAGGGCATCCTATGGCGTGAACCGCAGAACTGACTTCTCACACAATCTGAAAATTAAGCGAATCCTATCCACCTGAGCAATAGGGGTAGTCTTGACGAATTGCTGCTTCGCCAGCCTTGTCTGCTTCTGGGCTCTTGACCAGCCCTGGCACCTGGGGTCCACTCACGTGCAGTCGAAAGAATCCAACGCAACTCATCCCCAAACGTCAGGGAACCACGAATTGGAGAAGTACAACCGCTCCCCATTCATCTCCAGCAACGAGGGTGTAAGTTCCGGGGCGAAAGCTCCGAAAGGCACCGTGTATCGAGGTCCCGGGCAAGGTCGAAGGTGGCGGCAGGGTTATCGTTCGCGCGAGTTGGTAGCTTGACAGAGTGCACGGCAGAGCAATACAATCGGAGAACCCTGGCACTAGAGCGATGGTCGCGTTGTCGCTTGAAGCACTGAAGAGGTAGCTGGATGCGTTGTAGCCCAGGGGACAAGAGATCGTGCCATTCCAAATCCCCACGATGCCATCATTTAGCATGTGTGTGGCAAGTGTATAGTTCTCGAGGGAGTATGACCCGTTTAGCAACTCGAATCCGAACGGCAACGGTGTCTCCCCCCAGCAGGGCAGGAAGCCAGAGTTTTCACCGAGGAGGTTAGGCTCACTGAAGCGGTCACTCCCTGTGACGTTATTCTTGTGATTCTCGGCGTTGAACTCTGTTACTGTGATCCTAACGCCCCATGTCTGGTTCGCCAAGACAGTGGGAATGACGTCAAGCCTGAGTTGCAGGGCGGAGACAGAATTGGCAGATGCAGTTCCTGGCGCGGTAACCATTGCTTGAGTGTTAGAGTGAAGCCCAAGATAAGCGAAACTTCCCAGGCCTATGAGGATGATGGCGGCAACCCCGACTGTCATTGCGAGCCTGCCCACGAATTACATCACGCCCCGAATGTTAAGGGTCTCCCAGTTGTCAACGTAGGAATCCAATTCACTTCTTCGGACAGTGATCAAAGCCATAGCCTATGTATCACAGTTAGTCCTGTATGTGGAAGTGAAATTGCCCATGGTAGTGATGCCGGATATCGAAATGTCAAGCACGCTAGAACCTGAGCACGTAGTATACAATTCGATTTTGTCATACCATCCATTGCTATACGGAGTATTGAAGTAGAAGCATGAACTAGACGAGGTACTGTAGCACTCGATATTGCCATAGTTAACTACATTAGAGAAAGTTGCGAGTGAAGCGAGTCCAATATTGCTGATCGTTGGTCGTTCTAGGATTGCATCTACATAATACGTTGTTCCTGCTGCGGGAAAATTCGTCAGAGGACTCGAGCATGTCCAACCAGGACCGAACAAGAAGGTTTGGTACTCAGTGTTGGTGCCGCCAAGTTCCAACCCATTTTCTACGACCGGCTCCATGGCACTTCCCGGGCTAACCGCGTCTGTGGATGGACAAGTGTATCTTGGCACTGATGGTGCGAACTCATACCAGCCAACGTAAGTGGGTGAACTGCACGACTTCGTGGAAGCGCAGTAGGTGCTGCCCTCGGTACCTGTTTGGGCGAGGAAGGTCTGGGTCTTATTCTCAAGACCGCTCCAAATAGCCAGGGCACAGGTTTGATTCGCACCACCACCGTAGCATTCTTGGTTTCCTCCCACTGATGGCTGCACGAAATTGGTATCAGCATACAGTTCAGTTGTCGTCAGTCCGTTCAGCACGTACCAGACCCGGTAGCCCGACCAATGGTTGTTTGTTATAACGCTACTTGTAGGAGAAATCCCCAGCTGCCCGAATGAAGGATGGCAAGAGACTGGCGACTGAGCAACACTCGCGCCAGTCACACGGTCAAGACCTGCATTCTCGAAAATCTGGAATCCTTCTGGGATTCTTGCGCCACAAGATGCAACAAGAACGTCGTTGAAGATGAAGTCAACCGAGACGGCATTTAGAGAAACCCCGGAACATGTAGCAGAATCGAAATAGAAACTAGGCGCGACTCCGAAGAGGGTGAGAGTGTGTGAATTTGCGATAGCTTCAAACTCGCTTGAACTCTCAGCTGTCGCCACCGCCTTCTGCGTGTCAATACCTTTGTAGATTGCTTCCTATTCATGTACTACTTGACTTACACATGACAGAGAGCTGACGGAGCCACTGATTGAATTCGCATTCGAAGGCTCAATGGGATGAGAGAGAACTAACGAAGAGAAAAGCAGGAGAAAGATGATAGCTGGACCCGCTGCTTTTCGCATTCTCATAAGAAAGTGTGGCCCGATACATAACGATTTCTGTTCATGTGGGCCGATTTCGCTCAATGGCTAACGCTGGTTGGCCGCTTGTCGGCGCCACAGTCACTTGACGGCAACTTCCTGCATGTTGGTTGTTCCGACAAGGGTGATTGTTCCGGCTTCTGGGAGGCAGAGATCCTGTACGCCGGGAAACGCTGGAGACATGGCCCTGAGCTGAGCCGGAGAGTATCCCACGACCACGATGGCATACGAGAAACCGGCGAAACACCAGTATGGCAGACCGACATAGTAGATGGCGCGAGTTCCGTTCACAGGTGAGATTGTGAAGCTCCATGTCATCATGGCATTTTGAGGAACGTAGATGCTTGCGGGCGCAGGGGTGACGGTGATGCCAAGTCCAGCGACAAGGCTGTCATTCTGAAGCATGAACACCTGTACCTCCCTGCCCGCACTCCAGGAAACATTTCCTCCAAGGTAATTGTGGAAGATTTGGACGCAGATCTTGGAAGTCGAGTTGGTGACGAACACCCGGATAGAGCCGTTTCCAAATGAGTGGTTGGAATAGCTCCCAAGCGGCGGATTGTATTCTGTCGTACAATCAGAGATAGCGCCCGAGGCTCTATTGGAAGACCTGGGAAGGCCCATGAAGGCATACGTAACACCTACCGCAACCAGACCTGCTACAACAATGCTCGCAAAGGTCACGCTTGGGGCGATCCCTGCCCGACGCACGGGAGATTCGTTCGCAAACTTCGGTATGAATTTCGTTGACACCGAACCAAGAACTGCGTGCTCGGAGCTAAACCGAGGAGGTACTTCCTCTTCTTTCCTAGTACGGCTGCGAGAATATCCTTAGATTCGCATTCAGAGCCCGATTCTCTCCCCCCTCCCTTGCGAGCCTGCACCGGGATTACCTTCTGCCTCGAACCGTTGCCCGTCATCATGCCGACCAGCCTCTGCCTCACAGCGTTCTGTAATTCCTCGTCGCTCATCTCGCCGAGATTCATCTTCTCTACCTCCTCCTTCTTGAGACCGGCGACCAGGAGGAACTGCTCCCTCAGTGTCTTCTTGAACTGCTCATCGCTTGCGGATTCTGCCTTGGTGGAAAGCAAGGGCTCACACTTCTTGTAGGTTTCCCTCATCTCCTCAATCATGGTGGGCGGGAGCCTGCCCTTGTTGGTCGAATACCTGGCTTCTATGTCCCCCTTGTGCCCCATCAGGAACTGGAGATAGGGGTGGGAGACCAAGCCCTTTGACTCTGCTATAATCATTCCTGTGTCGCAATAGGCCCTCAGGACGTAGGGTCTCCACGTGAAACCGCTCTTCACGATTGCCTCCTTGATGTCTCTGGTCACCAACGATGTCCTCAGGAAAGGATTCTTCTTGACTCCCCGGGGATCGAAGGCTAGTAACTGGCTTTCAGGTGTTAGCTTTTCTCTCTGCTTTACCCTCTCTTGAAGGTACTCCTGAATGTATATGACGGCTTCATTTCCAACGAAAGTGAAGTACTGATGTCTGGCCTTGCTCAGCGGATTCCTGACGGTCAGTATCGAAGGCATTTTCCCGAAGGTCATTCTATCGGAAGCGACCTTCGCCTCCCTGATGTCTCCAAGCCTTATGCCGTCTGTCCCGACGAAGTTGCCCAGGCTCTCCGGTCTCAATCCGCTCAAAGCCATCAGCGCGATAGAAACTCTGCATCTGCGTGACCCCATCCTCAGAATCTTGGCCAGCTCCTCTTTGCTGGGCACCCTCTCATTCGCTATGGTTGGAGTCTCTGACTTGCCCTTGATGTTGACCTTCAGCTTCACGTCTAGGCTGTTGTATGATAACCACGAGAAGACGACCTTCTTGAACCTGATTATGTAGGAGCCTGCCTTGCCCTTCTTTTCCATCTCCCTGACAAAATCCGTGAAGCTGTCCCTGAACTTCTTCGTGGGGCCGTCCTTGAGAGTCTGCTTCGGAGTGGTATGCGCCAGGCCGCAGTATAGGCCAAGCGTCCTGAGGTAAACTTCAGCCGTGATAAGTGAGTTGGCTGCAAGGTTGTCATGTCATCTCCTCACGTCCTTATCGTCCAATAGGTCGCCGTACTTCCCGGTGTTTGGCATGGAATGGTTGATAGAAGGGCCTTGTAACAAAGGATTCGCTTATAATCTTAAGCGGGCCCGGTGGGATTCGAACCCACGGTCTCTGAGCTCACGCACTTCAGCTTCGGAGGCTGACGCCCTGATCCGTGCTGGGCTACGGGCCCGTCCGACCCGTGGGGGTCGTCTTGTTAAGTGCGTCCTTCCGCTCCCGCTGACCTGTAGCCTGCGCTCCCCGGCGGAGGCCTGTACTTATGGAAGAAGAGCCAGTAGAGGCCGAGGTTGGCTCCGAGGACGAGCCCGTAGAGCGCGAACGGCACCTCGACGGCGGCCGCGTTCACCTCTGCCGACTCGAACTCGAACCCTGCGAAGTAGGTCCCGCCCGAGGCGGCGAGCAGGCGCGTCGCCTGGTTGATGCCGAAAGCCGCTCCCCTCTCGTCCTCGGAGATCATGTCCATCATCGCGACCTGCTGAACGGGGAGCGCCATCACCCTGGTGGCGGGGAGGAGGAAGTAGACGGCGAGGGAGACCGGGAAAACCCTGACGACGGGCATGATTATCGAGAGGACGATGGACCCCACCCTGGTCACGATTATCCCTCGCAGAAAGCCAATCTTCCTTTCGATCGCGGGGGCGACAAGGAGCGCGAATGACGCTATGATTCCAGAGACCCCGGCATAGACAGACATCTCGGGCCTGCTTATCGAATAGACGCTGATGAAAAACGGGATGAGGAACGGGGTTATGAGCCCCTGGCTGAGCCCGTTGAGGACCCCCGTCAGGCTGAACTTCCCTATCGCAGCCCCGGTCTTGAGGGATACTGTCCGCCTGACCCCCGACCCCATCCTCACGAAGGGGGAGAGGCCGAGAGACGCCGCCCCGAGGACCGCAGCCGCTGCGAACACTTCCCGGATCCCTGCCAGCCCTCCGAGGTAGGCGCCCCCCGCGGAGGCGACTCCAGAGATGAACGCCAGGACGGCGTAGTACTTCGTCCTGTCATTCCTCGATGTGAGCTCCGTCGCCAAGATCGACTGGATGGGCTGAGCGGCCCCGCCCACCCCTCCCCCTGAAAGGGATCCTGTTGCCGATATCCCTCCAACCACCGCCGCGAGGAAGAGGACAGGCACGGAGGTGTTCACCACGAGCAAGGAGGCGGAGACGGGGAGTAGGGCCAGGGCTCCCACGAAGGACGCCCTCCTTCCGACCATGTCTGCCGCCAGGCCGAAGCCGAGCCCAAGAGCCGCGGTGGCGACGGTG
Source organism: archaeon (assembly GCA_021788415.1). The sequence continues at coordinate 146,277 of JAJYKR010000002.1, forward strand.
GCGGCCGAATATACCATCCCGAGCAAGAACGCGCCGTGGTGCAGCTCTGTGAGGACGAGGAACGGGAACGCGACGTTGATCATTCCTGCAGATAAGCTCCTGAGCACCCTCAGAGCGGCAAGGAATCTCAGGGACCGAATGTCTGTCTCAGGGGGGCCAGTCGTTTCGTAATCCGAACCCAACTTTGTCCGAGGGCCGCCTTTGGGCCGCGTATAAATCGCGAGCGGAGCGCCTCTGAGAGCTTTTATCGTGTCAGTCGCAAGGAGCGCACGCCTTGAAGTTCCTCGAGTTCCAGGCGGAGGTCGAAGAAGTCCTCGCCGACTCCTGCCGAGCCCTGGGTCACAAGGGGGTACAGATAGACGTAGGCTCCCCGCCCAGCGACGCCTATGGAGACCTTTCAAGCGCCGTGCCCATCCGCATCGCCAAGGAGCAGGGGAGGGTCCCGGGGGACGTGGCGGTCGAGGTCGCCTCGAAGGCCATGGAGCTCGCGAAGAAGTCGAAGTACATCGGGACTGTCAGCCCGCACAGGAGCGGGTACGTCAACTTCGGGTTGAAGCACTCAAGGTTCGTATCCGATTCGATAGCCGCAATCTGCTCGGGCGACCTGGGAGCGGTGAAGGAAAAGGGGGAGGTGGTGGCGATCGAGCACACCAACGTCAACCCGAATAAGGCGCTCCACATCGGGCACGCCCGCAACCTCGTCCTCGGCGACTCGCTAGTGAGGGTGATGCGCTACATGGGCCACCAGGTCCAGGCCCTCAACTACATCGACGACTCCGGCGCCCAGGTCGCTGACATAATCGTCGGCTTCAGATTCCTGGGGTACTCGGACGAAGCCCCGGCCGGGACCAAGTACGACACCTACTGCGGCGACAGCGTCTACACCAGGGTGACCAAGGACTACGAAAATGACCCTACGCTGCGGGAGAAGCAGTCCTTCGTCCTGAAAGAGATTGAGAAGGGGACCGGCGAGGTCGCAGAGTACGCGAGGGGGATTGTGAGGAAGATACTCGCGGCCCAGCTTTCCACCTGCTGGAGGCTGGGCGCCCGCTACGACCTCCTGAACTGGGAGTCACAGCTGGTTCACTCGGGGATGTGGGAGAAGATCTTCGAGTCGCTGAAGAAGATGGGGTACGTCAAGTTCCAGACCGAGGGGGAGAACAAGGGGACCTGGGTGATACCAGACCCAGAAACTGGCGAGGAGAAGGTTGTGGTGCGGTCTGACGGGACGGCTGTGTACGTCGCCAAGGACATCCCCTATGCGGCGTGGAAGGTCGGACTGATCGGGGACCCGTTCGGGTATGAGGCGTACCCATTGGAGCAGCCCGGAGGGGTGCTGTACTCGACGACTCTCGACGGCAAAAAGGGGAAGGTCCGCTTTGGCGGCGCCCACCTCGCGATCTCGGTGATAGACACCAGGCAGAGCTACCTTCAGCGCATAGTCTCCAAGGTCCTCGACGAGTTCAGGGAAGGGTCCTCGAAAAGGTACCTGCACAGGAGCTACGAGGTGGTCTCACTCTCGAAGCGGACCGCTGCCCAGCTCGGGTACACGATCGAGGGAAACTTCGCCCACATGTCGGGGAGGAAGGGGCTTTACGTCAACGCCGACGCCATGCTTGACCGGCTGAAGGCGAAGGCGAAGTCGGAGACCAGGAGGAGAAACCTTTCGGAGCCGGACTCGTGGGTGGACGAGGTGGCCGAGGCCGTCTCCGTCGCGGCCCTCCGGTACGAGCTTCTGAAGCAGGACCCTGACAAGATGATCGTCTTCGACATCGACGACGCCCTCCAGTTCAAGGGCGACACGGGCCCCTACCTGCTCTACACCTATGCGAGGGCCAGGCGGATCATCGACAGGGCCGAGGGCAAGCCCGGAGTTGATGAAGCGTCTGCTGCGAAGCTGACGAAGCCCCAGGAGCTCAGGCTGGCGAAGAGGATGACGATGCTCGACATCAGCGCCGAGACGGCCGAGGAGTTCCTCTCTCCCAAGGAGATAGCGAGGTTCGCCCATGAACTGGCGGTCGCGTTCAACGACTTCTACGAGGGGGTCCCCGTGAACAAGGAAGAGGACGCGGCGCTGAGGAGCGCCAGGCTGGCCCTTGTCGACGCCGCGAGCAGGGTGCTGGCCGAGTCGATGACGCTGATGGGAATCCCCATCAGAGACAGGATATGACGCTGAGGTGGTGAACAGTTACCGTCGCTGCGCCGGGTCTGACGCAACGGAAAAGGCCGCCGTCGCCCCGAGCGCTCGCCGCGGGAGGCGTCCGGGAGTGGCCAAGGGACTTACTGCCGGGTGACGGGGTAGCTAAGCTGAACCGGAGAGGCGCCGAGGGCGAGAATCCACGAAGCCAGCAAGGCATGATTAACTAGGACCGACCTGGATGTCGTGACGCCCGTTTGAAGCCCAAGTTCAGGCTAGCCGCCTTCGATCTGGACGGGACTGTCCTTGAGCGCGACAGCAGCTGGGTCGCCATCCACAGGGCCTTCGGCACCGAGCACCTCGGGGCTGCCTCGCTGAGACTCTACACCGAAGGGGTAATCGACTACAAGGAGTTCATGCGCAGGGACATCGCCTCGTGGCCCAGGGGGGTGAAGAGGGAGCAGATCGAAGAGATCCTCTCTGGGTACAAGATACGAAGGGAGGCCCCGAAGGTGATGGACGACCTGAGAGCCATGGGGATAAAGACCGCGCTAGTCACTTCGGGGATAGACATCCTCGCCAAGGACGTGGTAAGGGACCTCAAGATTGACTACATGGTCGCCAACGGCCTCAGGTTCGACAGGGACGGCATCCTCCTCCCGACTGGTGTGGGGCGGGTGGACCCCACAAGGAAGGACCTGGCATACAGGAGACTGCTGAGGAAGGTGGGGGTCCGGCCCAAGCAGTCGATAGCCGTCGGGGACACCACATACGACCTCGCATTCCTGAAGACGGCCGGGCTTGGCTTCATGCTCGCGCACACCACCCGGGTGCCAGACCCAGACATCGTCCACATCGACCGCCTTGACGAAATCTTCAGCCATATGAGGTAGGGAGAGGCTTTTTTACTCCTCGGAGGAAGGACACCACGGGGTTCCGATTTGGATGACACCCTGCTGCTGATTCCGGGACCGACCAACCTCTCGAAGCGCGTGAGGGAGGCTATGGCAGGCCCGCAGCTCCCGCACGTCGGGGCCGAGTTCTATTCCATGTTCAAGGAGACCGTCTCGCTTGCAAGGCACGTTTTCAGAAATGAAAAGGGAGTCCAGTTGGTTTACACCGGGTCCGGGACCACCGGGATGGAGACCTCGGTCGTCAGCCTCGTCTCTCACGGGGACAGGACCCTCACCCTGATGAACGGCTATTTCGGGCATCGTATGCTTCTCCTCAACGGAATCCACGGCGCCAAGGCGGACAGCATCGAGTTCGGAAGCGGCAGGGCCGCAGACCCCGACACTCTCAGGAAGAAGCTCCGGGAGAACAGATATTCGGTGGTCTTCATCACGCACGTGGACACTTCGAGCTCGGTGCTGAACCCGGTCCCTGAGCTGGTCGAGGAGTGCTCGAAGGCTGGGGTGCTGTCGGTTGTAGACTCCGTATGCGCCATCGGCGGAGAGCCTCTGGACTTCGACAGGCTGGGCGCGGACGTCGTCTTTACTGCTTCGCAGAAGGCCCTGGCCGGGGCGCCCGGCGCGGTACTGGTGGCGGCTTCGAGCCGCGCCATCGAGTACATGGAGAAGCGCAAGGCGCCGATCGAGTCATACTACATGAACATCCTCCGCTGGAAGCCGATAATGGACGACCCGAAGATGTACCTGGCTACCCCCGCCACCCAGGTCCTCCTGGCGTTGAGGGAGGCGTTGCTGGAGGTCAAGAAAGAGGGGATCGAGGAGAGATGGGCGCGGCACAAGAAGCTGGGCGAGTTGACGAGGAGTCGGATAGAGGCATGGGGGCTGAAATTCGTTGCGGAGGAGGGCCACAGGGCCGACACCGTCACCGGGTTCTGGGTGCCGGACGGCAAGGCAGGGCCCATCCAGAAGACCCTTGAGGCCGAACACCACGTCATGGTGGCCCGAGGGATATCTACAGACGCAGACAAGATGATCAGGATAGGCCACTTCGGAATCCTCCAGCCGCAGACCCTGAGCGGTGCCCTGGACTCCATGGGCGCCGTGATGGAAGAGCTTGGCCTGGCACCGGGCCGCGTCGCGGTCGCGCGTTAAGGAAAGAACCGGTAGAACGCTTTTATCGACACTGAAATCGAACCGATTTCGCAGCCCGGTCGTCTAGTGGTCAAGGATGGGGGCCTCTGGAGCCTTCGACCTAGGTTCGAATCCTAGCCGGGCTATCTCTGCGCTCCTCTGACTTTCCTCATGTTGATGTACAGTGCATCAACACAAGCCATTCTCTTGCGAGCGACAACGCGAAGCTTCTGCTCGCCTTTACGGCGAGGACAAGAGTCTCAAATTCGCGCAGGTCCGACTCGGCAAACAGTTCGACCCTGGGAGTGGCCGGGTCTGCGTCCTTCTCAGGGCACGAAGACGGCGGCCGTGACGACGGAAGTCCACAGGTTCCTGTCTCCAATGGCCGACTGGGTGACGTTCGTCGTTTTGATTATCCGGCCCGAGGACTTGAAGACCTGCTCCCGCTCGTCCCAGTCGGCGTTGATGTCGAACGGGATCCCCATGGTGGTCGCGAGCATGGTCGCGGCCAGGTCCTCCGCGTATTCCCCGGCTTCTTCGTCCGTCTGCCCAAATGAGTGGTGCTCGGCAAGGAATCCGTATTCGGTCGGGTTGGCCGGGATCGCCACCCCGATGGACGAAGCGACCAGCCTGTGCGACTCGTTGGTCGAGTTCCTGGCAAGGACGAGGAAGACGATCTCGCCTGACTTCAGCATGTCGACCCCCTGGTCCCTGGAGAGCTGCTTGCACCCAGGAGGGACGATGCTCGAGACGGTGACCAGATTGAACCGGTTTATCTTCGCGTCCCTGAGCGCCAGTTCGAACGAGGAGAGCGCTTCCTTGTGCTTCCCGACTCCCTTGGTGAAGAAGACGTAACGTGGTGCGCTTTGCAGGGCCAAAATCCTCCTGTCTGCGCGTGCCGAGCTTGGATAAAAGGGAGAGGACGAGACTCTGGCGCGGCTGTCAAACGCCAGCTTTGGGCGTGCGTGCCCGCTGGCAGGGTCTCTAACCGCCGGCATCTCCGTGGGGACCTGGTGCCCAGGAGCCCCCGCGGGGGTCGAACCGGGCGCCGTCCAGTCAGCCCTCGAAGGGCTTCCATCCTCCCTGGAGCCGCACCCGCTCGCAGGCCACAAAGCGATAGAATCCGGGCGACCGTCCCTGGTCAGCCAGGGACCCTGCACTGTGGTCAGTCTCAATGCCTAAATTGGTCCCTCCCGCGAGCCTGAAAGCTCGATGCCTGAAGCATCCAGAAATGTGTTCGAATCCGGAGCCGGCCCGAGCGCCAGGGAGGCCCCAGGACTCCGTTGAACGCATACTTCATCCTCAACTCGGCGCTGAACCTGATAGGGGCCCTGGTGGCCCTGGCGGTGAGCTACTACGGCTTCAGGTACGGTAAGGTCACTGGATCAAGCTTCCTCAAGACCCTGAGCCTCGGGTTCATGATGCTCGGGGTTGGGCTCCTGGCGCAGGCCTCCGCGTTCATCTTCTTCGACCTCGACGCGGTGAGACTGGCTGACAGGGGCACCTTCGTCTACAGCGCGACCATGATCTACCTGGCCCTTCAGGCGGTGGCATACCTGATGATCACCGTCAGCTACGCCCGGAGGGTCCAGGGAGGGTCGAAGGCCGCCGTGGAAACGGCGGGATTGGCCGTCCTCGCACTCTCGCAGCCGTCTTCGCTCCTGCTTCTCGGGACCCACCTGTTCGAGCTCGGGGAGCTCGTCCTGGTCGTCCTCCTCGCAATGATAGTGTTCCAGGGGGGCCTGATCTACGGGGAGAGCAAGAACCGCCTGGCCCTGATGGTCCTCGGATCCTTCTCCCTCTTACTCGTCGCCCACGTGGCCGAGCTCTCGGCCTCCCTCCTGTCGTCGGGGCTCCTGTACCTCGTCGGGGACCTAGTGCAGCTCGCAGGGTTCGGCCTCCTGCTCCTGTTCGTCCTGAGGAGTGGTCCAGATGGCAGGAACTGAGAAGCAGAGGAGCACCATCCGCATCTACCTCGACATCCTTCTCGCCGCCGAGGATGAGGGGAACGCGAAGCCCACGAGGATACTCCAGAGGGCGAACCTGCCGCACGACCGCATGATGAAGCACGTGGCCGAGCTGCAGAAGCGGGGGCTCCTGGAGGAAGTGACCAGCGGTGGAGGCAGGTTCTACGTCGTCACCTCCAAAGGAAAGGGCTTCGTCAAAGAGGTCCAGCGGGCAGAGGCGTTCCTCTCTGCCTTCGGCGTTTCTCTGTGAGGATGTACGCTGCGTTCATACGCACCGTACTCGGCTCATAAATACAGGAATCAGGGATGAAGGCCGTGGCCTACTCGGCTCAGGTCGAGATGCTTCGCTGAAAGACACGACGATAATCTTCGGCGGGGACGGGTACATCGGTTGGCCGTTGGCCCTCCGCCTTGCTTGGGCGTCTGATTCTAACGTCGTCATAGTGGATAGCCAGGTCACGAGGAGGCTGGTGGCCTCGGTCGGCTCGGACTCCCTGGTGAGGATAGGCACGCCGTCCGCCCGCATCTCGGCCTACGAGAGGGCGTCCGGGAGGTCGAACGTCAAGTTCGTGGATGCCGACGCCCGGGACCCGGCGGCGGTGGACGCGGTCATCGCGAGGCACCTCCCGAAGAACGTGGTCCACCTGGCCCAGCAGAGGAGCGCGCCTTTCAGCATGATCGACCAGGAGCACGCCCTCTACACCCAGCTGAACAACGTGGCCACCAACCTGAACGTCATCTTCTCCATGGTGAGGCACGTCCCAGACGCGCACCTGTTGAAGATGGGGACCATGGGCGAGTACGGGACCCCGAACATCGAGATCCCCGAAGGTCCGGTCACCGTCGAGAGGAGAGGGAGGAAGGACAAACTGATGTTCCCGCGGACAGGCCAGAGCTGGTACCACCTCAGCAAGGTCTTCGACACCCACAACGTCCTGCTCGCGAACAGGATCCACGGCCTCACCACCACCGACGTGATGCAGGGGGTGGTGTACGGCTCGGTCACCGACGAGACTGTGGAAGACTCCCTCGCCACGAGGTTCGACTTCGATTCAGTCTGGGGGACCGTGATCAACAAGTACGTGGTCCAGGCCGTCATCCTGAACAAGCTCCTGATCTATGGGAAGGGCGGGCAGTCGCGCGGCTATCTTTCGCTCTACGACAGCATAAAGTGCCTGAAGCTCCTCCTCGACAACCCTCCCCCAGCGGGCGAGTACAGGCTGGTCAACCAGATCGACGAGACCTTCGACACCCTCCAGCTTGCGCGCAGGGTCGAGAAGGTCGCCGAGGAGTTCGGGGTCCACCCGAGTTTCGAGCGCGTCACTAATCCGCGGGTGGAGAAGGAACAGCACTACTACAGGGTGGAGCACAGACTGCTCCCGTCGCTCGGGTTCACAAGGACCAAGGGGATCGACGACGTCCTGAGGGAAGTCTTCCGGACGGTCCTGGCGAACAAGTCGCGGGCGAAGGAGATGAGGTCGCTGCTTGCGCCTTCGGTTGCGTGGGCAGGACAGAAGGGGATAACTTCCGGCGGCTTCCGGTTGCCGCGTGACCTCACCGGGTGGTCCCCTTGGCAGGAGGTCGTCGAATTCGCCAGGGAGACCCCGACCGGGACTGGCTGACGCCGGTACCGAAGGCCCCATGTCCCAAGCTCTCGGGCGACTCAGGTGCCTGCTTGTCTCTCCGGCCGACCCTCTTACCGGGAGCCCCAGGGCCGGGCCCCTGAGGAGGTTCATCTATCCGCCCCCGGGGGTCGAGTACACCCACGTCACCGACCGGGTATCCATCCCCGCCGGCAAGGGCCAGTACACCTTCTCCCCGGTCAACGTCGGCCTTGCGGCCGTGAAGTTCGCCCTCGAGCACGCTTTCCCTCTGGAGGTGGGGAGGGCGCAAGTCGTCCACACCTTCTTCTGGGACGTCCGCAAGTTCACCGTCCCCTGGGTTCATGAGAGCGACCAGTCGCTCGGGCAGTACCTGACCGGATACAACAACGTCGGCGGCTTCGTCAAGAGGGCGATCACTGAGGGGTACTCGTCGTACCTGAACTCCCGGGGGTGCGCCGGCGTAGTCACCTGGACAAGGTGGGCCAGGAAGGGGTTCGAAGAGGACGGAGTCGATCCTGGCCGGGTGGCGGTGATCCCGCCCCCCTTCGAGACAGTCTCGGCGAGCCTCCCGCATGGCGGGTGCAACGTCCTCTTCCTCGGCCGGGATTTCCTCAGGAAGGGGGGCGATGTCGTGCTCAGAGCTTTTGGGTCGATCCGCGACCCGGGCTGCAGGCTCACCTACGTCGGGAGGGCAGACGGAAGGGCGCTGAGGGAGATCGGAGGCGACAGACGGGTCTCCTATCTCGAGCGCCCTTCCAAGAGGATACTCGAGGAGGAGGTCTGGCCCTACGTCGACGTCCTCGCCCTCCCCACCCGCGCCGACGCCTTCGCCATGACGGTCGCCGAGGCCATGAGCAGGGGGATCCCGGTGGTGACGTCGTCCATCCCGTCCATCGCCGAGGTGGTCGAAGACGGGGTCTCAGGGTACCTTGTGCCGGTGGGGGACGCCACAAAGTTCGCGGAGCGTCTGGCGAGGCTGGTCGGAGACCCCTCGCTCAGGTCCAGGTTGGGCCGCGGGGGCCAGGAGAGGGCAAGAACGCTCTTCTCGCCCCAGACCGTGGGGCGGCAGTTGATGGAAGCGTACCGGCGGGCGGCCTAGGGTGGACATGTTGGGCTCGGGGACTCGAAGTTACCTGGGCGCCGGTTTCGTGCTCGCCCTTTCGGTGCGGCTCCTGACCACTGCCCTGGTCATAGTGATCCCGCTCTTCGCCATCGCTTCGCTGGCTGTCACGACGTCCGAAGCAGGTGTCTTCGTGCTCTTGCTCTGGGTCGGCAACGCCGCCGGGGTCGCCGCAGCCGTCCTCGCCCTCAGGAACCAGTCATACGCTTCTGTCGGGGGGTTCTGCCTCGTCGCCCTGTCCATGTTTGGGCTTGGCCTTGGCGGAAGGTCCCTGGCCCCCCTCTTCATGCTGACCTCGGGCGCAGGAGTGGGGCTCCCCCAGCCGTTCCTGTCGGCGCTCATGTACCAGGACTCGAGCCCCGGGAGGCCCTTCTCCGGTCTGGGGCTCTACTCGACGGCGCTGGGTGCGGGGCTGATACTCGGGCCCCTCGTCGCCTACGGCGCCTACCCTCTGTACGGTTTCGCGGGGGTCTTCTTCGCCCTCTCTGCGGTCTGCGCCGTCGGAGTCGCAGGCGCTGCCCTCGGACACCCGAGCGCTTCTATCCGCCCCAGGCCGCCGACCCCGTCGCCCATCGCTTGGAAGGAGGCTTTCAGGGGACGCGCCTTCCGCACGGCGGTCCTGGTCAACTTCCTCTATTCGCTCCTGCTGCCAGTGTTCCTCTCCTATGGGTCCATCTATGCAGAGCGCGCCTTCGGCTTCGCCCCCACGGATGCCCTCCTCCTCTTCTCCCTCGTGTTCGCCGTGTCAGTCGCGCTCAGGCTGCTCGCCGTCCGGTCCAAGGGCCGGCTGGACCGGCTCCTGCTGGCGTCTGTCGCGCTGTTGGTCGTCAGCTCGCTGATGCTCGGGCTTGCGCCCACATGGCAGTATTTCGTCGCCGGGATGCTCCTCTTCAGCGTCCCACACGCTTTCGTCTTCCCAATCTCGAACTACCACGCGCTGTCGTACGCCGGGGGGGACGTGATGAACGCCAGCTACGCCTTCCAGGCGTCATCTGCAGCCGCCGAGTTCGTCACCCCGGCAGCCGCCGTGCTGCTGATCCCCTTCGTGGGGGTGCATGGGCTCTTCCTTGCGGGGACCATCCTGGCGGTGGGGGCACTGATTGCGGCACTCCCCTCTGGAGACGGGGGCGAGGAATCCACACCAGGGGCGGCGACCATGGAACCACCACCGAAGGGCCGACCGGTTCCAGGCCTGTGACTCCCCGTCGCAGAGAGGAGATATGTTGAAATAGTCTAGATATCGGGAATCCAATATCGGAAAATCACCATGATGAACTTCGACTGGGCGAAACGGTCTCACAAGGGCCTTCGGAAATGGATAATGTACATCGTAAGGGACAGCTCAAAGTCTGGAGTTGAAATCATGGACATCATGGAGGCGAACCTGCAGGGGTGGTGGAGGCCTTCTCCGGGCTCCATATACCCGATGCTCAAGAACATGGTGAAGGAGGGCGTCCTGAGCCGCTCGGACGAAGACAAGTACGCGCTTACCGACGCCGGAAAAGACGAGATCGAGAGGCCCTGGGCCTGGGCCGACCGGGCCGGGCCGGCTCCGCGGACCGTGGAAGGTGCCCTGGAAGTGATCTCGAGCTATGCTTCCTACCTGGAGGACCTCCACCGGTCAAAGGACGAGGGCCTTTCAGAGCACGCTGGAGAAATAAAGGAGCTCGCAGAGCGGCTTTCAAAGGTGGGACAGAGCGCATGACCAATGAGCCGATAGTAAAGGTCGAGGGGCTGACGAAGACCTTCGGGAACCTCAAGGCGGTGGACGGGGTCACCTTCGAGATAATGGAAGGGGAGATCTTCGGCTTTCTGGGGCCGAACGGCGCCGGCAAGACGACCACCATCAGCATGCTCACGACCCTTCTGCGGGCGACATCCGGGAAGGCGGAGGTCAACGGCCTGGACATCCACAAGCACCCCAACGAAGTGAGGAGGAGGGTCGGGGTCGTCCCGCAGGAATACACGGCAGACGAGGATCTGACCGGCCTTCAGAACATTATCCTCTGCGCGGACCTCTATGGCATACCTCGCAGCAATTCGAAGGCCCACGCCATGGAGCTCCTCAAGCTGGTGGAGCTCGAGGACGCGGCTGACAGGAAGGTCAGCACCTACTCCGGCGGGATGAGACGGAGGCTCGAGCTGGCGAGCGGGCTGATCAACTACCCCAAGCTCCTCTTCCTGGACGAGCCGACCTTGGGTCTCGACGTGCAGACCAGGACGGCGGTCTGGAACTACATCCGGATGCTGAAGGAAAGCTACGGCATGACCCTGTTCCTCACCACCCACTACCTCGAGGAGGCGGACTCCCTGTGCGACAGGATAGCGATAATAGACCACGGGCACATCGTCAAGGTCGGCACCCCGTCCGAGCTGAAGGCGAGCATCGGAGGGGACGTCATAGTCGTCGGGGTCGCCGAGTCCGGGCCCGACATCTCCGCCGACATAGCGAAGATACCCCTCGTCAAGGACGTGAAGAAGAGCGACCACGAATACAGGATAAAGTCGGAGGTCGGCGAGGAGTCCTCCATCAAGGTCATCGACCTGGTGAGGTCGAAGGGGCTCCACGTGACGAAGATATCGCTCACCAAGCCGACCCTGGACGAGGCGTACCTGGAGTTCACCGGGAAGAGCATCAGGGAGGAGGAGGTAGGCAAGATGGACTCTTTCAAGCAGCGGGTCACGATGATGAGGGCCCGCAGGTGACCCCAGGGTGACAGAAGACATCGCACGGTCCACCGTGACGGCTCAGGAGCAGGCCGTAGAGGAGAGGAAGGAGAGGGACGCCGAAAGGGCATACAGGGCCGCGCCGAAGCTCGACAAGAGCCCGATCCATGGTCTCTGGGCCCTTACGAACAGGGACCTCGTGAAGTGGTACAAGAACCCGGTCCAGCTGATCATATCCCTGGTCCAGCCGGTGGTTTGGCTCGGCCTCTTCGGTAAGGCGTTCAACATCTCTGGGCTCGTCTCCGGCAACCTCCCTCCTGCGGCGCTGAGCGCCATAAATCTGGGGACCTTCGGGACCACGAGCTACTTTTCGTACCTGGGCGCCGGGATGCTCGCCTTCATCATACTCTTCACCGCGGCCTTCTCGGGCATGTCGGTGGTCTGGGACAGGAGATTCGGGTTCATGAACAAGGCGATGAGCACCCCCGTCGGGCGCGGCGCCATAGTGACGGCCAAGGTCCTCCAGAGCGTCGTCCGCTCCCTGATTCAGGCGGCCATCGTGCTGGTGATAGCTGTGGTCCTCGGTATGGACACCGCCAACTTCAGCCTGATGACGATAGGGGGTTCGTTCGTGATGCTGTTTCTGATGTCCTTCGGCCTCTCCTCCCTGTTCGTGATGCTGGCGCTCAGGTCGAGCGACTGGCAGACCCAGATGGCGATAATCAACCTGCTCAACCTCCCGTTGCTGTTCGCCAGCAACGCGATGCTCCCGGTCAAGACGATGCCTTCGTGGCTGCAGTCCGTCGTCGGCTACAACCCGGTGAGCTATGCGGTGGATGGGGTGAGGCAGCTGCTGCTCGGGTCCGGCTCGTCCTCTGCGGCAGCGGCGGGGTACCAGGTGCTGGCTCCGCTCTGGGTCGACTTCAGCGTGCTGACCGGGTTCGCGGCGGTGCTGTCGGTCCTCGGCATAGTCCTGTCCTGGAGACTCCTCTCCAAGTAGAGCCTACTGGCCGAAGACGGTCTTCCTCAGCTTCTCCGCCATGGCCAGGGGTTCGGCGTTCTGCCACACGTTCCTTCCCACGGCCACGCCGGTCCCGCCCGCTTCCATGACCCCTCTGACCTGGCGGAGGAAATCGTCGTCCGTGGGCGCCTTGGGCCCTCCGCTCATGAAGACCTTCACCCCTGCGGCAGACTTCACCGCCCAGGAGAAGCTGCCGGGGTCGCCGGTGTACTTGATCTTGACCGCGTCCGCACCCAGCTCCAGCCCTGCCCTGGCTGCGTAGGCGACGATCTCCTTCGAAGTGTCGTTCTGTACCGACGCCCCGCGCGGGTAGATCCACGCTATCGCAGGGACCCCCTTCTCGTGGGCCTCTTCCTGGATCCTGCCGAACTCCCTGAACATCTTCGACTCGAACTCGCTCCCCAGGTAGATGGTGTACCCGACCCCCTTGGCCCCCAGAGAGATGGCCTGCTCGACGCTGCAGACCTGCCTCGATATCGGCTCCCCCCTGGGAAGGCTCGTCTTCCCGTTGAGTTTCACGATGAGCGGGACCCTCCCGTCGTAGAACCTCTCGGCCACCCCCTTCTGGAACACCACCCCGTTGAACCGCCCCCTGGCCGCAGTCTCCATGATGGCCGCGGGGTCGACGTTCTTCTCGTTGAAGTCGGCAGACGGGCCGTGCTCGAGCCCCTGGTCGTAGGCCAGGAGCACGCTCTTCCCTTCGCTCAGGAAGGGGGCCATCCTGTCCCTTTTCATCAGCCCACGCCACGCCCTTCGCTATTTAACAGTCTTACCCTTGCGGCCCTCTCATAGAACCGAGCCCGAATATCCCTAAAAGACGGACCCCTGGAACGGCCCCCGTTTGAAACTGGACGAGTTTCTGAGGCTCAACGCCCCCGAAGACCTCGCCTCCCTGGCGTCAGCGATAGCCAAGGCAAGCATCGAGGTCTGGGACAGCGTCCCGTTCAAGACTGGGCTGCTCTCGGAGACCAACCCCTCGGGGGAGACCCAGAAGGCCATCGACGTGTTCTCGAACGACGTATTCGTGGACGCCCTTACATCCACGGGGCTGGTGGCCGAGGTGGCCTCGGAAGAGATGGCGGAGCCAGCGGCGTCGAAAGGGTCGGTCAGCGTGGCCATGGACCCCCTGGACGGCAGCTCCAACGTCGAGACGAACAACCCCATCGGTAGCATCTTCGGTTTCTATTCCAGCAAGCTCCCGGCGCCGGGAAGGGACCTCCTGGGGGCGCTCTACGTCACCTACGGCACCATGGTCACCCTGACCTTCTCCTTCGGGAAAGGGGTCCACAGGTTCGTCGCGGTGCGAGAGGGGGGGTCCATGCCCTTCCAGCTCATGGGGGTGAACCTGAAGCTCCCGGAGAAGCCCGAGGTCTACGGCTTCGGGGGGCGACGGAGCGAGTGGATTTCCCAGGTGGCAGCCTTCTGGGAGTCGCTGGAAGGGAGAGGGCTCAGGAACAGGTACTGCGGCACCTTCGTCGGAGACTACAACCAGGTCCTGGCGAGGGGAGGGATCTTCTCGTACCCCGCCCTCGCGAAGAACCCCCGTGGCAAGCTGCGTGTCCTCTACGAGTGCGCCCCGATGGCCTACATCAACGAGCAGGCTGGCGGTTACGCCAGCGACGGGTCGGGTAACATTCTGGACATCCAGCCAGGGGGGCTCGCCGACACGTCTCCCCTGTACATCGGGAGCTCAGAGCTGGTCCACGAGCTCGAGAAGAATATCTCTACGGCATAGGGTCTGCTTCCGAAGTTTGAAAACGGGAGGAGGGCGCCGGCGGCCCTTCGCCGCGGCGCCTGGTCGTTCTTTGACTATGGGAACACGCCGAGCGTCTTGACTGCTTCCGCGACCCTGCCGACGCCCACGATCATGGCACCCGCCCTCATGTCGACGTCGTGCTTCAGGCTGGCAGCGTGCACGTCGCGGAACGCGGAGGTGATCTTCTTCTCCAACATGGAGTTGACCTCCTCCTCGGTCCAGTAGTTCCTCTCCAGGTTCTGCACCCACTCCAGGTAGCTCACGATGACGCCTCCGGAGTTGGCCAGGATGTCGGGGATCATGAAGACCTTGTTGGCGTGCAGGATCTTGTCCGCCTCAGGCGTCGTGGGGCCGTTGGCGCACTCTGCGATGATCTTGGCTTTGATGCCCTTGGCTGTGTCTGGGAGTATGGCGTTCTCGAGCGCTGCGGGGCAGAGGATGTCGACGTCCAGCTGCAGGAGCTCCTTGTCCGAGATCGGCTGGCTCCCGGGGAACCCTACGACCGAGCCGGTCTTCTCCTTGTACGCGATGAGCTTGTTGGCGTCCATGCCCGTCTTGCTCATGATCGAGCCCTTGGAGTCGCTGGCGCCCATCATCTTGACGCCGTAGGTCTGGATGATCTCCGCGTAGTTGGAGCCGGCGTTGCCGAACCCCTGGACTGCGAAGGTCGCGCCCTTCAGGTTGATCTTGTTCGCCTTGGCCGCCTCCACTGTCGTGTACACCGCGCCCCGCCCGGTGGCCTTGTCTCTTCCGAGAGAGCCTCCGAGTGAAATGGGCTTTCCGGTGATCACCGCCGGAGACATGAAGCCCTCCAGGGTGTTGTAGGTGTCGAGGATCCAGGCCATGGTCTGCGAGTTGGTGTAGACGTCGGGTGCTGGGATGTCCTGGTAAGGTCCGATTATGGGCGCGATGGCTGCCGCGTAGCGGCGCGTCAGGCGCTCGTTCTCCCCCAGTGACATGTGCTTGGGGTCGCAAATTATGCCACCCTTGGCACCGCCGTAGGGGATGTTGGCGACGCTGGTCTTCCAGGTCATCCAGGCGGACAGCGCTTTCACTTCGTCAAGCGTCACTCCCGGGTGATACCTGATGCCCCCCTTGAAGGGGCCCCTCGCGTCGTTGTACTGGACCCTGTAGCCGGTGTAGACGTGGATTTCCCCGCCGTCCATCTTGACGGGCAGGGAGACCGTGAGCTGTCTCTTAGGGTGTGACAGCATCTGGTGAATGCCTTCGTCCAGTTTGAGGTACCCGGCAGCTATCCTCAGCTGCTCGAGTGCGTTCTCGAACGGGTTAGGTTTGGCTTGCTGAGATTGCGACATTTGTCTCACTTCGTATTTTTGGGCCATATTTGGCGCCCTTTTAACATTGTATATAACGAAATGAGTCCGTTCTCACATTAGAGAATGGGCAAGCTCCCCGACCTTGTCGTCCCAGTCCTTCGCCTTCACTACGCTCGAGGCCACCAGCACCCCGTCGGCGCCCAGCTCCACCGCCTTCTTCACGTCCTCCCCCGTGACTATCCCTGCGCCGCAGAGCACGCCGCCTGTGTAGCCCGTCCTCCTCACCGCTACCACCGTGTCCCTGATCAGGCCGGGCCTCGCCTTGGAGACGGCTACCCCGGTGCCGATGAGCTCCGGAGGCTCCACCGCGACGTATGCCGGCCTCAGCCTGGACAGCTTCGAGGCCTCAGCGCTGGTACTCGCGCACAGGCAGGCCTCCAGCCCTTCGAGCCTCGGAAGGAGGTCCGCCAGGGCGTTGAAGCTCAACTTCGACTCGCTGTGGTTCAGTATCGTGCCGACTGCCCCGGCTGCCTTCACGGCGCCAGGGAGGACCGCCCCGGTGGTCCTCTCGCCTGACATCGTCCCGACCCCCTGGCTGTACACCACCGCGTGGGTCTTGGCGGCCACCAGCGAGAGAAGGGGCGTCGGCGGGGCCACTATCGCCCTCACTCCCCGCGTCCCTGAGACCCCCGCCACTGCCCGGGCAAGCTTGACAGCGCCTTCCCCCAGCACCTCGGGGTAGTTCTTGCAGTTGACGATCAGGGTCCTCAAAGGTGACGCCCGGAGTTTCAGCTAGGTTTCTTAAAGTGTCGCGTAGGCTCTGACAGGTCTCGGTTCAGGATGGGCTTTTAGAAACCGTCCTCGTCCGAGTCTTCTTCCCAGCCGTCTTCGTCCAGGTCTTCGTCCAGGTCCTCGTCGAGTTCCTGATCCTCTTCAGACATGTCGGCCCCGCGCTTTTCAAATCCACTATTAAATCTCACGGTCGGGGACTCCGACACATCGCTCCAAGGGCCTGACCCTGCCGCGCGACAGAGAAGGCGAAGTCGGTCGCCGCCGGCCAGCCGCCCCCGCGAGGAGAGCGCCCCTTCGCTCCAGCTAACTTAACAGGACATGCCTGCGAGGATGAACCCGTCATGGTGGCGGTCATCCAGCCTATCGGCAGCGGGTCCATAGCCGAAGCCGCGAGGGTAGTCAGGTCAGGGGGGCTGCTGGTCTACCCCACCGACACCGTCTATGGCCTGGGTTGCGACCCCTTCAACGAGGACGCTGTCGGCCGGCTCTTTCGTGCCAAGGGGCGCGGCTCCAAGGCGGTCCCCGTCCTATGCGGCTCCGAGGCGAAGGCTTCGGAGCTAGTCAGTCTGAACAAGGTCGCTCTCGAGCTGGCCAGGGCGCACTGGCCGGGTCCCCTCACCATAGTCGCCCCTTTGAAGGCCAAGGTCCCTACCGGGCTCGCCCAGGGTACGGGGCGCCTCGGGGTCAGGGTCCCAGGACTGGCGCGCTGCGTCGAACTCATCGACGCCTGCGGCGGATGGCTGGTCGGGACCAGCGCCAACGTCTCGGGGAGCCCCTCCTCGAAGACGGCGAAGGAGGCCTTCGACCAGCTGGGGGAGTCGGTCGACCTGATCCTCGACGGCGGCGACCTCCTCGGGACGGAGTCGACAGTGGTCCAAGTGGAGGGAGAAACGGTCACAATCTTAAGAACTGGTCCAATCGGGGTCGGGAGCCAAGTGAAGGGCCGACGAACCTAGTAGTGACTTCAGCGAAGGGGCTCGAAGCGAAGGCTTCGGCGGAGCTCAAGGAGATTGCCCTCCTCTCTGGCATACGCAAGGTCGTCATCGACAGGTCAGCCTACGACGGGATAATCGAAGTGGACGTGGAGAACCCCAAGGCGCTCATGTCGTTCCTCACCGACTTCGTCCGCACGGAGCCGTTCAGGGTCAGGTACATACTGAGGGTGATCCCGATAGACAGGGTGGTGGACACGAAGGAAGAAGAGATAGTGAAGGCGGTGAAGGAGCTTGCTTCTACCATCGGTCCCGGAGAGACGTTCAGGATAACCATCGAAGCGAGGGACTCCCCCTACTCCGACAAGGAGCTCATAGACGCGCTCGCAGACGCCGTGGACAGGAAGGTGAGCCTCGACTCCCCCGACAAGATCGTCCTGTTGGAGATATTCGGGGAGTACTCAGGGGTCTCGGTCATCTCCCCCACTGACATCGTGAGCATCCAGAAACTGAAGCGGGCGGTCTAGGACGGCGGCGGCGTTCGCCCCGTCCGCCATCACGAACTTCTTCGAGATCGGCTTCGACGATTCCCCGGGCCCCATAGGCGCCACAGGAGGCGGGTACATCCTCTCAGGGGGGACCACCTCTAGGGCGAGGATCGTCCCAGGGCGGGGGGTGTGCACGACCGTGAACGGGGACAGCGCCTTCGACGCCAGGACCACGAGGAGGGCTGTCTCCCTGATGCTTTCCGCCCTCGGGCGTCAGGAACTTGGGATTAGGATCGACCAGCGGGTGGGCACCCCCATCGGGGCCGGGTTCGGCGCCAGCGGGGCCGCGGCCACGTCGGCGGTATACGCAGCGGCAGCCTCACTGGGGGTCAGGAGGCCAAAGAAGGAGCTCGCCAGGTTCGCGCACCAGGCCGAAATCATGGAGCAGACCGGGCTCGGGACCGTGTCCGTCATCTTCGACTCTGTCGGAGCCGGGGCCATCACCTCCCCCGGGGAGCCGGGGGTTGCGAAGTTCGTCACCGTGCGAGTCCCGCGGGGGACGAGAATAGTCACAGCAAGCTTCGCCCCCTACGACAAGAAGGACGCCCTCGATTCGTCCAAGATGCGCGAGAAGATCAACGCCCTCGGGCGGGCCGCGCTCAAGGGGTTCCTCTCCGACCCCACTCTCGACGTGCTCGCGTCGGAGGGCGAGAAATTTTCAGCCCAGCTCGGGTTAGAATCCCCCGAGGTGAAGAGGGCGATACGCGTGTCGAGGGCGGCCGGGGCGGCGCACGCGAGTCAGAACATGATTGGCTACTCGGTCCACGGCGTGGTCGACGAGGACAGGGCGTCCAGGGTGGCCCGGGCTCTGAAGGCGATGGGGCAGGGGGTCAGGGTCGACACCTTCGAGATCGGAAAGGTGAGGGCGGGGGTCCTGGGGCCTAGCCGCAGGTGACCAGGTCCTTCGTGTACTTCGTGAGCACCACCGGCTTCCTGTCCAACCAGATTGTATCCTCTATCCTGATGCCGTACTTGCCCACGAAGTAGACCCCAGGCTCGTCGGTTATCACGTCGTCGCGCGCCAGCTTCACCTTGTTCCCATGGAATATGCCAGGCATCTCATGGATGTCGATGCCGACCCCGTGGCCAACGCTGTGGTTGAGGAACTTGTCCAACCTGTTCTTCTTGAGCACAGCCACGGCCGCGTCGTGCACCTTCCCGCAGGGGACCCCGTCCCTGGCGGCGTCTAGGGCTGCCTGCTGGGCGTCCTTCACGGCTGCATAGTGTTTCTTCATCTC
The DNA here is from genome assembly GCA_021788415.1 of archaeon. Next base: position 165,378 of record JAJYKR010000002.1, read on the forward strand.
CGAGCTGACGGTCCCGACCGCGAAGGTCCTCGTCTCGTCCGAGTTGTACCCTTCGTACCTGAAGAAGAGGTCGGCGACCACGAAGTCGCCGTCCTTGACCTTCCGGCCCGAGAGCTCAGAATGCCCGTAGGCCCCGTGAGGACCTGAGGCTATGATCACGGGTCCCATCGAGGAGTCAGAGTTCGAGGGGGTCATCTCCTCCTCCAACGCGACCCTCATCACTTCGGCCGCCAACTCCCATTCGGTCTTGCCTGGCCTGAGCGCCTTCTCGAGCGCCTCGTAGGTCTTGTCGGTCCCGGCGCACGCCTTCCTGATCCTCTCCACCTCCTGGGCGTCCTTGGCCCGCCGGGCGTTGACGAACATCTCGGGGATGGCTACGAACTTCCTCTTCCCCGCCGGCGCGACCTGGTCGGCGACGACGCTCCCCTTTTCCAGCTGTCTCTCGATCTCCGTCTCCACTTCCCTCCACTTCTTCACCACCACGATCTCAGCTTCCTTGCACACCTCCTCCGCCCTGTCCGCCTCGAGCGGGGTCGTGACCACCACCGTCTTGTCGGCGTGCACCACGGCCGCGCCTCCTCCGAAGAAGTCGGTAAGATAGAAGAGGTTCGGCGCGGTGAACACGGCGACTTGCTTCCCTTTCGCCATCGACAGCAGGCGCTTGCGTCTTGCGGAGAAGATGGACATCTCTCCACATCCGCTGAAGCTGTGTTATTACTGTCTTGTGTCAGGAGCGCGGGGCTTGGCTCCCTGCGAGCCTCCCTGACGGGTCCAGCGCCCCCGCCAGGAAAAGTCTGAAATGGGGGACCTGCCGCCCGCAGAGTCGTAGTCTCGTCCATGGGCACCAGAGGAGCCTGAAACGGGCTATTTGCAACCCCTCTTCGGATTGTGGGCTTTTGCACCGAAAAACAGCCCTGCACCTGTGATTGGCGTCGGATTTTCGGCAACAATTCTGACTCCGATTCGCTTATATCCCTTGTCAGACGTGTCCATTACGGGGCCAATCTTCCTGTGACGTACATCCGAAGGCTGGAGATGCGCGGGTTCAAGTCGTCCGGCCCCCGGACAGTCGTAGTCAACTTCGAGCGAGGATTCACCGTCATCACCGGGCCAAACGGGAGCGGCAAGTCGAACCTTGCCGACGCCATCGCCTTCGCGATCGGGGAAAATTCTCCGAAGTCCCTCAGGGCCGCCAACGGAAGGCTCTCGGGGCTCATCTTCGACCCCAGGTCGGAGGAGGGTGGTTCGGCCGCGAAGCCCAACGCCTGCCGAGTGACGCTTCAGTTCGACAACTCAGACCGTGCCATCCCCGTCGACTCCGACCTGGTCACCCTGACCCGCGAGCTCAGGGAGGACGGAGACAACAGCTACTACATCAACGGAAGGAAGAGCACCAGGGGCGCGCTTTCAGACATCATCGACATCGCCGGGCTGTCCCCGGGCGGGTTCAACATCGTCGCCCAGGGCGCCGCCACTAAGATGGCAGACCTGACTCCCGAGGAAAAGAGGAAGGTGATCGAGAGCGTCGTCGGGATCTCGAAGTTCGACGAGCGCAAGGCGGAGGCGCAGCGCCAGCTGAGCCAGGCCGACCAGAGGCTGGAAGTGGCCATGGCCCGCATCGGGGAGATGAAGAGCACCCTCGAGTCTCTCGACTCCCAGAGGACGGAGATGTTGAGGTTCAACCAGCTCGAAACGCAGATCAACTGGCTCAACGCGGTCATAACTTCGAAGAGGATCGGGGACCTGAAGTCGAAGCTCGCCACCCTCCGCTCCCAGGAGCAGGAGCTCAACGGGAAGCTTAGCGACATGGGAGCCAGGCTGGTGGAGCTCGAAAACCGCATCGGCCAGGTCGAGAACGAAAAGACCAGGTTCATCGTCGACGTGATTCAGGGCGGAGGGGCGAGCCACGTGGAGCTTCAGTTCCAGCTGGCCGAGCTCAGGAACGAACTCGAGTCGGCAGAGTCAGACTTCAAGACGGCGGAGGCGAACGTGGCGGAGCTCGAAGGGGAGACGGTCCCCCAGCTGAAGCAGGTGGTGTCGGGGAAGCAGAGGGAGGCGAACTCGGCGAGCACGGCGGTAAGGCAGCTCACCGCCGAGATAGAGAAGCTCGACGCCAAGCACGCGGAGCTCGCCCAGAGGCTCAAGGAGTTCTTCAGGGCAGGGGAGGAGCTCAGGGCGACGATAGAGAAGAAGGGGAAGCAGACGGCGAGGGTGCAGATCAGGCTCGCAGACCTGGGCCAGAAGATGACCCAGGTGGACCTGGCGATCAATGCGGCGAACGCCAGCCTTGGGGTGGAGAGGAAGCGCCTCGAAGAGCTCAAGCTGAGGGTGGACGGGTACTCGGAGGTGCTTGGGAAGCTGGAGGCCAACACCAAGCAGCTGTTCGAACTGCACGACACTTCGACCAAGGAGCTGAGCAGCCTCGACGAGAACCTCGCAGGGGCCGAGAAGACGAGGGAGAAGCTGGTAGCCTCGATTCAGAGCGCGTCCAAGATACTGGAGAAGGCGTCGGCTGAAGTCTCGAGGGAGGAGGCGTTCAGGCACATGTCGGAGAGCCTCGCGGGTGAGCGGAGCGGTCAGCTCAAACTTCAGGAGTTCTGCGACCAGGGGGGCGTCCCCGGCTACGTCGGACGCCTGGGCCAGGTTGTGAAGTACCCCCAGCAGTACTCGAAGGCTGTGACCGCGACCATGGGGAGGTGGATGGGCGCGTTCATTGTCCAGGACCTGAAGTCCATGACGCAGCTCATAAAGGCCGCGAAGTCCCTGAAGGCCAAGAGCTTCTCTGTCATCCCGCTGAGCGAGGTCGAGGACGTGAAGGCTCTGGACGTCGAGAAGTCTGCCGGGGTCATGGGGCCGCTGTCGGATGTGATAAGGTGCGAGTCGGAGTTCCAGGGGCTGGTCAACTTCCTCGCCGGGGACTCGATCCTCGTGGAGACCGAAGCCGTGGGGTACATCCTCGCCTCGGAAGGCGTGAGGGCGGTGACCATAGCCGGCGAGACCTTCGAGCAGGGGGGACGGGCGTTCAGCTACGGCTACCAGGAGCTCATGGTGAACCTGATGGAGGGCCTCGAGAACATCGAGGGCATCAGCGAAGTGGAGGACGCCGTGGGAGCGCTCAAGGGGGCCATAGACAGACGGAGGTCAGAGCTCGAGTCCGTCGAGACAGACTCGAGGTCGATGATGAAGGAACGGGTAAAGAAGATCGTCGCTACGACCAGCCTGAAGGCCGAGGCCACTACGATAACGAGGATGGCGAACAGGTACAAGAGCATCTTCAAGTCGATGAACGTCGAGTACCAGAAGCAGGTCAGCACCGTCACACGGCTCGAAGAGAAGCTGAAGGCCAGCCTGGAGAGGAAGGACTCGATCTCCAAGGGGATGGCGTCGCTGCAGCAGGTCGTGTCCGACGCCCAGGGGCTGGGCCTCGACTCGATGCTCGCCGAGGTCGACGGGACGAAGCAGTCGGTCTCCAACGAGATAGACACGATAAGGAACAGGATCCAGGACCTGCACCTCACGCTGAGCCGGGAGAAGGCAAACCTGGAGAACGTCCTGCTGAGGGCGCTTGAGGACAACCAGCTCGACCTGGCCAACGCCACCGAGGACCTCCAGTCGAACAAGCAGTTCGTTAGGGAAGCCCCCCGCAGGATCAGGGAGCTGACCGAGCAGAAGAACTCCCTCGAGGCGCAGATTGCGAAGCTGATGGACTCGTCCAAGCGGAGCCAGCCGGTCCTCGACGAGTTCGACTCCAAGGCCAAGCGGCTGAAGGAAGAGAGGGACGCGGTGTCCCGCTCCATGGCGGCCCACCAGAAGGACCTCTTCACGCTCGCGGGCCAGGCGGAGGGCGCCCAGGAGAGGATAGAGGAGGCCCTGGGGAGCCTTCGGATGCTCGGCTACTCAGAGGAGCAGGAGTATTTCGACACCAGCGAGTCGCTCCTCGCGGAGCTCCAGCAGGAGTACCAGACGTCGCTGGGCTCTGTGAACAGGGGGGCGGACAGGCAGTACACCGACATGTACGTGAGCTACAAGAGCCTCTCCGTCCGGCACAACGAGCTGGAGAACGAACGCAACTCGATCATCACCTTCATCGAGAGCGTGGACTCCGAGAAGAGGAAGGTCTTCGTGGCCGCCTTCGACAGGGTCGGGATCGAGTTCAGCGCCATCTTCGAGAAGCTCACAGGGGGGAGGGCGCTGTTGGAGCTCGAGGACCCGGACGACCTCTTCACAGGCGGGGTGATACTGAGGGCCGACTTCGGCAACGGGCTCCGCGAGTCGTCCCAGCACAGCGGGGGTCAGCGGGCGGTCACCGGGGTCTCCATGATACTCGCCATGCAGGCAGTGCAGAGCCACCCCTTCTACCTCTTCGACGAGATCGACGCCCCGCTCGACGCCGTCAACTCCGACAGCCTTGCGAAGTTCCTGAAGGAGAAGTCTTCGGAGGCCCAGATCATCGCGATAACCCTCCGCGACGTCTTCGTGTCGGAAAGCGACATCACCTACGGCGTCTACTCGGCGGGAGGGATGTCCAGGGTGGTCCACTACAAGCCAGCGGAGGTGCCCAACCGCGCCTAGCAGCACCCTCCTCTCGCGGCCCCCGCTCAACGTGCTGATCGACCCTTCCCTCGCGAAGCGCAGGAGCCCCTGGGAGATCAACCTCTCCGAGCTACTGGACATGTTCCTGAAGGCCATATCGCAGTCGGAGTTCATCGACATGAGGGCAGCCGGGACTGCCGCCCTTTCTTCCGCCACCATCTACAGGCTGAAGGTCGAGACCCTCTTCCTGTTCGAGAGGCTCAGGATGCAGCACAGGATGATGAACACGTCGGAGCCCCCGCAGATAATCGTGATGCCCTTCCGATATGAGATCTACTCTACCAACATCGACGAGCTCTTCGACGAGCTGGGGAGGATACTGCAGGAGATCGTGGTCCAGGACGAGGCCGGCGACCAGAACCCGCTGTCCGTGGCGGACCTCCCGCCTCCGAACTTCGACAACTACGTGGTCTCGCTCCAGGTTATGCTCTCAGAGTTTCGGAAGATACTCGTCGAGAGGCTGAGGGCAACCGGAAAGACCCTCCTGTCCGAGCTTCTTCGGGGCCTGAAGCCCGTCGACGCCGCCCGCGTCTTCCTCCTCCTCCTTTTCGCGGCCAACAGCGGCGAGGTCGTCATAAACCAGGAGGAGTCGGACCAAGACGCGCTGGTGGTGTCGGTGGGTCAGCTTGAGTGAGCCGCCGGCCGAGGCCCTCCCCAAGGAACTGGTCGCTAAGGTGGAGGCGGCGCTCTACGCGTCCGGGAGGCCCCTGACGGTGGAGGAGATCGCGAAGGCGGCGGGGACCGCTTCTGAGAGGAAGGCGATAGCCATGGCGAGGGAGATAGCAAAATCGGTGAACGGTGCCATGCAGGCGATAGAGGTGGTCGAGTATTCGGGCCCGAGGTTCGCCATGCAGCTGAGGGCGAAGTACACCCAGACGGCCCGCAAGTTCGCTACCCGTCCCCTTCTTTCGCGGGCGTCGCTGAGGACCTTGTCGTTCATCGCGTTCTTCCAGCCCATCACCTCCTCGGAGCTCGCCCTGAGGCGGGGCTCCACCGTGTACCAGCACCTGAAGGAGCTCGAAGAGGTCGGCTTCATCGCAAGCGAAAGGCAGGGGAGAGCAAGGGCCTACAGGACCACGGCCAGGTTCGCCGAGTACTTCGGGCTTAGCACGGAGCTGACCGCCCTGAAGAGGCAGCTTGAGACCCGGACCCTGACCCTGAGGTAGCGAAACCTTAACATCAGGCACGGGCGGGGCGGGCTCGAGGTTTCACAGTTGACCCGACCGATCGAGAATCTGGCGAAGCGCAAGCCGACGGGGGGAAGGTCCCGGCCGTCGAGGGGAAGGAGGGCGTTCGAGAAGGACGGTTACGCCATCGAGCCCCTGGTGGGCCCCGCTTCGAGCAGGCCCGTCTACAGGAGAGGGGGGCGGAGGACTTCGGCGGTGATCACCGCAGACTACGCAAACGTCTCTGACTCTTCCGGGAAGGGGACGAAGGCCAAGATTCTCAGAGTGAAGAAGAGCCCCGCCAACAGGGACTACGAGAGGAGGGGGGTCATCACGAAGGGAGCGGTGCTCGAGACCGAGAAGGGCGAAGCGGTCGTCACTTCGAGGCCCGCGGCCGACGGAGTCGTCAACGCGGTGCTGACGGCGAAGAAATGAAGGACTACGGCAGATACATCTTCTGGTTGGACTACTTCGACTCCGAACTGAAGCGCAGCGAGGGTCGGAGGGTCCCGCTGAGCGCCGCCACAAGGGCCCCTGCCCTCGCCGAGCTCTCCGAAGCCTGCCGAAGGCTCAACCTCCAGCCCCAGCTTCAGCCGGCACGTCACCCGTCAAGACCGGGGAAGGAGTCAGGCTACGCCTCTGTCCCGAAGTCTCCGCCCAAGCACGCCCTCCTCCTGAAGATCGCCAAGGAGCTCTCGACCGTCCGGGGAATAAACCAGAGGCACCAGGCCCATGGCACGAAAAAACAGCGCGGTCCCGTGAAGGTTTAAAGCCAAGAGAAGGGCCGTAGGCACTTCTTGCTTCAAGTCGGCACAGTCTTTCACCAGGCCAAAAGCGGCCGACTAATCGCACGCCTTACGAAGGAAGTGCGCCCCGGGGTTTTCGTCTTCGGCGACGGCAGGAAGAAGGTCGGCAGGGTTGTAGAACTCATCGGGCCCGTCAGGGCGCCCTACGCCTCCATCGCCGTCGTCACCAGCAGGCTCGGCAAGCCGGGGGACCCGATATTCTTGGAGAGCTGAGACCCTGAGCCTCTGGAACACCAGCAGGGATGACGGTTACAGGACATCATGTCCCGTGTGCGGCAACAGGCTGATTGGGGACTCGGAAAAAGGGGAGCAGGTCTGCCCCACCTGCGGCTACGTCACCGTCGCCCCGGCCGACTCGGGGCCCGAGTGGAAGGCGATGGACCTGGAGGAGAAGAACAAGAGGGTCAGGGTAGGCTCCCCGACCACTCTGGCGCTGCACGACTTCGGGCTCTCCACAGAGATCAGCCGCACCATGCGCGACTCCCACGGCAAGTACCTCGACCCGGCGATGAGGGCGACGGTCGAGAAGATGCGGAAGTGGCAGAGCAGGACAAGGACGGTCAACAGTGAGGAGAGAGGGCTCTCCAACGTGCTCGCGAAGATAAGCGAGCTCTGCGAAGCGCTCAACCTCCCCAACAACGTCGCCGAGACAGCGGCCCAGATCTACAGGACGTCTGCGAAGATGAAGGTAGCCAAGAGCAAGTCGATCCTCGGGATGACGGCGGCGACGGTCTACCTGGCGTGCAGGAAGTGCGGGGTCTCCAGGACACTGAAGGAGGTCGCGAGGGCGGCCGGGATGGAGAAGGGGAGCGTCGCCCGCTACTTCAGGCTGGTCCTGAAGGAGGTTGAGAAGGAATACGTCCCCCCGCCGTCGGTCGAGAAGTACATATCGAAGCTCGTCAACATGGCGAAGATAGACCCCAGGGTGGAGCACCTGGCGCTCACCCTTTCCCGGGACACCAGCGACTCTAAGATTTCGAGCGGGAAGGCCCCGGCCGGGCTGGCCGCCGCATACGTCTACCTCTCCTCGGTGATGGTCGGGGAGCACCTGCCCCAGAGAGAGGTAGCCGAGTTCGCCGAGGTGACTGAGGTGACCGTAAGGAATAGGTGCAGGGAGATACTCGACAACTTCGTGATAAGACAGGAGTTCCTGCCAGCAAAATGAAGAAGAAAGAAGGTCGCGGAAAGGCGAAGCCGAAGCAGGCAGAGGCGAAGGGAGCCAGGAGGCAGCCGAGGGCCCAGCGGAAGAAAGAGGAGGAGCCGGCCCAGCCCGTTGAGAGGACCGAGGAAGAGCTCGTAGACCTCACCTCCAGGGTGTACAAGCTGGTGGTCGAGAGAGGAAGGGACGGCGTGCTGCAGAGCGAGATCTGGAAGGAGCTGGGGCTGACGAGCAGAGACGGCTCGAGGCTCGCCATAAGGCTCGAAAGGAGGGGACTGATCGGAAGGGTGAAGGTCCTCGAGGAAGGCAGGTGGACCTACAAGCTCACTCCGCTGAGGTTCCCGACGGACATGACCTCCATCGAGAAGGCCCCGTGCATCGTCTGCCAGTACGAGCCGAAGTGCTCCGTCGAAGGCGAAGTCAGCCCCTACGTCTGTCCATGGATAGGGCCCTGGGTCTTGCAGGAGGCCATGGTCGCCCGCAACCCTTCCCCTCCGCAGGCCCCGGCAGTCGCCAGATAGGTATCCGAAGATGACGAAGAGCGACCACCACGACCGCCTAGTGGATGCTGCGAGGAAAGCCCGGGCCCGTGCATACTCCCCCTATTCGAGGGTGAAGATAGGGGCTGCGGTGCTGACATCCGACGGCGAAGTCTATGCCGGGTGCAACATCGAGAACGCATCCTATGGCCTCTCCTGTTGCGCGGAGAGGACGGCCATCTTCAAGGCAGTCTCGGAGGGGGCGCGAAAGATCGTAGCCATCGCAGTCGTGGGCAGTTCCGAGGAGTTCACCTCCCCCTGCGGCGCCTGCCGCCAGGTGATGGTGGAGTTCAACCCGGCGATGAAGGTCCTGCGCAGAGGCATCGACGGCTACTCCGAGGACACCACGGCCGGAGCCCTGCTTCCTGGGCACTTCAAGCCCGCCGAGCTTTCGAAGAAATGAGGCTCAGCGAAGCGCGCCGGGACCTGTACAGGCGCCTGGCGAGGGAGCAGGGGTACAAGAGCAGAGCGGCCTTCAAGCTGATCGAGGCGAACGAAAGGTACGACATCATCCGCCCTGGGTTCAGGGTGGTCGACCTCGGCGCCGCCCCTGGGGGGTGGATGCAGGTGGCCTCGCAGCTGGTGGGTCCGGCCGGGGTCGTCGTGGGGGTGGACGTCAGCCCCATCAGGCTGAAGGAGAAGAACGTCGTCTCCATCAAGATGGACGTGCACGACAGGGCCGTGGCAGAAAAGGTCCTCCAGGCCGTCGGGGGAAGAGCGGACGTCATCCTTTCGGACCTGGCGCCTACGGTGACTGGGGTCTGGGAGCTCGACCAGACCCGCCAGGTCGACCTCACCCTGAGGGCCATGGAGCTCGCCAGGGTGCTCCTCAAGGAGGAGGGCGCCGTCTTCTGCAAGCTGTTCGAAGGGGAGAGGTCCCAGGAGGTGAGGGACGCCTTCAGGCTCACCTTCAGAAGCGTCCGGGTCGTGAAGCCGGCAGCCAGCCGGAACGCTAGCTCCGAGCTCTACTACTACTGCGAGGGGCTGAAGCCCGAGCCCGCGGGCGGGGGCTAGCGCCCTTGCTGCTCGCCGCTCCGACCGCCTTGGCGACCTCCGCGTAGGTCGCGTCTGTCTTCATCCCCGTCTTCTCGAAGGGGGTCCTCATCACCCTGTGGCCCGCCCTGGTGAGGCTCCTGTACACTGCGAGCTCCGAGGCAGTCGGGACCCTCAGTTCGGAGCAGACGCGGTCGATGTCGAAGCTCCAGGGTGGGAAACCGTTGACCCCCTCGAGGGATCCGAGGACGTCCGCCGCCTGGGTCAGCCCTCTCGCCAGCGCCTCCTTCTTCGCAGCCGTGACCAGCGACTCCTCCACGACGTCGCCCACCCAGAGCTGCCCGGCGGGCTTCGTCTTCCTGCCGCAGACCCTGCACGCCGACGTCGGGCTCCGGGGCCCCTGGACGTCTCCACAGTGGGGGCACCAGGACAGGCGCCCGAGGCCCCTGAGGGTGGCTTCTGCCCGCGAAGCACCCGGCCTCACCCTGGCATAGATTCTGAGGTAGTGCCTCGTCGAGTGGGCGGCAAGCGGCTCGATGCCGATGTCCATGGCCGCGCCGTTCCTCGCAAGGGCGGCCAGCAGGATCCTTATTCCCGTCTCGTGGTGGAAGTGGTTGTTCAGCGGGGTCGATCCGTAGCGCCTGGCGCAGGTCGCCTGGTGGACCCCGCAGAGGACCGCCGTGTCGGTCGCCGTCAGCGAGAGGATCCCGCCGTCTGCGGTCGCTGAAAGTGCAGCCTGCATCTGGCGCACGGGGCTCCCAAAGGGGTCGACGTCGACGCAGTCGTACCGTTGGCCCCTCCCGTAGCGCGAGTAGAGGTGAGAAGACGTCTCGGCGTTGGCGTAGGTGCATCTGTCGTTGACCCTGTTGAGCGAGGCCGACCGCCGCGCGAGTCGGAGCGCTTCTGCGTTGAAGTCCACCATTGTGACCTCGGAGATCCCTTCGACTTCGTTGGCCACCCGCACCCCCCTCGCGCCGACCCCTGCCATGGAGTCGCAGAGGGTCTTCCCCCCCGAAGCGGCGGTCATCGCCACCGTGACGTCTCTGTTCAGGGAAGCGGCCGGGTTGAAGAACACCGGGGAGGTGGGAGGAGGGACCATCGTGACGCTCGCCTTCGGGACGAGGAGGAGCGTCCTCCCCTCAGCGTGTTTCACCGTTTCCAATCGCTTTCGAAGCCGTCCCGTGTTCATGTTAAAGGGTTCCATCGCCTTCGGTGGTACCTTCATGTACCAGGGACAGGGGAGAAAAGCGCCAATGCCCCGAATCTGGATCGTCACCGGGCCCCCGGGGGTCGGGAAGTCAACTCTGATCTCCCGGGTCGTCATGAAGCTGAAGAGCGCCGGGGTCATTGTGGGTGGTTGCACCACCGCGGAGCTCAGGTCGGGGGGCACCAGGGTGGGGTTCGAGGTCAGGGACCTGACGAGCGGGAGGACGGGGGAGCTCGCGTCTGTCTCCTCAAGATTCGGCCCAAGGGTGGGAAGGTACAGGGTCAACCTCCAAGACCTCGCGAAGGTCGGGGCAGCCGGGGTCGAGGCTGCCGCAGTCAGGTCTGAGGTCATAGTGATCGACGAAGTGGGGCCCATGGAGCTGGTAAGCCCCGAGTTCAGGCGTGCCGTGTCGGCGTGCATCGACTCAAGCAAGCCGCTGCTCGCCGTGGTGCACGAGAGGCTCGAGGACGACATCATCAGCGAGCTCAGGTCCAGGGCCGGGGAGGCTTACGTCCTGACGGTCGAGAACAGGGACGAAGTCGCCGACCAGATCGCCGCCGCCCTGCTCGACGCTGCGGGGGGACCCAAGCTGTGAGAGGGGGGTCTGCGGTGGGGGGCGTCGACGAAGCGGGGAGGGGGTGCCTGCTCGGGCCGCTGGTGGTGGCAGGGGTCACGGCGTCGCGCAGGGGGGTCGCGGAGCTGAAGGAGCTCGGGGTGAAAGACTCGAAGAAGCTGACGCCGGGGCGGCGGGAGGAGCTCTACCCAGAGATACTGAAGGCTGCGGAGAAGGTCCGCTGGGCGAGCGTCACCCCTGGCGAGATCGACGAGGTCGTCACCCACGGGAAGAGGCTGAGGAAGCTGAACTATCTGGAGGCCGTCTACTTCGCGAAGGTCATCGACCAGCTCGGCGCAAAGAAGGTCACCGTGGACGCTTCGGACGTCATCCCCTCGCGCTTCGGGAGGGACGTCTCCAGCAACCTCTCCGCGAAGTGCAGAGTCGTCGCCCTGCACAAGGCCGACAGGGACTTCGCTGTGGTGTCAGCGGCCTCCATAGTCGCCAAGGTAGAGAGGGACAGGCAGGTGGAGCTTCTCAGGCGGGCACACGGGGACTTCGGGTCGGGGTACCCCTCTGACCCTCTGACCAGGTCGTTCTTCGCCGAGTGGCTGAGGAGAGGGGACCCGCTCCCCGGATTTGTCAGGAAGAGCTGGAAGACCTGGTCCAGGTTCGGGCGGGGAGCGCTGGGCGCCTCGGCCTCCGGATGACCGGCGCTCAGAGCCTGATCCAGGGACTTCCGTTCCTCGACGGCGCGAGCTACTCTTACTGGAATCGACGATCTGCCTTCTTCGGAGAGCCTCAGTCGCGTCTGACCGCGTGCAGCATCGCGTGGTCCTTTTCGAAGGGGCTCAGCTCCAGGGCCCTCACGACGCGGAACCCAGCCTTTTCGAGCTTGGCGCGCTCCTCTTCGAACACCTTCGCCGGGTCCTTTACCACGTCGATGCTCCTCGCCTTCACCACCAGCAGGAGGGTCCCTCCCTTCTTCAGCAGCATCGAGCAGTTGACCAGGGCTATCTCTGTCTGGTCCGGCTGGGCTATGTCGCAGTAGACCACGTCTACCTTGGCGACCGCGTACTTGGACGGGTCCCTGGCGTCAGCGACGAAGGGGATCACGTTCATCCTCTCCCTGGCCACGTGCTCCACGAACTCCCTCGCCACCCGGGGGGCGAACTCGACCCCGACGACCAGCCCCGTAGGGCCCACCAGGTCAGAGACGTGGGACGCGGTCGTCCCGGTGGACGCCCCGAGGTAGAGTACCTTCCCCCCCTCGACGACCACGTCGTCGGGGAGCCCCTTCAAGATGGCGGCCGCCAGCTTGCTCCTGAACGGGTCCCAGGTGCGATACTCGGCCCCTTCTCTGATGACCAGGTCTTCGTTGTAGACCCTCTTACCTGGGGTCAGGTTCTTCGTAAGCAGCGCGCGCCGACCGTTCTTCTCCTCTCTGAGGAGCCTGCTCAACGCCGTCTGAACTTGTCGCGCCTCGGGGGCCTGCCTTCCCTCCTCGGCCTCTCTCTGGTCTCGGGCTTCCGCTTCGGCGGCTCCTTGTACAGCTCCTTGATCCTCTCCAGCCGCTTGTCCAGCTCCACCTTCAACGAAAGCTCTTCTGACCCGCGGTAGAAGTCGACCCTCGCGGCTATGGCTATCTTGTTCGCCAGTGTCCTTGCTATCTTCCCCCTCTGCCACTTCGGGGCCATGTGCACAGCCTGGTGCTGGAAGAGGATTCCGTGCTTCGGGGGCCTCGCCCCCGTGCGCAGCGACCTGAAGAGCGCCTTCTCCGCCCCGAGTATCTGGATCGTGCTCGCAGGGAGCATAGCCAGCCTGTCGAGCCCCCCTGCCTTCGCCATGAGCCTGGCTCCTATCGTCGCCCCTGCCACGTCGGATACGTTGGGCGCCACCTTCTTCATCTGCGCCTCCACGTAGTCGTTCAGGGCCCCCCTTATGGCGCTGAGCTGGACGGCGAGTGACGCCAGCGTCTTCACCCGCGACAGGTCGCCGTCGGATATGGTGCCCCCCTTGGACCTGTCCCTGGCCTCGAGTATGGCCGCGACCTTCTTCTCTGTGAACCCTCGGCCCTGGAGGTTCTCCGCGGTGTAGCCTTCCCTCCCTCCGATCTCCGCTATCATCTTGCAGAGGCCCACGTTGTCCTGCACCATCTGGATCAGCTCCGGGAAGTGCAGCCCGTACCACTCCGAGGCCCTGGTGGCGGTGATGTTCAGGTACTTGTCGGTGTCGTCAAGGGCCTGGATCGCCTGCACCAGGTGGAGGTCTGGCCTGGAGGAGGCTTCGCGGATGGCGGCCTCGGCGGCCTCGATGCTCTTCTGCCTCAACGCCTCGAAGTCTGCGCTGCCTGGGGCGGTCTCTGTCAAACGAAAGTCAGGGGCCGCTCCCCCCCCAAGCCATTAAAGGGTTTCAGAGGTACTTCTCGATGGCGCCCTTCAGGACGGACCTGTGGCAGGTCGCGGGGTCCCTCTCGGTGCAGAGGAGGGTGATGGTCTCCTTCTTCGACTCGAGGGCGAGCTCCCTCAGGGCGTCCTCCTTCCCTTCCAGGGAACGCAGATACTCGGTCTTGAAGTCTTGCCACTTCACCTTTCCAGCCTTGTACCTCTTGATCAGGTCTCTGGGGGTGCCCAGCTCCTTCATCCAGGCGTCTACCTTGTCCTTCGAAACCCCCCTTGGCCAGAGTGTCATCACCAGCACCCGCTTCCCGTCCGAGGGCTCGGGAGCGGCGTAAACAGATTTCTCGATCTTGATCATGGCAGGTTCATCCATTCTGGAGAAGCTTCGAGCGTCTCACCCTCTCGTGCTCGTCCGAACGTAGTCCGGTCCTTTTATTGATTGTGCGGAGCGAACCCGCTGCTCCCCAAGCGTCCTCTTGTCCCGCCAGCGGAACTGTGGGAGGCAGCATGTGCAGATTCTGCAGCGGGCGACTTGGGGAGGGGTGCACGCGCGGGCCCGTCGTCGGCCCGGCTCGCGCAGCGAAAGGTCAGGGGTCCCTCGACAAGGGAAGGACGCCAGAATCTTGGGCCGGCGGGGAGCCTGCGAAGTGGGCTCGTCCGGGTTTCTTGGAGCCCGTGGAAACCTGAGAAAGATTAAATCCTGACAGCGACCGGCTTGCTTTAGGAGGTAATAGAACAAAAATGCCGACCCACGGAAGTCAGCAGCACCAGCTTAGCGCTGGCTGCCTTCAATCACAAAGGCCGGAAAAGTCCGATCCCAGACCCCCAAGCTAGAAGGGAAGCCAAAGAACAGCAAGATCCCCAAGGTCCGGAACAAGCGGAGCTACGAGAAACGCTTTACTCTGAAGCGCAAGCCAGGCCAGAACTGGATGCGCCGGTGACACGGTCGAACGACAGGTTCCAGGAAGCTGCCTCGCAGGTCGCTGAGCAGGTCGCCCGGGGGGTTCTCCGTACCCGCATGGACCTGGAGAGGGCGAAGAAGCGCGCAGCGTCGGACCATGACCTCGGCCGCTACCTCTCCAACTCAGAGATACTGAGCGCCCTTTCGCCCGCCGCCCGCCCAAAGTTCGAGGAGCTCCTGAGGGTACATCCTCGGAGGAGCGCGTCCGGGATTGTGGTGGCGACAGCGTTCTCCGCTCCCTTCGCCTGCCCACACGGCACCTGCGTATTCTGCCCCGGAGGCCCACGCCTGGGCACCCCACAGTCCTATCTCCCACGCAGCCCGGGGATGAGGTCGGCCCTCGAAGCCGACTTCGACCCTTGCCTGCAGGTGAGGAAGTCCCTCGCGAAGTACGAGGCGAACGGCCACGAGACAGGCAAGGTGGAAGCCATCATCGAAGGGGGGACCTTCATCGCAGTCCCCCGCGACTACCAGCTGGGATTCGTCAAGGGGGTCTACGACGGGCTGAACGGGCGCGAGTCCGCGACTCTGGAAGAGGCCCAGTCTGCAAATGAAACCGCCGGAAGCAGGTGCGTCGGCCTCACCCTCGAGTCAAAGCCCGACTGGTGCAAGCCCGACGACATCGACCTGATGCTGACCTACGGCATCACCCGGCTCGAAATCGGGGTGCAGAGCCTGAGGGATGAGGTCCTCGCGACGTCCAACAGGGGGCACACGGTCGAGGACTCTGAGAGGGCGTTCCAGGTCGCCAGGGACGCTGGCCTGAAGGTGACCGCCCACATGATGCCGGGCCTCCCAGGCGCGACCCAGGAGGAGGACCTCGAGGACTTGAGGAGGCTGTTCGAAGACGGGTCGTTCAGGCCGGACATGTCGAAGCTCTACCCCACCCTCGTCGTCCCTGGGACGGCCCTCGCCAGGCAGTTCGAGGCTGGGCTCTACGAACCGTATAGCGTCGAGACCGTGGTGGAGCTCTTGAGCGAGATGAAGCGCTCTGTCCCCAGGTGGCACAGGATCATGCGGATACAACGAGAGATTCCCGCTGACGAGATAGCGGGCGGCGTTCAGGACGGGAACCTGCGCCAGCTGGTCCTCCGGAGGGTCGAAGAGAAGGGGTTCTCTTGCCAGTGCATCAGGTGCAGGGAGGTCGCCCTCCGGGAACCCGGCGCATTCGAAGGCGGGGACGAGTCGGCCTACAGGGAACTCCGGTACGACGCGTCGGGCGGGACCGAGGTCTTCGGGTCCTTCGAGTCCGTGAAGTCTGGCGTCATCGCCGCCTTCGTCAGGTTGAGGCTCCCGTCGGCCAGGGCTCACAGGCCCGAAATGGCCGGGGCCGCGGTCGTGAGAGAGCTGAGGGTCTACGGCAGGGCTGTCGGGGTGGGCCAGAGGCTGGGCTCGGCCTGGCAGCACAGAGGGTTCGGCTCGGCCCTCATGGCCGCAGCAGAGAAGACGGCTAGGGAAGAGTTCGGGGTCAGGCGGCTCGTCGTCACAAGCGCCGTCGGGACCCGCCGCTACTACCGGAAGCTGGGTTACGAGAAGGAGGGGCCCTACATGGCGAAGCGGCTCCTCTAATGGTTTAAGACCGAAAGGCCACAGCCGTCGTCGCATGGGGGACCTCTCCGGCTACAAGGGCGGAGCCCTTCGGCTCCTCAGGGACGCCGGAGCGTACATAGGCGACGTCATAGAGATTCGCACCGACTTTGGCACTGTCACAGGTACACTTGTCCCGCGCTACCTCTACGGCGACGGCGAGCACGTGGTCCTGAAGCTGAAGTCGGGGTACAACGTCGGGCTCGGCCTTTCGGGGCTGGCGAAGGCGAAGGTGCTGTCGAAGGGAGAGAAGCCTTCCTTCTCCCCGCCCGCCTCTCCCAGAGCGGCGAAGGGTCTCCCGAGGGTCCTGATCCTGGGCACCGGGGGGACAATAGCCAGCCGCGTCGACTACAGGACCGGCGCCGTGAGCCCCGCCGTGACCGCAGCTGAGCTGGACTCCCTGGTCCCCGAGCTCTCCGAGATAGCGAAGGTCCAGCCGGAGCTGCTCTTCGAGGTGTTCAGCGAGAACATGACCCCGCAACACTGGACGAGGCTCGCCAAGCGGGCCGCCAAGGCGGTCGGCGAGAAGTTCGATGGCGTCGTCATCACCCACGGCACCGACACCCTGGGCTACTCGGCCGCAGCCCTGAGCTTCGCGCTCGCGGGGATACCTATCCCGGTGATCCTCGTAGGGTCGCAGCGCTCGTCGGACAGGCCTTCTTCTGACGCCCCGCTCAACCTGGTCGCGGCCGTCACGGTCGCAGCGGAGGGGAGCTTCTCCGGAGTCTACGTGGCGATGCATCTGGGGGAGAGCGACGACAAGGTGGCGTTCCACGGGGGGACCCGGGTGAGGAAGAACCACACTAGCAGGAGGGACGCCTTCTCGTCCATAGGGGTCCCCCTCGCCGCAGTCTTCGGCAGGTCCGGGCTGGAGCATGTAGCCGAGGGCCTCCCCGCCAGGGGGGGTTCCTTCAAGCCGAGGCCGAAGTTCGACGGAAGGGCCGCCCTGCTGAAGTTCTACCCTTCGATGCCAGGGGGGCTCGTGAGGGCCGCCAGGAGGAGCGGGGTGAAGGCAATCGTGATAGAAGGGACAGGCCTCGGGCACGTGAGCAGGGAGGTCTCGTCCGAGCTGGGGAGGTTCGTGAAGGCCGGAGGCCTTGCCTTCATGACGTCGCAGTGCATCAACGGGAGGGTTGACTTGAGCGTGTACGACACGGGCAGGGACCTTCTGCACGTCGGGGTGCAGCCCCTCGAGGACATGCTTTCGGAGACAGCGCTCGTCAAGGCGATGTGGGTCCTGGGGACCGGCGCTTCGGGGTCGAAGGCCAGAGAGCTGATGGCATCCAACGTGGCTGGGGAGATCACCGCGCGGACCTTCCCGGGATGAGGGCGACTCCATGAGGGACAAGGAGGGACTGCTCGTCGGGCTGGAGATTCACCAGCAGCTCGCCATACCGACCAAGCTCTTCTGCGCCTGCCCTCCGGTGAAGACAGACGAGTTCCCCTACCACTTCGAACGGAGGCTGAGGCCTTCCCAGAGCGAGACCGGGAGGCTCGACCCGGCGGCCGTCTTCGAGTACGCGAAGGGGAGGTCCAACAGGTACTACTGGTCACCGGAGTCGGCGTGCCTCGTGGAGGCCGACGAGGAACCGCCTCATCCAATGAGCGGGGCGGGGCTCGAAGCGGCGCTCCTGGTGGGGACCGTCCTCGGCTCCCAGCTGGTGGACGAGGTGCACGTGATGAGGAAGATAGTGATAGACGGCTCCAACACAGGTGGGTTCCAGAGGACCGCGGTGGTCGGGCTGGGGGGCTCGTTCGAAGTCAACGGGGGCAGGGTCGGGGTCCAGTCGGTCACACTGGAGGAGGACGCCGCGAGGATCCTCGGCGAGGACTCGGAGTCACGGCACTTCGCGCTTGACAGGCTCGGCGTCGCGCTGGTCGAGGTGTCCCTGGACCCGGTCAGGGGAGCCCCGGAGCACGTAGGGGAGGTCGCGCTGCACCTCGGCCGTCTCCTCCGCTCGACCGGGAGGGTTGCCAGGGGGCTGGGGACCATCAGGCAGGACCTCAACGTGTCCCTGGCAGGAGGCAAGGTCGTCGAAGTGAAGGGGGTGCAGAAGCTCAACCTCCTCCCGCGGGTCGTCGAGTATGAAAGGAAGCGCCAGAGCATGCTCATCGGGGTGGCGGAGAAGCTCAGGGAGAAGGGCATCAGGAAGGTGAGTTGCAGGCACAGGGACGTCACCTCGCTGCTCGGCGCGTCGTCCTCGGGGGTGGTGAGACGGGCGGTCAGCGAAGGAGGGGTGGTCCACTGCATCGCGGCCGACGGGCTGGCCGGACTCCTTGGGTGGGAACCCGAGCCGGGGGTGAGGCTCGGCAAGGAGCTGGCGGAGGTCGCGAGGGCCAACTCCCTAGGAGGGGTCATACACTCCGACGAGTTCGAGAGGCAGGGACTGACAGGGGCGGAGGCGGCAGCTCTTGCCGGCGCGATGGGGGCGGACCATGAGTGCGCGCTGATACTGGTCGCCGGAAGGAGCGAAGCCGTCAGCAGGGTGGTCCCGCTCGTCGAGGCGAGGGCGGCCGAGGCGCCGTCGGGGGTGCCTCCTGAGACGAGAGCGGCGACAGACTCCGGGGAGACCAGGTACATGCGCCCAAGGCCCGGGTCGCAGAGGATGTACCCCGAGACCGACATCCAGGACATCGAGGTCGGAGATGAAGTGAGGAGGAGGCTGGAGCGCGAAGCCCCCCTACCGTGGACGGAGTCAGTGGAGCGGCTCCAGAGGGCGTTTACCCTAAGCCGCGACCTTGCGCTGAAAGTCTACGACTCGGAGACGACCGGCGAGTTTGAGGCGTTGGCCGCGAGGCTCGGGCTCGAGCCCTCGTTCATCGCCTCGGTCCTGGTCGACCTTCCGGCAAGGCTCGAGAGAGAAGGGGTCCCAGAGTCGGCCGTCGGGCTGGGGCCCCTCACGGCGTCCCTCGAAGCTGTGGCCGCAGGCAAAGTCGCCAAGGAGGCTCTTCCGGAGGTATTGAAGGCGTCTGCGGAAAAGGGGGTCACAGTGGACCAGGCGATCCGTTCGCTCGGGCTGGGCGTCGTCACCGAAGAGTACGTCTCGCGCGTGGTGAGGGAGGTGGTGGGGCGCCAGACGAAGCTCGTCGCCGAGAGGGGCGAGGACGCCTTCTCCCCTCTGATGGGGGAGGCGATGAAGGAGCTCCGGGGCAAGGCAGACGGGTCCATGGTCGCTCGACTCCTGAGACGAGAGCTTGGGCTGGCCCGCAGCGGAGAGGGCTCAACCGGGCAGAATGGCGGCTAGTCTCTTTTCTTAAATACAGCGAGCCCACAGGAAGCTCCGCCGGAGGAAGTCCAGTTGAACTTCGGATACCCATATGACCTCTATTTCGGAATCACAATAGGGTTCTTCGCGACAGCGGCTGTGGTTCTGGCGCTGGACAAGTTCGGGGACGCCATGTTCGAGAGGGGGGTCGCACGCCCCTTCTTCCTGGGGAAGTACAGACTGCATCACAGGAGCTTCCTGTTCAAGGTGGTCCCGGCGGCCTACGTTGCGATCGCAGGCATGGTCATCGCGGGACTCGTAAAGGTGGAGTGGGGCCTCCTGTGGACGGGACTCGCCGGGACCGCCCTGGTCGCCCTGGACTGCCTCGTCCTTGACTTGACCATGGACTACTTCAGGAAGGGACGAGGCTGGGGACTTCTGCGACATGAGCTCCTCTACTCCGCGGTCCTGGTGTACGCCTTCGCGGCGTTCTTGCGCTTCACGATCTAGGACAGCGTGAGCCTGCAACTAGGGGTCGGTTCGCTCCGGCCCCGGCCGGCTCCTCTGCCGGGTCTTGGACTCCATGGATACGAGCCTCGAGTCCACGAGGTCGACCTGGGCGGCAAGGACCTTCCTGTATGCCCTCAGAAGCTCAGCCTGCTCTTTCGACGTCGCTCCGTCTATGGACTTCATTGTGGCTGAAAAGCCCTTGGAAGCGGCCTCCATCGAAGCGTCCACCGACTTCTGGACCGCTGGCGCCGCCCTCTTCAGCGCGACGTGGGCCGATTCTTCCGCCTTCTCAAGAATCTCTCTGAGCGACTTCAGTGTCTGCCGGGCCCTCGTCGTCATCTGGTCGGAACTCAAGGCGACACCCCGCTGCTCGACTCGGAGCGCATGACTCCGCATCGCGGTCCCTGCGCATAAGAGTCTACGTTTTGGAACGGCGGTCAGAGGTCCGAAATAGTGACCGTATGCCAGTCCATTCCGTTCCATGCCGCAGAATGCCGAGCGCGGACTACACACGCCAGATGAGCTCTTCTGTCCTAGAGTTCGGCAGGACCCTCCGGAGCCGTGCACCCTTGCCGAGGGACCCAGGGTCTCACAAGTGCTCCCCTTGTCTGACGGAGGGTCCGATGGCACCGGAGTGAGACTTTGGGGCAAGAGTTCGCAGTGGGCCGGAAGGGATGCAGTTAATTAATTAAGCGAATACCGAAGCGTGAATGTTCGTTAAACTACAGGCAGCTAAAGCTGACGAGACTTGACACGGTTACAGCTTCGCTTTCATTTCGAAACACAGAAGCTCCGGCAGATACCTCTAGGAGTTACGCAGTTGGTATCTGACCTAACGGGCCTTCACCGGCTCGTCTAGGGCTCTTTTGCATGGCCCGGTTTACCCTTCCGATGTCGCCCCCCTTCATGAACCCACCAAGATGCGACGACCTCGACTACATCCAGTTCCTCATCGCTGCACAGAAGGTGTTCACATGCACGGAAGCCGCGAGGTGCTACCCTGAAGGGAGGATTCTCCAGCCCACGACGCCTTCACACGACTGCTGCAGAGGCAGCCTCCAGACACGGAGGCGCTGTGGCAAGAATCGAGGAGGTTCATCAGGAGAGACAGGGGCGTACTCGTACTCGACGACACGACGCTCGACAAATCAGTATAGATTGACCCAAGCTAGAAATGTTTGCTTCGTACCCACCGCTATGGCAAGAGAACTTTCCTACTAAGCGGAATTGATCCACGTCTCGAACCATTGATTTCCATTGGGTGCAATGTTGCTTGTTGTAGTGTCCTGAGCATTTTGCTGAATGTACCAGTTGGTGAGTGGATTGGCATTTGTGTTCAGATTGATGCATGTCCCAGGTCCGTTCTGGTCACAGATAATTCCTGTGAAACTCACACAGTTGTTGCAGTTATTACTTGAGAAATGGGGGATCTGACATATGTATCCGGTATAGCCACCTGGTGAACACGCAGGAAGAGCAGGGGCCTCGAGAATATAGTACGCCCAAGTTTGCGAATTGTGGGGGAGACAAGCAATGTACTGAAGAGTCGAACTTCCACCAAGGGTCCAAGATTGTGCCCACTGGTCTTTGATTGGGTTGAAGGAACACACTGTGTAATCAACTGTGGTCTCTGTGATGGTCTGACCAGCGACGCCGTTCATCCATCCAGGTGGCGTGAAGAAGACTGGCGGCCGACTATCGTATATGTCCTCGGTCCATAACGAATAGCCGTTCGCATTTGCGGCGGGCAAAGTTGGTATGTCCATACCGGCCCACGCAGCACCTCCTTGTACCATGTTGCTTCCTTGGCTATTCTGACCAGTCCCTGTCCACTCGGCGAAGGAGCAGCAAGCATTAGGGTTGGCGCCATGAGGAAGTGTCAAACTATTGGGGAACTGAATGTTTCCATATGCTTTGTACAGGGCCCAAGCGCTCCAACACCATCCGAATGTAGAGCCGGCACAGTCCTGAGCCGAGTACCCACCCCAATTAGCGCTTTGAGCGAAGACCATCTTCGGAGACGTGTCGTTGACGAGGTAAATCTGTTGGATTGACCGAGTAGAATTTGCGACTTCCGCAACTACGTAACTGACTCGATCAGGAGAAAAGAAGATTATCCTAACGGTGGGGACGATTCCAGGACCCCATGTGTAGCCGAAAGATGAATACGGGTCGATTGAGAATGGCTTTCCACCCGCTAGATTCTTGAACTGAGGCGATTGTTCCACAAGGAGGGCCAACTGATTGCCAGAGGATGACAGGGCGGTCGGACTTGGTGCCCCGTAGGGAAGACCTGAGTTGTTATTGGTGCCATTGGACTGTGCGTGCACCGTTGAGAAGGAAACTGAAGAAGCCAAGATTGGAACAATGAGAATCGCCACAAGGAACAATGCTTTCTTCAAGATTCAGAAGATCTGTTACAAGGAGTTCGCCAATAAGTATGCCGATTTTGGAACTTGAATTCCCAATCCGGAGTGGCCTGGGAAAAAGAGATAAAACTCTCTGGTGGTGCCTGCGTGAAGTCGTGAATAGGAGGACCAAAATCACCTTGCTGACTGTTCTGGTCGTTGTCGTATTTTTCGCCACAGAAGCCCCGATAATTTACGACCCTGGACCTTGCGTAGACAACCAAGTATGTATACCAAGTCGCTATGCATCAGTCACTAGAATTGCATTGGGATGCGGAGCTGAGATTTCACATGGCGTCTTCTTTCCTTGGGAATGCTATTAGGTGCCAATGACGCATTTCCCGAGCGTTAGCCAGCCGGCCTCGCACAAAGGCCTTTTCGATATAGGGCGCTACACCAAGTTGTATATCTTAGCTGGAAATAGTTTTTCGGGCATCACAAACGACCCGCGGAACTGGGTTGCAATAGAGCTCGATTACTAGTACGCCGTTAGGTAAATAGACGTTATTATTACAAGCGAACGTCTGCCATGCTATGATGCGTGAGAGTCGCACGTTCGGTGGAGCTTACTGATGACGAGGAGAGACAGCTCGCGAGGTGGTCCCGTGGTCGTTCTACGCCGCAGAGGCTCGTTCTCCGTTCGAACATAGTCCTCTTGGCGGCTCGTGGTTGGGAGAACAGACGCATTGCAAGCGAGCTGGACATGCGTCAAAATACCGTGTCTCTTTGGAGGAACAGGTTCGTCTCTCACCGAATCGAAGGAATAACGAGAGATGCCCCGAGGCCTGGGAGGAGGCCAAGAATCTCTCAGAAGAAGGTCGACGAGATCGTGGACAGGACGCTGCATACGAAGCCCAGAGGCTCAACCCAGTGGAGCACGCGCACCCTCGCGAAGGAGATTGGGGTGAGTAACTACACCATACAGCAGGTCTGGAAGGCGCACAGAATCCAGCCTCATAGGGAACGCTCGTTCAAGCTGAGCACCGACCCAGAGTTCAATGAGAGGGTGAGAGACGTCGTCGGTCTCTACATGAACCCGCCTGACAAGGCGGTGGTGATATGCGTGGACGAGAAGCCTGGGATACAGGCCCTCGACAGGAGCCAGACCATCCTGCCGCTCCGACCAGGAATGGTCGCATCAAGGTCATGGGAGTATGAGAGAAACGGGAAGATAGACCTCTTCGCCACACTGGGCATACTCGACGGTACCGTCGTCACGCAGCTCCACAGGAGGCACCGCCATCAGGAGTTCCTCATCTTCCTCCGCGAGATTGACGAGAAGGTTCCGAAGGAGCTGGATGTGCACATGGTCCTCGACAACCTCAAGACCCACACCACTCCAGCCGTGAACAGATGGTTCGAGAGGCATCCGAGGTTCAGGCTGCATTTCACTCCCACGGATGCGTCGTGGTTGAACATGGTCGAATCCTGGTTCAGCCAGCTCGCAGAGAGACAGATACGAAGGAACTCATTTCCACATGCCACAGCGCTCAGCAAAGCGATCAGGGAGTTCGTGGCAGAGTATCAGAAGAACCCCCGACCCTTCGTATGGACGGTAGACGCAGACGACATCCTGAGGAAAGTTGTTAGGCTCAGGCAACTAACAGGCGAGCAGTCAGCGATAAGATAATTCCCCATCCGTTAGTTACAGCGTACTAGCGATCCTGGCCCTTTTCTAGTACCGTTTGACGTGGTAGAATAGACCAGTACTTTCCTCCTTCATGGGGTATGCTCCTTGCTTTCTCCTCCATTTTCCAATCGGAGCTCGATTCTCTCCCCCCTCCCTGGCGAGCCTGCACCAGCCGACACCCCCCGAGCGAACAGCGTGAGCGAGGGCCCCGCTTCGAGGCGAGGTGAGGGCGAAGGGCGAGCGTAGGGGCAGAGAGGGGGGAGCGAAGCGAGCGTTTAGCGAGCGGTGCCGTCAGGCATCGCGGGGGGTGAATCTGCCCCGGAGCGAAGGCCGAGCCTGAAGGGAGTCGGCTGGTGCGGGCGAGCCATCTATGGCTCTTCGTTCAGGAATTCGTAGAGCGTCCTGACGGTAACTCTACCGCTTCCCAGCTTCCGGTAGGTCTCTTTGATGTCGCCGTTCGGTACGACTATGATAAAGGGCTTCGACCTGCCAAACCTTGTGATCCGGTCCTGGAGGTCGTCGGTCCTCCGCTTGAGCCCTGTCTCTGCCTCTACGTATCTGCCGCCCGTCTCGACATCCGGAAGGGCCTCCCCTGAAGAGGCCACGTGTATGACATCCTTGTTGCATCCTTCGATTATCCGCTTGACCATCCACCTGTGAAGCGGGCTCTCGTTCTCGTTCGCGCTCCTGCGGAAGTACAGGACGTTGACCCTGCCGTCCTCGGGCATCTCCACTTTGGTGCGCTGGAGTTCGTCGTTGTTGAGCATTCCCTGGAGGACCTTCGAGACATGGAGCTTGGCCATGTTCCCATCTACGCCGTTCTTCTTCGCGAACTCGTCGGCCAGGCTCGTAGGCGACGCCACGCAATCCTCTCCCGCTAGACTGGCACGAACAGCTTCTTCGTACGACGACGTAACTAGAGCTCGTTCGTTTGGCCCCGAGGGAGTGAAGTCGGCGGGCTTGGCGTATACGGCCTCGCGCTCCGGCAGCTCGACAGGCTCCGCCTCGAAGACAGGGAATATCCCTTCCTTGCCTGTCCTGAATGTCACATCGATGAAGTGGTACGGCCACAACTCCTTGGCTACCCACGCGTAACCCGGCTCAACCTTGCGTATCGCGTCCAGGTCGTTCTCCGACGAGGTGTTGAAGACGAACTGCGTCCCGAAGAGGTTCCTGAGCCTGTCGGGAACGTCGGTGTGGTTCTGGGTGGCCGCGTATACTCCCCCGAACTGCCTCACCATGCGCAGCAGGGTGTCGATCACGCTCTTGACGCCGAACTCCCCGTACACCTGCATCAGCCTGTGCAGCTCGTCTATTACGATGATAAGGCGCACGTTGGTCTTGCCGTACTGGGCGAAAGCTACCGGACCCATCGCAAGGGACTCCCATATCTGCCGAAGGGCTATCTCGGCGTAGAACGTCTTGGCCGACTCGCCAAGGGATGAGAAGTCGAGGACTGTATCCGTGCTCAGGTCTATCTTGAAGGTGCCTTCACCGACGGCTAGGCTCTCTGTCTGTCCCTCGATCAGGGCGAGCGCTTCCTTCTGGATGTCGGTCGCGTCCTTCTTGGCGTTCTTGTGGTCGCGCCTGAACTCGTCCCAGTTCCTGCTCTTGCTTGCGAGACTCTTGGCCAGGACCGAGGCCTCGGAGAGCATTATTCCTCTGACGTTGGCAGGATTCGCGAGCTCGTAGGCCATCAGGAAGGCGTCCGGGTCCTGGAACGGGTCGGGGGTGTGCCTGGAGATGTCAACCACGTTGTAGGGGAGCTGGAGGTAGGCGTCGTTCGGCTTGAATGAGAACACGATCTTCGGTATCTTCTGGTGGACGAGCAGGAGCTTCATCAACTCGGTCTTGCCCATCCCAGGGCGGCCAGAGATTAGCACGGACGGGTTCCTCTTGTCGTCGATGTACCGGAGGATGTCAGCATAGGAGGGGTCGATTTGCGTCGCGAGAGGTATCTCCCTCTTCTTGTGCCCCACGACTCTGCTCCGCCTCTCCGTGATAGGATTGCCGTCCTCGTCCCGGCCAACCGTTGCGGTGTAGTGGTCATAGATCGGCTCGATCAGGGAGACGTAGGAGACCTGTCTCACGGGGGTCTTGGCGGAGCGCCTCGACAGCCTGCCCCTCATTACCAGAAGGGTGATGCCGAGGGCAGGGAAGACAGCGAATGCGACGAACGGAAGGCGGCGAGTGAAGAGAAGGAGGAAGGTGAAGAGGCCCAGGATGACGATGAGCTTGTACTTCTCGCCCTTCGTGAAAGTCGAGACGTTCATTTGAACTCCTCCCTGAGAAGAACGAGCCAAGTACCAAGCTTCGCAACGTAGTCAGGAGGTCGCATCTCGTCCGGCTCCGACGAAAGAACCCTCCTGAGCAGCGAATCGGCTGGAAGAATCCGTACAGCAGTGTCCTTGACTAGACGGATGTTGACCTGTGGGGCCATCTTCCTCATCATTCTTGCCGGGATGAGTCGAACTGCCCCAGTTCAAACAAATCGGCCTGAGGTTTCCGCTAATCCTGCCTCCCGAAAGGTCAAAGACAGAGAAAGAAGCGTTAATTCAGACGCCCAAGGCGTCAATTCGGGGTCGCCATGGGTTCGACGGCTGAAGTGCTGGATGCGGCGGTGGAAAGCGGCAGGGTGACTAGGCGCGAGCTTGGGAGCTACCTGGAGGGCAAGGGAATCCGGTCTTCGTCGATATCTAGGGCGCTGGGGCCAGCCGTGAAGAAATGGGGCAGGCTGGCGAAGGTCAAGCTCCTGAGCGACGTCGAGACAAACGACACGGAAGACGGGTACATACCCAACTTTGTGGGCGCCAACAAGCTGTTCAAGAGGGAGGCGTCCGACAAGTTCCTCTTCGGACCGGACCTCGCATCCCTCAAGGGGTTGTATGCGCCGTACGACCATCCCCTTTTCGTCGATGTCACTGCGCGCGAGTTCGCGGCGAACTGCAGGGCCAAGGTTACTGTCTTCCCGCGTGGCATCTCCGCCTTCCCTTACGGTGAAGAGGTTCAGGCATATTGGCAGCCGGGGAGCAGGCTCACGGTGGACCTCAACAGCGGCGAGTCGGCGAAGGCCGAGATACTGGGGATATGGTGCACCGATGCCTTTCGGTACAGGTGGCACGCAGGGGAGAAAGACTCTCCTCCCTCATGCTTCGTAAGAACTCCAAGCGGGAAGGGAGATGGCAGGGACGATATGTTCGAACTTTCGTCAACGGTCAACCTCCTAGTGCTCACCGTCTATTCTGCCGATTTCTTCGCTTACTTCCCTTTCCTCTTCCTGAAGAAGAAGCTCACTCAGTTAGAGATGATTCCGATTATAGGTTATACCTCGAAGGAGGTCGGCTGGTCAGGCAAGGGCTCGTATGTGACAGAGTGAGGTAGCGCCAGGCCTCTCTCAGAACGGCACCTTCACTATCGCCCCGCCGTCTGGGAGGGACGCGACGTACTCGTATCCCTGGCCTATGTAAGACCTGACCTCTTGGATCGGGATGACCCTCTGCCTTGAGCCGTTCCCGGTCATCATGCCCACCAAACGCTGCCTGACAGCATTCTGAAGCTCCTCGTCGCTCATCTCATCGAGGTCCATCTTCTCGA
>JAJYKR010000057.1 GCA_021788415.1 archaeon
TCATGTTCAGGGTGTTCTTCGCCGTAAAGTCTGTGGCCCTGGTCATCGTGAAGGCTATGGCGCCCGCTGCGACCACAGTGACTATGTCCACCGTGGCGTTCACGATGGCAAGCGAGGCCGTCCCGCCCCCGAAGAAGCCGGCACTGGACGCGCCGAAGCTCCCGATGACCCCGCTGATGACCTTCACCACGAGGGGGATGGCCACCGGTACTGCGTAACCGAGCATCCTGTAGAGCCCCACCGACGACGTGGCCTCCTTCTTCAGGCGGTTGTACCCCGAGATGAAGTTGTAGAGGTCTTCGACGTTCGCTGGCGTACCGCCCCCGCTCTCCGTAATCTGGTCGAGGATGAAGATCGTCATCCTTCCAAGCCAACTCCTCATGGCCACCTTCACCTCCCCGAGCCTCACCCCGAGGCTCATCTGGGCCGCCATCCTTTCCAGTAGAGAGTCGAAGACGGGGTTGAACTTGGTCTTCGCGGCGGTCTCCAGCACCGCCTTCCGCATGTTGTAGCCAATCTTCCTGTATTCTGCGACGCTCCGCAGGAAGTCGGGGAGGGCAGCTTCGGTCATCCTGACCTCCCTCATCTGCGCCCTGACGGGGAGCCCATAGAGAGCAGCTCCCGCAGCCCCTCCCACTGCGACGGTCAGCCAGACCTGGCCTGTGAACGACGTAGCAACAAGGCCGCCGACGAGCCCGACCAGTCCGAGCCTCGCGTCTCCTCCGAGGATGTCGTAGGTCTTCGGCTGGGCTGACCTCACCATGAAATACATCACCAGCGCGATCATCGGCAGCGCCGCCACGCTAGCGTAGGCAATTTCGGCCACCATCTCGGGAGGCATCGTGATCGCCCCCACGACCAGAAGGAGCGGGAGGAGGACGAAGACTATGATCAGCATCTCCCCGATGGTCCCGACCTTCTCCGCGTAGCTCTGCCACCTGAACCTCATGGAGGCGAGGTACTCCCTGGTCCGGTCGGAGAGGTAGAGGACGACATCCCCGCCCGACTTGAGAACCCCCGTGTAGCCGTAGAGGAAGTGCTTGAAGGAGTCGTCGGGGTGGGTCGAAGCGAGGTCGTCTAGGGCGCCGGCGATGTCCTTCCCGAAGCCCATGCTCTTCTGGAGGAGCCTTGCCTCCGTCTCCATGGCGGGGAGGATGTGCTTCCCGACCGTCCCCCTGAAGGCGTCAATCAAAGACCGTCCTGAGGACTGCGTGATTGTAGCGAGGAGGGCGAAGAACGGCAGCTCGTCCCTGACGTTGGTCTTCCTCTCAGACACTCTGTTCTTGGCGCTCAGGGAGGGCGTGTAGAGGATTATCGCGGGGATCATCATCAGGGCGAGGAGCGTGGGGCTGACAAGGACCGAGAGAGCGAGAGAGACGGGAACGAAGACCGCAGCAAGCACCACAGAGTAGAACGAGTACTTCGCGGCGAAGGCGTAGGGGTCGAGCTGCATTCCTCCCTTTACGACGTCCCCTCTGATGCCCCGCTCCACCTGTTCAGCGAGCCTGTTCAGCAGGGGGACGCTCCTCGCAATCCAGACGGCCCTGTCCTCCCTGACCCTCCTCACACGGATGATGCTTCCGCGCCCAAGGGCTTCGAGGACGGCCGCCAAAGTGACCTTGCTGTCGAAGTCCGCATGCAGCAGGAACAGGAGGCACGAGAACCCGACCAGCAGGACCGCGTCTCCGAGCACGAACCCGAGCGCAAGGCCGGAATAGGCCCCCGCGAGAGGGGTGATGTCCCGGACCGAGACCACGAGGACGACGGTTGAAGCGAGGGCGAGGACGCCGAAGTAGACCCTGCCCGCGGATGCCCTGAGCACGCCTCCGAAGGCCGGGCCGCCTTAAAACCGGAGGCGTCCTCCGTGAACGTGAAGCGCAGCCTCCCTGCCCTCGCCCTGATCGTCCTGATTTCAATGTCCACAACCTCCCTCGGCGTGCGGACCTCCGACGCACAAAGTCCAGGCAGCCTGCTCCCTCCGACCTCGATTGTGCTCACCCCGGTCCCGGCCGAACTTCCTCCGGGAGGTTCTGGCTTGGTGGTCGTCCAGCTGGTGGACGCCAACGGTGACCCCACTCCCGCGAGGGCGAACCTTACGATCAGCCTCTTCTCCTCAGACCCGCCGGTGGCGACCGTCTCAGGACAGGTGACTGTTCCCTTCGGCAAGTCCCATGCGGAAGCCCAGTTGAAAGCAGGAATCGAGGGCTCCGCCACCCTGACTGCGACCGCCAGCGGGTTCTCTTCAGGCTCCGCCAAGGTCTCCACGTCGGTCTTCAACGACTTCGCGCTCCAGCTCGTCCCCCTGAACAGCCCTGTCGCGCCAGGGGATCTGCTACACCTTATGATCGGGCTCCTTGCCGCGGGGCAGCCCTACGAAGCACCGGCCGGCGTCCAGGTTTCCATTGCAACCTCCCTGCCGGGAATCCCGCAGCAGACCGTCGAGGTCCAGCCGGGGGAGTCGTCCGCATACACCGACGTCCCGATACCTTCGGGCGGTTCCGTTCTGGCTTCGCCTTTCGTGACCGTGACAGCGGCAGCACCGGAGTTCACTG
>JAJYKR010000058.1 GCA_021788415.1 archaeon
CCGACGACCTTCCTAGAGCTTGTGAACGACGGCTCGTCCGGGTGGATGGCCGGGAACGAGACCGCGCCCCAGACCCCCTCTGCTTTCGCCTCGCAGGAGTACGGCTTCTGGCCCATGGGGGAGAACCTCACGGTGTACGCGAACCTGCAGGGAGGGGGCGTGGAATTGTTGGGGGTGCAGCAGATCAGGCTTGGAGAGTATCAGGCGGTGTTCTACTTGGAGCCCTGGAGCGGTGGGATATCGAGCATCGAACTTGTCGAGGGTGGTCATGTAGTAGAAAATGAGTCGCTTCTGAACCCGTTGGCATACCCTTCACCTCTGCCGCAGGGCCTCGCAGGGTTGTACAGTGTATCATATCCTGCAACCGGACAGGACGTGAAGGCGGTCTTCACGAATGTCTGGGGAGCGAAGACAACGATAGACCTTGGCATGGCTTCGGCCTCACCTCCCCTGCTTAACTTGCTCCCAGCCACCACCGCCGCAGCCATCGGTGTCGCTTTGATTCTGTGGTTTATCGTGAGTGGGGTCCTGAGGATGAAGAAGAATCCTGTCCACGAATAACTAGGCGACGGATTCGGTCCAGGCACCACGTCAAATGATGTTTTGAGGTATCAACCGCTCGACCTCCACGACATCAATCCACCTTCCATCGAGCTTACCGTGTTTCTCATGCACACCTATCTCTCGAAACCCTAATTCCATGCAAAGGTTGCGGCTGACTTGGTTGAACACGAATATGCGCCCCATGAGCTTCCAGTATCCCCGAGGCTCCGCTTCGGCTATGAGGGTCTGTAGGAGAGACTTCCCAAGGCCTCTCCCACGGCGTTCTTTCTTGACGTAGACCGAAATTTCTCCTATTCCTGCATAGCATGGACGCGGGTTGTACTCTGAAATTGACGCCCATCCTGCAACCTCACCAGATGGATTCGCGACGGCCACGAAGACCGGATGCCTGTCCCCTCCCTTCTCGATGCGATTTCTTCTTTCGTCCTCGGTGACGTGCTCTGTGTTGAAGGTAGCGACGCGCTCTTCCATGCCTTCGTTGTAGATTGCCGCTATTGCGGGCGCGTCCTGAAGCGTGGCTTTTCGAATGGTGAAGGGGTCCATCTTTGTCTTCACCTGGGGGAAACCATGATTTTATGTTTGACTAGCCTCCATGCAAAAGCCCACCGAACAAGGCCCTTGCTGCAGAGATGGGGCCGCTCTACAGCGCCAACTCTCGTTAAAAGTCGCCACCTCCCAACTTCGCATGGCACTCGGCACCGCGATGCAGAAGATCGAGTCTGCGATAATAGCGGTCGTCCTGGGGATCGCCTTCCCGTTCATAGTCACATTCCTCGTCTCGGGGGGCACCGCCTCGTCCTTCCTGATACCCTGCACCTCCGCCGGGAGCGGGGTCTGCACCGTCGGGACCGTTTCGGGAAACGTCATCACCCTCCCTGAGATCCTCGTCAGCACCGCCAACCTGGTCATCACGCTCCTCGCCGGGATCCTGATCATCTTCGCCTCCATCTTCGGCATCTGGGGGGCGATAGAGTACGTCGGGGCCCGCGGAGGCACCGGCAGGGGAGGAGGGGTCGGATAGATGGCCGCGCCGAGTCGGTTCGCCATCCTGTGCTTCGAGGGACTCGGCAGGGTGAAGACCCGCCCCGTGGCCGTGCTCAGGCAGGGGGTCGCCAGGCGCGACGGCCAGCTGATCGATCCGAGGGACGGCGTCGTCCTCGCCCCCGACGAGGCCTGCGAGACCGTCCGCGTCCCCGTCGAAGAGGAGTCTCTCGGCTCCGTGACCCGGGACGACGCCAGAGCGGCCCCGTTTTAGCCCGCAGCCCCTCCTCTTTCAGGTGACAACGCGAGATGGAAGTCAGGTCGGGCCTCTACCAGGTCTCCGCCGGCTACGTGAGGGTCTCCCGATACTTCTTCCTCGCCCTGGCGGTCGTCGGGCTCCTCGGAACGGCCACGGGCGTCTTCGCCCAGTCCTCCCAGGTCCAGCTGACCCTCTCCAACGTCGGGTGCCCCGCCACGGCCGCAGGGAGGGGAGGGATAGTCTTCAGCTGCCACGGGACAGTGAGCGTGACCAGCCAGCTGAAGGAGGTCGCTCTGAGGGGGAACATTACCGTCGTCTCCGATTACAGGAACCACAACTACACCGGCGGAGACCCCCTCGGCTTCTCCCCGAGCAGCGCCGTCTCCGGCCCGGGGACGGCCGCGGTGAACGCCAGCGCCAGCTTCAACGACTACGTCGGCAGCCCTCGGGTGACGATGTACGTCCAGGCGTACGACCCGAACAGCCCCTCGACGGTGTACGCCACGGTCCAGGCGGCTGCTCCTGTCTCCCTCCCTTATGCCGGTGGGTCTTCGGAGGCCAACCTGTTCATCCTGACCATGGAGATCCCGCTCTTCCAGGTCCCAGCCCTCGGCATCTCGTCGAGCAACCCGGACTTCTCCACCCTCTTCGCCACATTCGACCAGCTCCCCCTCGGGGACTTCTACATGCTCATCGCGGAGGTCGCTATCATCCTGCTCGTCGGTGCCGGG
>JAJYKR010000059.1 GCA_021788415.1 archaeon
GGGGGGAGTCCGAGGATGCGAGCCCGGGTCAGCCCTAGGGGCGCAACGACCGCCCAATGTTTATTATCGACACGGGGTCGTCGGCGTCCGCTTTGTCCGAGGAGCAAATCGCCCTAAGGCAGATGCTCGAACGCCGTGAGAGGGAGTACCTCCTCGGGACCGCGAGGGCGAAGATGCGCTCGTCGATCGAGGACCTCACCGTCGGCGACTTCCACATCGAGAAGCTCGCCGAAGGAGAGACGGTCGAACTCCCCAGGTATGTGCTGGACGAGCTCGTGACCCAGGGGATGGCAGACGTCGCGGAGACGCCGTTCGAGAACGAGATATTCAGCGCGCTCAGCAGGGAGAAGATGATGGGGCCGCTCCAGCTGTCCGGCCTCCCGCCGGACTTTTACGTCAGGATGAGAAGGAGGCTCGGGGCCCTCGCAGCGGGGGCTTCGGAAGGCAAGGTCAGGAGGGAGGACTTCGACCGCCTCAGGGCCGTCTGTTACGACCTGGTGGGGATCAGGCTCAGCAAGCTGCTGTCGCTCTCAAGTTCCTCTGCCTCGGCGTCGACGCTGACGGACAAGCTCACGCCCGAGGAGAACTCCTTCTTCGCCATCTCCCAGTCCCTTTCCAAGGAGTGGAAGAGCGGGCTTCTGGGGGGACAGAAGTAGTTGGCTACCCTCGCCAGCGGCAAGCTGTCAGAGCAGTTCGAGGACTTCCTAAAGTCCGTGAAAGACAAGTCGGGGGACCCGGTATACAGGGAGAAGATATCTCAGCTTATCTCCAAGGAGGGCAAGTCGTTGGTGGTCGACTTCGGCGACCTCCTGAGGTACAACAACGACCTGGCCAACAGGGTGCTCCTGGAGCCGGACTCGTCCCTGGCGTCTTTCAAGATCGCCGCCTTCGAGACCATGAGAAGCGAGAACGCGCTCTATGCGGACAGGGTCAAGAGGGAGCTGACCGTCAGGCTCAGGGGGCTGACGGACCTGGTCCCCCTCCGGAAGGTGGACACGTCATACATCGACAAGATGCTCGCCATTTCAGGGATGGTCGTCAGGACGTCTGAGCTCAGGCCGCTGATGACCGAGGCCGCCTGGGTCTGCCCGAGCGGGCACCTGACGTACCAGGAGCAGGACGACATGGCGCTCAAGCGGCCGCCGAAGTGCGAGCTGTGCGGAGAGGTGAGGAACTTCGAGCTGGACAGGAGGCAGAGCAGGTTCATCGACTTCCAGGTGGTGCGCGTTCAGGAGCTTCCGGAAGAGCTCCCGCCGGGGCAGCTCCCGCAGTTCTTCGACGTAAACGTCGACGGAGACATGGTGAACACCGCGAGGCCCGGGGACAGGGTGGTGCTGACAGGGGTGGTGAGGGCCGTGCCAGACTACACGCTGGGCCAGGTGAAGACGAGGCTCTTCAGGTCCCAGGTGGACTGCAACCACGTCGAGGTCAAGGGGAAGGAGCCCGACCAGGTGCTGGTGAGCAAGGAGGACGAGGAGCTGATCAAGAAGATCGCAGCCTCGCCGGACGCCTACGACAGGCTGGTCAGCTCGATCGCCCCGGTGATACTCGGGCATCAGCCCGAGAAGGAGGCGATACTGCTCCTGCTGGCGGGCGGGAGCGCGACCGTACTCCCGGACGGGACCAAGCTCAGGGGGGACATCAACGCCCTATTCGTCGGCGACCCCGGGACCGGTAAGTCAGAGATGCTGAAGTTCGCTTCGCAGGTGGCGCCGAGGGGGCTGTATGCCTCAGGGAGGGGGACCACCGCAGCCGGGCTGTCCGCCGCCGTGATCAGGGAGAAGAACGTCCTGATGCTCGAAGCTGGCGTGGTCGTCCTCGCAGACCTGGGGATCGCGGCCATTGACGAGTTCGAGAAGATGAAGCCCGAGGACAGGACCGCGCTCCACGAGATGATGGAGCAGCAGACGGTCACCATCGCGAAGGGGGGCATCTACGCCACCCTGAACGCGAGGACCGCGATACTGGCGGCCTGCAACCCGGTGCTGGGGAGGTACAATCCCTTCCAGAACCTCATCGAGAACATCGGGACGCTGCCCATCCCGCTGCTGACCAGGTTCGACATCATCTTTGTCTTCAGGGACCAGCCGACCCCGGCGGACGACGAACGGCTCGCCACGCACATCCTTTCCGTCCACGCCCGGAGGTCATACACGGCGCCCCCGCCCATCGAGTTCAGCCTGCTCAAGAAGTATCTCACTTACGCGAAGAGGATCTCGCCGAATCTCACAAAGGGGGCCATGGACAGGATCAGGGAGTTCTACCTCGAGCTGAGGAGGTCGAGCACGACCGAAGACTCGATCCCTCCGACCCCCAGGACCCTGGAGGCGCTCATCAGGATCGCCACAGCCAGGGCCAGGGTGCTCCTCAGGGACGAGGTGACCGAGGAAGACGCGCTGTCGGCCATCGCGCTGATGAACAGGATGGTGGAGGACATACTCACCGACGCGACCACCAAGAAGACGGACTTCGGCATACAGCTGGGCAAGCCTGCCGGTGAGGCCAAG